>NZ_NEUF01000037.1 GCF_002910915.1 Streptomyces sp. SM10 | reverse complement strand
CCGGTGAGGGCCAGGGCGGTGGCGAGCGCGAGCGCGGCGGCGGTGGCGGCGAGACGGCGGGCGGAGTCCGCAGCGGGGCCGTCGGTCGCCGTCAGTGCGGCCAGGTGCCGGTCGTAGAAGCCCGTGTCGAGGCGTCCCCTGGTGAAGTCCGGGTGGCGCAGGGACCGTACCAGCAGCTCGCGGTTGGTGACCGGGCCGTGGATACGGGCGCGTTCGAGGGCGCGGGCGAGGAGACGGACCGCCTCGGCGCGGGTGGGGGCGTGCGCGACGACCTTGGCGAGCATGGGGTCGTAGTGCACCCCGACGGTGTCGCCGCCGGTGTATCCGGTGTCGAGGCGGATGCCCGGTTCGTCCGGCACGTCGAGCGTGAGCAGTGCTCCGGTCTGCGGCTGCCAGTCACGGGCCGGGTCCTCGGCGTAGAGGCGGGCCTCGACGGCGTGCCCGGACGGCTCGGGGGGCGCGGCGGCGGGCAGCGGCCCGCCCTCCGCGATCCGCAGTTGCAGGGCGACGAGATCGAGGCCGAACACCGCCTCCGTGACCGGGTGTTCGACCTGGAGCCGGGTGTTCATCTCCAGGAAGTAGGGGCGGCCTTCCGACGACAGGAGGAACTCGACGGTTCCCGCGCCCCGGTAGCCCACCGCCTGCGCCGCCGCGACGGCCGCGTCACGCAGCCGCCCGCGCAGCGCGTCGTCCAGGCCGGGTGCCGGGGCCTCCTCGACGACCTTCTGGTGCCGTCGCTGGAGGGAGCAGTCACGGGTTCCCAGCGCCCACACCGTGCCCTGCCCGTCCGCCATGACCTGGACCTCGACGTGCCGGCCCCGTTCGACGTACGGCTCGGCGAAGACCTCGCCGTCCCCGAAGGCCCCGGCCGCCTCGGCGGAGGCGGCGGTCAACTCAGATGGCAGCGAGGAGAGTTCCCGGACGATCCGCATCCCCCGGCCGCCGCCGCCCGCCGCCGCCTTCAGCAGCAGGGGGAGGTCGGCGACGGTGGCGGCGTCCGGGTCGACCGGAGCCAGCAGCGGCACACCGGCGGCTGCCATCAGCTCCTTGGCCCTGGTCTTGGAGGCCATCAGCTCGATGGCCTTGACCGGCGGCCCCACCCAGACGAGGCCGGCGTCCTGCACAGCCCGGGCGAAGCCGGCGTTCTCCGAGAGGAAGCCGTACCCCGGGTGCACGGCGTCGGCGCCCGCCGCGAGGGCGGCGGCGACGACGAGGTCGCCTCGGAGATACGTGTCGGCGGGCGCGGCGCCCGGCAGGCGTACGGCGGTGTCGGCCTCCCGTACGTGCAGGGCGCCGGCGTCCGCGTCGGAGTACACGGCGACGGTTGATATGCCCAGCTCACGGCAGGTGCGGAAGATCCGGCAGGCGATCTCGCCCCGGTTGGCGACCAGCAGTGCGGTGATCATCCGATTCCTCACATCCGGAAGACGCCGAAGCCGCGCGCGCCTTCGACCGGTGCCGTATGGATCGCTGACAGGCACATCCCGAGGACGGTCCTGGTGTCGCGCGGGTCGATGACCCCGTCGTCGTACAACCGCCCCGAAAGGAACATCGGCAGCGACTCGGACTCGATCTGCTGCTCCACCATGGCGCGCAGCCCGGCGTCGGCCTCGTCGTCGTAGGGCAGCCCCTTCGCCGCGGAGGAGGCGCGGGCGACGATCGAGAGGACACCCGCGAGCTGCTGGGGTCCCATGACGGCCGACTTGCTGCTGGGCCAGGCGAAGAGGAAGCGGGGGTCGTAGGCCCGGCCGCACATGCCGTAGTGCCCGGCGCCGTAGGAGGCGCCCATCAGGACGGAGAGGTGCGGAACCCTGGAGTTGGACACCGCGTTGATCATCATGGCGCCGTGCTTGATGATGCCGCCCTGCTCGTACTCCTTGCCGACCATGTAGCCGGTGGTGTTGTGCAGGAAGAGCAGGGGGATGTCGCGCTGGTTGGCGAGCTGGATGAACTGCGCGGCCTTCTGCGACTCCTCGCTGAACAGCACGCCCTGCGCGTTGGCGAGGATGCCGACGGGATAGCCGTGCAGGCGTGCCCAGCCGGTGACCAGGCTCGTCCCGTAGAGCGGCTTGAAGGCGTCGAAGTCCGAGCCGTCGACGAGCCGGGCGATGACCTCGCGCGGGTCGAAGGGGACCTTGAGGTCACCGGGGACGATCCCGGTCAGCTCGTCCTCGTCGTACTTCGGCGGCTCGACGGGTCCCGGATCGGGATGCGCCTTGCGCCAGTTGAGCCGGGCGACGATCCGGCGGGCCTGGCGCAGCGCGTCGTGCTCGTCCACGGCGTAGTGGTCGGCGAGTCCGGAGGTGCGGGCGTGCATCTCGGCGCCGCCGAGCGACTCGTCGTCGCTCTCCTCGCCCGTGGCCATCTTCACCAGCGGCGGGCCGCCGAGGAACACCTTGGACCGCTCCTTGATCATCACGGTGTGGTCGGACATGCCGGGGACGTACGCCCCGCCCGCCGTGGAGTTGCCGAACACGACCGCCACCGTGGGGATTCCGGCGGCCGAGAGCCTGGTGAGGTCACGGAAGAGGGACCCTCCGGGGATGAAGATCTCCTTCTGCGAGGGCAGGTCCGCGCCTCCGGACTCCACGAGCGAGATGCAGGGCAGCCGGTTGGCGAAGGCGATCTCGTTGGCGCGCAGGGCCTTCTTCAGGGTCCAGGGGTTGGAGGCGCCGCCGCGCACGGTCGGGTCGTTGGCGGTGATCAGGCACTCCACGCCCTCGATCACCCCGATCCCGGTGACGAGCGAGGCTCCGGTCGCGTAGTCGCTGCCCCAGGCGGCGAGCGGGGACAGCTCCAGGAAGGGGGTGTCCGGGTCGACCAGCAGCTCGATCCGCTCACGGGCGAGGAGCTTGCCCCGCGCCCGATGGCGTGCCACGTACTTCTCGCCGCCGCCCGCCAGGGCCTTGGCGTGCTCGCTGTCCAGCTCGGCGAGCTTCTCGAGCATGGCCTCCCGGTGGGCGGCGTACTCGGGGCCCGCGGTGTCGAGCGCGGTGGGCAGGACGGTCATGCGTGCGCCTCCGGTTCGTCCTCGTCGAGCAGATGCAGGGGAACGGCGACGTGCCGGGACCGCAGCCACTCCCCCACCGCCTTGGCCTGCGGGTCGAAGCGCGCCTGCGCGGCGACGCCTTCGCCGAGAAGGCCGTGGACGGTGAAGTTGAGCGCCCGCAGCCGGGGCAGGACATGGCGTACGACGGTGAGTTCCGCCGTCTCGGGCAGCAGCTCCCTGAAGCGGTCGACGGTCAGTTCGTGGGCCAGCCACCGCCAGGCGTCGTCACCGCGCACCCACACGCCGACGTTGGCGTCCCCGCCCTTGTCGCCGCTGCGGGCCCCCGCGACGGCTCCGAGGGGCGCGGTGCGGGTGGGGCCGGCGGGCAGCGGCTCGGGCAGGTCCGGCTCATCCACCTCCGCGAGCTCCGCGTACGGTCCCGCCGCCGGGACGCTCTCCCGGGACCCGTCGGGCAGCACGGCGACGTGCTCGACCTCGCCGGCCGGTGTGTACGCGGCCTCGAACACGCCGTACGGCGCGCCCTTCCCGGGCGGGGCGGTCACATGGAAGCCCGGGTAGCTGCCGAGGGCGAGCTCGACGGCGGCCCCGGACACCGCGCGGCCGACAGCGTCCGCGTCCGGGTCGCGCACGACGAGCCGGAGCAGGGCGCTCGCGGTCTCCTCGGTGGCGGCGTCGGCCCGGTCGGTGCGCACGAGGTCCCAGCGCACCTCGGCGGGCTCGGAGCCGGCACGGTCCAGGGCGTCGGCGAACTGGTCCCGCACGAGGCGGGACTTGGCGTCGATGTCGAGGCCCGTCAGCACGAAGACGACCTCGTTGCGCCACCCGCCGAGCCGGGTCAGCCCGACCTTCAGCGTGGGCGGCGGGGCTTCACCGCGTACGCCGCTGATCCGCACCCGGTCGGGCCCGTCCGGTGCCAGGGTCACGGTGTCGAGCCGGGCGGTGACATCGGGTCCCGCGTAGCGGGCGCCGCCGGTCTCGTACAGCAGCTGCGCGGTGACGGTTCCGGTGTCGACGACCCCGCCGGTGCCGTCGTGCTTGGTGATGACGCTGCTGCCGTCCTCGTGGATCTCGGCGAGCGGGAAGCCGGGGCGGCGGACGTCGTGGTCGCCGAAGAAGGCGTAGTTGCCTCCGGTGGCCTGGGTGCCGCACTCCAGGACGTGGCCGGCGACGACGGCTCCGGCGAGGGCGTCGTGGTCGCCTGGTCCCCAGCCGAAGTGGGCGGCGGCGGGTCCGGTGACGAGGGCGGCGTCGGTGACCCGGCCGGTGACCACGATGTCGGCCCCGGCGCGGAGGCAGGCGGCGATGCCTCCGCCTCCGAGGTAGGCGTTGGCGGTGAGGTGGCCGTCGGGCACGGGGCGACTGTCGCCCTCGACGTGGGCGACGCGCACGGGCACGCCGGTGCGGTCCGCGAGCTCCCGTACGGCGTCGGCGAGTCCGGCCGGATTCAGCCCGCCGGCGTTGGTGACGATCTTCACGCCCCGCTCGTGGGCGAGCCCCAGGCTCTCCTCCAGCTGCCGCAGGAACGTCGTGGCGTAGCCGCGCTTCGGGTCCTTGAGCCGGCTCCGGCCGAGGATCAGCATGGTGAGTTCGGCGAGGTAGTCCCCGGTGAGGACGTCCAGCGGGCCGCCGGTGAGCATCTCGCGCACGGCGTCGAAGCGGTCGCCGTAGAAGCCGGACGCGTTGCCGATGCGCAGAGGCCGGGTCATCGGTCCGCCTTCGGGGGGCGTCCGGCGCCGGCGGGTCCGGCGAAGGCCTGCGCGATGTCCAGCCACCGCCGGGCGTCCGGGCCCACCGCCTCGACGGCGAGGTCGTCGCGGTGGGCGCGCTGGGTGACGAGCAGGCAGAAGTCGAGGAGCGGACCGGTGACCCGCTGGGCTGCGCCCTCGGGGCCGTACACGGTCGACCCGCCGTCCTCGGCACGGAGTTCCACCCGGAACTGCTCGGCGGGCGGTTGCTCGCCACGGACGAAGTAGGCGTAGTCCCGGGCCCGTACGCCGATCCTGGCGACGTGCCGCAGCCGGGCGGTGGGCTTCCTGGTCACGCCGAGCGCGTCGGCGACGTCCTGGCCGTGCGCCCAGGTCTCCATCAGCCGGGCGGTCGCCATCGAGGCGAGGCTCATGGGCGGCCCGTACCAGGGCAGTTTCGTCCCGTCGGGAGCCGCGCGCAGGACCTCCTGCAGCCGGGCCCGTCCGGCCCGCCACTCCACGAGCAGCGCCTGGGGCGTCAGGGCGGTGACGGCCTCCTCGGCCGCCTCGTCGACGAAGGTCCCGGGGGCGGCCAGGGCCCTGTCGACCTCGGCGGCGAAGGCGTCCGGCTCGGTGGCGGCGACCAGGGCCACCTCGTCGGTCCAGTTGAGGTGGGCGATCTGGTGGGCGACGGTCCACCCCTGGGCAGGGGTCTCCACGGTCCACTCGTGCGCGCTCAACCCCGCTACCAGCAGGTCGAGTTCGTCGCTCTCCTCACGCAGGTCGTCGAGCACGGCGGCGGTCACGGCCGATGCGTCGGGCACGGTGCGCTCCCCTCGGGGCGTGGCGGTGTGCCCCGGAGCATGCCAGCGCCCCGCAAAACAAGCAAGCGTGCTTGCATGATTCTATCGGGGCCGCATCCACGCCTTCCGGTCGCGCGTCGCACGCCCCGCCGAGACGCGCGTCAGCCGGCCCGGTGGCCGGGGACGGAGGGCCGGCGCACTGCCCCCCGGCCTGACCGCCTTCCGGATCCTTCCGGTCGACGGCTGACCCACACCCCGCTCCTACTCCGCGCGGTCGCCCTCGGCCTGGGAGGGGGTGTGGGAGTACAGCCCGGCGTACTCATCGGTCTCCTTGACGGCTCCCATGCGCGGGCCTCCTTCCTTCGCTCCCTTCCATCGTGCTCCTCACGCCCGCGCCCGGCACGGTGACGCCGCCCGGGGCCCGCGTCACTGCCCCTTCGACGCCGCCTCGGCCATCCTCGCCGTGGTGCTGGCACCGTCCAGCGCCTCGCGGATGATGTCGGCGTGACCGCTGTGGTGGGCGATCTCGCGGAAGACGTGCCACAGGACGCGGCGGACGGTCCAGACGTCCGGCTCCGGGGGTGACCAGGGATACGAGGGCAGCGTGACCTCGCGGTCGAGGTCGGCCTCCTCGCGAACCGTACGGTCGAAGTCGGCCGCCGCCGTGTGGAAGGCCTCCAGCAGCCCGGGCACCGTCTCGCCGTCGGTCATCCGGTTGCCGTCGGGGTCGAGGTCCGCCCAGTCCACCTTCGCGGGGGCGGTGCCCTCGACGACGTCGAGCCAGCTGCGCTGCACGAGTCCGAGGTGCTTCAGGAGTCCGCCGAGGGTCAGCTCGCTGACCGTCGTCCGGGCGCGGGCCCCGGCGTCGTCGAGTTCCGCGACGGTGTAGAGGAAGTTGGTGCGCTGATCGGTCACGAGCGCCAGCAGATCGTCGCGTTCCGGCATGTGTTCCTCCAGGTCGGCCGTCGTCGCGACCACCCTAGGATCGGACGCCAGGACGCGCAGTCGGAACGGACAAGTCCAGGAGTGGCGGGCTCAGCGTTTCCGGGAGGCCCGCCCCTGGCTGCGCACCGCGCCCATGCTCGCCCCGATGACCAGGGCGATGGCCAGGGCGTCCGTCGAGGAGAGGGCCTGGTCGAGGATGAGGAAGCCGGCCGTGGCGGCGATGGCCGGTTCGAGGCTCATCAGGATCGCGAAGGTGGAGGCGGGCAGCCTGCGCAGGGCCATCAGTTCCAGGGTGTACGGAAGGACCGAGCTGAGCAGCGCCACGGCGATCCCCAGGCCCAGCGTGGAAGGGACGAGCAGCTTCGAGCCGGCCTCCATGATGCCCAGGGGCAGCGAGAGCGCCGCCGCCACGACCATGGCCAGGGCCAGGCCGTCCGCCTGCGGGAAGCGACGGCCCGTGCGGGCGCTGAAGACGATGTACGCCGCCCACATGGCGCCCGCGCCCAGGGCGTACGCCGCCCCGGCCGGGTCCAGGCGGTCGAAGCCGCCGCCGCTGAGCAGGACGACACCTCCGAGCGCCAGCACCGCCCAGACGAGGTTGACCAGGCGACGGGAGGCGAAGACGGACAAGGCCAGCGGCCCCAGCACCTCCAGGGTGACGGCCGCGCCCAGCGGGATGCGGTCGGCCGCCTGGTAGAAGAGCGTGTTCATCCCGCCCATGGCGACGCCGAAGGCGACCACGGTGCCCCAGTCCGCACGCGAGTGCCCGCGCAGCTTCGGCCGGCAGACGATCAGCAGGATGAGCGCCGCCGCCGCGAGACGGAGCGTGACCACACCGAGCGCACCGGCCCGCGGCATCAGCAGGACGGCGATCGCCGCACCGAACTGGACGGAGAGCCCTCCCGCCACCACCAGCGCGACCGGGCCGAGTGCGGCTCGGCGGGCGCCGGGACGGCCCGGCCGGCCGTGGCCGGGCTCGTCGAGCGCGGACACCGCCTCGGGGACGGAGACGGCTGCGGCCGGCTCTGCGGCTGCGCGCGGGTCGTTCACCGGGAACCCTTCCATCAGTTCAGTGGAATGCACTAGGAGGTATACGGTACGGCACTGACCGACAGCCGCTCACGTCCTCACCGTAGAGACCGGCGAGCCTCCCGTGAAATGCCCATTGCGCTCCCGTTATGCTCCGGGCGCATGAGCACTGGACAGGGCGCCGACCACGGTGGACGCGGGATCGAGATCCGGCACCTGCGGGCCTTCCTGGCCATCGCCGACGAGGGCAGCGTCACCCGCGCGGCCGGCCGGCTCGGGGTCACCCAGCCCGTCGTCTCCCGCACGCTCGCCTCGCTCGAAGGGCATCTGGGCGTCCGGCTCGTCGACCGCTCCACCCATCACCTCGCCCTCACCCCGGAGGGCGTCACCTTCCGCGACAAGGCCGCCGTCGCGGTCGGCGCCTTCGAGGAGGCCCTCGACCCCGGCCGGCTGAGCCACCGGCCGCTGCGGCTCGGGCACGCCTGGTCCGCGTTCGGCCCGTACACCACCCCGCTGCTGCGGACCTGGCAGCAGCGCCACCCCAGGACCCCGCTCGAACTGCTCCGTATCGACGACCGCACGGCGGGCCTCGCCCGGGGCGAGGTGGACGCCGCGCTGCTGCGGGGCCCCGTGGACACCCCGGGGCTCGTCACCGAGGTGCTGTTCACGGAGGGCCGGGTGGCCGCCGTCGCCGCCGACGGCCCGCTGGCAGCCCGCGCCTCGCTGTCCCTGGCCGACCTGACCGGCGGCGCGGTCGTCCTGAACACCGTCTCCGGGGCGACCACGCTCGATCTCTGGCCCCCGCACCACCGGCCGGCGGCCACCGTCACCGTCGCCAACACCGACGACTGGCTCACCGCGATCGCTGCGGGACGGGGCAGTGGGGTGTCGGGCGCCTCCACCACCGGGATGCACCCGCACGCCGGTGTCGTGTACGTGCCGCTGGACGACGCACCGCCGCTGCCCGTCCTGCTGGCCCGCCGGGACGGTCCCGGCCATCCGGCGCTGCCCCATCTGGTGGCGCTGGCACGGGAGATCGTGGCGCTCGGCTCCCCCGGGCACCGGACCTGACCACCGCCCGGCGACGGCCGGGCGGGATTCCGGCGGCCACGACGTGCTCCGCCTGCCGGACAGCGCGCTGCACCGACGGCCCTCAGCCCTCCGGGGCCAGCCCCTCCGCCAGTCCCTCCGCCAGCACCTCGGCGAGGTGCCTGGCCCGGCGTCCACCCAGCTGGTCCAGCTGGGTGCGGCACGAGAAGCCGTCGGCCAGCACCTCCGTGCCGGGCCCGGCCGCCCGCACGGAGGGCAGGAGCTGGTCCTCCGCGCAGGCCACGGAGACGTCCCAGTGCCCCTTCTCGAAGCCGAAGTTGCCCGCCAGTCCGCAGCAGCCGCCGCTCAGCTCACCGGACAGCCCCGCCTTCTCACGGAGCCTGCGCTCGGCGGCGTCGCCGAGCACGGCGTGCTGGTGGCAGTGGGTCTGGCCGGCGACCGGGCGGTCCAGGCGGGGCGGGGTCCACTCGGGGACGTCCTCCTGAAGGTACTGGGCCAGGGTGCGGACGGACGCGGCGAGCGCGGCGGCGCGCGGGTCACCGGGGAGGAGTTCCGGCAGGTCCGTACGGAGGGTGGCGGCGCAGCTCGGCTCCAGGACGACGAGCGGTTCGCCGAGGAGCGGGCCCATCCGGTCCAGGGTCCGCCGCATGACGGAGCGGGCCGCGTCGAGGCGGCCCGTCGTCACGTAGGTGAGGCCGCAGCAGACACCGGGGGCGGGCAGCACCGGCGTCCGTCCCGCCGACTCCAGCACCCGGACCGCCGCCCGGCCGACCTCGGGCGAGAGGTGGTCGGTGAAGGTGTCCGGCCAGAGCACGACGGGCGGCCCGGCCGCCGGGGCCGGGCGGCTCCGCGCCCATGCCCTGAGCGTCTGCCGTGCCAGGACCGGGAGTCTCCGGCGCGGTTCGATGCCGCCGAGCCGCTTGGCCAGGGCGGCGAGCGGACCGGTCCGGGCCAGGGCGTTGACGACGCCCGCGAAGGGCGCCGCCGCCCGCAGCCACCGGGGCAGCCCGCCCATCGCGTAGTGCGCGGCGGGGCGCAGCCGGCCCCGGTAGTGGTGGTGGAGGAACTCCGCCTTGTACGTGGCCATGTCGACGCCCACGGGGCAGTCGCTGCGGCAGCCCTTGCAGGACACGCACAGGTCGAGCGCGTCGCGTACCTCCGTGGAGCGCCAGCCGTCCGTGATCACCTCGCCCGCGAGCATCTCGTGGAGCAGCCGGGCGCGCCCCCGGGTGGAGTGCTCCTCCTCGCCGGTCGCACGGAACGACGGGCACATCACGTCCGGGCCCGCCTTCTCCGTACGGCACTTGGCGACGCCGACGCAGCGGCTGACGGCGGCCGAGAAGTCGCCGCCGTCGTGGGGGTAGCCGAAGGCGACGTCCACGGGGCGGCTCGGCAGCACGGCGAAGCGGAGGTTCTCGTCGAGCCGTGCGGGGCGGGCGAGGATGCCGGGGTTGAGGCCGCCGTCCGGGTCCCAGAGGTCCTTGAAGCGCGTGAACAGGCCGACCATCTCGTCGCCGTACATCCGGGGCAGCAGCTCGGCCCGTGCCTGCCCGTCGCCGTGTTCGCCGCTGAGCGATCCGCCGTGCCCGACGACGAGGGCGGCCTGGTCCTCGGAGAAGCGGCGGAAGCGGGCCACTCCTTGCTCGGTCCGCAGGTCGAAGTCGATGCGTACGTGGATGCAGCCGTCGCCGAAGTGCCCGTACGGCGTGCCGCGCAGGCCGTGTTCGGCGAGCAGGGCGCGGAAGTCGCGGAGGTAGGGGCCGAGGCGCGCGGGCGGTACGGCACAGTCCTCCCAGCCGGGCCACGCCTCGCTGCCGTCGGGCATCCGCGTCGCGGTACCGGCGGCGTCCTCGCGGACGCGCCACAGGGTCCGCATCGTGGCGGGGTCGGTGACGACGGTGCCGTCCAGGGTGTCGGCGGCGCGCGCGATCCGGGCCGCCCGGTCGCGGGCCTCGGCGGGGGTGTCGCCTCCCGTCTCGACGAACAGCCAGGCGGCGCCGCGCGGCAGCCCGGCCGGTTCGCGTACGAGGTCGGCGGCCATGCCCTCGACGGTGAGCGGCCCGTACGGGAGGAGGCCGGGGGCGGCTTCGGCTGCGGCCGCCTCGTCGGCGTACCCGAGGACGGCGAGCGCGCGGGCGCGGGGCGTCTCGACGAGGCTCACGGTCGCCTCGGTGACCACGGCGAGCGTGCCCTCGCTGCCGCAGAGGGCGCGGGCGGGGTCCGGGCCGCGCTCGGGGAGCAGCGCGTCCAGTGCGTATCCGGAGATGCGGCGCGGGAGTTCGGGGAAACCGGTGCGCAGGAGGGCGAGGTGGGCGCCCGCGAAGTCGTGGAGACCGGGTGGTGCGTCGGGCAGGCCACGGCCCAGGTGCAGGGTCTCGCCTCCGCCGTAGCGCAGGACGCGCAGGCTCCGGATGTTGTCGGCGGTGGTGCCCCAGGCCACGGAGTGCGCGCCGCAGGAGTTGTTGCCGATCATCCCGCCGAGCGTGCAGCGGCTGTGGGTGGAGGGGTCGGGCCCGAAGGTCAGCCCGTGCGGGGCGGCGGCGGCACGCAGGTCGTCCAGGACGACGCCGGGCTGGACGACGGCGGTCCGGGAGGCGGGGTTCAGATCCAGGATCCGCCGCATGTGGCGGGCGAGGTCCAGGACGACGCCGGTGCCGGTGGCCTGGCCGGCGATGGAGGTGCCCCCGCCCCGGGGGACGACCGGCGTGGCGTGCTCCCGGCAGACCCGGAGCGTCTCGGCGATGTCCTCCGCGTCCCGGGGGGCCACGACCGCGTGCGGGACCCTGCGGTAGTTGGACGCGTCCATCGTCGTGAGTGCGCGGGCCCTCGCGTCGGACTCCACGTCGCCGTGGACGGCCCGGGCCAGGGCTCGGGTGAGGTCGGTGTGCGGGGTGGCCATGCGGCCAGCATGCCGTGTCCGGACGGTGGCCGTGGGAAGGGCGACGCGACACGGGCCCCGGGCCCGCGGCCCGTCTCCGGTCCCTCTCCTGCTCGCTCCTGCCGGCGACCGGACGGCCCCCGGCCCCGGGAGGGGCAGGGGCCGGGGGTCGGCAGGGCCGGCGGCTACTTCGCGCAGACCGCCTTGTCCGCCTCCACGCGCTGGATGTCCTCCGGCGCCTTGCTCGGGGCCGAGAGCGGGCTGCCCGCCTCCGTGAAGTCCGGCCCGAGGGTCAGCTCCATCGGGTCCATCTCGCCCGCGTCCGTCGTCGTCGGCTTGAGGGCCGAGGCCGAGAGGCCCATCATGTCGGCCAGCCGACGGGCCTGGTCCGCCTGGTTGGGGGCGTAGACGAGCTGGGTCTTCTTCACGTCCTCGTCCGCGTTGGCCTGGTTCGTGGACTTGAGGACATCCTTTTCGTTCTGCAGCCAGTCCAGGGCGTTCTGGGCGGAGCCGGCGGGGGCGCCGCCGTTGTAGACGTCGACCCGGACGTCGGCCGGGTCGGCCATCTCACCCTTGAGCTTGGCGGCCTCCTCGGCCTTCGCCTTGGCCTTCTCCTGCTTCTCCACGGCGGTGAAGGAGACGTCGTCGCGCATCATCGAGAAGACCTGCGGAGCCTTGGACCTGTCGAGGATGACGGTGGCCTTGTCGTCCGGGTTGTCGAGGACCGGGACCGTGGTGAACGTGATGTTCTTCGGGTCGACGGAGGCCAGCTCCATGCCCAGCTTGCGGAGCTGGTTGATGTCGGCGATCTTGTCGTCGACGGTGAGCGCCTTGGTGGCGGCCTCGGCGAGCGAGAACATCTTGGTGGGGCTCGTGAGGGTGTCGTTCGACTTCAGCTTGCGCATCAGCGAGCCGAGGAACTGCTGCTGGATCTCGATGCGGCTCAGGTCGCTGCCGAAGCCGACGGAGTGCCGGGTGCGCAGGAAGGCCAGGGCCTGCTCGCCCTCGATGGTGTGCTCGCCCTTGGACAGCTTGAGGTGCGAGTCCTTGTCGTCGATGTCCTTGGCGAGGCAGACGTCCACGCCGCCGACGGCGCTCGTCAGGCTCTTCACCGCGTTGAAGTCGGCGACCATGAAGTGGTCGACCTTCAGGCCGGTCAGTTCGGTGACGGTCCGCATGGTGCAGCTGGGGGTGCGGTCGGACTGTCCGAGGCTGGTGTTGAAGCGCCCGCCGGCGGTCGCCGGGATGTCCTTCTCGGTGCCGTCCTCCAGCTGGGTCGGACAGTCCGGGATATCCGTTATCAGGTCGCGCGGGATGCTCAGCGCCGTGGCGTTCGTGCGGTCCTTGGAGACATGGAAAAGGATGTTGGTGTCGGCGTGGCCGACACTCCCCGCGTCCCCGTAGCCCTCGTTGCCCTTGCCGGTCCGCTTGTCGGTCCCGATCACGAGGACGTTGATCGCCCGGTCCTTGCTGAAGCCACCGGTGCCGGCCCCGTCGGTGGAGACGGAGGTGATGTTGCCGTTGAAGTGCTCGTAGAGGAGATAGCCGGCGGTACCGACGCCCACCATCAGGAAGGCGAGGACCCCACCGGTCCAGACCAGGGCCTTCTTCTTGCCGGACTTCTTGGGCTTCGCCTTGCGCCGCCCGGCCGCCGGCGCTGCCGCCCGGCTCCCCTGCCTGCGCGTCTCGTCGCGGTCCCCGCGTCCGCCGCCGGATCCCCGGCGCCCGCTCCGCTGGCCGGGCACGGAGGCGCGGTCGCCCTCGGGCGCGGCCTCCGGCTTCGAGCGGCGGCGGGGTCCCGGCGTCCTGGCATCGGATCCGCCGGCCGCAGCACTCGATCGCCCTGAGGAAGGGGTCAGTCGCAGTTCGTAATCGCCGGTGTCAGGGTTGAGTACCCACTGGTCTGCGGGGTCGATGCCCTCGTCCCGCCCACGGCCTTGCGCGTCCACGGTTGCCTGCGTCCTCCGTCGGGGCCACGCGCGGCGCCTCCCCCTTCAAGGCGCGCGGTGATTCGTCACGGCAGTGTCGACCTGGCAGGTCGGCTGCACCGGAGCGCTCACATTAGCTGGCCACCGGCCCACGAGCGACGAGCGTGACAAATCAAGCTTCACACAGGGGGCATAACGCCACATAGGCCACGACTCACCCGCCCGCCCCGCCGGTTGACACGCGAATCGGCGACCGCGGCGCACCCGCCGAAGTCACTTCGAGCCAGATTTCATACAGAAGTGGCCACAAGGAATCCCCAAACAAGTCGCCAATTCTCCTATAGTTGCCGTGACTTGATCAGGAACAATCAGCTCCAGTTGTGGCCCTTTCGCCATCACCACACCGATTCATCCTGATTGCCCCATCCGCCACACCTGTCCCCTTCCTCCCGCACCGTCCGCCCCGAGGACTCCGATTGCGCCCTTCACTCCGGCCGACCGCACTCGCCCTGCTGATATCGGCAGCCGTTACCGGTGCTCTGTGCCTGTGGGCCGTCGCCGCCGCTCCCGTCCCGGTACGTACCCCGCTCGCCTGGGGGGCGGGCGCCGCCGCCCTGCTGGTGTGCGTGGCGGTGACCGTCACGGTCCACACGCTCGCCACCGCCCGGAATCTGCGCGCGCTGCGGGCCGCCGACTCCGAACGCTTCACCGCCGAGACCTCGCGGCTCGTCTCCACCTCCGCCGCCGAGGCGCAGCGCTTCACCGCCGAGACCGCCCGGATCAGATCGGCCGCCTCCGCCGAGGCCGCCCGGGCCACCGCCGAGGCGGACGACCGGGTCGCCCGGGTCACCGCCGAGGCCGCCGAGCAGCACGAGCGGCTCACCACGGAGACGGCACGGCTCACGGCCCGCGCCCGGCGCAGCGAGAGCGAGCGTTCCGCGGCGGTCTCCGCGTGCGCCAACGCCGCGGGGCGGATGCAGGCCCTGGCCACGAGCATGCTGGCGGACCTCCGCGAGATGGAGCACCGGCACACCGCCGAGGACGTGCTCGGCGACCTGCTGCACCTGGACCACCGCACGGCCCAGGCGGGCCGTCTCGCCGACTCCATCGCCGTGCTGACCGGTGCGCGCTCCGGCCGCCGCTGGGCCAAGCCGATCGTGATGGAGTCGATCCTGCGCGGCGCGATGGGCCGCATCGGCGGCTACCAGCGCATCCGGCTCCACTCGACCAGCGATGTGGCCATCGCGGGCCACGCCGCCGAGGGCGTCATGCACGCCCTGGCGGAACTCCTTGACAACGCTGCCAACTTCTCGCCGCCCACGGCCGAGGTGCACGTGTACGTCGAGGAGGTCCCGGCAGGGATCGTCGTCACGGTCGAGGACAGCGGCCTGGTGATGAGTGACGTGCAGCTGCGGCGCGCCGAGCGGGCCGTGTCCGCCGACAACCAGGACCTCACGGGTATCTCCGGCACCCGACTGGGTCTCGCCGTCGTCGGCCGGCTGGCCAGGAAGCACGGTCTCACCGTCTCCTTCCGGCCGTCGGCGCGCGGCGGCACGGGCGCGCTGATGATGCTGCCGCAGGAGCTCATCTCCCGTACGCCCACTCCCCTCCCCGAGCCCGTGCAGGAGCCCGCCGGGCGCCCCGAGCCTGAACCGGACCACGCGACTCCGGTCGCGCGCGACGGCGCCGCAGCGGCCGCCTCCCCCGAGGCCACGTCGCGGGCCGACGAGGAGCCCCGCAGCCCGGAGGCGGAGTCGGAGGCCCAGTCCACCGGTGCCGTCCCCCAGTTCGGTGAGAGCGGCCTGCCCAAGCGCCGCCGTGGCCGCACCCTGGCCGCCGCCGAAGCCCGTACAGGCAATGCCGTCCCCGGCGGAGCCGAGTCCCCCCGGCCCCGTACCACCGACGCGAAGGTCCAGGCTGCCCGCTTCAGCACCTTCAGCCAGGCGGTACGAGCCAATTCACCGCACCCGGAAGGCAACACCCGATGAGCGCGACCACCGACGAGAAGCTCAACTGGCTGCTGGAGGGGCTGCTCGACCGCACGCCCGGCGCCCGGCACGCCCTCGTCCTGTCCCGGGACGGCCTGAAGCTGTGCCGTACCCCCGAACTCTCCGTCGACCAGGCCGACCAGCTGGCCGCGATCTCCGCCGGCATCCAGAGCCTGTCGCACGGCGCGTCGATCGAGTTCGGTGACGGCACGGGCGGCGTGCGGTCCGCGATGACGGAGTTCTACGGCGGCGTGCTCTTCATCGTCGAGGCGGGCGCCGGCGCCCATCTGGCGGTCGTGGCCGCGGAGGACTCCGACGTCGGCCTGGTCGGCCACAACATGAGCGAACTCGTCGAGCAGCTCGGCGAGTACCTCGTGGCCCCGCCCCGTGACCCCGCGGGGTCCGGTGACACGGCGGCCACGGCCGCGGAAACCGCGGACGTATGACGCCGGTCCCGCGCCCCCGCCCCGGACGCGACGACGACCCGGACCGGCTGTACACCCTCACGGGTGGCCGCAGCCGGTCCGACTCGGCCGCGTTCGACCTGGTGACACTCGTCGTCGCCGAGTGCGAACCGAGCCCCGGGATGCAGTCGGAGCACGTCGCGATCCTGCGGATGTGCGACAGCCCCACCGCGGTCGTCGAGATCTCGGCCACCCTGAATCTGCCCGTCAGCATCGTCCGCATCATGCTGTGCGACCTGCTCGACACCGGCCGGATCAGCGCCCGCCACCCCCGTACTGCCCGTGTCGAGGACCGGTTCCCCGACACCGACACCCTGGAACAGGTGCTCGTTGGACTCCGCAACCTCTGACCGTGCCGCCCTGCAGGCGACGGCCGACAACGGACTGAAGATCGTCGTTGTCGGCGGCTTCGGGGTCGGCAAGACCACCATGGTCCGATCCGTGAGCGAGATCCGTCCGCTCAACACGGAAGAGACCATGACCCGCGCGGGCGAGGCCGTCGACGACCTCGACGGCGTGCACTCCAAGTCGTCCACCACGGTCGCCTTCGACTTCGGCCGCATCACGCTCGACGCGCGATCGGTCCTCTACCTCTTCGGCGCGCCCGGACAGGAACGCTTCTGGTTCCTGTGGGACCGCCTCTTCTCCGGCACCCTGGGCGCCGTCGTGCTCGTCGACACCCGACGGCTCGCTGACTCCTGGTACGCGATCGACCGGCTGGAGCACCACGGCACGCCGTTCATCGTCGCGTGCAACGACTTCGGCGGGCCGCTCCACACCGAGCAGCAGATCCGCGAGGCCCTCGACCTGTCCCCCGACGTCCCGCTCGTGGAGTGCGACGCCCGGGACCGCTCCTCCAGCAAGTACGTCCTGATCACGCTGGTCGAGCACCTCCACGCGCTCTCCGTGGCCCGCGCGAAGGGCGCCGAAGCGGCGCTCGCGGGCGGCCAGGGCGCCGCGCTGACCCCGGAGCCGACACTGTGACCACGTGCCCCATGTCCGAGGGCTCGATCCCGCTGTCCGGGCCGAGATTCCAGACGGACCCCGTGCAGCTCTACCGGGAGATGCGCCGCGACCAAGGGGCCGTGGCCCCCGTCGTGCTCGACGGCGACGTGCCCGCGTGGCTGATCCTCGGCTACCGCGAACTGCACCAGGTCACCAACGACCCGGTGCTCTTCAGCCGCGACTCGGATCTGTGGAGCCAGTGGGAGCACATCCCGGACGACTGGCCCCTGCTGCCGATGATCGGGCGCAAGCAGCCGTCGATCCTCTACACGGTCGGTGAGCGGCACACCGTCCGGGCGGCCATGATCAGCAACGCGCTGGAGGCCGTCGACCCCTTCGCGCTCAAGAGGTACGCCGAGGAGTTCGCCGACGACCTCATCGACCGCTTCTGCTCCACGGGCCGCACCGACATCATCGCCGAGTACGCGATGCTGCTCCCGGCCCGCGTCCTCGCCAAGCTCTACGGCTTCAGCGACGAGGTCGGCGGCCCTCTCGTGGGCGCGCTCAACGACATGATCGACGGCCGCGAGCGCGCGCTGGCCGGACAGCAGCACCTGGGCGGCGCCATGTTCCAGCTCCTCGCCGACAAGCACGCCGAGCCCGGCGAGGACGTCGCGACGCGGATGCTCCAGGACCCGGGCGGCTTCACCGACGAGGAGGTCGCCCAGGACCTCATGGTGATGATGGCCGCGGGCCACCAGCCGACCGCCGACTGGATCGGCAACTCGCTGCGGCTGATGCTGACCGACGACCGCTTCGCCGCATCGCTGTCCGGCGGCCGGCACAGTGTCGGCGAAGCCATGAACGAGGTGCTCTGGGAGGACACGCCCACCCAGAACGTGGCGGGCCGCTGGGCCTCCCGCGACACCCACCTCGGCGGACGCCACATCCGCGCCGGTGACCTGCTGCTCCTCGGCATCGCCGCCGCCAACGGCGACCCGCAGGTGCGCACCGACGGCTCCGCGCTGACCGGCGGCAACAACGCCTTCCTCTCCTTCGGCCACGGCGAGCACCGCTGCCCGTTCCCCGCCCAGGAGACCGCTGAGGTCATCGCCCGTACGGGGATCGAGGTGCTCCTGGACCGGCTCCCGGACGTGGACCTCGCCGTCCCCGCCGAAAAGCTGACCCGGCGTCCGTCCCCGTGGCTGCGCGGGCTGACGGACCTGCCGGTGCACTTCACGCCCACCCCCGCACTTGGAGGCCAGAAATGACCCGGATCGCCCTCGATCCCTTCGTCGCCGACCTCGACGCCGAGAGCGCCGCGCTGCGTGCCGCCGGCCCGCTGGCCGAGGTGGAGCTCCCCGGAGGGGTCCACTGCTACGCGGTGACGCATCACGCGGAGGCACGCCAACTGCTCACGGACAGCCGCGTGGTGAAGGACATCAACGTCTGGAACGCCTGGCAGCGGGGCGAGATCCCCATGGACTGGCCGCTGATCGGCCTCGCCAATCCGGGCCGTTCCATGCTGACGGTGGACGGCGCCGACCACCGCCGGCTGCGCACCCTCGTCGCCCAGGCGCTGACGGTGAAGCGGGTGGAGCGGCTGCGGTCCGGCATCGAGGCGCTGACGAACGCCTCCCTGGACAAGCTGGCGGCACACCCCAAGGGCGAGAGCGTCGACCTGAAGGCGGAGTTCGCCTACCCGCTGCCGATGAACGTCATCAGCGAGCTGATGGGCGTGGACGCGGCCGACCACCCCCGGCTCAAGGAGCTGTTCGAGAAGTTCTTCTCGACCCAGACCCCGCCGGAGGAGGTCCCGCAGATGATGGCGGACCTCGGCACCCTCTTCACGAAGATCGTCGACGACAAGCGGGCGAACCCGGGCGACGACCTGACCAGCGCGCTGATCTCGGCGTCCGAGGGCGGCGACCACCTCACCGACGAGGAGATCGTCAACACGCTGCAGCTGATCATCGCGGCCGGTCACGAGACGACGATCAGCCTGGTCGTCAATGTCGTCGAGGCGCTCCAGACCCACCCAGAGCAGCGCAGGCGCGTGCTGAACGGCGAGGTGCCCTGGGAGAACGTCATCGAGGAGACGCTGCGCTGGAACACCCCGACCTCGCACGTCCTGATCCGCTTCGCGACCGAGGACATCGAGGTCGGCGACAAGATCCTGCCCAAGGGCGAGGGCCTGCTCATCTCCTTCGGCGCGCTGGGCCGCGACGAGAAGCAGTACGGGCCCACCGCCGGTGAGTTCGACATCACCCGCTCCCCCAACCGCCACATCGCCTTCGGTCACGGCCCGCACGTCTGCCCGGGCGCCGCACTGTCCCGGCTGGAGGCGGGGGTCGCCCTGCCCGCGCTGTACGAGCGCTTCCCCGACCTGGATCTCGCGGTACCGGCCTCCGAGCTGCGGAACAAGCCGATCGTGACGCAGAACGACCTGTACGAGCTCCCGGTCGACCTGGGCTGATCCGCGCCCCGCGCCCCGCCCGCGGATCGTGGACGGCCCGCACCACGGCCGTCCACGGTCCGGAGCCCGTGTCTCACCGGACGGACACGGTCCCCGGCCGCTTCCGGGAGGGACTACGCTCCGCACCGTGGCTGACATCCAGATTCCCGCTGACCTCAAGCCCGCCGACGGACGTTTCGGCGCCGGGCCCTCCAAGGTGCGGACGGAGGCGGTCGACGCACTGGCCGCGACCGGCACCTCCCTTCTCGGTACGTCCCACCGCCAGGCCCCGGTCAAGAACCTGGTCGGCGAGGTGCGTGACGGCGTACGCAGCCTCTTCTCCCTCCCCGAGGGATACGAGGTCGTCCTGGGCAACGGCGGCTCCACCGCCTTCTGGGACGTCGCGACGCACGGGCTGATCGAGTCGAAGTCCCAGCACCTGAACTTCGGTGAGTTCTCGTCGAAGTTCGCGAAGGCCGCCAAGCTCGCCCCCTGGCTGGCCGACCCGACCGTCATCGCCTCGGACCCGGGCACCCACCCGGACCCGAAGGCCGAGGCGGGCGTCGACGTCTACGCCTTCACCCACAACGAGACCTCCACCGGTGTCGCGGCCCCGGTCAAGCGGGTCGCGGGCGCCGACGAGGGCTCCCTCGTCCTGGTGGACGCCACCTCCGGCGCGGGCGGCCTGCCGGTCGACATCACCGAGACGGACGTCTACTACTTCGCCCCGCAGAAGTCCTTCGCCTCCGACGGCGGCCTGTGGATCGGTGTCTTCTCCCCGGCGGCCCTGGAGCGCGCGGCGCGCGTCCACGCCTCGGGCCGGCACGTCCCGGAGTTCTTCTCGCTGCCCACCGCGATCGACAACTCCCTGAAGAACCAGACGTACAACACCCCTGCGCTGGCCACCCTCTTCCTGCTGAACGAGCAGCTGAAGTGGATGAACACCCAGGGCGGCCTGGACTTCACGACCGGCCGCACGGCCGCGTCCTCGCAGCACCTGTACGGCTGGGCCGAGGAGTCCAAGTACGCCACCCCGTTCGTCACCGACCCGGCGAAGCGCTCGCAGGTCATCGGCACGATCGACTTCGAGGACGGCATCGACGCGGCGGCCGTCGCCAAGGTGCTGCGCGCCAACGGCATCGTCGACACGGAGCCGTACCGCAAGCTGGGCCGCAACCAGCTGCGCGTCGCGATGTTCCCGGCGATCGACCCGGCGGACGTCCAGGCACTGACCGCCTGCATCGACCACGTGATCGACAAGCTCTGACGGTCACCCGTCCGGAACGGCCCTGCTCACCCGGTGAGCAGGGCCGTTCCTGCTTCACTCGCCCGGGTGACGGACCGGACTCACGACGGACAGCGGTCCAGCGCCCTACGATGATGCTCTCGACACCAGCCGTCCCAGGAGGCCCGCAATGTCTGCAGCAGCAGTCGAGCACCCCTGTGACGATGAGCCGGAACCGATGCTCGTGACGGCGAACCGTCTCACCGAGCAGCTTCCGGGGCATCGCGTCGAGGTCATCGGAGGCGTCATCAGCGTGGCCCCACCCCCGGACGGCCCGCAAAGCACCTGATCGAGAACGACTGCTACGACCCCGCCTGCTTCCGCCTGGTCCTGGAGGTCACCTCCGGGACCAGGCCGAGCCGCTGGCCGCCGGGTACGACCGGCACGAGGTGTACGCCCCCGGGCAGGAGGCCCCGCTCCCCGCCTCCGTCGGCGCCGAGGTCGTCCTCGACGTCGCCGAGCTGGTGCGGGCGGGCCGCCCCACGCGCTGAGACGCGGGGTCGCCACCGTTCGCCCATGACTCGTCCTGTGGCTCACGTCCCGGTGTCCTGAGTCCCGGCGGCCTCCGCCACGGTCACTGTCCGGCTCCCGTGACGCGGACGACGAGGACCGCCACGTCGTCGCGCTGCGGGGCGTCCGCCAGTCCCTGCGAGAGCGCCTCCAGGAGCTGCGGCAGGGGCTCCTCGCCATGTGCGGCAAGGACGGAGGCCGTCTGCAGGATGGTCGCGTCGATGTCGTCGTCCCGGCGTTCGACCAGGCCGTCGGTGTACAGCAGGAGCACGCTGCCCAGGGGGAGCGCGTGCGTGTGGTCGTGGCGGGGGAGGCCGCTGGGGGCGGCGAGCAGGAGGAGGTCGTGTTCGCCCAGGACGCGGACACGACCGTCGGGCGTGCGCAGCAGGGGCGGAGGGTGTCCGGCGTTGGACCAGGTCAGCCGCCACCGGCCGTCGTCCGGGTCGAGCCGGGCGTGCACGGCCGTGGCGCCGGGGCCGAGGGGCAGCGCGTCGAAGGCGGCGTCGACCGAGGCCAGGGCGCCCGCGGGTGAGTACACGGGATGGCCGAGGGTGGCCTGGCGGAGCATGCTGCGGACCTGGCCCATCACGGCCGCGGCCTGGATGTCGTGGCCGATGATGTCCCCGATGGACAGCATCAGCGCCGGCCGAGGGGTGGCCGGCGGCTCCGGCAGGACGTAGGCGTCGTACCAGTCGCCGCCCACCATGTCCTGGTCGGTGGCCGGCAGGTAGAGGGCGGACATCTCCAGGCCCGGCACGGCCGGCAGGTCCGTCAGCATCGCGGCCTGCAGCTGTTCGGCGGTGGAGAGCCGGTTCTCCACGAACAGCGTGCGTTCCACCGCCTGGCTCACGTATCCGGCCACCGCGGTGAGGGCCGCCTCCTCCGTCACCGCCAGGACGTGGCGCTCGGGCCAGCACCACATCAGTACGCCCCGGCTGCCCGGCAGCGGTACGCAGAGCACGGAGCTGAGCCCCAGGGCGTCGTATCCGGCCACGGCCTCGGGGCTGAATCCGTGCACGAGTGCCCCGTGGTCCGGGACGAAGACGGTGCGCTGCTCGCGCATGGCCCGGGTGCTGGGGAAGCCCGCGTCCAGGTCCAGGCGCTCGATGGCGGCCTCCACCGGCTTCAGGTCGTCCGGGTCGACCACCCTCCACAGCCCCCGGCCGTCCGCGAGCATCAGACCCACGAAGGACGGGTCGAAGGGGCCGTGGAACAGGCGGCGCAGCCGACGGGTGAGGTCCGTGAGGTCACGGGAGTGGGCCAGTTCGACGGAGGCGCGCAGCAGCAGGTCCGCGTGGTCACGGTCCTGCCGGAGCTGCTCGGTCGCGATCCGCATGCGCAGTTCCACCGAGCAGGCCGCCGTGAGGTCGCCGAGGTCCTGCATCTCGTCCGCCGTCCACTTCCGCGGCTTGTGGTCGATGGCGCACAGGGAGCCAAGGACGTGCCCGTCGGCGTCGGTCAGCGGCATCCCGGCGTACGCGATCACCCGGAGGTCGGGGATGGCCAGGCTGCCGCAGGTGCGCGGGTGCACCCGGGTGTCCTCCAGGATCAGCGGGCGGCCGTCGACCACGACGTGCTGGCAGAAGGAGTGGCTGAGCGGGGTCTGGCGCCGCCCGGCCCAGGGCTCGGCCAGTCCGACCATGCCGGGGAAGACCTGCCGGTCGGCCTCCAGCAGCGAGACCAGCGACACCGGGACACGCAGGAACCGGGCGACGAGCCTCGCGAACCGGTCCATGCCGGGATCGGCCGCCGCCGTGAGCCCCGCGAGCCGCAGGGCTTCCAACCTCCCCAGTTCGCCCACCCCAGGGCCTCCGTAGGTCGCTCGGCAGGAGCCGCGGCGTCATGCACCGCGTACTGACGAAGGTATAAGACAATTCCCGCCATGTCGTGATCAGAGCCGGCGCCCAGGGTCCGCCGACCCCGCCGTTCCGGCCTCCTGGGCCCTGGGGTGGGCGGACCGCCGCCAGCGCACCTCGCCGTCCACACGCTCACCCGTGGGCCGGAGCCCCGCGGCGGCGGCCACGGCGGCGGAGGCCGCGTGGTCCGGGTGGATGTGGGCCACGACGGTACGGACCGCTCCCCGCTCCAGCAGGTGCCGCACCAGACCCGTCGCCGCCTCCTTCGCGTATCCCCTTCCCTGCCACCGGGTCCCGACCACCCAGGCCACCTCCGCCCGGGTCCCCCGCACGGTGGCCTGCACGTACCCGGCCAGGTAGCCGTCGGCCCGCAGCCGGAGCACCCAGTTCCACCAGAGCTCGGCGGGGTCGGGCGAGCCGGCGCCCTGGCGCTCGTAGCGGGCACGCAGGGCGCCTACGTCCTCCGGGGCTCCCCCCGTGTAGGTGTGGAGCGCGGGATCGAAGAGGACGGTGGCCATCTCCTCCGCGTGCGCGACGTCGAGCGGGATCGCGTCGAGGCGGGAGGTGGAGAAGGGCTCGGGGGCGCCGTTGACCTGCATGGACGGGAGCCTACGCGCGGGTCGACGGCTGAGCCGCCGGAATCCTGGGGCCGGTGCACCAGGTCGCGCCCCGCCGCCACGGCTTCGCGGCCCGCGCGCGGCAAGGGCCGGGAAAATCCACCGAAATGCCCGGATGGGCCATATTTAATGCACCATGGAATACATGGAGACGATCCGTGAGCTGGAGCCGTTCGTGAAGCAGTACACCGTCCTGCTCAGCAGCCGCAGGCCGGACGGATCAGCTGCCCGTACGCCCGTCAGCATCGCCGTCGAAGGCGACCATGCCTACATCCGCACCTTCTCCTCGGCCTGGAAGGTCGACCGGATGCGCAACCACCCGGTGGTGGAGATCGCGCCGTGCACCGTCCGGGGCGCGCCGACAGGACCGCCAGTGAAGGCCTGGGCCCGCCTCCTTCAGCAGGACTCGAAGGAGAACACCCACGCCGCCCGGACCCTTTCCCGGAAGTATCCGGCGCTCCAGGGTGTGGCCGTCCCGCTCACCCACCGGCTGAAGCGCGACCGGACGCTCCACTACGAGCTGCGACCGGTCACCGACAACGACTTCTGAACGGGGTCGGCGGGGTCACGGCACTCCCCAGCACTCCTCGCAGGCGAACGGGCGGCGTACACCGACGGGTCGTCGGGGTACGCCGCCCTCGGGACGCCGATGCGCTACTTCGGGTCGTCGCTGAACTTCGAGGTCGACCAGTGGTAGCCGAGGACGGTCAGGCCGATGGACCAGGCGAGGGCGAGCCATCCGCTGTGGCCGATCTCGGTGCCCAGGAGCAGTCCTCGGAGGGTCTCGATGGCGGGGGTGAAGGGCTGGTACTCGGCGATGGGCTGGAACCAGCCGGGCATCGCGTCGATCGGTGTGAAGGCGCTGGAGACGAGGGGGAGGAGGATCAGCGGCATCGCGCTGTTGCTGGCCGCCTCCGCGTTCGGGCCGGCCATCCCCATCCCGACCGCGATCCAGGTGAGGGCCAGGGCGAAGAGGGCGAGCAGCCCGAAGGCGGCCAGCCACTCCAGGAGGGTGGCGTCCACGGAGCGGAAGCCGATGGCCGCGCCGACCGCGCCGACGAGGACGACGCTGGCGACGGACTGCAGGACGCTGCCGACGACGTGCCCGATCAGCACCGACCCGCGGTGGATGGCCATGGTCCGGAAGCGGGCGATGATGCCCTCGGACATATCCATGGCGACGGACACCGCGGCCCCGACGACGGTGGAGCCGATGGTCATGAGCAGGATGCCCGGGAGGATGTAGGCGATGTAGTCGGAGCGGTCGGCGTCGCCGCCGCCGATCCCCGCGCTCATGACGTCGCCGAAGACGTAGACGAAGAGCAGCAGGAGCATGACCGGGGTGAGCAGCAGGTTCAGCGTGAGTGACGGGTAGCGGCGGGCGTGCAGGAGGTTGCGGCGCAGCATCGTGGACGAGTCGCGCACGGCGAGGGACACAGCACTCATCGGACGGTCTCCTTCGGCTGGTTCGGCTGGTCGGTGGTGCTGGTCAGGGCGAAGAAGACGTCGTCGAGGTCGGGGGTGTGCACGGTCAGTTCGTCGGCCTCGATGCCGGCGGTGTCCAGTCGGTCGAGGACGGAGCGCAGGTCGCGCTGGCTGCCGTCGCTGGGGATCTGCAGGGTCAGGGACTCGTCGGTGGGGGTCTCCCCGCTCGAGCGGGGCCGGGTGAGGGGGAGGGTGACCTCGCCCAGGGCTTCGGCGGCGGAGCGGTAGGCGGCCGGGTCGGTGAAGCGGAGCCGGACGTGCCCGCCGGGGATCAGCCGCTTGAGCTCGTCGGCGGTTCCCTCCGCGGCGATCCGGCCGTCGTGGAGCACGGCGATACGGTCGGCGAGTTCGTCCGCCTCCTCGAGGTACTGGGTGGTCAGGAAGACGGTCACACCGTCCGTGACGAGCTCGCGGATGATGCCCCACATGGTGTGGCGCGAGCGCGGGTCGAGGCCGGTGGTCGGCTCGTCGAGGAAGATGATCCGGGGGCCGCCGACCAGCGTCATCGCGATGTCCAGGCGCCGCTTCATGCCACCGGAGTAGCTCGCGGCCGGCTTCTTCGCCGCCTCCGCCAGATCGAAGCGCTCCAGGAGTTCGGCGGTCACGCGCCGCCCCTGGCTCCTGGACAGGTGATGCAGGTCCGCCATGAGGAGCATGTTCTCCTCACCCGTGATCAGCCCGTCCACGGCCGAGAACTGCCCGGTCACACCGATC
>NZ_NEUF01000036.1 GCF_002910915.1 Streptomyces sp. SM10 | reverse complement strand
CCCGCCGCCGGGCGGCTACGGCACCCCGCAGACGCCCCCTCCCGGGCAGCCCCCGCAGAACCCCGCGTACGGCTACCCCCAGGCGCCCCCGCCCGGGCAGCCGCCGACGCAGCCCGGATACGGCTACCCCCAGGCGCCGCCCCCCGGGCAGCCGCCGACGCAGCCCGGATACGGCTTCCCGCAGGGGCCGCCCGGGCAGCCCGGCATGCCCCCGCAGGGGTACGGCTACCCGACCGCGCCGATGCAGCCGCAGTACGGCCCCCCGCCGGGCGGTGGCAAGAAGTTCAGCACCCAGATGCAGATCATCGTCGCCGCGGCCGTCGCCGTGGTCCTGATCGTCGGCGGCGGGATCTTCTACGCCTCCAGCGGCGGTGACGGCGACGGCGGCAAGCAGGACCAGGCGTCCTCGGCCGGAGCCGACGGCGGCGAGGGCAAGGGCGGCGAGGGCGACGGCCTGGCCGGCGGCACCGAGAAGGCCCCGGCCGACACCAAGTCCAAGGTCGGCTTCCAGCTGCCCCACCCCAAGGTCACCGACACCACGGTCGTCGACGGCTCCTGGGTCACCGACAAGGTGTACGTGAAGTCCGGCGTGTACGAGATCGTCGGCTACGACCTCGCCAAGGGCACCAAGCTCTGGTCGATCCCGCTCAAGGGCCAGGTCTGCGCCGCGTCACGGCACATGTCCAAGGACTACAAGACGGCCATCGCCTTCCAGGAGGGCAAGCCGAGCGCCTCGGACAAGTACCCCTCCTGCAACCAGGTCGGCGGGCTCGACCTGGCCACCGGCAAGCTCATGTGGAGCAAGTCCGTCACCTCGCCGTCCAGCGGTGACGACCCCGTCAGGTTCGGAGAGGTCACGCTCAGCGGCTCCACGGTCGCCGCGGGCGGCACCAGCGGAGGCGCCGCCTTCAACCTCGCCGACGGCGCCGAGCTCTGGAGGCCGAAGGCGGACGCCAACAACTGCTACGACATGGGCTACGGCGGCGGCGACGCCCTCGCGGTGGTCCGCAAGTGCGGCGGTTACGACAACCCGCAACTCACCATCCAGGCGCTGGACCCGAAGACCGGCGCACCGCTCTCCTCGTACAACATGCCGGCCGGCGTCGAGTACGCGAGCATCGTGTCCACGAAGCCGCTCGTCGTCGCGGCCGATGTCGGTGACACCGCCGGCGACGGCAGCAGCATCTCGGACTTCTTCTCCATCGACGCGGCCACCGGCAAGCTCATCGTCAGGATCTCGGCCGACGCGGACAAGTACGCCGCCGACTGCGGTTCCACCGAGGTCGAGAAGTGCACCGCCCTGGCCGTCGGCAACAACAAGCTCTACGTGCCGACCGAGGAGCACGAGGGCGGCGGCGAGTACGGCGACACCAACGAGATCGTCGCCTTCGATCTCACCACCGGCAAGCTCGTCGGAGGCAGGGCGGACGCGGGCGACAAGTACACGCTGACCCCGCTGCGCATGGACGGTTCCAACCTCATCGCGTACAAGGCGCCCCCGTACGACAAGGGCGGCCAGGTCGTCTCCATCAACGGCTCGACGTTCGAGGAGACCGTGCTGATGGTCAACCCGGACGACGAGGCCGCACGCGACGCGGAGACCAGCTTCTCCGCCAACTACGCCGAGTTCATCTACGAGAAGGGCCGGCTGTTCATCTCCGAGCAGATGATCAGCGAGCCCAGCAAGTCGAGTTCGCTGGACGACAAGCAGTACCTCGTCGTCTCCTTCAGCACCGTCTGACCCGCCCGGCCCCGCTCCGGGGTCAGCAACGACGGCCCTGCCGGTTGATCATCCGACCGGCAGGGCCGGTCGTCTTCCGACGGGCAAGTAGCCCCGAATGGTGCAGAATTCGGCATTCTGGTGGGCTTCTGCCCAGGAGAGGGCGCGTAGCGTCGAACAAGCGTGTAACTTGCCGGGTCAGAGGGGCCGGGGGGCCTGTTCAGGGTTATGCAGCGGTACCGCTGTACACATGGGGGCTTTTCCGATGGGCGTGCGGCTCATGGTGGTCGATGACCACCGTCTGCTCGCCGAGGCACTCGCCTCGGCGCTGAAACTGCGCGGGCACCGCGTGCTCGCCGCAGCCGCGCCGACGTCCGGGGCTGCGGAACTGGTCGTCAGCAGGGCGCCCGAGGTGTGCCTCTTCGGCACGGCGGCGCCCGCCGAACCCGGCGCGTTCGACCCGATCGTGCGGATCGGGCGCGAGCGCCCGCAGGTGGCCGTGGTGGTGCTCGGCCCGGTGCCCAGTCCGCGCGGCATCGCGGCGGCCTTCGCCGCCGGAGCGGCCGGCTACGTCCGTCACGACGAGCGCATCGAGGGCGTCGAACGCGCGATGATCAAGGCCCGTGCGGGGGAGGCCGCGATCGCCCCGCAGCTGCTGAGGGGCGCGTTCGCGGAGCTGCTGCACCCTGTGGCCCAGCCGGACGACGAGGGGCAGCGGCTGCTGCGCATGCTGACGCCCCGCGAGGTCGAGGTGTTGGTGAGGGTCGCCGAGGGCGAGGACACCCGGCTGATCGCGGCGGGCATGGGCATCGCACCGAGCACCGCGCGCACGCACGTGCAGCGCGTGCTGATGAAGCTCGGCGTCGGCTCCCGTCTGGAGGCCGCCGCGCTCGCCGCCCGTACGGGACTGCTCGACCGGGCGGCGGGAACGCCGCAGGGGCCGGACGTTCTCGGGTGAACCCGAGAACGTCCGGCCCCTGCGGATTGCCGGTCAGTCCTCCGGAGTGCCGGGCGCCCCGTCCGGCACCTGGGCCGGGCGCAGCTTCATCCAGATCAGGAAGAACAGCCCGAGCGCCAGCATGGCCAGGCCGGTCCAGAGGTTGATGTGGACGCCCTCGGCCTTCTTCAGGTCGGCGTCGGACGGGTTGATCCCGGCGATGGTGACGATCACTCCGTAGACCACGAAGAGACCGCCGATGATCCGCCGGATGTCGAAGAGCCGGGCCGCGGTCGCGGACGTGCGCTCCAGCTCGGAGACGTCCTTGTGTGCCTCGTGTGCGTCGGACATGGTGAGTGCCTCCGATCAGAGCGAGTAGGGCAGGTAGCAGAGGGTGGCGAGGACGATGGCTCCCCAGCCGAGCAGGGCGGGCTTGCGGTACCACGCGCTGTCGCCCTCGTCCGGCACCTCGTCGGAGTCCGGGGCCTTTGTCCCGTAGACCAGTCCGGCCAGTTCGGCCTCCGGCTTCGGGGCGGTGAACAGGGTGACGGCGACCATGACGACCGCGCCGGCGACGAATCCGACGATCGCGGAGACGAAGTTGGCGCCCTGGTCGGACGGGATGTCGATGATGCCCTGCTCGTAGATGACGAAGTAGTTGACCATCGCGGCCGTGGTGCCCGCCAGCAGGCCCCAGACGCCGGACTTCATCGAGGCGCGCTTCCAGAACATGCCGATGATGAAGACGACGAAGAGCGGGACGTTGAAGAACGAGAACAGCGTCTGCAGGTACGTCATGATGTTGGAGAAGCCGGCGGCGATGAACGCGGTGCCGATCGAGGCCAGCACACCCACGGCGGTGATCAGCCGGCCGAAGCGCAGGTAGTACGCGTCGGGCTGGTCCTTCTTCACGTACCGCTGCCAGATGTCCGTGGTGAAGACCGTGTTGAACGAGGACACGTTGGCGGCCATGCCGGCCATGAACGCGGCCAGCAGACCGGTCACCGCGATGCCGAGCACGCCGTTGGGCAGGAGTTCCTGCATCAGCAGCGGGATGGCGTCGTTGTACGTGAGGTCGGAGCCGGGCGTGCCGATCTTGGGCACCAGGACGGCGGCGACCAGGCCCGGGATCATCACGACGAAGACGATGAAGATCTTCGGGAAGGCGGCGATCAGCGGGGTGCGCTGGGCGGCCGAGAGGTTCTTCGCGGACAGGGCGCGCTGCACCTCGGCGAAGTTGGTCGTCCAGTAGCCGAAGGAGAGGACGAAGCCCAGGCCGAGGATGATCGTCAGCCAGTTGGCGCCCAGCGGGTTGGCGTCACCGATGCCGGTGCCTCCCCAGGCGGTCATGAAGTTCGCTCCGTGCTGCTCCTCCAGGGAGCCGCTCAGCCCGTCCCAGCCGCCGACGCGCTTGAGGCCCAGCAGGGTCAGCGGGATCAGCGCGGCGAGGATGACGAAGAACTGCAGCACCTCGTTGTAGATGGCGGAGGAGAGGCCGCCGATGGTGATGTAGACCAGCACGAAGAGGCCTGCGACCACGATCGCGACCCACTGCGGCCAGCCCAGCAGGGCCTCCACGACGATCGACAGGGCGTAGAGGTTCACGCCCGCGATCAGGATCGCCGAGAAGGCGAAGAGTATGGAGCTCAGCAGGTGCGCCGACTTGTCGAAGCGGTGCAGCAGGAACTCCGGGACGGAGCGGACCTTCGACCGGTAGTAGAAGGGCATCATCACCAGGCCGAGGAAGACCATGGCGGGGATGGCGCCGATCCAGTACCAGTGGACGACCGCGACGCCGTACTGCGCGCCCGTCGCCGCCATGCCGAGGATCTCGGTCGCCCCGAGATTCGCCGCGACGAAGGCCAGACCGGTCACCCAGGCGGGCAGCGACCGGCCGGACAGGAAGAAGTCGAGACTCGTCCTCACACTGGCCCGGGCGGCGAAGCCGATGCCGAGCACCACGACGAAGTAGATCGCCAGGATTGTGTAATCGAGCCCGTTCGTGGGGAGCCGGAGCCCTTCGGCCAGATATTGCATGGGGGGTACTCGCTTCGTTGCGCGAACTGAACCCGTCGGAACCTACGCCTTTGTGTTCAGAAACTGAACAGGTTGCATGACGTTCTTTGTTTGATCGTGATCGTGCGGGGGTGGAATGTCCCTCTATGGGCACCCTTGGCGCACAGACATGCCACAGGACTCGGCGCCATTGACTGTCATGTTGATTTGTGATTTGTTATGTGCGGTTATGTTTGGAGGGCGTCAAATGGAGGACCCTGGTGAAGAAGACGGTTACGACCCTCGCCGACGGCCGTGAGCTGATCTACTACGACTCCGCGGACGACACCGTCCGCGACGCCGTCGACAGCCGGCCGCTGGATGCCGTCTCGACGTCCTCGGAGGTCCGCCGCGACCCCCTGCTCGGCGACTCCGTGGCCATCGCCTCCCACCGCCAGGGACGCACCTACCACCCGCCGGCCGACGAGTGCCCGCTCTGCCCCTCGCGGGAGGGCCGGCTCAGCGAGATCCCCGACGCCGACTACGACGTCGCCGTCTTCGAGAACCGCTTCCCCTCCCTCGCCGGTGACTCCGGCCGCTGCGAGGTCGTCTGCTTCACCTCCGACCACGACGTCTCCTTCGGCGGCCTCACCGAGGACCAGGCAGCCCTCGTCCTGGAGGCGTGGACCGACCGCACCGCCGACCTCGCCGAGCTCCCGCAGGTCACCCAGGTGTTCTGCTTCGAGAACCGGGGCGCCGAGATCGGCGTCACCCTCGGCCACCCCCACGGGCAGATCTACGGCTACCCCTTCGTCACCCCGCGCACCGAGCAGATGCTCCGCTCGGCGGAGACCCACCGCGCCGGGACCGGCCGCAACCTCTTCGACGACGTCGTCGCCCGCGAGCTGGCCGACGGGGACCGCATCGTCCTGGAGGGCGAGCACTGGGTCGCCTTCGTGCCCCACGCCGCGCACTGGCCCTACGAGGTCCACCTCCACCCGCGACGGCGCGTCCCCGATCTCCGGGAGCTCGACGCGGGCGCGCGGACAGAGTTCCCACAGATCTATCTGGAACTCTTGAGGCGATTCGACCGGATCTTCGGCCCCGGCGAGCCGCCGACCCCGTACATCTCCGCCTGGCACCAGGCCCCCTTCAGGGTCCCCGGCCGTGAGGAGTTCGGGCTGCACCTGGAGCTCTTCACCATCAGGCGGACCACCGGCAAGCTGAAGTTCCTCGCGGGCTCCGAGTCCGGCATGGGCGTGTTCATCAACGACGTGCCGCCGGAGGCCGCGGCCCAGCGACTGCGAGAGGTAGCGAGCGAGTGAGCAACACCGGCAAGAAGTACCTGGTGACGGGCGGCGCGGGATACGTCGGCAGCGTCGTCGCCGCCCACCTGCTGGAAGCCGGTCACACCGTGACCGTCCTGGACGACCTGTCGACCGGCTTCCGCGAAGGCGTCCCCCAGGGCGCCGAGTTCATCGAGGGGCGCATCCAGGACGCCGCCAAGTGGCTGGACCCCTCCTACGACGGAGTCCTGCACTTCGCCGCGTACTCCCAGGTCGGCGAATCCGTCGTGAACCCCGAGAAGTACTGGGTCAACAACGTCGGCGGCACCACCGCCCTCCTCGCCGCCATGCGCGACGCGGGGGTGCGCACCCTCGTCTTCTCCTCCACCGCCGCGACCTACGGCGAGCCGGTCTCCAGCCCCATCACCGAGACCGACCCCACCGCGCCCACCAGCCCCTACGGTGCCTCCAAGCTCGCGGTCGACCACATGATCACCGGCGAGGCGGCCGCCCACGGCCTGGCCGCCGTCTCCCTGCGCTACTTCAACGTCGCGGGCGCCTACGGAAGCTGCGGCGAGCGCCACAGCCCCGAATCGCACCTCATCCCCCTCGTCCTCCAGGTCGCCCTCGGGCAGCGCGAGTCCATCTCCGTGTACGGCGACGACTACCCGACCCCGGACGGCACCTGCGTACGCGACTACATCCACGTCGCCGACCTCGCCGAGGCCCACCTGCTGGCCCTGGAAACGGCCACCGCGGGCGAACACCTCATCTGCAATCTCGGCAACGGCAACGGCTTCTCCGTGCGCGAGGTCATCGAGACCGTCCGCCAGGTCACCGGCCACCCGGTCCCCGAGACCCCGGCACCCCGGCGCGGCGGCGACCCGGCCGTCCTCGTCGCCTCCGCCGCCACCGCCAGGGAACGGCTCGGCTGGCGGCCCTCGCGCGCCGACCTGGCCGCCATCGTCGCCGACGCGTGGACGTTCGCCCGCCGAGAGGAGCCCACCGCACCATGACCGACAACGCCGAACTCACCGCCTCCTTCACCGAGCTGTACGGGGCCGCCCCCGAAGGGATCTGGGCCGCACCCGGACGGGTGAACCTGATCGGTGAGTACACCGACTTCAACGACGGCTTCGTCATGCCGCTCGCCCTTCCGCACCACGCCCGCGCCGCCGTCGCCCGCCGCACCGACGGGCAGCTGCGCCTGCACTCCACCGACGTACCGGGCGGCGTCGTCTCCCTGCGCGTCGACGAGCTGACCCCGCACTCCGGCCACGGCTGGGCCGCCTACCCGGTCGGCGTCGTCTGGGCGCTCACCGAGGCGGGGCACCCCGTCACCGGCGCGGACATCCAGCTCACCTCGACCGTCCCCGTCGGCGCGGGACTCTCCTCCTCGGCCGCCCTGGAGGTCGTCACCGCGCTCGCCCTGAACGACCTCTTCGAGCTGGGCCTCAGCGCCCCGGAGATCGCCGTGCTCGGCCGGCGCGCCGAGAACGCCTTCGTCGGCGTGCCCTGCGGCGTCATGGACCAGATGGCCTCGGCGTGCTGCACCGAGGGCCACGCGCTGTACCTCGACGCCCGCGACCTCACCCAGCGCCAGGTCCCCTTCGACCTGGCGGCACACGGGCTCCAGCTCCTCGTCGTCGACACCCGCGTCAAGCACGCGCTGGGGGACGGCGCGTACGCCGAGCGCCGCGACGGCTGCGAGGCGGGAGCCAGGGCGCTCGGCATCGCCAGCCTCCGCGACCTTCCGTACGAGGGCCTGGCCGCCGCGCTGGAGACCCTCGGGGCGGCGGGCGAGGACGAGTCGGTCGTGCGGTACGTCCGCCATGTCGTGAGCGACAACCACCGGGTCGGGCAGGTCATCGCCCTGCTCGACGCGGGTGACGTCCGTGCCGCGGGCCCCGTGCTCAACGAGGGGCACCTCTCGCTCCGCGACGATCTGCGGGTCTCCTGCCCGGAGCTCGACCTCGTGGTCGCGACGGCGAACGCCGCCGGGGCCCTCGGGGCCAGGATGACCGGGGGCGGGTTCGGCGGTTCGGCGATCGTACTGGTCGAGGAGGCCATGGCGGACACCGTCGCCAAGGCCGTCTCGGAGGCCTTCACCTCAGCCGGTCACGCCGCCCCGGGGGTCTTCCCCGCGGTTCCTTCGGCGGGTGCCCGCCGGATCGCGGCAGCTGCTTGACCAGGATGAACTCCGTGGCGCCCGGCGGGTAGTCCTCGACCGCGCCGACCACCTCGTACCCCTGCTTCCGGCGGAAGTCCGTCCGGGGCCCGCACGCCCCGGGTCGCCGGCCGGGAGCGGGTACGGGCCCGGTCGTCGCGGGCGGGGCGCTCGACCGTCCCCGTTGTCGTCGTGCAGCCGACGGCCCGGCAGAATACGACGTTCCTTGTCCACTTCTGTCTCAAGACGGAACATGAACAACACCCTGAACACCTTGGACGGTCAGTTCCGCGAATCTCCTTCCGGCGCACACCGCCCCCCGTACGCTGATGCTCAGCACCGGTGGGGGCCGGTGCCGTTTCAGGGGACGAGACAGTCGGACACGATGCCCGGAGCGGGTGGCGGCCGGCACACGGCGGCGGCCGTGCGCCGGTGGTTCACCGGAGTGCTCCGGGTGTCGTGTCCGCAGGGTCCGTCCCCGTCGGGGCCGGCCGTGAACGGGCGCCCCAGGAGCTCACACAGCATGGGGGTGTCTGTGGCGCGTATCCGGGTTCTGGTGGTCGACGACCACCGCATCTTTGCCGAGTCGCTCGCGGCGGCCCTCGCGGCCGAACCGGACGTCGACGTGTCCGCGGCGGGCAGTGGCCCCGCCGCGCTGCGCTGTCTGGAACGCGCGGCCGCCGAGGGACGCCGCTACGACGTGATGCTGGTCGACGCCGAGTTGGGCGTCCTCGCCACGGGCGGCACCCGCACGGTTCCCGCACCGCGCAGCGCCCCGGACGGCGAGGACGGGGGCGGTACCGTGGACGGCATCTCGCTGGTCGCCGGGGTCCGCGCGCACCGTCCGTACATACGCACGGTGGTGCTCGCCGAGAAGGACGACCCGCGCCGGGCGGCGGCGGCGCTGCACGCCGGAGCCTCGGGCTGGGTCGCCAAGGACTGCTCGCTGCAGCGCCTGCTGACCGTCATGCGGGGAGTGCTGCGCGACGAGACGCACCTGCCGCCCGCCCTGCTGACCGGTGTGCTGCGGGAGCTGACGGCGGCCCGCAGGCACCGCACCGAGAGCGAGCAGCTCGTCGAGTCGCTGACGCCGCGCGAGCGTGAGGTGCTCCGCTGCATGGTGGCGGGTCTGGGCCGCAAGGCGGTCGCGGAGCGGCTCTTCCTGTCCCCGCACACGGTGCGCACACACATGCAGAACGTGCTGGGGAAGCTGGGCGTGCACTCGACCCTGGCGGCCGTGGCACTGGCCCGGCGGGCCGGGGTGGGCCCGGCCAGGCTATCCGGGGATGTTGTCGAACGGGGCAGTCAACTGGCGTAGCAGTCCGGCCAGTTCGGAGCGCTGCTGGCGGGAGAGCTCGCCCAGGATGGCCCGCTCCTGGTACAGCAGGCCGGCCAGCGACTGGTCGGCCTTGTCGCGGCCCAGGTCGGTCAGCCGGACGAGGACACCGCGGCGGTCGCTCGGGTCGGGCAGCCGCTCCACCAGGTTCTTCTTGGTCAGCCGGTCGATGCGGTTCGTCATCGTGCCCGAGGTGACCAGCGTCTGGGTGAGGAGCTGGCCGGGGGAGAGCTGGTAGGGGGCGCCCGCACGGCGCAGCGACGTCAGGACGTCGAACTCCCAGGGCTCCAGCTGGTGCTCCGTGAAGGCGATTCTGCGGGCCCGGTCCAGATGGCGGGCCAGGCGGGAGACGCGGCTCAGGACCTCGAGTGGTTCCACGTCGAGGTCGGGGCGCTCGCGGCGCCATGCAGCGACCAGTCGGTCGACCTCGTCCTCCATGTCGATCAGTGTAGAGGGTCCCTCGACATGAAGTCTCTTGAATTCAAGTCTCTTGACATCAAGAGACTTGCTGGTGATCCTGACACCATGACATCACCCGTCTGGGACCCCGGCCAGTACCTCCGCCACGCCGACCACCGCACCCGCCCTTTCCACGACCTCCTGGCCCGGACCGGACCCCTCCCGCACGAACCCGCGCCCCGGATCGCCGACCTCGGCTGCGGCGCCGGCAACGTCACCACCGTCCTCGCCGACCGCTGGCCCGCCGCCCGCATCACCGGCTACGACAACTCCCCCCAGATGCTGGAGCGCGCCCGCGCCCACGCCGGCCCCCTCCTCGACTTCGCCGAGGCCGACGCCGCCACCTGGGAGCCCTCCGAGACGTACGACCTGATCGTCTCCAACGCCCTGCTCCAATGGGTCCCCGGCCACACCGCCCGCTTCCCCCGCTGGCTGGACGCCCTCAACCCCGGCGGCACCCTCGCCTTCCAGGTACCCGGCAACTTCGACGCCCCCAGCCACACCCTCATGCGCGAGCTCGCCGAATCCCCCCGCTGGCGGACGCGCCTCGGCGGCCTCCTGCGCCACGGCGACGCCGTACACGCCCCCGCCGACTACCTGGAACACCTCGCCGCACCCGGACGGACCGTCGACGTCTGGGAGACCACCTACCTGCACCTGCTCCAGGGCGAGGACCCCGTCCTCGACTGGGTCAAGGGCACCGGCCTGCGCCCCGTCCTCACCGCCCTCGCCGACGACCCGGGGGCGCACGACGCCTTCCTCACCGCATACCGCGACCTGTTGCGCACCGCCTACCCGGCGGGCCCGCACGGCACGGTCCTCCCGTTCCGCCGGATCTTCGCCGTGGCCCGCACGACGGTCTGAACACCCGCGCCGGGGGTCACAGCGCGTCGAGGGCCTCGGCGGAGATACCGATGTCGACAGGGAAGGGCACACCCGTTTTCAGCCGGTCATGATGGATCCCGGTCAGGGCGTACGCCTTGGTCACCGGGTCGATCACGCGCGCACCGCGCGGATCAGTTCTTCCGGTGCCCTATCAGCCGCGGCTTCGACTCCAGGTTCTCCAGCCCGTGCCACGCCAGATTCACCAGATGGGCCGCGACCTCGGCCTTCTTCGGCTTCCGCACGTCCAGCCACCACTGCCCCGTCAGCGCCACCATGCCCACCAGCGCCTGCGCGTACAGCGGCGCCAGCTTCGCGTCGAAGCCCCGGGCCTTGAACTCCAGACCCAGGATGTCCTCGACCTGCGTCGCGATGTCACTGATCAGCGACGCGAACGTCCCCGTGGACTGGGCGACCGGGGAATCACGCACCAGGATCCGGAAACCGTCCGTGTACGTCTCGATGTAGTCGAGCAGCGCGAACGCCGCCTGCTCCAGCAGCTCACGCGGATGCCCCGCCGTGAGCGCCCCCGTCACCAGATCCAGCAACTGGCGCATCTCACGGTCGACCACGACGGCGTACAGCCCCTCCTTGCCGCCGAAGTGCTCGTACACCACGGGCTTGGAGACCCCGGCACGCGCCGCGATCTCCTCCACCGAGGTGCCCTCGAAGCCCTTGTCGGCGAACAGGGTGCGGCCGATGTCCAGCAGTTGCTCGCGGCGCTCCTTGCCCGTCATACGGACCCGCCGGGCCCTTCGCGTGGGGGCAGGCATGCTCTTCTCGCCGCTTGTGCTTCCGTCGGTCGCCACGTCGTCAATCATGCCGGGTCGGCGGCCACGGGCTTGCGCCGGGAGGCGATACGTGACGCATCGGGCCACCGCACGTCGTGCGCCCAGCCCAGCTTCTCGAACCAGCGGATCAGCCGGGCGCTCGAATCGATCTGGCCCCGCATCACCCCGTGCCGCGCACTCGTCGGGTCGGCGTGGTGCAGGTTGTGCCAGGACTCACCGCACGACAGCACCGCCAGCCACCACACGTTCCCGGACCGGTCACGCGACTTGAACGGCCGCTTGCCGACCGCGTGACAGATCGAGTTGATCGACCACGTCACGTGGTGCAGCAGCGCCACGCGGACCAGCGAACCCCAGAAGAAGGCGGTGAACGCCCCCCACCACGACATCGTCACCAGGCCGCCCACCAGCGGCGGGATCGCCAGCGAGAGAATCGTGAAACTGAGGAAGTGACGCGAGATCCCACGGATCGCCGGGTCCCTGACCAGATCCGGGGCGTACTTCTGCTGAGACGTCTGCTCCTCGTTGAACATCCAGCCGATGTGGGCCCACCACAGGCCCTTCATCAGCGCAGGGAGATTCTCGCCGAACCGCCACGGCGAATGCGGGTCGCCCTCGGCGTCGGAGAACCGGTGGTGCTTGCGGTGATCGGCCACCCAGCGCACCAGCGGCCCCTCCACCGCCATCGAACCCGCGACGGCCAGGACGATGCGGAGCGGACGCTTCGCCTTGAAGGAACCGTGCGTGAAGTACCGGTGGAAGCCGATCGTCACACCGTGGCAGCCCCAGTAGTACATGACGACCAGCAGACCCAGATCGAGCCAGCTGACGCCGCGGCCCCAGGCCAGCGGCACCGCCGCGACCAGGGCCGCGAAGGGCACCACGATGAAGAGCAGCAGAGCGAGCTGCTCGACCGAACGCTTCTTGTCGCCGCCGAGCGTGGCGGAGGGGATTCCGGCGCCGCCTGCCGGCGTCGGCAGGCCGTCGTCGATCACATCGGGGCTGGTGGGCATTGGGGAGTCCCCCGTGAGGTGAGGAAATATGACGGAATGAGCGGGCTACGCTTCCGTAACCTACGGCAACGTAAGTATGGCAGCGAAAAGGGCCGCGACACGAGAGCGCCGCCGCGGCAACCCAGGTGCGACCGCACTCCCACCCCTCTTCTACCCCGGATCCTGTCCACCCCCGCAGGGCCGCGAGCACGCCGGACGCCCGGACACCTATCCTGGGTGCGTCGGACAGCGCGGTCCGCACTCTGCATATCCGGGGTGACCCGTCAGCACCGCGAGCGCCCCGGCCCCCCTGACAGACGTGCTCAACCACTGCAAGGAGCCGCACACTGTGAGCAGTGCCGACCAGACCCCCGCCGCCACCACCGAACTGCGGGCCGACATCCGCCGCCTCGGCGACCTCCTCGGCGAGACCCTCGTACGACAGGAGGGGCAAGACCTCCTCGACCTCGTCGAGCGCGTCCGCGCCCTGACCCGCGAGGACGGCGAGGCAGCAGCCGAGCTCCTCGGCGACACGGACCTGGAGACCGCCGCACAGCTCGTGCGCGCCTTCTCCACCTACTTCCACCTCGCCAACGTCACCGAGCAGGTCCACCGCGCCCACGAGATGCGCGACCGCAGGTCCGCCGAAGGCGGCCTCCTCGCCCGCACCGCCGACCGCCTCAAGGACGCAGACCCCGAACACCTGCGCGAAACGGTCAAGAACCTCAACGTACGGCCCGTCTTCACCGCACACCCCACCGAAGCCGCACGCCGCTCCGTACTGAACAAGCTCCGCCGCATCGCCGCACTCCTCGAAACACCCGTCATCGAGGCCGACCGCCGACGCCACGACCTCCGGCTCGCCGAGAACATCGACCTCATCTGGCAGACCGACGAGCTCCGCGTCGTACGGCCCGAGCCCGCCGACGAAGCCCGCAACGCCATCTACTACCTCGACGAACTCCACGCCGACGCGGTCGGCGACGTCCTGGAGGACCTGGCCGCAGAGCTGGAGCGCGTCGGCGTCGAACTCCCCGCCGGCACCCGCCCCCTCACCTTCGGCACCTGGATCGGCGGCGACCGCGACGGCAACCCCAACGTCACCCCCCAGGTCACCTGGGACATCCTGATCCTCCAGCACGAACACGGGATCACCGACGCCCTCGAACTCGTCGACTACCTCCGCGGACTCCTCTCCAACTCCATCCGCTACACCGGAGCCACCGACGAGCTCCTCACCTCCCTCCAGACCGACCTGGAACTCCTCCCCGAGATCAGCCCCCGCTACAAGCGGCTGAACGCCGAGGAGCCCTACCGGCTCAAGGCCACCTGCATCCGCCAGAAGCTCGTCAACACCCGCGAGCGACTCGCCAACGGCACCCCCCACCGCCCCGGCTGCGACTACCTCGGCACCGCCGAACTCCTCGCCGACCTCGTGCTCATCCAGACCAGCCTGCGCGAACACCGCGGCGGCCTCTTCGCCGACGGCCGCATGGACCGCACCATCCGCACGCTCTCCGCCTTCGGCCTGCAGCTCGCCACCATGGACGTCCGCGAACACGCCGACGCCCACCACCACGCGCTCGGCCAGCTCTTCGACCGCCTCGGCGAAGAATCCTGGCGCTACGCCGACATGCCCCGCGACTACCGGCAGAAGCTCCTCGCCAAGGAACTCCGCTCCCGCCGCCCCCTCGCGCCCACCCCCGCGCCCCTCGACGCGGCCGGCGAGAAGACCCTCGGCGTCTTCCACACCATCAAGCAGGCCTTCGAACGCTTCGGCCCCGAAGTCATCGAGTCCTACATCATCTCGATGTGCCAGGGAGCCGACGACGTCTTCGCCGCCGCCGTCCTCGCCCGCGAAGCAGGACTGCTGGACCTCCACGGCGGCTGGGCCAAGATCGGCATCGTCCCGCTCCTGGAGACCACCGACGAGCTCAAGGCCGCCGACGTCATCCTCGACGAGATGCTCGCCGACCCCTCCTACCGCCGCCTCGTCTCCCTGCGCGGCGACGTCCAGGAGGTCATGCTCGGCTACTCCGACTCCTCCAAGTTCGGCGGCATCACCACCTCCCAGTGGGAGATCCACCGCGCCCAGCGACGCCTCCGCGACGTCGCCCACCGCTACGGCGTACGCCTGCGCCTCTTCCACGGCCGCGGCGGCACCGTCGGCCGCGGCGGCGGCCCCTCGCACGACGCGATCCTCGCCCAGCCCTGGGGCACGCTCGAGGGCGAGATCAAGGTGACCGAACAGGGCGAGGTCATCTCCGACAAGTACCTCATCCCCGCACTCGCCCGCGAGAACCTGGAACTGACCGTCGCGGCCACCCTCCAGGCCTCCGCGCTCCACACCGCACCCCGCCAGTCCGACGAGGCACTCGCCCGCTGGGACGCGGCCATGGACACCGTCTCCGACGCCGCGCACGACGCCTACCGCAAGCTCGTCGAAGACCCCGACCTGCCCGCGTACTTCCTCGCCTCCACCCCCGTCGACCAGCTCGCCGACCTCCACCTGGGCTCAAGGCCCTCCCGCCGCCCCGGATCCGGCGTCTCGCTCGACGGCCTGCGCGCCATCCCGTGGGTCTTCGGCTGGACCCAGTCCCGCCAGATCGTCCCCGGCTGGTTCGGCGTCGGCTCAGGCCTCAAGGCACTGCGCGAGGCAGGCCTCGACACCGTCCTGGACGAGATGCACGAACAGTGGCACTTCTTCCAGAACTTCCTCTCCAACGTCGAGATGACCCTGGCCAAGACCGACCTGCGCATCGCCCAGCACTACGTCGACACCCTCGTCCCCGACGAGCTCAAGCACGTCTTCGACGCCATCCGCGCCGAACACGAGCTCACCGTGAGTGAGGTACTCAAGGTCACCGGCGGCAAGGAACTCCTCGGCACCAGCCCGGTGCTCCAGCAGACCTTCGCCATCCGCGACGCCTACCTGGACCCGATCAGCTACCTCCAGGTCTCCCTGCTCGCCCGCCAGCGCCAGGCCGCCGAAAGCGGCGAGGAAGCCGACCCGCTGCTCGCACGGGCCCTGCTCCTCACCGTCAACGGTGTCGCCGCCGGCCTCCGCAACACCGGCTGACCCCCACGCGGGACGACTGAGCGGGTGCGGCCCTGTCAGAGGGCGACGAACGTCGCCGTCAACAGGGCCGCACCCGCGATCCCCGTCCCCCACGCCGTCCGCGTCAGCCGCATCCCGCCACCGATCACCAGAGCGGCCAGCACCATCGCGCCACCCAACGGCACCCACGCATGCAGAAAGCCCGGCGTCCCGGTACGCACCACGTCACCGGACCCGGGCTTCACCACGACAGGGAAACGGTCCCCCTTCCGCACCGCGACGGACCGCTCGATCGTCACCGCGTCCCGCCCCTGCGCATCGGCGTCCGGCGAGAACGACCCCGTGCACACATCCTCACCGCACGACGTCACCGCCATCGTCCCGTGCTCCCGGCCCTTGGCCAGAACGATGTGGTACGCCGTGTCCCACGACGACCACACCCCCGCGGCCAGCAGCAACAACACGACACAGCCGGCGGCGAACGTACGGCCGTGGGCCACCAGCCGGTGCGAGGAACTCCGTTTCATGGGGGCAGATCCTTGGGCAGAGCCCCACCGCCGGTCAACCTATGGCCGAAAAACACCCAAGAAGCAGCACGAATGTCAGGAGTTGTACGCGGACTGAGCCCGCTCCAGCCCCTCCGCCAGCAACGACTCCACCGCATCCGCCGACCGGTCCACCAGATACGCCAGCTCCTTGCGCTCGGCGGACGAGAAATCCTTCAGCACGAAATCGGCGACCTGCATCCGCCCCGGCGGCCGCCCGATCCCGAACCGCACCCGGTGGTAGTCCGGACCCATCGCCTTCGTCATCGACTTCAGCCCGTTGTGCCCGTTGTCGCCACCACCCAGCTTCAGCCGCAGCATCCCGAAATCGATGTCCAGCTCGTCATGCACCGCCACGACGTGATCCAACGGCACCTTGTAGAAGTCACGCAACGCCGTGACCGGCCCGCCGGACAGATTCATGTACGACATCGGCTTCGCCAGCACCACCCGCCGGCTCCCGGGCCCCGGAGGCCCCACCCGGCCCTCCACCACCTGCGCCTGCGCCTTCTGCGCCCGCTTGAACTTCCCGCCGATACGTTCCGCCAGCAGATCGGCCACCATGAAACCGACGTTGTGCCGATTCGCCGCATAGTCGGGACCGGGATTGCCCAGGCCCACGATCAGCCAGGGGTCGGTGACGTCGGACATCGCGCTGAGTCTCCTCGGGTACGGGCGAGCGGCCGTGAACAGGCCCCTGGATACAGGCAAACGGGGCGGCGGCACCCCCGGAAGGGAACCGCCACCCCGTCAGTGAAGCAGGTGGGGCGAGGATCAGGCCTCGGCCGGAGCCTCCTCCGCGGGGGCCTCCTCGACCTGAGCCGCGACGACCTGGAGCACGACGGCGTCCTCGTCACCGGCGAGCACGGAGCCCTTCGGCAGCGGGATGTCCTTCGCCAGGATCGAGTCACCGGCGTCCAGACCCGCGATCGAGACCGTGACGGACTCGGGGATGTGGGTGGCCTCGGCCTCGACGAGCAGGGTGTTCTGCACGTACTCCAGCAGGTTGCCGCCCGGGGCCAGGTCACCGTCGACGTGAACCGCGATCTCGACCTCGACCTTCTCGCCGCGCTTCACGGTGAGGAGGTCGACGTGCTCGATGTTGCCCTTGATGGCGTTGCGCTGGACGGCCTTCGGGATGACCAGGGCGTCCTTGCCGTCGATCTCGAGACCGATGAGGACGTTGGCGGTACGGAGCGCGAGCTGCAGCGCGTGGGCCGGCAGGTTGACGTGAACCGACTCGGCACCGTGGCCGTAGACGACCCCGGGAACCAGGTTGGCGCGACGGGTACGGCGGGCAGCGCCCTTGCCGAACTCCGTGCGGACCGTTGCGTCGAGCTTGATCTCAGCCATGCTGCACTCCTCGTAAGGTGACGAAAAACCGATGGTCACCCGGCCCACGAAAGGCCTGCTACGAAGAGCACGTCGATAACGGACCACCGATTCCCATGACCAGCATGAGAACGGCCTCCCTCGCCGAGCAACTCGCAGAGTCTACCCGGCGGGGAGGCCGTACCCAAAGTCGATCACCCGCAGGAGGTCACCCGGAGATCGTCCAGGAAGCGGTCACCCGAAGGTGATCACTCCTGCTCCTCGAAGAGGCTCGTCACCGAACCGTCCTCGAAGACCTCACGGACCGCACGCGCGATCGTCGGCGCGATGGACAGCACCGTGATCTTGTCGATCTCCAGCTCACCCGGCGTCGGCAGCGTGTCCGTGAACACGAACTCGCTCACCTTGGAGTTCTTCAGGCGGTCGGCGGCGGGACCCGAGAGCACCCCGTGCGTCGCCGTCACTATGACGTCCTCGGCACCGTGCGCGAACAGCGCGTCCGCAGCGGCACAGATCGTGCCACCCGTGTCGATCATGTCGTCGACCAGGACACACACCCGGCCCTCGACGTTGCCCACGACCTCGTGGACGCTGACCTGGTTCGGAACGTCCTTGTCACGACGCTTGTGGACGATCGCCAGCGGGGCGTCCAGCCGGTCGCACCAGCGGTCCGCCACACGCACACGGCCGGCGTCCGGCGACACGATCGTCAACTTCGACCGGTCCACCTTCGCACCGACGTAGTCCGCCAGGATCGGCAGCGCGAACAGGTGGTCCACCGGGCCGTCGAAGAAGCCCTGGATCTGGTCCGTGTGCAGATCGACGGTGAGGATGCGGTCCGCACCCGCCGTCTTCATCAGGTCCGCGACCATACGGGCCGAGATCGGCTCACGGCCACGGTGCTTCTTGTCCTGACGGGCGTAACCGTAGAACGGCACGATCACCGTGATGGACCGCGCCGAGGCGCGCTTCAGCGCGTCCAGCATGATCAGCTGCTCCATGATCCACTTGTTGATCGGAGCCGTGTGGCTCTGGATCAGGAAGCAGTCGGCGCCGCGAGCGGACTCCTGGAAACGCACGTAGATCTCACCGTTGGCGAAATCGAAGGCCTTCGTCGGCACGAGGCCGACACCCAGTTGATGTGCGACCTCCTCGGCCAGCTCGGGGTGGGCGCGGCCGGAGAAGAACATCAGTTTCTTCTCGCCGGTCGTCTTGATCCCGGTCACAGCACAGTCTCCTCAGACGTGTATCTGGCACCGCGCGCATGTGTCCCGATGTGCGACGAGCCAGCCGAAATGGGTGAGCATCTATCACGGTACGCCGCCTTCGGCGCACCTGTTTCCGGTCAGCTTTCGCCGTCGGACTCCTGGACGGCAGCCTGGGCGGCCTGCGCCGCGGCGCTCCCGGGACGCTTCCGGGCCACCCAGCCCTCGATATTCCGCTGCTGGCCCCGGGCCACGGCCAGTGAACCGGGCGGTACGTCCTTGGTGATGACCGAACCCGCAGCCGTGTAAACGCCGTCCCCGACCGTGACAGGCGCCACAAACATATTGTCCGACCCGGTCCGGCAGTGCGAACCGATCGTGGTGTGGTGCTTGGCCACCCCGTCGTAGTTCACGAAGACGCTCGCCGCACCGATGTTGGTGTGGTCACCGATCGTCGCGTCCCCGACGTAGCTCAGGTGCGGCACCTTCGTGCCCTCACCGATCACCGCGTTCTTCATCTCGACGTACGTACCGGCCTTGGCCTTCGCACCCAGCCGCGTACCCGGACGCAGATACGCGAACGGGCCCGCGGTCGCCCCGGGGCCCACCTCGGCGCCGTCCGCGACCGTGTTGTCCAGCCGGGCGCCCGCGTGGACCACGGTGTCCTTCAGACGGGAGTTCGGGCCCACCTCGGCGTCCTCGGCGAGATGCGTCGACCCCAGCAGCTGGGTCCCCGGGTGCACGACCGCGTCACGCTCGTACGTCACCGTCGCGTCGATCAGCGTCGACGCCGGGTCCACGACCGTCACGCCCGCCAGCATCGCGCGCTCCAGCAGCCGCTCGTTGAGCAGGCGCCGCGCCTCCGCCAGCTGGAGCCGGTTGTTGATGCCCAGGATCTCCCGGTGGTCGCCCGTGACCGAGGCGCCGACGCGGTGCCCCTCCCCGCGCAGGATCGACAGCACGTCGGTGAGGTACTCCTCGCCCTGGCTGTTGTCCGTACGCACCTTGCCGAGGGCCTCGCTCAGCAGCCGGCCGTCGAAGGCGAAGACCCCGGAGTTGATCTCACGGATCGCGCGCTGGGCGTCGGTGGCGTCCTTGTGCTCGACGATCTGGGTGACCGCCCCGGTGGACGCGTCGCGGACGATCCGGCCGTAGCCGGTCGCGTCCGGGACCTCCGCGGTCAGCACCGTGACGGCGTTCGCGTCGGTGCCGTGGGTGGAGGCCAGTGCGGAGAGGGTCTCGCCGGAGAGCAGCGGGGTGTCCCCGCACACGACGATGACGGTGCCGTCGACGGTGCCGCCGAGCTCCTCCAGCGCCATCCGCACGGCGTGTCCGGTGCCGTTCTGCTCTGCCTGGTAGGCGGTGCGTACGGGAGTGTCCCCGGTGGAGAGGTGCGCGGTGACCTGCTCGCCCGCGTGGCCGACGACCACGACGAGGTGCTCGGGGGTGAGCTCACGGGAGGCGGCGACGACATGTCCGACGAGCGAGCGCCCGGCGATCTCGTGCAGGACCTTGGGGGTCTTCGACTTCATGCGGGTGCCCTCACCCGCTGCGAGGACGACGACGGCGGCCGGGCGGTTGGCGCTCACGGATGTGCCCTTCGGCTTCGGGTGGTGGACACCCGCAGGATACCGGGGGCGTTTACGCCCGAAACGAGCGCGGGCCCCGACCGGTGAGGTCGGGGCCCGGGTGTGCAGCTCCCCCACCAGGACTTGAACCCGGACAAATAGCACCAAAAGCTACTGTGCTGCCAATTACACCATGGGGGAACGAAACGGGCATTCCTCTAGTCCGCTCGATTCGCACCCAACACTATGCCGTACCAGGCGCCCTCTACGCGACGGTAGAGCTCCGCGCCTTTCAGAACTCGGACCACGAGGCAACCCTGGTAGCCCTCCCCTGTGTTCTTCCGGTTCGTCTTCGGGGAGTGCCTTTTGAGCGAGGTCTTGCCGAACGCCGAGGGTGCGGCGCCTGTGAGTTCGGCCCAGTAACGCTCCGGGGCGGGCTCGCCCTGGAGGAGTCGGTTCAGGATGTCGTTGTTGAAGACCTTCAGGCGGTCTCTGATCTGCCGCACGCTGAGCCCCTCCCGCCGCAGCGCGACCGCCTTCTCGCGCAGGCCCTCGAAGTCCGCGTGCTTGCCGTTGGCATGTGTCATGCGGACAGCCTTGTCCGGAATGCGGACGTCCAGGTCGAAAGAATGCTCGGTCCACCGGATCGTGCGATCTACGCATGCTTGCGGTGTGACCAGTCATTTTCTGTGCTGATGGAGTCTCCGGAAAAAGACATGCGCCCGCCCGTAGGCTGGATGCCATGACCGCAACGGGGGCAGACCGGGAAGCGGCGGGACCGACCACCCGCGGCTACTGGTGGTGGGAGCGGCGGCGCAGTGCCGCCCTGGACGTGGGACTGGCGCTGGTCTCGGCGCTGGAGTGTGCGCTGGAGGGGGTGGAGTTCGCCGGGGACACCGGGCTGCCGGTGCCGCTCGGGGTGCTCTTCGGGCTGCTGGCGGGTTCGGTTCTGGTGGTGCGCAGACGGTGGCCGATCGCCGTGGTGCTGGTGTCGATAGCGACGACGCCCGCCGAGATGGGCTTCCTGATGGGGATCGTCGGGCTGTACACCCTGGCGGCTTCCGAGGTGCCGCGCAGGATCACGATCGTGCTGACGGGGATGACGCTGGTCGGCACCTTCATCGTGTCGTACGTACGGCTGCGGCAGAGCGTGGACGCCGATGCCGACTTCGGGCCGGGTGTCTGGTACGTCCCGGTGGTGTCCCTCTTCATGTCGCTGGGGCTGACGGCACCGTCGGCGATCTTCGGTCTCTACGTCGGGGCCAGGCGCAGGCTGATGGAGAGCCTGCGGGAGCGCGCGGACTCGCTGGAGCGGGAGCTGTCGCTGCTCGCGGACCGGGCGGAGGAGCGGGCCGAGTGGGCGCGTACGGAGGAGCGGACCCGGATCGCGCGGGAGATGCACGACGTGGTGGCGCACCGGGTGAGTCTGATGGTGGTGCACGCGGCGGCGTTGCAGGCGGTGGCTCCGAAGGATCCGGCGAAGGCGGTGCGCAACGCGGCGCTGGTGGGGGACATGGGCCGGCAGGCGCTGACGGAGCTGCGGGAGATGCTCGGGGTGCTGCGGAGCGGGGACGCTCCGGTGGCGCCGCGGCCGGGGCAGGTGCCGCTCGCGTCCGTGGGGCGGGCGGCGGCCGTCGCGGTGGCTGCCGCGGCGGAGGACGGGCCCCGGTTGTGCGAGGTGGAGGCGCTGGTGGCGCAGTCCCGTGAGGCGGGGATGACCGTGGAGCTGTCGGTGGAGGGGGAGCTGCGTCCGTACGCGCCTGAGGTGGAGCAGACGGCGTACCGGGTGGTGCAGGAGGCGTTGACGAACGTGCACAAGCACGCGGCGGGTGCGAAGACGTGGGTGCGGCTGGCGCATCGGGGGGTGGAGGTGGCGATGCAGGTGGAGAACGGTCCGACGGACGGTGTGACGGCGGATGCGGGGCTGCCGAGCGGTGGAAACGGTCTGGTGGGGATGCGGGAGCGGGTGCTGGGGCTCGGGGGTGTGTTCGTGTCGGGTCCGACGGACGCGGGGGGTTTCCGGGTGTCGGCGGTGCTGCCGGACGGCGGGACGGCGTAGGGCGCCCCGGTTCGCTGTTCCGGCCGGTCGCGTTGTTCAGCCCGAGGTGAGGCGTGAGGGCTGTGCGCCGGTCATGAGGGTTTCGAGCGCGCGGTCGATGTCGGAGCCGAGGTACCAGTCGCCGGTGTGGTCGATGGAGTAGACGCGTCCTTCGTTGTCGATGGCGAGGACGGCCTGTCCGTCGCCTTCTTCGCCGAGGGGTGCCACTTCGGTGGCGAGGGCGCGTCCGAGGTCGCCGAGTGTGCGGGCGAGGTGGAGTCCGCTGATCGGGTCGATGCGCACGGTGGCGGTGGCGATCTGCCGGCCGGGTGCGGGGGAGGTGAGGGTGAGGCCGCCGAATTCCGCCCAGGCTTCGACCGCGGCAGGGAAGACGGCGTGCTGGTGTCCGGCGGGGGAGGCGTGGGAGCGGAGGGCGTCGGCCCATTCCTCGGCCTGGCGGATGTCCCAGCGTCCGGGTTGCCATCCGGCGTCGCGGAGTGCGGCGTCGACGGCGACGGGGAAGCGGGTGGTGGAGGTGCGGCTCTGTTGGGCCGGTACGTCGGTCCGGTTGTGCATGGTGGTGTGCTCAGCCCTTCTCGGCGGTGGTCGCCGCACCTGTGGTGAGGTCGACGGGGCGTACGCCGAAGTGGGCGAGCATCGCCGTGCAGGAGCGGCAGGGGGGTGCGTAGCTGCCGTGGAGGGGGTCGCCGTCCTCGCGGATGCGGCGGGCGGTGATGCGGGCGTGTTTGAGTGCGCGGCGGGCCTCACCGTTGGTGAGGGGTTTTCGCTGGGCCCGTTTGGACCGGCTGTCGTCGGCCGCGGTGAGCTGGCGTGACAGGAGTATGGCTTCGGGGCAGCGGCCGGTGAAGCGTTCGCGCTGGTTGCTGGTGAGGGCGTCGAGGAAGTCCTGCACGAGGGGGTGGAGGACGGGTGGCTGGTCGCCCTTGCCGGCGGTGCAGGTGAGTGTCTCCCCGCGGACGGACAGCGCTGCGGCCACCGCGGGCAGGATGCCGTCGCGGCGGTGGTGGAGACGGGGTGCGCGGTGGGGCTCGGTGGTGCTCCAACTGAGTCGCGGATCTCCGGATGTGACTGGTTGTGCTGTGTGCATGGCGCTGGTGTCCCTCCCTGCAATCCCCCGAGTTGCGGGGGACAGCCTGCCAAATATGCAGGGTGCTGCGGAAGCTGGGTCGGTGAAACGTGTCTGCGTGTCGCGGCTCGGTGTCTTGGTTGTCGCGTGTCCGTCACGCGGTGGTGACGTTCGGTGAGTGGGGTGCGGGGGCGGGGGGCTTTGTCGCGTCACCGCATAGGCTGTGCGGAACACCGGACGCAGCAGGGGGCAACCGCCATGACGACAGGTCGGCTCGGGCAGCAAGCCGCGCCACCGAACGCGGCCTATGCCGGGCAGGTCGTTCACTTCCCGGATCCAGTCCGGGCGTCCCGCCACCCTAGAGGTGTGCGCGTGGACGAGAACGGCTATCCGGTGCTTTCGCCGTACGCGCGTGCGGCGGCGGAGATCGCGGATCCTCCTCCGGGGTTCGGTGTCGACGAGTTGCGGCTGACGGATTACGTGTCGGCGAACGCGGCGCTGGCGGCGGACGGTCATGAGCTGTGGGACACGATTCCCGCGGTGGCGACTCCGCACGGCTGGACGTGGCATCACGTGGCGGGTGGCCGGCGGATGGAGCTGGTGCCGGTCGAGGTGAAGGCGTTGTTGCGTCATCACGGTGGCCTGGCGACGACTCCGGTGGATCAGGACCGTCGGGGGACGCGGCCGCTGCAGGAGACGCGGCCCGCTCATTTCCGGCTGCCGAAGGGTTCTGTGGCGGTGGGTGAGCAGCAGATCCTGGGGGTCGAGGAGGATCTGGGGTATCGGCTTCCGGGGGCGTACCGGTCGTTCCTGAAGGCGGCGGGTGGTTCGGCTCCGGTGGGTGCGGCGTTGGATGCGGAGCTGGGTCTGCTGGTGGACCAGCCGTTCTTCACCGTGCGTGAGGAAGCCGCGATGAACGACCTGGTGTATGTGAACAAGTGTCTGCGGGATCACTTCACGAAGGATTTCCTGGGTGTGGGTTTCGTCCAGGGCGGCATCCTGGCGGTGAAGGTCCGGGGTGAGGGTGTGGGGTCGGTGTGGTTCTGTGCGTTCGACGACGCGCGGGATCAGGACGGCTGGGGTGTGCAGGAGCGGGTGGATCGGCTCCTGTTGCCGTGCGGTGAGGATTTCGATGCTTTCCTGCAGCGTCTGGCGGGTAATCCGCCGGAGCTGGAGACGGTGGCGAACCTGATGGTGGACGGTGGCTTCGCGCGGGCCGTCCCGGTGGAGGGGTGAGCGCGGTGGTGACCTTCGCGCAGGCGCAGGAGCGGGCGGACGAGTGGGTCAACGGTGATGTGCCCGCGTATCAGCACCGTGAGGTCCGGGTCCGTGAGTTCGAGCTGGGTTTCGTGGTGTGGGCCGAGGACCGGGCCGAGGGGCCCGTGTCGGACGGTGGCCGTCAGCGGCTGGTGATCGCCCGGGACAGTGGCGAGGCGACGTTGTGGCCGGGGCTGCCGGTGGGTGAGGTGATACGGCGCTACGAGGAGGATTACGGGGTGTCGGCGGAGGCGCCGTCCGCTCCGGAGCCGCCGCAGCGTATCGATCTGAATCAGACGTCGTTCCTGTTGACGCCGCCGGAGTGGCTCCAGGAGGCGGCGGACAAGCTGGGGATTCCGGACCGGCGGGCGGATTCGGATGCGCCGCCGGCGGATTCCGTGCCGTCGTCGTCCTCGTCGGCTGCGTCGTCCCCTGTTGATCCGTCCGCCCCGTCCGTTCCTGTGCCCGCGGCCGATGCGGGTGCCGCGTGGCCGGCTGCCGGTGGGCAGCAGGACCACGAGCCGACGGCGAACGACGGGGTGCCGGCCGGGGGGACTCCCTGGGCGGGTACGGACGTGAACGCGGAGGGTGACGAGGGCGGGGTGGCGCTGCCGGCGACGGTGTTCGCGCCGCCGCTCTCGGGTTCGGACGACGACGGGACTCCGCCGCCGGTCGTTCCGGCGGAGGCTCCTACGGCGCTGATGTCGGGTGGCAGTGCGCTGCCGGCGACGGCGGTCGTTCCGGGGCTGGATCCGCAGGCGCCGGCTCCTGGGTCGGTGGCTCCCGCCGGTCCTTCGGCTCCGGCTCCCGGGGTGCCCGGTGCGGGGTCCGGGGCGCAGGACATCGCCGATGCGGCGACGAGCAAGGCCGTTGTTCCGCCGCGGGGTGCGCGGGGAGTGGGGCCGACGACTCCGCCGCCTCCCGGGGCGCCCGGTACGCCGGGGGTGCGGCCGGGGACTGCTCCGCCGTCGGGGCCGGGTGCGCCGGGTGCTCCTGCGGGCGGTTATGTGCCGACGCAGATGGTTTCCCAGCTCGGTCCTCCCGGGGCGACGCCGTCTCCGGGTGTGCCGGGGCCTCCTGGGCCTCCTGGGCCTCCTGGTCCGCCTCCGGGTGCGACGCCGCCTCCGGGTGGCGGGGTGCATCATGCGGCGACGATGTTCGCCGATGCGAGCATCGGTGGTCCGAACGCTCCGCGTCCGCCGGGGCCTCCTGGTCCTCCGGGGCCTCCGGGTGCGCCGGGTGGTCAGGGTGCGGTGCCGCCGCCTCCGCCCGGCTCCACGCCGCCTCCGGGCGCTCCTGCTCCTCCTGGGCCTCCTGGTCCGCCTCCGGGTGCGACGCCGCCTCAGGGCGGCGGGGTGCACCATGCGGCGACGATGCTGGCGGGGCCGGGTCAGGCCGGCCCGGGTGCGCCGGGGCCGCCCGGTCCTCCGGCGCCTCCCGGTCCTCCCGGGACGCCGGGTCCGCAGACCCCGCCGCCGCCTTCGGGGGCGTACGGCTATCCGCAGCAGCCGGTGGGGCAGCCGACGGTGGGCCCCGGCTATCAGGCGGTGCTGCGTTTCCGTGCGCCCGATGGCAGTGAGCAGCAGCTGATCCGGCGTTCGGCGCCGGGTACGCCGCATCCGGAGTGGCAGATGCTGCATGAGCTGCGGGCGATGAACGTGCCGCCGCAGCAGGTGATCGAGCTGCACACGGAGCTGGAGTCGTGTGAGCTGCCGGGTGGTTACTGTGCGCGGATGATCAGGGAGACCTGGCCGCAGGTCCGGATCACGAGTGTGGCGCCGTACGGGACGGATCACGCGAGCCGGCAGCAGGGCATGCAGCATCTGCTGACGCATCAGGGTGAGTTGCACCAGGTGGCGGACGGTCCGGCGCGGCCGGCTCCGGTGCGTGCGCCGTTGCCGCAGGTGCCGCCTGCTCCGGTGGTGCCTCCGGAGGCGCTGGCGGAGGAGTTGCACGGGGCGTTCGGTCCCGGTGTGCTGCGTTTCGACCAGCGGGCGGTGTCCCGTCAGGGTGTGCCCGAGGTGGTGGCGCGGACGCTGGTGTGGGCGGGACTGCCCGCTGATTTCGGGCCGTTCTTCTGGGCGCAGCCGGGTCATCCGGTGGTGCCGACGCTGGCGGAGCTGGCGGCGCAGCGTCAGGTGCAGGCGGCGTCGGACGCGGGTTCGTATCTGGTGATGGGCTCGGACTTCGGCCGGGCGATCTGTGTGCAGTACGGCACGGCGAACATCGTGGCCGTGCCGGTGGAGGCGGGTCCGGGTGGTCAGCCGGTGCCGCCGCAGTTCGTGAACACGGGGCTGCCCGAGTTCGTGCGGTCGATGGCGTTGCTGGGCCGGATGTGGCGTCTGCGGTACGGGTTGAATCCGGAGCAGGCGGGGCGTTGGACGGTCGATTTCCAGGCGCAGCTGGTGGCGGTGGATCCGGCGGCGCTGGCGTCGCCGGAGAGCTGGTGGGCGGTTCTGCTGGAGCAGATGTGGGACGGGCTGTTGTGACCGTGTCCGATCGGTTCTGATCTGTTGTGAAGGAGAGGCGCTCGTCCCCTGGTGGGGCGGGCGCCTTTTCTGTGCGGTTCTGTGATGCGGATCGCTTCCGTCCTGAATGCGGCTGATCGATTCCGACTTCAGGGCGAATTACCGCATCCTTGACGTATTGCTGCACGGTCGGGGCGTCGGAGAGCGGGAAGAGGGCTTCAGGGATGAGTGGTGGACCGGTGTCCGCGCACGGTTTCGTCGGTGTACGGGGGCGTGGTTACCGTCCTGAACAGGTGGACCGGACGGTGGCCTCGCTCTCGGACGAGCGGGACGCGGCCCTGGAGCGGCTGTCCCGGCTATCGGTGATGGCCGAGGAGCTGGCGGCGGAGTCGGCGCGGCTGGGCGAGGTGGTGGCCTCGCTCGCGCCGCAGACGTATCAGTCCCTGGGGGAGCGGGCGCAGCTGATTCTGGGGCTCGCGGAGGCCGAGGCGGAGGCGGCCGGGGGTGCGGCGCAGGAGGAGGCTCAGGCCCTGCGGGACGCGGCGGACGCGGCGGGCCGGGAGGTGCGTGAGGCGGCGCGTGAGCAGGCGGGTGCGGTGCGGGCCGCGGCGAACGCGCGTGCGGAGGAGGAGCTGGCCGCGGCGAGGGGTGCGGCCGGGGAGCTGGTGGAGGAGGCGCGTCGGGACGCCGGTGAGGCGCGGGCGGCCGCGGACGCGGAGATGGCGGAGACGCGCCGGCGTACGGCGGGTGTGCTGGCGCATCAGGAGCAGGAGCATGCCGAGCGGGGGAAGGCGGCGGATGCGGAGATCGCCGGGGCCGAGGCCGCCGCTTCGGAGTACGAGTCGGGGCTGGTGGCCCGCGGGGAGGCGTTGCTCGCCTCGGCCCGGCGGGAGCTGGCGGAGACCGAGGAGGCGGCCCGGCACGGCCAGGAGGACGCGGACGCGCGGGCAGCGGAGCTGTTGTCGGAGGCGGGGGCGGCTCGGGACCGTGTCGTGCGGGAGACGGAGCGGGTGCTGCGGGAGCACGAGGAGGGCCGCGAGGAGGTGCAGGCGCACATGACGCACGTACGCAATTCGCTGGCCGCGCTGACGGGGCGTGCGGTGGCGGGGCCCGCGGGGGAGTGAGGCGTGCGGCCCGGGGGCGGGCCGGTCAGCGGCGTCCGGCGGGTGGGGCCCCCGCGAGGATCCAGGGTTCGACTGCCTCGTAGCGGCGGCGTTGTCCGGTGGGGTCCTTGTCCCGTCCGTGGATGCTGCCCAGCCAGCCGGCCAGGAAGCCGAAGGGGATGGAGACCAGGCCGGTCGTGGTGAGCGGGAACCAGTTGAAGTCGCGGTGGGGGAAGACCGATCCGGGGGAGCCGGAGACGAGATCGGTGCCCGTGATGAGGACGAGGACGCAGGTGGTGCCGCCGATCAGGGTGCAGAGCAGTCCGGTGCGGGTGAAGCGGCGCCAGAACATGCTGTAGACGAGTGCCGGGGCGATGGCGGACGCGCCGATGCAGAAGGAGAGGGCCACCAGGGCCTGGACGTTCCAGTGGCGGGCGAGGACGGCGAGGGTGACGGCGAGTGCCCCGACTCCGACGGCCGCGCCCTGGGCCGTGGCCATCTCGGTGCGGCTGCTCATCTGCCCGTGGGTACGCAGACCGTGTGCGAAGAGGTCGTGGGCGAGGGAGTTGGCGCAGGCCAGGATCATTCCGGCGACGGAGGCGAGCAGGGTCAGGAAGATCGCCGTGGTCATGGTGGTGACGACGAGTGCTCCGATCTCGCCGCCGCCCGCGACGGCGCCGGTGACCTGGAGGATCGCACTGTTGCCCTGGGCTCCGGCGGCGGTGATGCGGTCGTGTCCGACGAGGGCGGCGGCTCCGAATCCGGTGACGGCGAGGAGGAGGCAGAGGCCGACGACGACGCAGACGGCCCAGGAGAGGGAGCGGCGGACCGCCCGTGCGCTGCGGACGCTGGTCATCCGCATGGTGATGTGGGGCAGGCAGGCGCCGCCGAGCACGACGGTCAGTTCGGAGCTGATCATGTCGAGGTCGTTGCCGCCGAACTGGAGTCCGGAGCGCAGGTAGGCGGCGCCCGCTCCGCTGCCCGTCCCGGCGGCGTGGAGGAGGGCGCCGGTGTCCCAGTCGAAGCGGTCGAGGACGAGGACGGAGACGAGGAGGCCCGCGCCGAGGAGGGCGACGGTCTTGATGATCTGGATCAGGGCGGTGCCCTTCATCCCGCCGATGGCCGCGTAACCGATCATGACGACGCCGAGGGCGATGATGGATCCGGTGCGGAATCCGGAGCTGTCGAAGCCGAGGACGAAGGCGAGCAGGCTGCCGCTGCCGGCGAGCTGGACGACCATCAGCGGCAGCAGGGCGGCGAGGGTGACGGCGCAGGAGGCGATGCGGGCGGCCCGGCCCGGGGTGCGCCGGGTGAGCATGTCGCCCATGGTGAACCGGCCCGCGTTGCGCAGGGGTTCGGCGAGCAGGAACATCAGCAGGACCAGGGAGAGTGCCGTGCTGAGGGCGAGTACGAGGCCGTCGTGGCCGGTGAGGGCGATGACTCCGGTGGTGCCGAGGACGGTGGCGGCGGAGAGGTAGTCGCCGGCGATGGCGAGGCCGCTCCGTAGGGGTGAGAGCGAGCGGTAGCCGGTGTAGAACGCGTCGAGGTCGTCGCGGTCGGGTCCGGTCATGACGCAGAGCAGCAGGGTGATGCTGGCGACGGCGATGAACGCGGTGAGGGACATCGTCCTGGCGGACTCGTCGAATACGTTCACCGGGCGGTTCCCGTCCCGGGGTCCCCGGCCGGCGTTCGGGCCGTGCCGTGGTGGTGGTGGCGGCCCGCCCGGTCGCGGAGTCCTGCGCTGAGCGGGTCGACGGTGCGGTGGGCGGTCCATTCGTAGACGGCGACGGCGGCGAGCGTGACGGGGAGCTGGCACAGGCCGAGGAGCAGGCCGGTGGTGAGTCCGCCGTCACCGACGGGGCGGGTCATCAGGGACGGGGCGTATCCGGACAGCAGGAGGAACAGGGTGAAGTAGCCGAGTGCGGTGAGGGTCGAGACGCGCCGCAGCAGGCGGTAGGCGGTGCGCAGCCGCCGCAGGTCGCTGTGGTGCCCG
>NZ_NEUF01000035.1 GCF_002910915.1 Streptomyces sp. SM10 | reverse complement strand
GTCCAAGCGGCTGCGGGTGAGTCACGCGTTCCACTCGCCGTGTATGGAGCCCATGCTCGACGGCTTCCGTGCGGTCGCGGAGACGCTGACCTTCCAGCGGCCCGAGATCGNGATCGTCTCGAACGTGACCGGTCAGATGGTGTCGGGTGACGAGATCTGCACCCCCGAGTACTGGGTGCGCCATGTGCGTGAGGCGGTTCGTTTCGTCGACGGGATGCGCACCCTCCAGGAGCAGGGCGTGTCCACGTTCCTGGAGCTGGGCCCCGACGGGGTGCTGTCCGCGATGGGGCAGGACTGTGTCCAGGATTCGATGTTCGCTCCGGTGCTGCGCAGGGACCGTGACGAGCCGAAGACTGTGGTCACCGCGCTCGCCGAGCTCTACGTACGCGGGTCGGTGGTCGACTGGGTGGCGTTGTTCGCCGGTTCGGGTGCCTGTCGTGTGGATCTGCCGACGTATGCCTTCCAACGTACGCACTTCTGGCTCGCCGACAGCGTCGCGCAGCCCACGGATGCGAGCGGACTCGGCCAGAGTTCAGTTGGTCATCCCCTCCTCGGAGCGGCGGTTCCGCTCGCTGGGGGAGAGAGCACGGTGTTCACCGGCCTGCTGTCGCCCGGCCGGTACCCGTGGCTTGCCGACCATACGGTCATGAGGTCGGTTCTGCTGCCTGCCACCGCGTTCGTCGACCTCGTGTTGCATGCCGCTTCATATGCGGAGTGTGACGTCATCGAGGAACTGACACTCGAGGCACCACTTGTCCTGTCCGAGCACGGAGATACCCAGCTGCAGTTGATCGTCGGGGCTGCGGACAGTGAAGGGCGTCGCGATGTCGCCGTGCACGCCCGCTCTGCGGCGGGCTCGGATGCGGGCACGGACTGGACCAGGCATGCGGTAGGCACGTTGGCTGCGGGTGTGGCTGCGGGTGTGGCTGCGGGAGAGTCGCTGGAGGAGTGGCCGCCGCGGGGTGCTGTCGGGCTGGATGTGGCTGCTCTGTACGGCCAGTTGCTGGATCTGGGTCTTGGGTATGGGCCTGTGTTCCGGGGGCTTCGTGCTGCGTGGCGGCGTGGGGACGACCTGTTTGCGGAGGTTGCTCTTCCTGATGGGGTGGATGTTCAGGGGTTCGGGGTTCATCCGGCTCTGTTGGACGCTGCTTTGCACGGGCTGGGGCTGTTGGGAGGTCTGGACGGCGAAGCGCGTCTGCCGTTCGCGTGGTCGGGGGTTTCTCTTCATGCTGTGGGTGCGTCGGTTCTGAGGGTGCGGATCGCGCCGGCTGGTTCTGGTGTGTCGTTGGTGCTGGCTGATGCGGTCGGTGGGCCGGTGGCGTCGGTGGATTCGTTGGTGCTGAGGCCGGTGTCGGCGGAGCAGGTGCAGTCGTCCGGTGTGTTGCGTGATGCGTTGTTCCGGGTCGGGTGGGTCGAGCACGCGCTTGGTGTGGAGGGTGTTGCCCTCGATGTCCGGGTGGTCGCGGCTCTGGATGTGTTGGATGCGGTGCCGGGTGTGGTGGCGGTGTCGTTCGCGGAGGCCGG
>NZ_NEUF01000034.1 GCF_002910915.1 Streptomyces sp. SM10 | reverse complement strand
CAGTGCCCGAGCTCCGCGTCGTGCCGTCGCTGGCGGGCGGATCCGGTGCCGCCCTCCAGCAGGCCGCCGCCGCCCTGGCCGGTGCCGCGGCAGCGCAGTTGATGCTGCGTCACTGCGTGCGGCGCTTCGGCGGTGTGACCGGCGATGTCTTCGGGGCGCTGGAGGAGACGGCGGCGACGACGGCCCTGCTCGCCCTGTCGCTGGGCTGACGGCCCCGCCCCTGTGAGCGGGACGCATCGGCGCGCGTAGGCTCATTCCCGGCACATCGCGGGGGCGTCCACGATGCGCCGGGCCCGGTCGGCCACCCCAGACCGGCAGACAACTCAACGGAAGCGAGATTTCACCACCGTGACAGCTCTCACTCTCAGCACCTCAGGTGCGGCGACGCTGCGCGCCGACGCACTCGTCGTCGGCGTCGCCAAGGACTCCGGATCCAAGGGCCTGGTCGTGGCACCGGGCGCCGAGGCCGTGGACAAGGCGTTCGACGGCAAGCTCGCCGCCGTCCTGGAGACCCTGGGCGCCTCGGGTGCCGAGGGCGAGGTGACCAAGCTCCCCGCCCCGTCCGGACTCAAGGTCCCGGTCGTCATCGCGGTCGGGCTCGGTCCGGTCCCGGCGAAGGACGACGCGTACGACGCCGAGACGCTGCGCCGGGCCGCGGGCAATGCCGCACGGGCGCTGAAGGGCGCGAAGAAGGCCGGTTTCGCGCTGCCGACGGAGTCCGTCGAGGACGCCGGGGCCGTCGCGGAGGGCGCTCTGCTGGGCGCCTACGCGTTCACCGCCTACCAGGGCGGCGAGAACAAGCTCGCCCCGAAGGGCGCCAAGTCCGGCAAGGACGCGAAGCTTCCTCTGGGCGAGGTCGCCCTGCTCGGCGCCAAGCCGCGCGACAAGGCCTTCAAGGCGGCCGCCGAGCGCGCCCTCGCGGTCACCGAGGAGATCAACCGGGCCCGCGACCTGATCAACACCCCGCCCAACGACCTCTACCCCGAGTCCTTCGCCGCCGTGGCCACCGCCGCCGGCAAGGAGCACGGCATCAAGGTGCAGGTCCTGGACGAGAAGGCGCTCGTCAAGGGCGGCTTCGGTGGTCTGCTCGGTGTCGGCCAGGGCTCCACGCACGGCCCGCGCCTGGTCAAGCTCGCCTACACCCACCCCAAGGCGGAGAAGACGCTCGCCCTGGTCGGCAAGGGCATCACCTACGACTCGGGCGGCATCTCCCTCAAGCCGGCCGGGCACAACGAGACGATGAAGTGCGACATGAGCGGCGCCGCCGCCGTGTTCGCCGCCGTCGTCTCGGCCTCCCGTCTCGGCCTCCGGGTCAACGTCACCGGCTGGCTGGCCCTCGCCGAGAACATGCCGTCCGGCAACGCCACCCGCCCCGGTGACGTACTGCACATGTACAGCGGCAAGACCGTCGAGGTCCTCAACACCGACGCCGAGGGCCGCCTCGTGCTCGCCGACGCGCTGACCCGCGCCTCCGAGGAGAAGCCCGACGCGATCGTCGACGTGGCGACCCTGACCGGCGCCATGGTCCTCGCGCTCGGCAACCGCACCTTCGGTGTGATGGCCAACGACGACGCCTTCCGTACGTCGATCCACGAGATCGCCGAGGAGGTCGGTGAGGCCTCCTGGCCGATGCCGCTCCCCGCCGACCTGCGCAAGGGCATGGACTCCCCGACCGCCGACATCGCCAACATGGGTGAGCGGATGGGCGGCGGCCTGGTGGCCGGACTGTTCCTGCAGGAGTTCGTGGGCGAGGGCATCGCCTGGGCGCACCTGGACATCGCCGGACCGGCGTTCCACGAGGGCGCGCCGTACGGCTACACCCCCAAGGGCGGCACCGGATCCGCGGTCCGCACCCTGGTCCGGCTGGCGGAGCGCACCGCCGCCGGCGACCTGGGCTGAGTGCCGGAGCCGGCGTCCCCTCGGACCCGTACGCGGTCCGCTCGTGACGCGGGCGGCCCCGGGCATACGTCCGGGGCCGCCGGTGTTCACCCAGATGGCTTCGACCGGCATTTTTCCGGAAATGTGTACGCATCGGTAACCGGCCGGACCTGATCCTGGTCCGGCCCGGAGCAGGGGCCCGCGTCCCGCCCGCCCTCAACAAGTGCGAAGATGGGTTCTCGGCAGGACAGGGCCCCCACCACAGGGCCGAATAACGCAAGCGGCCGAACACCAGCCGACCGGCCGGTCACACCCCAGCGACGGGGCCCGGCGTACGGCGCACATGCATGGAGGACGTGACGTGGCGAACGACGCCAGCACCGTTTTCGACCTAGTGATCCTCGGCGGTGGCAGTGGCGGTTACGCCGCGGCCCTGCGCGGGGCTCAGCTGGGCCTGGACGTCGCACTGATCGAGAAGGGCAAGGTCGGCGGCACCTGCCTGCACAACGGCTGCATCCCCACGAAGGCACTGCTGCACGCCGGCGAGATCGCCGACCAGGCCCGCGAGGCCGAGCAGTTCGGCGTGAAGGCCACCTTCGAGGGCATCGACATGGCGGCCGTCCACACGTACAAGGACGACGTGATCTCGGGCCTCTACAAGGGTCTGCAGGGTCTCATCGCCTCGCGCAAGGTGCACTACATCGAGGGTGAGGGCCGTCTCTCGTCGCCCACCTCGGTGGACGTGAACGGCCAGCGCGTCCAGGGCCGCCACGTGCTGCTGGCGACCGGCTCCGTGCCGAAGTCGCTGCCCGGCCTGGAGATCGACGGCGACCGCGTCATCTCCTCGGACCACGCGCTGAAGCTCGACCGCGTGCCGAAGTCCGCGATCGTCCTGGGCGGCGGGGTCATCGGCGTCGAGTTCGCCTCGGCGTGGAAGTCCTTCGGCACCGACGTGACGATCGTCGAGGGCCTGAAGCACCTGGTCCCGGTCGAGGACGAGAACAGCTCGAAGCTTCTTGAGCGCGCGTTCCGCAAGCGCGGCATCAAGTTCAACCTCGGCACCTTCTTCGACAAGGCCGAGTACACGCAGGACGGCGTGAAGGTCTCCCTCGCCGACGGCAAGACCTTCGAGGCGGAGGTGCTGCTGGTCGCGATCGGCCGCGGCCCGGTCTCGCAGGGTCTGGGCTACGAGGAGGCCGGGGTCGCGATGGACCGCGGCTACGTCCTCGTCGACGAGTACATGCAGACCAACGTCCCGACGGTCTCGGCCGTCGGTGACCTGGTCCCGACGCTCCAGCTCGCCCACGTCGGCTTCGCCGAGGGCATCCTCGTGGCGGAGCGCCTCGCGGGCCTCAAGACCGTGCCGGTCGACTACGACGGCGTGCCGAAGGTGACGTACTGCCACCCCGAGGTCGCCTCCGTCGGTATCACCGAGGCCAAGGCCAAGGAGATCTACGGTGCGGACAAGGTCGTCGCCCTCAAGTACAACCTCGCGGGCAACGGCAAGAGCAAGATCCTGAAGACCGCGGGCGAGATCAAGCTCGTCCAGGTCAAGGACGGTGCCGTGGTCGGCGTCCACATGGTCGGTGACCGTATGGGCGAGCAGGTCGGCGAAGCCCAGCTGATCTACAACTGGGAGGCGCTGCCGGCCGAGGTCGCGCAGCTCATCCACGCCCACCCGACGCAGAACGAGGCGATGGGCGAGGCCCACCTGGCCCTGGCGGGCAAGCCTCTCCACTCCCACGACTGATCCAGTCCCGGGGACGACCGACCACTTCCGCACTTTCGTAAGGAGCAACTGAAACCATGTCGGTTTCCGTAACCCTTCCGGCGCTCGGCGAGAGCGTCACCGAGGGCACCGTCACCCGCTGGCTGAAGGCCGAGGGCGAGCACGTCGAGGCCGACGAGCCGCTGCTCGAGGTCTCGACCGACAAGGTCGACACCGAGATCCCGGCGCCCGCCTCGGGCACCCTCGCGTCCATCAAGGTCGCCGAGGACGAGACCGTCGAGGTCGGCGCCGAACTGGCCGTCATCGACGACGGTTCGGGCGCGCCCGCCGCCGCGGCTCCGGCCGCCGAGCCGGAGGCCGCTCCGGCCCCGGCCGAGGAGGAGGCTCCGGCGCCTGCCGCCGAGGCCCCTGCCGCCGAGGCTCCCGCCGCCGCTCCGGCCGGTGGCGCCTCCGGCACCGACGTCACCCTTCCGGCGCTCGGCGAGAGCGTCACCGAGGGCACCGTCACCCGCTGGCTGAAGGAGGTCGGCGAGGAGGTCGCGGAGGACGAGCCCCTGCTCGAGGTCTCCACGGACAAGGTCGACACCGAGATCCCCGCCCCCGTCGCCGGCGTGCTGCTGGAGATCGTCGTCGGCGAGGACGAGACCGCCGAGGTGGGCGCCAAGCTCGCCGTCATCGGCGCTCCTGG
>NZ_NEUF01000033.1 GCF_002910915.1 Streptomyces sp. SM10 | reverse complement strand
CGGGTGGGGCGGCGATGCGACACCACAGGAAGCCGCACTCCCTTCCGCTGTACGCAGACGTGCGCAGCCCCTGCCGCCCGGGGCGGGCGGACCGACGACCGGGAGCTGCGCGGCAGCGCAGACAGTAACCGGACGGCTACAGGTCGGCCAAAGGCCACGCCGGGAGGTGGAGGGGGCCGAACAGGGCCGGATACGACGGCGCCCCGCCGGTGACCTGTGGTCTCCGGCGGGGCGGGGTGTCGTCGAGGGGTGCCGCGATTCGCCCGTTCGGGCGTCAGACGCGCACGCCGAACTGGAACGTGCCCATGTAGTCCATCGACTCGTAGCGGACCACGGCGCCGGGCTTCGGGGCGTGCAGGATCTGGTTGTTGCCCGCGTACAGGCCGACGTGCGAGGTGTTGTTGAAGAAGACCAGGTCGCCGGGCTTGAGGGCGCTGCGGCCGATCCGGACACCGTCGTTGATCTGGGTGTACGTGGTGCGGGTGATCTGGACGCCGGCCTGGGCGTACGCCCACTGGGTCAGACCCGAGCAGTCGAACGAGTTGGGGCCGGTGCCGCCGGAGACGTAGGGCTTGCCCTGCTGCGTGGAGGCGGCCTGGAGGGCGGCGGCGCCCCGTGCGGAGGCGGGGACCTCGTTGCCGAGGTCGACCCGGTCGCCGGCCGCACGGCTGGCGCGCTGCTCCTCCTCTGCCATCTTGGCCCGCTCGGCGGCGGTGAGGGTGTTGAGCAGCTTCTGGGCGTCGGCGAGCTTGCCCTGGTACTTCTTCTTGTTCTCGTTCAACGTCTCGCGGACGTCGGCGAGGTCGGCGAGCTTGGCCTGCGCCTCCTTGCGCTGCTGCGCGAGGGTGCGCTGCTTCGCCTGGATCTTCTGCAGCGACTCGGCCTGCTTGGCCGTCAGCTGGTCGAGCGCGGAGGCCTGGTCGAGGAAGCTGTCCGGGTCCGAGGAGAGCAGCAGCTGGACCGACGGGTCGAGACCGCCGGAGCGGTACTGCGCGGTGGCCAGCGAACCCAGCTCGCCACGCAGGGTGTTGAGCTCGTCCTGGCCGCGGGCGACCTTGTCCTGGAGGGCGTCGGCCTGCTTCTTGAGCTCGTCCTGCTGCTCCTTGGCGCCGTTCGCCTTCTCGGTGGCGACCTCGGCCTCGTGGTAGAGCTTGTCGACCTTCGCCTTGACCTCGCTCTTGGTCGGCTTGGGGTCGGCGTGGGCGGCCTGGGAGGTCAGGGCCACGGCCGCGGCGGCGGTCGCGGTGAGCACGGTCACACGAGTGCGGCTCGGCTGCTTGGGACGACGGTGGGACGCCACGAAGGCGAGCTCCTTCTTCCTCGAGCCGCCTACCGGGCTGTGGGGGACAGTTGCGAATCCCCGGCTCCGTGCACGTCACGGACTCGGCGGTTCCTTCGCTGTCACCCCGGATGGGCAATCAACCGTGCGAAGGTTCGAGGCCTGACCCTAGTGACCATCTTGTGATCAGTTCAAATCCTCACGAGGAAAATCTCGTCACACCAGGCACTTCTTTACTTTCATCACACTGCGTGTAGCGGAGACTTGACGGTACGTTCCACAAAATCCGACAAGTCGCCCATGTCTCACAAGACGCCTCAGACGCGCGAAAGGCGCTTCAGGAGCAAGGCGGACGCGACCGGCCTCGCCCCCGCCTTCGCCACGCCGTCGGCGACCTCGCGGTCGGTGGAGACCACGACGACGGGCCTGCCCGGCGGTTCGGCACGGGCCAGTTGACGGATCAGTTCGTCCGCGGTCACCCCGGCCTTGCTGAAGAGCACCCGGACCCCGCGGGGCGGTGCGAGCAGGACCGGGACGGCCAGCTCGGCACCGTCGAAGACGCAGGTCATCTCGGCGCCGGTCTGTGCCGCGAGGACCGAGAGACCGCCCAGGAGGCGCAACCGCTGCTTCTCGAGCGGCATCTGCGGATAGCCGGTCTTCGTGACGTTGTAGCCGTCGACGATCAGATGCGCCTGCGGCAGGGCGAGCAACTGGTCCAGGAGCGCCGGATCGGTCTCCGAAAGAGCCCTCGCCGCAATGTCCTTCGGCGACATCCGGCCGGGCTCCACCGCCTCGACGCCGTCCGCGGGGCGCATCGACGAGGGGGGCAGGGCCAGTTCGCGGCGGAGCCCCTGGGCCGCGTCGAGCACGGTGTCCAGGAGCAGCCGCAGCCGCATGTCCTCGACCGACCGGCCCTCCCTGGCAGCCCGGCGGCCCGCCTCGACGGAGGCCTCCGCCTCGGCCAGCCGCGCCTTGAGCCGGCGGGACTCGCTCTCGGCGGCGGAGACCTGGGCCGCGGATTCGGCCCGTGCGGCGTCGCTCTCGGCACCGGCCTTGCGCAGAGCGGCCTCCCCGCGCTTCACCTCGCTGAGCGCGCTGCGCAGTTTGCGGTGCAGGGAGTCGGTCTCCTTGCGGGAGGCCTCCAGCTCCGAACGCAGCCGCTCGGTGTCTGCCCTGGTCTGGCCGCGCGCGTGGTCGAGCTCCTCGCGCAGCCGCTCCAGCTCGCGCCTGGCCTCCTCGTCGGCCCGCTCGGCATGCGCCCGCTGGACCTCCTCGCCCGCCGCGGACACGAGCTTGGCCCAGCCGGCGGGCCGCAGCACGTAGGCGGCGGCGGCCACGTCGACCGGGTCGGCGGCCGCGGGCGGCGCACCGGAGGTGAGCGCGTCGGCCAGCTCCGGCTGCGTCTGACCGATGCGCTCACCGATGCGCCGGCGGAAAGCAGGGTCGCTCTCCAGCGCGGCCGCCATCGCGTTCCCCGCGAACTTGGCGCGCCTGCTCGGCGTGAAGCGGGCGTACTGCCTGAGCTGGGAGGGCAGTTCGCCGATGGTCAGGCCGCCGAACGCGTCCGAGACCAGCGCCACCACCTTACGACGTACGCCTTCGGGCAGCGGACGGTCGAGCGACTCCGCGACGCCGTCGGCCGCATCGGCCGGTCCGGCGCCGCCTGTCGGCTGCTCCACCATCCATCACCCCAATATGTCTGTCCGCACGGCCCCGTCAGGTGTCGGCACCGGGCCTGTCGACCAGCTCGATCTGGTCCACGGCGTTGCACCAACGACAGCGCACCGACTCGATGGTCTCACTGACCACCTCGCGCTCCTCGACACTCGACTCCCCGGCCAGGTCGAGATGCACGTACTCCACGACCTTCGAGGAGCGCGTCACATCGAAACGGGTGAGGTTGCCGCAGAGCGTGCACCGCCAGCGGGTCCCGTCCGTCGGCTGGGGAACCGTCGTCATCGTTGCGTCCTCTTTCGTCGTGTCACGGATCTCGTGCGTGGCCAGGTCTTCGATCTCGCGGTGCGCCGTCGAACTGCGGATGCCCTGCCGCAACCCTACGGCCTTGCGCATACCCGCCGGCACGGCGAGGCGGTCTGTCCCGTTCTCGCCGGGTGCGTCATGCTCTGTACGTGATCGATCGGCGGGAAGTCCACTGGCGGGAGCGGGCCCGGGAGCTCGGTGCGGCTGCCGTGGCAGGCGGCGCCCCGGTCACGTACGGGATCATCGCGCTCTGCTGCGCGGTGTTCCTGATCAGCCCGCTCTCCGGCCTCAACCCCGCCTACGGCAGCACGGACGCGCTCCTGGCCGCCCAGGCCGGGTACTTCGAGCGGTGGGGCGTGATCCCCGCCGACCTCCTGGACGGCTCGGCCCACGCGGCACTGACCCCGCTGACCGCCCTGTTCGTGCACGGCAGCTGGCTGCACCTGCTGGGCAACCTGCTCTTCCTGTACGTGTTCGGCGCGATGGCCGAGGAGCGCATGGGCCGCACCGAGTTCGCCTTCTTCTACCTCGCCTGCGGCTACTTCGCCCTGGTGGCCTACGCGGTGGCGCACGCGGACTCCGACCAGACGCTGGTCGGCGCGTCGGGGGCGATCTCTGCGGTGCTCGGCGCGTTCCTCTACCTCTTCCCCCGCGCCCGCGTCACCAGCCTCTTCCCCTTCCTCTTCTTCCTCCCGCTGCGCTTCCCCGCCTGGATCGTGCTCGTGTTCTGGTTCGCCCTGCAGTGGCTGGCGGCGCAGAGCGCGGGCAGCGGCCCGGGCGTGGCGTACCTCGCGCACGTCGCGGGCTTCGCGGCCGGGTTCCTCTACGCCTGGGTGCGCTTCCGGGGTGGGACTAGAGTGAAGTCTCCAGCCACGGCCACCGAGGGAGAAAGCCAGCCGTGATCACCGCGATCGTGCTCATCAAAACCAGCGTGGACCGGATTCCCGAGATCGCCGAGGCCGTCGCGGCGCTGGACAGCGTCAGCGAGGTCTTCTCGGTCACCGGTACGTACGACCTGATCGCCATGGTCCGGGTGGCCCGGCACGACGATCTCGCCGATGTCATCCCGGGGCGGATCAGCAAGATCCAGGGCGTGGAGGCCACGGACACACACGTGGCGTTCCGCACCTACTCGCAGCACGACCTCGAGGCGGCCTTCGCCATCGGCCTCGACGCCTAGGACCCGCTGCGCCTGTGACTCCGGCCGGGGACGGGAAGGCACTGCCTCCCGTCCCCGGCCGGAGCCACGAGCGCGGACCGGTCAGACCTGTGCGGCGCCCCGGTCGGGCACGCAGCGGCCGTCTTCGGTGCGGTAGGTCCAGCGGGCACCCTTGCCCACCAGTTCGCGGACGGCGCCCAGGAAGCGGTCGATGTGCTCGTCCGGCGTGCCGGCGCCGAAGCTCACCCGGATGGCGTTGAGCGACCTCTCCCCCGGCGCCGCCTCCGGCGCACCGCACTCGCCCGGGTCCTGCGGCTCACTGCCCAGCAGGGTCCGCACCAGCGGGTGGGCGCAGAACAGTCCGTCGCGCACCCCGATGCCGTACTCGGCGGAGAGCGCCGCCGCGAAGTGCGAGCTGTTCCACCCCTCGACCACGAAGGAGATGACGCCGACCCTCGGGGCGTCGTCGCCGAACAGCGAGAGCACCTTGACCTCGGGGACGCCGGCCAGCCCCTCGCGGACGCGGGTCACCAACTGCTGCTCCCGGGCGACGAGCCGGTCGAAGCCCGCCTCGGTCAGGGCCTTGCAGGCGGCGGCGATGGAGTAGACGCCGATGACGTTGGGCGATCCGGCCTCGTGCCGGGCAGCGGTGGTGTGCCACTCGACGTCCACTCCACCGTCGGCGCGCCGGGCGACCTTGCGGGAGGCGCCACCGCCCGCGAGGTAGGGATCGGCGTCCACCAGCCAGTCGGCCCGGCCCGCGAGGACGCCCGAGCCGAAGGGCGCGTACAGCTTGTGTCCGGAGAAGGCGGCCCAGTCGACGTCCAGTTCGGCGATGTCCACCGGGTGGTGGGGTGCCAGCTGCGCCGCGTCGAGCACGATTCTCGCGCCGTGGGCGTGGGCGGCGGCGGCCAGTTCCTTCACCGGCCACAGCTCGCCGGTGACGTTGGACGCGCCGGTGACGCAGACCAGCGCGGGGCCGTGGGGGTCACGCCCGGCCAGCGCACGCTCCAGCGTGGCGACCGCCTGGTCCGGGGTGCGGGGAGCGTCGAGGCAGGTCACCCGGGCGTCGCGCCAGGGCAGGAGCGAGGCGTGGTGCTCGGTCTCGAACACGAACACCTGGCAGTCGGCGGGGAGCGCGGCCGCAAGCAGGTTGAGGGAGTCGGTCGTGGAGCGGGTGAAGACCACCTGGTCGTCGGCCCTGCAGCCGAGGAACTCGGCGACGGTCACCCGGCTGGCCTCGAACAGGTCGGTGGAGAGCTGCGAGAGGTAGCCGGCGCCGCGGTGCACGCTGCCGTAGTACGGGGCGTAGGCGGCCACGTCGTCCCACACCCGCTGGAGGGCCGGGGCGCTGGCCGCGTAGTCGAGGGCGGCATAAGTGACATGCCCGCCCGTCACAAGAGGAACGGTGACATTCGAGCCCAGAACCGGCAGAGGCGCACAAACGGACGGGTCGACGGCAGCGGTGGAGACAGACATGGCGAACTCCGTGGGGAGGCAGGCGAAATCCTCGCGCCGGCGATCCAGCAGGACGCGGCAGCGCGGGAACGAAAGGAAAGGGGTGCGCGAAGAAGGGCCGAGAGCCCTATCGCATTCGCTTGCTCACAAGAGTCTCCCTGGGACCAGGACCCCAAGGGGTGGCATCCATCGATGCCGAGGGGCCCGCGCTTGCCGCAGACCTCGCTGCCTGCGGCCTGGTCTTCACCCGGGGCACCCCGCCACGGACGGAGGGTTGCCGGACAGCGGGCCGGGGCCGTAGTCGCTGTCACTCATGACCTGCGCAGCATCTTGCCACACCCGTGACGACGCGCAAGGGCGCAGTCCGCTATCCGGACTGCGCCCTTGCTCACTCCGTGCGCCCTCAGGCGTTGCTGGCCGCCACCCAGCGCTCCAGCACACGCTGGGCGGCACCCGAGTCGATCGACTCGGCGGCCCGTGCGATACCGGCCGCGATCCGCTCGTTCAGCGTGCCCTCGCCGGCGTCCAGGGCCACCAGCGCGGCGGCGGAGTTGAGCAGCACCGCATCGCGTACGGGGCCACTCTCCCCGCCGAGCATCCGACGGGCCACATCCGCGTTGTACGAGGCGTCCGCACCGCGCAGCGCCTCGACGGGGACCAGGTCCAGGCCGACGTCGCGCGGGTCGAAGGCCTCCTCGGTGACGGCGCCGTCGCGGACGGTCCAGACCCGCGAGGTCGCGGTGGTGGTCAGCTCGTCCAGACCGTCGTCGCCCCGGAAGACCAGCGCCGAATTGCCCCGGCCCGCCAGCACGCCCGCGACGATGGGCGCCATCTTCGCGTCGGCGACACCGACGGCCTGGGAGCGCACCCGCGCCGGGTTGGTGAGCGGGCCCAGGATGTTGAAGGTGGTCTGCGTGCCGAGCTCCTTGCGGGCCCGCGCGGCGTACCGCAGGGCCGGGTGGAACTTCACGGCGAAACAGAAGGTGATGCCCGCTTCCTCGGCGACGGCGACGACCCGCTGCGGGGGCAGGTCGAGGTTGACACCGAGCTTCTCCAGGACGTCGGAGGCCCCGCTGGCCGAGGAGGAGGCGCGGTTGCCGTGCTTGACGACCTTGGCGCCCGCCCCCGCCACGACGATCGCGGACATGGTGGAGATGTTGACCGTCTTGGCCATGTCGCCGCCGGTCCCCACGATGTCCACCGTGCGGCCGGGCACGTGGATGGTGTGGGCGTGCTCGTACATGGCGCGGACCAGTCCGGTGACCTCGTCGACCGTCTCGCCCTTGGCGCGCAGCGCGATCGCGAAACCGGCGATCTGCACGTCCGAGGCCTCGCCGCTCATGATGCGGTCCATGGCCCAGGCCGTGTCGTCCGCGCTCAGGTCCTCGCCGCGCAGGAGGGGGGTCAGCACGCCGGGCCAGGTAGGGGCCGCCACGCTGTCGCCGCCGTCCGGGGTCACAACGTTCATGGTCCGCTCCTGGGTCCACAGCCGGTACAGAAGGATGCCTCCACCCTATCCAGCCCCAGGGACAGCGAAGAGCCCCGTCCATCGGATGGACGGGGCTCCTGCTGTGGCGTTCAGCTGAGGTGATCAGTGGTGGCCGTGGCCGCTGGTGATCTCCTTGTACTCCTCGGCGGTGGGCTTGGCGATCTGGTTGTCCTCGCCGTAGTAGCTCTTGCTGAGCCTGGCCCGCAGCTTCTGGAGCGCCGACGGCTTGCGCTCGACACCGTTCTCGTCGACCGTCGGGCCGATCTCGACCGGCTTGTACTGCTCGTGCGCCGTGAGGGTGTGGAGCTGCCCCGGGCCGAGCGGCTCGTGGATCTCCACGAACTCACCGTGCGGCAGGCGCTTGATGGTGCCGGACTCGCGCCCGTGCAGCACCTTCTCCTTGTCGCGGCGCTGGAGGCCGAGGCAGATCCGCCGGGTGACGACGAACGCCAGGACCGGGCCGACGAAGAAGGCGATCCGTACGAACCAGCTGATCGCGTTGAGCGACAGGTCGAAGTGGGTCGCCCAGATGTCGTTGCCGCCGCCGATCAGCATGACGAAGTAGATCGTCACCCAGGCGACACCCAGACCTGTGCGGGTCGGAGCGTTGCGCGGACGGTCCAGGATGTGGTGCTCGCGCTTGTCCCCGGTGATCCACGACTCGATGAACGGGTACATCGCCAGCGCGCCGAGGATCACACCGAACAGGACCAGGGGGATCAGTACGCCCAGGACCAGGGTGTGGCCCCAGAGGTTGATCTCCCAGCCGGGCATGACACGGACGAAGCCTTCGGCGAAGCCCATGTACCAGTCCGGCTGGGCGCCCGTGGACACCTGGTCGGGACGGTAGGGGCCGAGCGCCCAGATCGGGTTGATCGTGGCGATCGCCGCGATGATCGCGATGAAGCCGAAGACCAGGAAGAAGAAGCCCCCGGCCTTGGCCATGTACACCGGCAGCAGCGGCATGCCGACGACGTTCTTGTTCGTGCGTCCCGGACCCGCGAACTGCGTGTGCTTGTGGAAGAAGACCAGGATGAGGTGGCCGACCACGAGCCCGAGCATGATGCCCGGCAGCAGCAGGATGTGGATCGAGTAGAACCTGGCGATGATGTCGCCGCCGGGGAACTCCCCGCCGAACAGGAACATCGAGATGTACGTGCCCACGATCGGCATCGACAGGATGGCGCCCTGCGTGAAGCGCACACCCGTACCGGAGAGCAGGTCGTCCGGGAGCGAGTAACCGGTGAACCCGGTGAACATGCCGAGGACGAAGAGCAGGAAGCCGAACAGCCAGTTGATCTCACGCGGCTTGCGGTACGCGCCGGTGAAGAACACCCGGAACATGTGCACGAACATGCCGGCGAGGAAGATCACCGCGGCCCAGTGGTGGATCTGCCGGACGAGCAGACCACCGCGGATGTCGAAGCTGATGTCCAGCGTCGAGGCGTAGGCCTCGGACATCCGGATGCCCTGCATCGGCTCGTACGAGCCGTGGTACACGACCTCGTTCATGCTCGGGTGGAAGAACAGCGTCAGGTACACACCCGTGAGGATGATGATGATGAAGCTGTAGAGGCAGATCTCACCGAGCATGAAGGACCAGTGGTCCGGGAAGATCTTGCGCATGTTGGCCTTGGCCAGGCCGTAGATGCCGAGCCGGCCGTCCGCCCAGTCGGCCACCCGCTCACCGGCGGGCGCCTTGCGCTGTGATTCCGTCGCAGTACTCATCCGCGCTCCCAGAAGGCAGGACCGACGGGCTCTTCGAAGTCACCGAGCGCCTCGAGGTTGCCCTCGCTGTTCACACCGATCCGCAGCTGCGGAAGGGCGTGACCGGCCGGACCGAAGATGACGCGGGCGCCGTCGGAGAGGTCGAAGGTGGACTGGTGGCACGGGCAGAGCACGTGATGCGTCTGCTGCTCGTACAGGCTGATCGGGCAGCCGACGTGGGTGCAGATCTTGGAGAAGGCCACGATTCCCTCGTGGGCCCACTCGCGCTCGCGCTTGTCCTTGATGTTGTCCGGCTCGATGCGGATGATCATCAGGGCGGCCTTGGCGATCTGCGTCTGGAAGTCGTGCGCGTCCTCCTCCAGGCCCTCGGGCATGGCGAAGGTCAGCGAACCGACGACGACGTCCTCGGGACGCAGCGGCTCCATGGTGTTCATGTTGACGAGCTGCTTGCCCTTGGCCCACAGGGTCGAGCGAAGCTTCTTCTCCGGCAGCGGACCGAGGTCGCGCAGCAGCATCACACCGGAGAGCGGCACCAGGGCCAGCGCGCCGAACATGGTGTTGCGGATCAGCTTGCGCCGGCCGAGCGCGGACTCGTCGGCGCCGGCCGCGAAGTCGGCCATGACCTTGGCCTTGACCTCGGGCGTCGCCTCGATGGCGTGCCGGTCGTCGGCGACCTCCACGTCGGACATCAGGGTGCGCGCCCAGTGGACGGCGCCCGCGCCGATGAGGAACAGCGCCAGACCCAGGGTCAGCCCGAGGGAGAAGTTGAGCGCGCTCACGTGGCCGAACGGCCAGATGAAGACGATCTTGTCCACCGGGAAGATGACGTACGAGGCGATGAAGCCGATCGTCGCCAGCATCGACAGGGTGAACATCAGCGCCACGGCTCGCTCGGAGCGGTTGGCTGCGCGTTCGTCGATGTCCTGGATGCGCGGCCTGTGGGCCGGCAGCCCCGGGTCGGCGAACGGGTCGTGCGCGACCTCCGCCGCGCCGTGCGCGGCGTCCTGCTCTACCGGCAGGTTCTCGTCTGGAATCTGTTGGCTACTCATGACTTCTTGGCCTTAGCGGTGTGGGCCGCGACCCATACGGCGATGGCGACCAGGCCGCCCAGGCCGAAGATCCAGCCGAAGAGACCCTCACTGACGGGGCCGAGGCCACCGAGCGAGAGGCCACCGGGGGTCTCGGACTCGTTACCGTTGACGGTCTTGATGTACGCGATGATGTCTTTCTTCTCCTGCTCCGGCATGGTGGTGTCCGGGAAGGAGGGCATGCTCTGCGGGCCGGTCTGCATGGCCTCGTAGATGTGCTTCGGGCTCACGCCTTCGAGACTCGGGGCGTACTTGCCCTTCGTCAGCGCGCCGCCCTCGCCGGTGAAGTTGTGGCACTGCGCGCAGTTCGTGCGGAACAGGTCGCCGCCCTTGGCCACGTCGGCGCCCGAGGGGTCGACCTGGCTCGTGGTGGGCGTGATCGGACCGGCGCCCAGCGACGAGACGTACGCCGCGAGCTGGTCGATCTCGGCCTGGTTGTAGATGACCTTCTTCTTCGGGATCTGGGCGCCCGGCTGCTGAGCCGGCATGCGTCCGGTACCGACCTGGAAGTCGACGGCGGCGGAGCCGACGCCCACGAGGGACGGCCCGTCGGAGGTGCCCTGACCGCCGGATCCGTGGCAGCTTGCACAGCCCACGGAGTAGAGCTTCTTGCCCTCGTCGATGGCGAGGGACTGGGCGGTTTCGTCGGCCTGCGCCTTACCCGCAGGCGCGAACGCGGCGTACAGCCCCCCGGTAGCCGCCAGCGCGAGGAGTAGTACGACGACCGCCGCCAGCGGATGGCGTCGTCGTGCGGAGAGCTTTTTCACGGATTACCCCGGTGTCAGGATCTTCTGCGTCGATGATGGGCGGGTGTGAGCCCGGCTACTTGATCATGTAGATCGTGGCGAACAGGCCGATCCAGACGACATCGACGAAGTGCCAGTAGTAGGACACGACGATGGCGGCGGTGGCCTGTTCGTGGGTGAATCTCGAGGCCGCGTATGTCCTGCCCAGGACGAGCAGGAAGGCGATGAGACCGCCTGTCACATGCAGACCGTGGAAGCCGGTCGTGAGGTAGAACACCGAACCGTACGGGTCGGAGGACAGGGAGAGCCCCGCCTCCTTGACCAGCTCGGTGTACTCGAGGACCTGGCCTCCGATGAAGATCGCACCCATCACGAACGTGATGATGAACCAGGTGCGGAGCTTCTTCACATCGCCCCGCTCCGCGGCGAAAACGCCGAGCTGGCAGGTGAGAGAGGAAAGCACCAGGATCGTGGTGTTCGTCGCCGAGAACGGGAAGTTCAGATGATGAGCCATCTCCTTCCAGTGTTCGGGTCCCATCACCGATCGCAGGGTGAAGTACATCGCGAAGAGGGCCGCGAAGAACATCAGCTCGGAACTCAACCAGATGATGGTTCCGACGCTGGTGAGGTTCGGTCGATTGACCGACGGGTGCGCGTGCCCGGTTTCTACTGTCGTTGCTGTCGCCACGACCGACATTATGTCGGTCGCTTATCCCGCCCTCACTCCGGGGGGTGCCGTTCGGTGTGTCAGCGCTGTGTGTCCTCACCGAACGGCCCATCGAATCGCTGTCCTTACCGGTACTGACAGGCAGTCCGCCGGAGTACGATCCGCCCATCGGTTCATGCCCGGAGAGCCCCGAAGACACAGACGTCACGGAGGAACAATGCAGCCGACCGCCACGGTCCTGGTCTACAGCGACGACGCCAACACCCGCGAGCAGGTGAGGCTGGCAGCCGGGCGCAGGCCTGCGGCGGACGTACCACCGGTGGAGTTCCTGGAGTGCGCCACCCTGCCCGCGGTGCTGAGCGCACTGGACCGGGGCGGTGTCGACGTCTGCGTGCTGGACGGCGAGACGGCCCCCGCGGGCGGCATGGGCGTCTGCCGGCAGATCAAGGACGAGATCTTCGACTGCCCGCCCGTCCTGCTGCTGATCGGACGCCCGCAGGACGCCTGGCTGGCCACGTGGAGCCGTGCGGACGCCGCTGTGACGCATCCCGTCGACCCGGTCGACTTCTCGGACGCCCTGGCGTCCCTGCTGCGCCACAGGCTGTCCGTGGAGGCCTGAGACGGAGGGGCCCCGATCCCCTCCGCGGTGTCCTTCCGGGGCGCGGCGCACTCCCTGCGGGTCAGACCTGGGGGCGCAGCCGCGCCGTCTGGACGTCGCCGCCGGTCTCGGGCGTGCCGCCGCCGTTCAGGGCGCTGCCCTTCAGCCACGCGTCCCAGGCCAGGTTCCAGTCGCCGAAGCCGTTGTCGAACGGCGTCATCGTCTCGCCGTCGCTTCCGACGACCTTGACGATGTCGCCCTCACGCACGGTCTCGAAGAACCACTGGGCGTCGGCGGTGCTCATGCCCGTGCAGCCGTGGCTGACGTTGGCGTTGCCCTGCGAACCGGTCGACCAGGGCGCCGCGTGGACGTACTCGCCGCTCCAGGTGACCCGTGTCGCCCAGTAGACCGGCAGGTCGTAGGACTCGGAGGAGCCGGCGGCGATGCCGATGCTCTCACCGCGCATGCGTACGAACTGCTCCTTGGCCAGCACCACCTTGACGCCGTTGCGGGTGTCGAAGCCGGGCTTGCCCGTGGTGACGGGAAGGGTGTTGATCACTTCACCGTTGCGCAGGACGGTCATGGAGTGGTCGGAGGCATCGGTGATCGCTTCTATGCGGTCACCGGTGGTGAGCTTCAGGGGTTTCGTGACGGCGCCGTAGAGGGCGTTGGTGACCTTGATGCCCTTGAGGTTGCTGCGGACGTCGATGCTGGCGTCCGCGGGCCAGTACTCCTTGGGCCGGTAGTGCAGGGTCTTGGCGTCGACCCAGTGCCAGGAGCCCGTGACGGCGGGGGTGGACCGGACCTGCAGCCCGCGCTCCACGGTGGCCCTGGCCGCCCGGCCGGTGACCGGAGCGCTGAGTTCCGCTGTGAGGGGCTGTCCGACGCCGTAGGTGCCCGCCTGCGGGCCGAAGGTGACCTTCAGGAACTTCTCGGCCGAGGTCGTGCCGAAGGCGTACGTACGGCTGCCAGGGGCGCCGTCCCCGTTCTCGGTGGTGACCTTGACGGTGTATCGGGTGCCGGCCGCGAGCGAGGTGGTGGAGTGCCACCGCTTGCCGTCGGCGTCGAGCTCGCCCGCCAGGTGGCGGCCCTCGGTGTCGACGGCCGTCACGTCGGTGATCTTCGCGTCGTCGTCCTTGACGGTGACTTCCAGGGGCTTCTCGGGGTCGGCCTTCTCGTTCTTGGCCGGGCCGTTGAAGGAGATCAGGTCGGCTGCGTCGTGAGGCCTGAGCGACAGCGGATCGCCGTCGGGCTCGCCACAGGCGGTCGCACCCGCGGCCAGGGTCACGACCAGCAGGGTGCAGCTCACTACGGTGCGGATGCGCGGCGTGTGGTTCATGAACCCACGCTAAGAAGATTCATCCGATCCAGCGCGTTCAATGACTGCAAACGGGGGCCCGGCCCGCTCATCACTGAGCGTTCCGGGCCCCCGTACGGGTGCTGCACGTGCTGTGCGGGCGTGTCCTACTGGGTGCGGTTCTCGCCCCGGTAGTACTCGAAGACCCAGCCGAAGAGGCCGATCAGGAGCAGCGGTGCCGAGAAGTAGGCCAGCCACCAGCCGAAGACGACCGACATGAAGAGGAAGGCGCCACCGATGGCCAGCGAGAGCGGCTGCCAGCTGTGCGGGGAGAAGAAGCCCACCTCACCGGCTTCGTCCGCGACGTCGGCCTCCTTGTTGTCCTGGGCCATCGCGTCGACCCTGTTGGCCGTGAAGGCCAGGTAGAAGCCGATCATGATGGTCAGACCGAAGGCCAGGACCAGCGCGGTGGTGCCGACCGGCTCCTTGGACCAGACGCCGTACGTGACGGCCATGGCCAGCATGAAGACGCTCAGCCAGAGGAAGAGCTTGCCCTGGATCTTCACTTGCCGTCCTCCTTGCCGCCCACGAGGACCTTCTCACCCTCGGACAGGTGATCCAGCTGCTCGAGCGCCGCGATCTCCGGGTGGTGCAGGTCGAACGCCGGGGATTCGGAACGAATCCGCGGCAGGCTGAGGAAGTTGTGACGCGGGGGCGGGCAGGACGTCGCCCATTCGAGTGAACGGCCGTAGCCCCAGGGGTCGTCGACCTCGATCTTCTTGCCGTACTTGGCGGTCTTCCAGACGTTGTACAGGAACGGAAGCATCGACAGTCCGAGCACGAACGAGGAGATCGTCGAGATCGTGTTGAGAGCGGTGAACCCGTCGGCGGCGAGGTAGTCCGCGTAACGACGGGGCATGCCCTCCGCGCCGAGCCAGTGCTGCACGAGGAAGGTGCCGTGGAAGCCGATGAACAGCGTCCAGAAGGTCATCTTCCCGAGCCGCTCGTCCAGCATCTTGCCGGTGAACTTCGGCCACCAGAAGTGGAATCCGGCGAACATCGCGAAGACCACGGTCCCGAAGACGACGTAGTGGAAGTGCGCGACGACGAAGTACGAGTCGGAGACGTGGAAGTCCAGCGGCGGCGAGGCCAGGATCACGCCGGTCAGACCACCGAAGGCGAAGGTGATCAGGAAGCCGACGGACCAGAGCATCGGCGTCTCGAAGGACAGCGACCCCTTCCACATCGTGCCGATCCAGTTGAAGAACTTCACACCGGTGGGCACCGCGATGAGGAAGGTCATGAAGGAGAAGAACGGCAGCAGCACACCGCCGGTGACGTACATGTGGTGCGCCCATACCGTCACCGAAAGGCCCGCGATGGAAATCGTCGCGGCGATGAGGCCGATGTAGCCGAACATCGGCTTGCGGCTGAACACCGGAATGATCTCGGAAATGATTCCGAAGAACGGTAGCGCGATGATGTACACCTCTGGATGGCCGAAGAACCAGAAGAGGTGCTGCCAGAGCAATGCGCCGCCATTGGCCGCATCGAATACATGTGCACCGAATTGGCGGTCGGCCTCGAGTGCGAAGAGCGCGGCGGCCAGCACCGGGAAGGCGAGCAGGACCAGGACACCGGTCAGCAGGACGTTCCAGGTGAAGATCGGCATGCGGAACATCGTCATGCCGGGGGCGCGCATGCAGATGATCGTGGTGATGAAGTTGACCGACCCGAGGATCGTGCCGAAGCCGGAGAAGGCCAGACCCATGATCCACATGTCGGCGCCGACGCCCGGCGAGCGGACCGCGTCCGACAGCGGGGAGTAGGCGAACCAGCCGAAGTCGGCCGCACCCTGCGGGGTGAGGAAGCCGGCCACCGCGATGATCGAGCCGAAGAGGTACAGCCAGTACGCGAACATGTTCAGCCGCGGGAACGCCACGTCGGGCGCGCCGATCTGCAGCGGCATGATCCAGTTGGCGAACCCCGCGAACAGCGGCGTCGCGAACATCAGCAGCATGATCGTGCCGTGCATCGTGAACGCCTGGTTGAACTGTTCGTTCGACATTATCTGCGTGCCCGGACGGGCCAGCTCGGCGCGCATGAAGAGCGCCAGGAGGCCACCGATGCAGAAGAACGCGAACGATGTGACCAGGTACATCGTGCCGATCGTCTTGTGGTCAGTGGTGGTCAGCCACTTGACGACGACAGTTCCCGGCTGCTTGCGCCGCACCGGCAGCTCGTCCTCGAACGAGTCGTCTGCTGCCGCGGCACCCTGGGATTCGTTGAGGATGCTCACAGTTTGTTCGTCTCCGCATTCCTGGCCGGGTCCGTCTGCTCGATGCCTGCCGGCACGTAGCCCGTCTGACCCTTCTCCGCCAGCTCCTTGAGGTGCTGCTGGTAACGCTCGGGAGAGACGATCTTGACGTTGAAGAGCATCCGGGAGTGGTCGACGCCGCAGAGCTCGGCGCACTTACCCATGTAGGTGCCCTCCTTCTTCGGCGTGACCTCGAAGGAGTTGGTGTGGCCCGGAATGACGTCCTGCTTCATGAGGAACGGCACCACCCAGAAGGAGTGGATGACGTCGCGCGAAGTCAGTACGAAGCGGACCTTCTCGCCCTTCGGCAGCCACAGGGTCGGACCCGGGTTGCCGTTCTGCGGGTTGCGCGTCCCGGGGATGCCCACGTCGTAGACGCCGCCGGCGCCCTTGGGGAAGTCCTCGCGGAACTTGTCGGGGATGGCGTCGAGCTCCTTGGGGACCTCGTTGCCGGCGGAGGGCTGGCCCTCCACCTTCTCGATGTAGTTGAAGCCCCAGCTCCACTGGTAGCCGACCACGTTGATGGTGTGGGCGGGCTTCGGGCTGAGCTCGAGGAGCTTCGATTCATCGCGCGCGGTGAAGTAGAAGAACACCGAGACGATGATGAGGGGGACCACTGTGTACAAAGCCTCGATGGGCATGTTGTACCTGGTCTGCTGAGGTACCTCCACCTTGGTCCTGCTTCGCCGGTGGAAGATGACGCTCCAGATGATCAGCCCCCAGACAAGGACGCCCGTGGCGAGCGCTGCCGCCCACGAGCCCTGCCAGAGGGAGAGGATCCGAGGGGCCTCTTCCGTTACCGGTGTGGGCATGCCGAGGCGAGGGAAATCCTCCCAGTTGTACGAACAACCGGAGGCCGTCGCCAGGACCAGGGCCGCAGTCAGCACCTGCGGCAGCTTCCGCCGCATCGGGCGCCGCGACGAGCGGTCGGAGCCGTTGGGACTCACGTAGCGCCTTCCCGAGAGTCTCGCCCGCACGGTCGGCGCGGCCGTCTCACTTGGTCGGTCGCCGGCCCTGACGCGGGCAGGGGTTTGGATGTTTATGCGGACCAAACCCTACTGGACGCTATTTGGGGTCGCGCGGGGAGGGTGCCCAACGCGCCGCACGACACCCCGAAGGGATGGAATGCGAGCTTCCGGCCGTCATCTGACGCCCCCTCTCCCCGCGGTGACGGCGACCGGCCGGCCGGTCGCGCACCCCGCGGGCTAGCGTGACGGTGTGCCCTACTTCGATGCGGCTTCCTCCGCCCCCCTGCACCCCGTCGCCCGCCAGGCGCTGCTTGCCTCCCTGGACGAGGGCTGGGCCGACCCCGCCCGCCTCTACCGCGAAGGGCGGAGGGCCGCGCTGCTGCTCGACGCGGCCAGGGAGACCGCTGCGGAGGCGGTCGGCTGCCGGCCGGACGAGCTCGTCTTCACCCCGTCCGGCACACGGGCGGTGCACGCTGCGGTGGCCGGAGCCCTTTCCGGGCGTCGGCGTGTCGGCCGCCATCTGGCTCTCTCCGCCGTGGAGCACTCCTCGGTGCTCCACGCGGCCGCCGCCCTCGAGGCGGAGGGCGGGTCCTTCACCGAGGTGCCGGTGGACCGGAGGGGCGCGGTGGACCCGTCGGCGTACGGCCGGGCCCTTCGCCCGGACACCGCGCTGGCCTGCCTGCAGTCCGCCAACCACGAGGTGGGGACCGTGCAGCCGGTGGCGGAGACCGCCGAGATCTGTGCCGAGGCCGGGGTGCCACTGCTGGTGGACGCCGCGCAGTCGCTCGGCTGGGGGCCGGTCCCCGGCCGCTGGTCGCTGCTGGCCGCGAGCGCCCACAAGTGGGGCGGGCCCGCCGGGGTCGGCCTCCTCGCCGTCCGCAAGGGGGTCCGGTTCGCCCCCCGAGGTCCGGCCGACGAGCGGGAGTCGGGCCGGGCCGCCGGCTTCGAGAACATCCCGGCGATCGTGGCCGCCGCCGCCTCGCTGCGCGCGGTGCGTGCGGAGGCCGAGGCGGAGGCCGCGCGGCTGCGCGCCCTGGTGGACCGCATCCGGGCCGCGGTGGGGACGCTGGTGCCGGATGTGGAGGTGGTCGGTGATCCGGTACGGCGGCTTCCGCACCTGGTGACCTTCTCCTGTCTCTATGTCGACGGAGAGACCCTGCTCCATGAGCTGGACCGGGCCGGTTTCTCCGTGTCGTCCGGCTCGTCCTGCACGAGCAGCACCCTGACGCCCAGCCATGTGCTCAAGGCGATGGGAGTGCTCACGGAGGGGAACGTGCGCCTGTCGCTCCCCGCCGGGACGACGCGGGAGGAGGTCGACGGCTTCCTCGGTGTGCTGCCGGGCCTGGTGGCCGGGGTGCGGGAGAGGCTCGGCGCGCCCGTTCCGGCGGCGCCCTCCCCCGCGGCGCGGGCGTCGCTCGTCGTCGACACGCTCGGCAGGCGCTGTCCGATCCCGGTCATCGAACTCGCAAAGGTGATCGAAGGGGTACCCGTGGGCTCCACGGTGACCGTGCTCTCCGACGACGAGGCCGCCCGGCTCGACATTCCGGCCTGGTGCGCGATGCGCGAACAGGAGTACGTGGGCGAGGGGCCGGCGGACCTCGGCTCGGCCTATGTGGTCCGCCGGCTCGTGTGAGCCCGTACCCGTCGCGGCTGCCTCCCTCTCCTAGGAGAGGTGCTTCCTGACCTCGGAGGCCGCCTCGTCCCCGTACGCCTTGGTGAAGCGGTCCATGAAGGAGCTGCGGCGCAGGGTGTACTCCTGGGTGCCGATCGTCTCGATGACCAGGGTGGCGAGCATGCAGCCGACCTGGGCGGCGCGCTCCAGGCTCACTCCCCAGGCGAGGCCGGAGAGGAAACCGGCCCGGAAGGCGTCGCCGACGCCGGTCGGGTCGGCCCTGCGCTCCTCCTCCGCGCAGCCGACCTCGATCGGGTCGTGGCCGGTCCGCTCGATGCGGACGCCCCGGGCGCCGAGGGTGGTGACACGGTGGCCGACCTTGGACAGGATCTCCTCGTCGCTCCAGCCGGTCTTGGACTCGATGAGCCCCTTCTCGTACTCGTTGGAGAAGAGGTACGTCGCGCCGTCGAGGAGGATCCGGATCTCCTCGCCGTCCATCCTGGCGATCTGCTGGGAGAAGTCCGCGGCGAACGGGATGCCACGGGAGCGGCACTCCTCCGTGTGGCGGAGCATCGCCTCGGGGTCGTCGGCACCGATCGAGACGAGGTCGAGCCCGCCGACGCGGTCGGCGACGCTCTTGAGCTCGATCAGCCGGGCCTCGCTCATGGCCCCCGTGTAGAAGGAGCCGATCTGGTTGTGGTCGGCGTCCGTCGTGCAGACGAAGCGCGCCGTGTGCAGGACCTCGGAGACCCGGACCGATCCGGTGTCGACGCCGTGCCGGTCGAGCCAGGCACGGTAGTCGTCGAAATCGGGCCCGACGGCACCGACGAGGATCGGCTGTGTGCCGAGCACGCCCATGCCGAACGCGATGTTGGCGCCGACCCCTCCCCGGCGCACGTCGAGGTTGTCGACCAGGAACGAGAGCGAGACCGTGTGCAGCTGATCCGCGACCAGCTGGTCGGCGAATCGGCCGGGGAAGGTCATGAGGTGGTCTGTGGCGATGGAGCCGGTGACTGCGATGCGCACGGGGAGGCTGCTCCTGCGGAAGGCGAAGGGAGCGCGTGAGCGCCCCTCCGGGACGGCATGACAGTTCACGCTACCCGGTGACGCCACCGCGCCCGAATGGGCAAAACTACCCGATAGTAGGGCTTTCTACCTGAGTGCCCCTGTGCCTACGGTGCGGATATGTCGAACACCATCGTGCCCCGCGAGTCCGAGATGAGCCTGGCCGAGCTGCGCGGCGACTGCGCGCGCATGGCGCCGCACTGGGTCGTACCCGAGAAGGCCGCCGTGAAGCCGGTCGAGCCCGCCCGCATCCACGGGGTCACGGTGCCGCCGTCCTCGGCCCGCCTGATCGACTCCATGTCCGACTACGGGGACTGACCGGCCGGACCGGACGGCTCCCGCGCACCGCGCGGGGGGAACCGCACGCCCCTCTGCTCCGTCACACCGTCGTCCCCACTCGGGGGGCTGGCGACAGGCCAGTGGCGGCTATGCAGGCGAAGGAGCGATCCGGTGAGCACCGAGCGACCCGAAAGCGACGTGACCGGCACCCGGCGGCGGCGGCCGCCCCTCGTCGTGGCCTCGGTGGCGGCAGCGGTGCTGCTGGCCGGTGGCGGCGGCGCGTACTGGGCCTCGCACACCCCGGGCGGGGCGGACCCCGGCCTCCGCCCCGACCCCGGGAGCGCCTCGCTTCCTCTGCTCTCCCTCGACGCGCCGGCGGACAGCGGCCCTACGGCGCCCCCGCCGGGCATCGCGCCGGGTGAACCGGACCCCTACGGCGGCGGAACGGTCTACCGCGCCTCGGGAGAGCTTCCCGACGGCCCGGACGAGGCCGCCGTGCACCGTGCGACGGGCACGGTGACCGCGGCCCAGGTGGCACGGCTCGCGAAGGCCCTCGGGGTGCAGGGCAGCCCGCGCGCGGACGGCACGGCCTGGAAGGTGGGCAGCGAGGGCGACGGGTCCGGACCGTACCTGCGCGTGAACAAGCAGGCGCCGGGCACCTGGACGTTCGCCCGGTTCGCATCCGGCGGCACGGACGCCTGCGAGTCGCCCACGGTCTGCGCGAAGGACACGCCGCCGGGCACGGGGTCGCCGGTGAGCGAGAAGGCGGCGAAGGCCGCGGCCGCCCCCGTCCTGAAGGCCGCCGGGCAGGACGGCGCTGCGCTCGACGCGGAACAGCTGATGGGCTCCGTACGCGTGGTGAACGCGGACCCCGTCGTGGACGGGCTCCCGACGTACGGCTGGTCGACCGGGATCCAGGTCGGTGCCGGGGGCGAGATCGTCGGCGGCAGCGGGCACCTGAAGGGCCTGGAGAAGGGCGACAGCTATCCGGTGACCGGCGCCGACGAGGCGCTGAAGCAGCTGAACGCGGAGAGCCGGCAGGTCCCCAAGGGCGGTGTAGGCGGCTGCGCGACCTCCGTGCCGCTGGAGGACGACCTCGCACCGGAGCCCGACTGCGGTGCGTCGGGCGGGACTCCGCCGGCCACCACCGCGACGGTCGAGAAGGCCGAGTTCGGACTCGCGGCACGGTACGCGGACGGTGAGCAGGTCCTCGTACCGTCCTGGCTCTTCTCCGTGCGGCCCGGAGGGGGCGGCCCCGGGAGCACGGTCGCCCAGGTCGCGGTGGACCCGGAGTACCTGACGCGCGGGAGCACCCCGCCCTCGCCGGCGCCCACGGAGGACCCGGACGGCCCGGGGACGGGGATCACCTCGTACGCCGCGGACGGACGGACGCTGGAGGTGACCTTCTGGGGCGGCGTCTGCAGCACCTACACGGCCCGCGCCACGGAGGACGGCACGACGGTACGGGTCACGGTGTCCGAGTCGAAGCCGGACCCCGGGAAGGCCTGCATCATGATCGCCAAGGAGCTGACCCGCACGGTGACGCTCGATGCCCCGCTGGACGGCCGGAAGGTGGTCGACGCGGGGTCGGGCGAGGCCGTGCCGCGCGCCTGACGGGCCGCGCACATGACGGCGGCGGCGCTCCCGATGACCGGGAGCGCCGCCGCCGTCGTACGTCTCAGGCTCAGCTGAAGGAGTCACCGCAGGCGCAGGAGCCCGTGGCGTTCGGGTTGTCGATCGTGAAGCCCTGCTTCTCGATCGTGTCCACGAAGTCCACGGAGGCGCCGCCCAGGTACGGGGCGCTCATCCGGTCGGTGACGACCTTGACGCCGCCGAAGTCCTTCACGACGTCCCCGTCGAGCGAGCGCTCGTCGAAGAAGAGCTGGTAGCGCAGGCCCGAGCAGCCTCCGGGCTGTACGGCGACGCGCAGCGCGAGGTCGTCCCGGCCCTCCTGCTCGAGCAGGGTCCTGACCTTGTCTGCGGCGGCGTCGGACAGGAGGATGCCGTCGCTCACGGTGGTGGTCTCGTCCGATACGGACATCTGCTTCTCTCCCGGGTTGTACGGACTGCTTGCCGACGGTCCAACCATCGGGGCCGCGGATTCATTCCGGGCCAGGCGCGTGTCTGTTCCCTTCATGCTCGCACACCGTCCCCGTGGGGGGATGCGTCACATCGACGCTATCGGCATCGTCAAGCTGACACGAAGCGGTTATGATAGATAATGTCAATTAGACGAAAAGGCGTTTCGCAGAAAAGAAAGGGTGCGTGTCGTGACCACCGCCCAGCCCCTGGATGTCCAGCCGACCCCCCTCGCCCTTCTGCTCCTCGGCCGCGAGGCCGACCCGCGGAGCGAGCGCGGGGTCGAATGCCCCGGTGACCTGCCCTCCCCGTCCGACCCGGACCTGGTGGAGCGGGCCCGCGCGGCCAAGGAGAAGCTCGGGGACCAGGTCTTCGTGCTCGGCCACCACTACCAGCGCGACGAGGTCATCCAGTTCGCGGACGTCACGGGCGACTCGTTCAAGCTCGCCCGGGACGCGGCGGCGCGGCCCGAGGCCGAATACATCGTCTTCTGCGGCGTGCACTTCATGGCGGAGTCGGCGGACATCCTGACCGGTGACGACCAGAAGGTCGTCCTGCCTGACCTGGCCGCCGGCTGCTCGATGGCCGACATGGCCACCGCCGAGCAGGTCGCCGAGTGCTGGGACGTGCTGACGGAGGCGGGGGTCGCCGACCAGGTCGTGCCGGTCTCCTACATGAACTCCTCCGCCGACATCAAGGCCTTCACCGGCCGGCACGGCGGCACGATCTGCACCTCGTCCAACGCGAAGCGGGCGCTGGAGTGGGCCTTCGAGCAGGGTGGGCCCTCGGCGACCAAGGTCCTCTTCCTCCCGGACCAGCACCTGGGCCGGAACACGGCCGTGCGGGACATGGGGATGGCCCTGGAGGACTGCGTCCTCTACAACCCGCACAAGCCGAACGGCGGCCTCACGGCCGAGGAGCTGCGCGACGCGAAGATGATCCTGTGGCGCGGGCACTGCTCGGTGCACGGGCGCTTCTCGGTGGAGTCCGTCGAGGACGTACGGGCACGGATCCCGGGCGTCAACGTGCTGGTGCACCCGGAGTGCAAGCACGAGGTCGTGGCCGCCGCGGACCACGTGGGGTCCACGGAGTACATCATCAAGGCCCTGGAGGCGGCTCCGGCCGGCTCGAAGTGGGCGATAGGCACGGAGCTGAACCTCGTGCGCCGGCTGGCGAACCGTTTCGCCGCTGAGGACAAGGAGATCGTCTTCCTCGACAAGACGGTCTGCTTCTGCTCGACGATGAACAGGATCGACCTGCCGCACCTGGTGTGGACGCTGGAGTCGCTGGCCGAGGGGAACCTCGTCAACCGGATCCAGGTCGACCCCGAGACGGAGAAGTACGCGAAGCTGGCGCTGGAGCGGATGCTGGCGCTGCCGTAGGACGGTGCGGGAGGCGCTCGCCCTCCCGCCCTGCCGCACCCGGAAGGCCCCCGACACCGTGTGCACGGTGTCGGGGGCCTTCCGGGTGTTGCCGCGGGGTTTTTGTCAGGCCTTCGCGGGCTCCGGCTCGCCGGAGACCGCTTCCTCCGCCGTCTCCGGGGTGGCCTCGCCGGACTTCGCCTCACGCTTGGCGGCCTTCTTCTTCGCGCGGCGCTCCTTGCGGAGTTCGACCATCGCGTAGAGCGTCGGCACCAGGAGCAGGGTCAGCAGCGTGGAGGTGATCAGACCGCCGATCACCACGACCGCCAGCGGCTGTGAGATGAACCCGCCCTCGCCGGTGACGCCGAGCGCCATCGGGAGCAGGGCGAAGATCGTCGCCAGTGCCGTCATCAGGATCGGGCGGAGCCGGTGGCGCCCGCCCTCGATCACGGCTTCGACGACGCCCATGCCCTGAGCCCTGTACTGGTTGATCAGGTCGATCAGCACGATCGCGTTGGTCACCACGATACCGATCAGCATCAGCATCCCGATCATCGCCGGGACGCCCATCGGGGTGCCGGTGACGACCAGGAGGCCGATGGCGCCGGTCGCCGCGAAGGGGATGGAGACCAGCAGGATCAGCGGCTGGACGAGCGACCTGAAGGTGGCCACCAGCAGCATGAAGACGATCGCGATGGCCGCCAGCATGGCCAGGCCCAGCTTCATGAAGGCGTCGTTCTGGTCCTCGGAGACACCACCGATGGTGGCGGTGGCGCCGTCCGGGAGGTCCAGGGCGTCGATCTTCGACTGGAGCGAGGTGCTGACCGCTCCCGTGTTGTCGCCGGTCGGCTTGGCGGTGATCGTCGCCGCGCGCTGACCGTCGATCCGGGTCATCGAGACCGGGCCGGGGACCAGCTTCACGTCCGCGATCCGGCCGAGCGTCACCGATCCGAGCCGGAGGGCCTTCAGCTCGGCCATGGTGGTGGCCGGCCGGGCCGACTTCACCACGACGTCCCGCTCGGTGTCGTCCATGATCGCCGAACCGGCCGGGGTGCCGCGCACCGCGCCGGCGACCGCGGCGCCGAGAGTGGTCTCGTCGAACCCGGCGTCGGCCGCCTTGTCGTTGGCCTTGACCGAGATGCGCGGGACGCTCTGCGCCAGGTCGCTCTGGACGTCGGTGACGTCCTTGAGCTTCGCGACCTCGCCCCGCACCGCTTCGGACGCCTTCTTCAGGACGTCCGCGTCGGCGGCCTTGACCACGACGCTGAGGTCCTGGCTGCCGAAGCCGTCGCCGGCGGCGATCGTGGTGTCGCCGATGCCGTCGAGCTTGCCGAGGGCCTCGTCGATCCGGTCCTGGGTGGCGTCGTAGTCCGCCGAGTCCTTGAGGGTGACCTGGTAGGAGGCCTGGTTGGCGCCCGTACCGCCGCCGAAGGCAGCCATGAAGCCGGACGAGCCGACGGTGACCTGGTAGTCCCCCACGCCCTTGTCGGCGGCGAGGACCTTCTCGACCTTCTTCGCGGCCTCGTCGGCGGCGGCCAGGCTCGTGCCGGGGGTCAGCTCCTGCTTGACGGAGAGGACTTCCTGCTCGCCCTGGTCGAAGAAGTTGGTCTTCAGCAGGGGGGCCATGCCGAACGTGCCGAACAGGATCACGAACGCGAGGACGATGCTGGTGGCACGGCGACGGGTCGCGAAGCGCAGCACCGGGACGTAGATCCGCTGGAGCCGGCTCGCGGCCTCCTTCTCCTCGGCCTCGCGGCGCGCCTCGTCCGGGTCGGCGGCGGTGCCCTTGGGGGCCCGCAGGAACCAGAACGAGAGGACCGGGACCACGGTCAGCGAGACCAGCAGGGAGGCCAGCAGGGCCGCCGTGACCGTGAGGGAGAACGAACCGAAGAGCTGGCCGACCATGCCGCCGACCAGGCCGATGGGCAGGAAGACCGCGACCGTGGTGAGCGTGGAGGAGGTGACCGCGCCGGCCACCTCCTTGACGGCGGTGATGATCGCCGACCGGCGCTCCTCGCCGTAGCCGAGGTGCCGCTTGATGTTCTCCAGGACGACGATCGAGTCGTCGACGACGCGGCCGATCGCGATGGTCAGCGCGCCGAGGGTGAGCATGTTGAGCGACAGGTCGCGGGTCCAGAGCACGATCAGCGCGAGAACCACGGAGAGCGGGATGGAGACCGCGGTGACGAGCGTCGAACGGATCGACGCGAGGAACACCAGGATCACGACGACCGCGAAGAGCAGGCCGAGTGCGCCTTCGGTGGTCAGGCCGGAGATCGCCTTGGAGACGGCCGGCCCCTGGTCGGAGACGACGGTCAGCTCGGCGTCGGCGCCGAGGTCCTTGCGCAGGCCGGGGAGCTTGTCCTGGACGGCGTCCGAGATGGCGACGGCGCTGCCGTCCTGGTCCATCGTCGCCATGACGGCGAGGCTCGGCTTGCCGTTGGTGCGGGTGATGGAGACCGCGGTGGAGGGCTCCTGCTTCACCGTGGCGATGTCGCCGACGCGGACCGGCTTCCCGGACTTGCCGGTGGCCGGCTTCGCCGCGGAGACCTTGAGGTCCTCGATCTGCTGGAGCGAGGTGAAGGAACCGCCCACCTGGATCGTGCGGCTCTTGCCCGACTCGGAGAAGGAGCCGGCCGGGACCGTGGCGCCACCGGCCTGGAGGGCCTGGGCCAGCGAGGCGGCGCTCATGCCCGCCGCGGCGAGCTTCCTGTCGTCGGGGACGACGGAGACCTGGAGCTCCTGGACGCCGTCGACGGCGACCTGTCCGACACCCTCGATGTCCTCGAGCGCCGGAACGACCGTGCGGTCCAGCTGGTCGGCGAGCGCCTGCTGGTCCTTGTCGGAGGTGACGGCGAGGACGACGGTCGGGATGTCGTCCGTCGAACCGGCGATGACCTGCGGGTCCACATCCTCGGGCAGCTGGATGCGGGCGCGGTTCACCGCCTGCTGGATGTCGGCGACGAGCTGCTTCGTGCCCTCGTCGCCGAAGTCGAAGGACGCCATGACGACGGCGTTGCCCTCGCTGGCGGTCGAGGTGACGCCCTCGACGCCGTCGACGGCCTTGATGGCGTTCTCGAGGGGCTCGACGACCTGCTTCTCGACCACATCGGGTGACGCGCCCTGATAGGGGGCCAGCACCGACACCATCGGGAGCTCGATGGTGGGCAGCAGCTGCTGCTTGAGCTGCGGGATCGCAATCGCTCCGAATACGAGCGCGACGATCGAGATCAGCCCGATCAGCGCCCTCTGCGCGAGGCTGAATCTGGACAGCCAGGACATGGGTGGGTCTCTCTTCTGTGGCGTACGCGGCAGGTGGGCGGCTGTTCGGCGACCGCCGGTCCGGCGATCACAGGGGACACAGCCCGCCCATCCATACGATCGCCGGTTCCGTGAGCGAAATCGTCGGCCCCCGGGTTGCCTTTTCGTCCCGCGCATACCGCAGCTGGAGTAGAGGGGCCTCCACCCGTCACTCCACCCGTGGGCGGACCAGGCCCGATTCGTACGCAATGACCACCAATTGAGCCCGGTCCCGCGCGCCCAGCTTCGCCATGGCCCGGTTGACGTGGGTCTTCACGGTGAGGGGGCTGACCTCGAGACGGTCGGCGATCTGGTCGTTGGAGTGCCCGCCCGCGACCTTGACGAGGACCTCGCGCTCGCGCCCGGTGAGTGCGGCCAGCCGCTCCGAGTACTCGGCTCCGCCGGGCCCCGCGCCCCCGCTTCCGGCCTGGGCGAGGAAGGTGGCGATGAGTCCCTTGGTGGCGACCGGGGAGAGCAGCGCCTCACCGGCCGCGGCGACCCGGATGGCGTTGAGCAGCTCATCCGGTTCGGCACCCTTGCCCAGGAAGCCGGAGGCCCCCGCGCGCAGGGACTGCACGACGTACTCGTCCACCTCGAAGGTGGTGAGCATGACGATCCGGACCCCCGCGAGGTCCGGGTCCGCGCTGATCGTCCGGGTCGCGGCGAGCCCGTCGGTGCCCGGCATCCGGATGTCCATCAGCACGACGTCGGCGCGGGTCGAACGGGCCAGCTCCACGGCCTGTGCCCCGTCGGCGGCCTCGCCGACGACCTCCATGTCGGGCTCGGAGTCGACCAGCACCCGGAACGCGCTGCGCAGCAGCGCCTGGTCGTCGGCGAGCAGCACCTTGATGGGCGTCACGCGCGTTCCTCCGTCGTCGTCCCCGTCGTCCCGGCCGGGTCCGGCCGCTCCGGCACCCGTGTGCGGGACGTGACGGGCAGGATCGCATGGACCCTGAACCCGCCTCCGTAACGGGGTCCCGCCGTGAGGGTGCCGCCGAGGGCCGTGACCCGCTCGCGCATGCCGAGGAGCCCGTGCCTGCCCCCGTCCGCCTGCGCGGGCAGGGGGCCCGCGCCCCTGCCGTTGTCGAGCACGGTGACCTCGGCGGTCCCCCCGACCCGTACGACGCTCACCTCGGCCTTCGCTCCGGTGCCCGCGTGCTTGCGCACATTGGTCAGCGCCTCCTGGATGATCCGGTAGGCCGCGAGGTCCACCGCCGCGGGCAGCGGGCTGTCCAGGTCGGTGCAGGCCACCTCCACGGGGAGCCCCGCGTTGCGGAACGTGCCGACCAGGGTGTCGAGGACCGCGAGCCCCGGGGCCGGCTCCGTGGGTGCCTCCGGGTCCCCGGACTGACGCAGCAGTCCGACCGTGGTGCGCAGTTCGTTGAGGGCCGAGCGGCTGGCCTCCCGCACGTGGGCGAGCGCCTCCTTGGCCTGGTCGGGGCGCTTGTCCATGACATGGGCCGCGACCCCGGCCTGGACGTTGACCAGGGCGATGTGGTGGGCGACGACGTCGTGCAGGTCCCGGGCGATCCGCAGCCGCTCCTCGGCGACCCTGCGCCGGGCCTCCTCGTCGCGCGTGCGCTCCGCGCGTTCGGCCCGTTCCCTGATCGCGTCGATGAACGCGCGCCTGCTGCGGACCGCGTCTCCGGCGGCACCGGCCAGGCCGGTCCAGGCCAGGACGCCCAGGTTCTCCTGGCTGTACCAGGGGGTCGCGCCGACGACCATCGCGGCCATCGCCAGAGCGCCCATGGTGAGCAGGCCGACGCGCCAGGTGGTGGGACGGTCGGTGCTGGCCGCGACGGTGAAGAGCGCGATGACCGCGCTCATGACCACGGGGGCGGGCGGGTCCATGAGGACGAACTCGACGACGGACAGCAGCCCGGTCACCCCGAGTACCGCCATGGGCCTGCGCCTGCGCAGGACGAGTGCGCCGGCGCCGAGCACCATCAGCAGCACGCTCGCCGGCTCGGGCACCCGCGCGCCGAAGACGGGTCCGTGGCCGGGGTCGGGCTCGGCGAACGACGCGCAGACCATGCAGACGAGCACGGCGAGGGCGAGGCCGCCGTCGAAGGCGAGGGGATGGCCGCGCAGCCAGCGGCGGGCGCGCGCGAGCCCGGTTCCGAGCGTGGTCACGTCGGAAACGGTACGGCGTGCCGTCGACGGGCCGGTCCGTCCGGTGTCCGCACCGTGTCACAAGGGCCGTGCCCCACGCCGGACGGACCGTGTCACGGCACCGTGCCCCGCGCCGGACGGACCGGGGCGGGGCACGGCGGGGAGTGCGGAGCGGGCGTGCCGGTCAGCCGGGGATCAGCCCGTCGTCGCGGAGCATGGAACGCACCTCTTCGAGGGTGGCGTCGGGTGCCGGCAGGATCAGTTCGGACGGCTCCAGGGAGTCGTCGGGGAGCGGCGAGCCGAGCTCGCGCACCTTGTCCAGCAGGGCGTGGAGCGTGGTGCGGAACCCCGGTCCGTCACCGCTCTCCATCTCCGCGAGGAGTATGTCGTCGAGCTTGTTCAGCTCGGCGACATGACTGTCGGCCAGACTGACCTGGCCCTCCCCCATGATCCGTACGATCATGACGCCGCCCTCACTGCTTGTCGAACTTGTGCGGAGACTGCTGCGACTGCGGTGCCGAGTCCTCGGCGCCGCCCTCGATGGCCTGCTGCTGGCCGGCGGATCCGCCGGCCAGCTCGGCCTTCATGCGCTGCAGTTCCAGTTCTACATCCGTACCACCGGAGATCCGGTCCAGCTCGGCGGCGATGTCGTCCTTCGCCGTGCCGGACGGGTCGTCGAGGGCCCCGGAGGCCAGCAGTTCGTCGATGGCTCCCGCACGTGCCTGGAGCTGCTGGGTCTTGTCCTCGGCCCGCTGGATGGCCAGGCCGACGTCGCCCATCTCCTCGGAGATGCCGGAGAAGGCCTCACCGATCCGGGTCTGGGCCTGGGCCGCCGTGTAGGTGGCCTTGATCGTCTCCTTCTTCGTACGGAAGGCGTCGACCTTGGCCTGCAGCCGCTGGGCCGCGAGGGTGAGCTTCTCCTCTTCGCCCTGCAGCGTCTGGTGCTGCGTCTCCAGGTCGGTGACCTGCTGCTGAAGGGCGGCGCGCCTCGACAGCGCTTCGCGGGCCAGGTCCTCACGACCGAGCGCGAGCGCCTTGCGCCCCTGGTCCTCGAGCTTGGACGACTGCCCCTGCAGCTGGTTCAGCTGCAGCTCCAGACGCTTGCGCGAGGTCGCCACATCGGCGACGCCGCGGCGTACCTTCTGGAGCAGCTCAAGCTGCTTCTGGTACGAGTAATCGAGGGTCTCGCGCGGATCCTCGGCCCGGTCAAGGGCCTTGTTTGCCTTCGCGCGGAAGATCATCCCCATACGCTTCATGACACCGCTCATGGGCTTCGCGCGCCCCCTTCTGACTCAACTGAACTCCAGCACTCCAACAGAACCCACAGTACGGGCCCTGTCTCCATTACCGCACTGTTCGAGCACGGATGTGCTCCTCCGCAAGGACGACTGCCGCCGGTGACCGCTCCCGCCCAGGGAGTAGACGAAGATCAGGGATCACGTCGGCAACGTCCGTTCTGCCCCTGTCGGGACACTTTTCAGGACGCGGGCCGTTGCCGGATCGTTCCCGGCCGGTCCCCGGTACTCCCGGACGACCCCGTACCCTTGGGTTTTGTGTTCCGTAGCCGTTCCAAGGAAGAGAAGGCCCCCACCGGCAAGGTGACGGCGGACCTCTCCAAGCAGCCCCGCGACCCTCAGGCTCCCAAAGGTCGCCCCACCCCCAAGCGCAGCGATGCCCAGACGCAGCGCCGGCGTGCCTCCAGCGGCACGCCGACCGATCGCAAGGAGGCCGCCAAGCGTCAGCGTGAAGCGCGCCGCTCGGACATGGCCCGGCAGCGCGAGGCGCTGGCGTCGGGCGACGAGCGCTATCTGCCGGCGCGGGACAAGGGGCCCGTGCGGCGCTTCGTCCGTGACTTCGTGGACTCGCGCTTCTGCATCGCGGAGTACTTCCTTCCGCTCGCAGTGGTCATCCTGATCCTCAGCGTGATCCAGGTGCAGAACATCCAGAACATCTCGCTGCTGCTCTGGCTCGGTGTGATCGTGCTGATCGTCGTCGACTCCGTCGGCCTCGCGTTCCGTCTCAAGAAGCAGCTGGCCCAGCGCTTCCCGGACACCCCGAAGCGCGGCGCGGTGGCCTACGGCCTGATGCGTACGCTCCAGATGCGCCGTCTGCGTCTGCCCAAGCCGCAGGTCAAGCGGGGAGAGCGGCCCTGAGCACGGAGACCTCCGGCTTCACGGGGGTTTCCACCCGGTGGCTGAAAGGGCTCGGCGGACTGCGCAACGCGGTCCGCCAGGAGCTCGTCGCCCGGCAGCTCGACGAGCAGATAACCGGCCGCTTCCCCGTGGGCCAGCGGCTTCGGGTGCTCGACGTCGGCATGGGCCAGGGCACGCAGGCGCTGCGCCTGGCGCGGGCCGGGCACTCGGTGACGGGGCTGGAGTCCGACGCCGAGATGCTGGCGTCGGCGCGCGCGTCCCTGGCGGGCGAGCCCGAGGGCATCCGGGAGCGGGTGCGGCTCATCGAGGGCGACGGCCGTGACACCGGGGTGCACTTCCTGCCCGGCAGCTTCGACGTGGTGCTCTGTCACGGCGTGCTGATGTATGTCTCCGAGCCGGATCCGCTGCTGGCCGGACTGGCCCGGATGCTGGCGCCCGGCGGGCTGCTCTCGCTGCTCGTGCGGAACGCCGACGCGCTGGCGATGCGGCCGGGGACGGCGGGGGACTTCGCCACGGCTCTCGCGTCCTTCGACACGGACGCGTACACCAACAGGCTCGGCCTCGAGGTCCGGGCGGACCGGCTCGAGGTGCTGCGGGCCACCCTCGCGGGAATCGCCGCCCCGCTGCACGCCTGGTACGGCGTACGGGTCTTCACGGACAACGTGGGCAACGAGGCGGAACTGCCCGGCCCCGAGGAGCTGGCCCGGGTCTTCGCCGCCGAGGACCGGGCGGGGCGGACCGATCCGTACCGCGGCGTGGCCGCGCTGCTGCACCTGTGCGGTGTACGCGGCTGAACCGGCCGGAGCCGTACGGCTGATCGGACCAGCAGCACAGGCCGTCCGCCGCGGGTCCTGGCGATACTCCGGGAATGGACGCAACCCCTTCCCGCAGCCGGGTACGCCGCTCGCTCACGCCCCTGGCCGCCGGCGCCTGCGCGATCGCGCTGGCAGGCGGCTGCTCCGGAACCGGCCCCGCACCGGCCGCCGCCCCGGCCCGGCAGGCCGCGCCTGTCCAGGACGTGGGCGATCTGGAGAACCGGTACCGGACGGTCATCAAGGACGTTCTGCCCTCCGTCGTGCAGGTCGGCGCCGGGGACGGCCTCGGCTCGGGGATCGTCTACGACGACAAGGGCCACATCGTGACGAACGCCCACGTGGTGGGGGACGAGAAGACCTTCGACGTCAGTGTCGCCACCGGCGAGAAGGTGCTGAAGGCCTCCCTCGTCTCCGCCTATCCGGAACAGGACCTGGCCGTCATCAAGCTCGACGACGCCCCCGACGGGCTGCGCGCCGCGGAATTCGGGGACACCGACGAGGTCGAGGTGGGACAGATCGTCCTGGCGATGGGATCGCCTCTCGGTCTGTCCAGCAGCGTCACCCAGGGCATCGTCTCGGCCGTGGGCAGGACCGTCAGCGAGAGCCGCTCGGGCGGCGGCACCGGGGCGACGCTCGCCGACATGGTGCAGACCTCGGCGGCGATCAACCCCGGCAACAGCGGCGGCGCCCTGGTGAACCTCGACAGCGAGGTGATCGGCATCCCGACGCTCGCGGCGACGGACCCTCAGCTGGGTGGCAGCGCGGCGCCCGGGATCGGGTTCGCCATCCCCGTCTCGATGGTGCGCACGGTCGCCGACCAGATCATCGAGTCGGGGAAGGTCACGGACTCGGGCCGGGCGGCGCTGGACATCACGGGCCGCACCGTCGTCGACGACGCCTACAAGCCGGCCGGGGTCGCCATCGTCAGCACGAAGAAGGGCGGGGCCGCGGAGAAGGCGGGCCTGCGTGCCGGGGACATCGTCACCCGCGTCGGCGACACCAGGGTCACGACGATCACCTCGCTCTCGGAGGCCCTCGCGGGCGACAAGCCGGGCGAGAAGGTCCGGGTGACGTACACACGGGGTGGCGCGTCGAAGACCGCCGAGGTCACCCTGGGCGAGATCTGAGTCCGGGACCGCCCGGCCGCACGCCGCCCGCCCGGACGCAGGGGTCCGGGCGGGTGCGCGGGGCCTCAGTCGGCCTGGAGGCTCATCGGGCCGTAGATCTTCGTCGCGTCCTCGAAGAGCGTCACCTGGTCCGCGCCGCCCTCGAGGAGCTCCTTCCAGAACTCACCGATCCAGGACTCCGCGTCGCCCTGAGTCGTGAACTCCTCCGGCTGCAGGGCCGGCTCCGTCTCCGTACCGTCGGACTTCTCGAACCGCCACGTCCACGCCATGTCCGCCTCCTGGGTCACGTTGCTCCCCGAAGACTAGTGGGTGTCCCGGGCGCGCAGGTGGTTCACGGACACGGGAGGATCAGAGCGTGGAACTGACACTGCTCGGCACCGGAGCCCCCGACGGGCTGCCGAGGCCCGACTGCCCCTGCGCCGTCTGTGCGTCCGCCCGCGGTACGGAGGCCCGGGCGGCGACCGCGCTGCTCGTGGACGACGCGCTGCTCCTGGACCTCACCCCGGGCGCCGTGTTCGCCGCCGCCCGCGCGGGCCGCTCGCTCACCGCCGTCCGGCAGGTGCTGCTGACCCATCCTCACGACGGGCCCGCCATGGAGCTGCCCGCCTCGCTCCCGGCGGCGTCGCGCGTACCGGACGGCCAGGAACTGACCCTGATCAGCGGGCACCGGATCCGGGCCCTGGCCATGGACGCGCCGGGCACCGGTTACGAGGTGGTCTCGCCGGAGGGCGAGCGCCTGCTCTATCTGCCGCCCGGGGCCTCCCCCGCGGGTCTCGCCGATCCGGTGGCGGAGCCGTACGACATGGTCGTGGGGGATGTCGTCGGGCGGCCGGACGCGGTGGCCAGGCTGCGGGCCGTCGGGGCCGTCCGGCCCACCACCGAGGTGATCGCCGTCCATCTGGACCACGACGCGCCGCCGGGCACCGAGCTGGACCGCCGGCTCGCCGCCGGCGGTGCGCGTGCCGTGCCGGACGGGACGACACTGCCGGTGGGCGCCTACCACGCCGTGCCCGAGGTGCCCCGGCGCACGCTGGTCACGGGCGGAGCCCGGTCGGGCAAGTCGGTGGAGGCCGAACAGCGCCTGGAGACCTTCCCCGAGGTGGTGTACGTGGCGACGGGCGGCCGCCGCGAGGGGGACGCTGAGTGGGACGCCCGGATCGGGGTGCACCGGGAGCGCAGGCCCGCCGCGTGGCGCACCGAGGAGACCTGCGAGCTGGCGGGGCTGCTGGAGCAGGACGGCCCGCCGCTGCTGATCGACTGCCTGTCGCTGTGGCTGACGGACGCGATGGACCGGGTCGACGCCTGGGACGACGGCCGGTGGGCGGACGGTGGGGAGGAGAAGCTGCGTGAACGGGTCCTCGAGCTGGTCCGCGCGGTGCGCGGGACGCGTCGTACGGTCGTCGCGGTGACCAACGAGACGGGCTCGGGCGTGGTCCCGGCGACGGCGTCCGGGCGGCGCTTCCGCGACGAACTGGGCCGTCTGAACGCGGCGTTCGCCGCCGAGTGCGAGCAGGTGCTGCTGGTGGTGGCGGGGCAGGCCCTGGTGCTGCGGGGCTGAGCCGCGGGGACGTGCGGGGCCGGGGATGCGGGAGTGGGTGCCGGGTACTGTTCCGCAGAGGAGCCCCCCGGCGGGTTCCGGCCCACCCAGCGCCGACCCGCGAGGCAGAACCCCGTGAATCTGGACGACTTCTCCGACCTGATCGAACGCCCCGACGGGGGCGTGCGGCGCGATGCCGAGGAACGCCGGGAGCGGCTCGCCGTTCCCGGCGGCGCGCTCGGCCGGCTCGACGAGCTGGGTGAATGGCTGTCGGCCGCCCAGCAGGCGGTCCCGGTCAAGGCGGTCGAACGGCCACGCGTGGTGCTCTTCGCCGGCGACCACGGGGTGGCGGAGCTGGAGGTCTCCGGCCGGGCCGCCGGAACGGCGTACGAGCTCGTCCGGGGGGTGCTGGACGGCGCGAGCCCGGTCGCCGTGCTGGCCCGGCGTTTCTCCGTCCCCGTACGGGTCGTGGACGCCGGTCTGGACTGCGACCCGGAGCTGCTGCCGGAAGCGGTCGTACGCCACCGGGTGCGGCGCGGCAGCGGCCGGATCGACGTCGAGGACGCGCTGACGGCCGAGGAGGCCGAGCAGGCGGTGCGGCTCGGGATGCGCATCGCCGACGAGGAGGCCGACTCGGGCACGGATCTGGTGGTGCTGGGCGACCTGAGCGTCGGCGGCACGACGGCGGCCTCGACCCTGATCGCGGCCCTGTGCGGCACGGACGCCTCGGTGGTGACCGGGCGCGGCGGCGCGGGCATCGACGATCTGGCGTGGATGCGCAAGTGCGCGGCGGTCCGGGACGCGCTGCGGCGGGCCCGGCCCGTCCTCGGCGACCAGCTGGAGCTGCTGGCCGCGGTGGGCGGTGCGGACCTGGCGGCGATGACCGGGTTCCTGCTGCAGAGCGCGGTGCGCCGGATGCCCGTGGTGCTGGACGGCGTGGTCTCGGCTGCCTGCGCGCTGGTGGCCCAGCGTGCGGCGTTCCGGGCGCCGGACTGGTGGCTGGCGGGGCAGCTCAGCGGGGAGCCCGCGCAGCTGAAGGCGCTGGACCGGATGGCACTGACGCCGCTGCTGGACCACGGGGTGACGGTGGGCGAGGGAAGCGGCGCCCTGCTGGCCCTGCCGCTCGTCCAGGCCGCGGCGGCGCTGGCGGCGGAGCTGCCGGAGCGTGCGCAGGAGCAGGCCGAGCCCCCTGAGGCCGAGGAGGCCGAGGGGGCCGAGGGGGCGGAGCCCGCGGAGACGACTGCCTGAGCGGCTCAGGGCCCGCGTTCGGGGCCGGGCGGCAGCGGGGCCCTGTCCGGGGCCCCGCCGATCAGGTCCTCGAAGCGGCGCCGGGGGCCGACCCAGCGCACATCGTGGTGATAGGCCCTCAGCACGGCCCTCGCGCGGGCCCGGTGGCGCCGCCGGTAGAAGCGCCTCGCCCAGAGCGAGGTGGGGCGGGCCAGCCGGACCGCTCCGATCAGCGCGACGAACGGGACGAGGGTGCCGAGGACCGCCATCCGGGCCTTGCCCTTGAACAGCGCGATCAGGACCAGGCCGAAGTTGAGGACGTACGTCAGGGTGACGTCCAGTCTGTTCTGCTGCTCCCGCCCGGTCAGCTCGTCCACGCCGAGGGGTGAGAAGCCCGCCAGTACGAGCAGGACGAGCGAGGCCGTGAGGACGACGACCTCGACGCTCTGGCGGCCCTCCTCCGTCCAGTAGACGTCGTCGAGGTGGAGGATCAGCGCGAACTCGTCGAGGACCAGGCCGGCCCCCACTCCGAAGACCACCGCGAGGATCCCCGCGGCGACACCGTGCTGACCGCTCGCCACCGCGCCGAAGCCGCCGACCACCGACAGCACGACGCCGGGCACGACGTGGTGGACGTGCACACCGCCGGGCGTGACGTTGCGGAACGGCCCCTTCCCCGCCCGGATCATCCGGGTGATCATCCGGGTGATCGCGAAGGTCAGCACGAAGGCGCTGAGGGCGAGCAGCAGGGGGAGCTTGCCCGGCTCGACGATGTTCTGCTGGAACCAGTGACCCATGCCACCTCCACCCGAGAGACCGCGTATGCGGCTTATGGGCCACTCTGCCCAATTCGGCGCCCCGGCGCACCGGCTAGCGTGCGCGCGGTGACCTCCCTGAACAGCCACGGGCTGCGCTTCGCCTTCGGCACCCTGACCGCGCTCCCCGTGCACGTCTCCCGCTGGGACCGCGGCGCCGCCCGCGCAGGCATGCTGTGCGCCCCGGTCGCCGGACTCGCCGTGGGGCTGCTCGCCGCCCTCCCCGGGGTGCTGCTCCTCCTGGCAGGGGCGGGTCCCCTGCTGTCGGCGGTCGCCTCCGCCGCGCTCCCCGCCGCACTGACCCGCGGGCTCCATCTGGACGGGCTCGCGGACACCGCCGACGGGCTCGGCAGCGCCAGGCCCGCCGAGGACGCCCTGCGGATCATGAAGCAGTCGGACATCGGCCCGTTCGGCGTGATCACCCTGCTGTTCGTCCTGCTGGCCCAGGTCGCGGCGCTCTTCGAACTGTACGGCCGCGGCTGGGCGGACGGCGCCCTGGGCACGGTCACCGCCGCCGTCACGGCCCGGCTCGCCCTCACCCTGGCCTCGCGCCGGTCCGTACCGCCCGCCCGGCCGGAGGGTCTCGGCGCCGCGGTGGCGGGCACGG
>NZ_NEUF01000032.1 GCF_002910915.1 Streptomyces sp. SM10 | reverse complement strand
TCAGGCCGCTCTACCTTCTTGATCGGGCTGATCGAGCCATTCGTAGGGTTGGGTCACCCAGGGGCGCTGGGTGTGGCTTTCAGGCCGCTGCCGTCTCGTGGCAATCGAGGCTTTGCCGCTCAGCGCCCCACGACGACTCGGCCGCCGATTAGGAAGTGCGAACAAGTCGCTGTGTAGAGCAATGCCGGCGAGGTCGTCCGTGGCACGAAGAGTACGAACACGCATGTCAGGAGCGCGATGAGCCGGATATGGGCGGGGATCGACGTCGGCAAGGGCCACCATCACGGCCTTGCCCTGGACGTGGACGGCAAGACACTGCTGTCGCGGCGGGTCGCCAATGACGAACCCGAGCTGCTGAAGCTGGTCGGGGATGTCCTGGACCTGGCCGACGGGCGTGAGGTCACCTGGGCGATCGACATGACCGGCGGGGAACCCGCGTTGCTGCTGGCCTTGCTGGTCAGCCACGGCCAAGAGGTCCTCTACATGCCCGGCCGACTGGTGAACCGGGCGTCCGACGGCTACCGCGGCGAGGGCAAGACCGACGCCCGCGATGCCTACGTGATCGCCGACCAGGCCCGGATGCGCCGCGACCTGCGGCCCATCCGTCCCGGTGACGAGGCAGCCATCGAGCTGAAGCTGCTGACCGGGCGCCGGTCTGACCTGGTCGAGGACCGCACCCGCGTCGTGAACCGCCTGCGCGGCACTTTGCTGAGCATGTTCCCGGCCCTGGAGCGGGCCTTGGACGTGACCAACACCGGCCCGCTCAAGCTGCTGACGGGTTACCAGACCCCGGCTTCGATCCGCCGGGCCGGCGTCGCCCGGCTGACGAAGTGGCTGGCCAACCGCAAGGTCCGCAGCGCCAAGGACCTGGCCGAAGCGGCGGTCGAGGCCGCCGCGCGCCAGCACACCGCCGTGCCTGGGGAGAAGACCATCGCGAAGCTGGTCCATACCCTGGCTGAGGAGGTGATGGCCCTCAACGCGCATATTTCCGAGATGGACAAGCTCATCGAGGGCCGGTTTCGCGAGCACGAACTCGCCGACATCGTCCTGAGCGTCCCCGGCATCGGTGCGACTCTCGGTGCCGAGTTCCTCGCCGCCGTCGGCGGCGATCTGGACGAGTTCGACTCCCCGGACGCCCTGGCGGCCTTCGCCGGCGTCGCCCCAGCACCTCGCGACTCGGGCAAGGTCAGCGGCAACCTCCACCGGCCGGTCACCTACCACCGCAGACTCCAGCGCGTCTTTTACACCTCCGCGCTCGTCAGCGTCCGCTACGACCCGAACTCACGGCAGTTCTACGACCGCAAACGCGCCGAAGGGAAGAGGCACGTCCAAGCCGTGCTCGCCCTCGCCCGCCGACGTGTCAACGTCATCTGGGCACTGATCCGCGACCGACGGTGCTACGAAGTGACACCGCCGATGGCTACGGCCGCTTGACAACAGCATTAGGAAGCCCCGAGCTCCGCCAGCGCCCCGTCCGTCAGCCGGTACACCGTCCACTCGTCCTGGGGCCGCGCCCCCAGCGCCTCGTAGAACGCGATGGACGGAGCGTTCCAGTCCAGCACCGACCACTCCAGACGCCCGTACCCGCGCTCCACGCAGATCCGCGCCAGCTCCGTCAGCAGGGCCTTCCCGTAACCGCCGCCGCGGCGCTCCGGGCGCACGTACAGGTCCTCCAGATACACACCGTGCACCCCGCGCCACGTCGAGAAGTTGAGGAACCACAGCGCGAACCCGACCACGTCGCCGTCGTCGTCCGCCACCGCGACGTGCGCGTACGCGGCCGGCCGCTCGCCGAACAGGGCCTCGTGCAGCTGCTCCTCGGTGGCGTTCGCCTCGTCGAGCGCCTTCTCGTACGCGGCGAGTTCACGGACCATGGTGTGGATGGCACGGATGTCTTCGGGGGTGGCTGCGCGAATCATGGGGGCAGCCTAGAGGGGCGGGCAGCTCCCCGGCCCCTCAGTTCCGCCCCAGCAGCCGCCGGGCGATCTCGGCGTGGTCCGGCGCCGTCCGCCGCTCCCCGCCCCGGAGCCCCCAGAGCGCGTTCTGCAGCACCCGTCCCAGCGTCCAGGCCCGCGCGCGCTCCCGGTCCAGCCCCAGCTCCCCGGTGAGCAGATCGAACCTCCAGGGCACCTCGGACGCGTCGAACCTGTTGTCCAGGGCGGGGAACAGCTCGAACCCCGGGTCGCCGGCCAGGGGCTTGGGATCCAGCACCACCCACTGCCCCGCCCGGCCGTCCTGTGCCCGCCCGGCCAGGATGTTGTCGTAGTGCAGGTCCCAGTGCAGCAACCGGTCCCCCGGCTCGCCCGCCACCTCCCGCACGGCGGCCGCGCAGTCCCGCAGCAACCGCCGCTCGTCCGCGTCCTCCAGCAGCGCGACCGCCCCGGGCGCCTCCTCCAGCATCCGGGCAACCACGTCCTCCAGCCGCCGCATCCCGGGCGGAGCCGGTACGCGGACCAGCCGGGCCAGCGACGCGGCGAGCACCCGCACCGCCGCCCGGTCGTCCGCGACACCGGCCAAGGGGCGCTGGTCGTCGAGCCGTTCCAGCAGCATGGCCCCGGTCGCCCCGTCGTGTTCCAGCAGCGCGACCGTCCCGGCGTCCGCGGCGCCCCAGACCCGTAGCGCGACCGGCTCCCCCGCCGTCTCCGCGTCCACCCTCTGCAGCTTCAGCGCAGCCCCGCGGCCGTCCGCCTCCCGCACCACCGGAAGCACCAGCGCGCACATCCCGTACATCGCAGCCCCGTCGGGACGCAGCCCCCACTCCCCCAGGAACCTCCCGGCCAGCCCGGGCAACGCGTCGGCGAACTCCGCCCCCTCCGCGCCGCCGTGCGCCCTCAGATTCGCACCCAGGTCGTACGGAACATCGATCACACGGCGAGCGTAGAGGTACCGTCCCTCCAGCGACTGGGCTGCACACGGACAAGCAGGGGACACATGAACACCGTCAACGGCGGCATTTCGTTCTGGTACGCGAACGAGGGCACCCCCGCCCCACGCGAACCCCTGCCCGGAGACAGCAGTGCCGACGTCTGCATCGTCGGCGGCGGCTACACCGGGCTCTGGACGGCGTACTACCTCAAGAAGGCCGTCCCGTTCCTCAACATCACCGTGCTGGAAGCCAAGTTCTGCGGCTACGGTGCCTCCGGCCGCAACGGCGGCTGGCTCTACAACGGCATCGCGGGCCGCGACCGCTACGCCAAGCTCCACGGCCACGACGCAGCCGTCCGCCTCCAGAAGGCCATGAACGGCACCGTCGGCGAGGTCATCCGCGTCGCCGGTGAGGAGGGCATCGACGCCGACATCCACCACGGCGGCGTCCTCGAGGTCGCCCACACCCCCTCCCAGCTGGCCCGGCTCAAGGACTTCCACTCCGTCGAGATCGCCTTCGGCGAGACGGACCGGGTCCTGCGCGGCGCCCGCGAGACCGCCGAGCGCATCCGGGTCGCCGGAGCCGTCGGCTCCAGCTGGACCCCGCACGGCGCGCGCCTGCACCCCGCCAAGCTCGTCAAGGGCCTCGCCGACACCGTGGAGGCCCTCGGCGTCACCATCCACGAGTCGACGCCTGTCACCGAGATCAAGCCCAAGCACGCCGTCACCCCGTACGGCACGGTCCGCGCCCCCTACGTGCTGCGCTGCACCGAGGGCTTCACCGCGGGTCTCAAGGGCCACCGCCGCACCTGGCTCCCGATGAACTCCTCCATGATCGTCACCGAGCCCCTGCCCAAGACCCTCTGGGACACCATCGGCTGGGAGGGCCGCGAGGCCCTCGGCGACATGGCCCACGCCTACATGTACGCCCAGCGCACAGCCGACGATCGCATCGCCCTCGGCGGCCGCGGCATCCCCTACCGCTACGGCTCGGCCACCGACAACGACGGGCGCACCCAGCCCGCCACCATCGAGGCACTGCGCGACCTGCTCGTCCGCTTCTTCCCCACCACCGCGGGCACCCGCATCGACCACGCCTGGTCCGGCGTGCTCGGCGTCCCCCGCGACTGGTGCGCCACCGTCACCCTGGACCGCAGCACCGGCCTCGGCTGGGCCGGCGGCTACGTCGGCTCGGGCGTCGCCACCGCCAACCTCGCGGCCCGCACCCTGCGCGACCTCATCCAGCAGGACTCCGGGCAGGCCGGACCCACCGACCTCACCGCCCTCCCCTGGGTCAACCACAAGGTCCGCCGCTGGGAACCCGAACCCTTCCGCTGGCTGGGCGTCCACACCCTCTATGCCGCCTACCGCACCGCCGACCGCCGCGAGACCGCCTCACCCCGGCTCGGCACCGACCGGATCGCGAAGGCGGCGGACCGCATCTCGGGACGCCACTGACCTGTCCGCGCACGGGGTGCCCGGCCGTCTCCTAGGCCAATCAGGAGAACGTGCGACTCCGTGCGGGTGACGGCACGCATCCCTGCCACCGCGCGTGCTTCCGAGCCCCCTTGACTGTCGGTCACCACACGGCTCCCCTCCCCCGGGGAGTCTTCGCGCGACCTCGACGCCCACGCGTGCCGGCCTCGGCCGCCCCGGGCCATGAGAAGGGACCGACTTTCTATGCGGGTGCTGCGGAACTTCGCCTGGAGCGCGATCGCCTCGCTCCTCCTCCTCGTCGGGCCGGCGCCGGCGGTCCACGCCGACACGGCCGACACCGGCGCGGCCCGCCCGAAGGCGGCCCAGTGCCCGACCGAGGGCAGGACGCGAGGGACGGCCGGAGCACCCAACCCGGCGCTGGAGCAGTACTACCTCGACGACTGGCGGCTCGGCCCGCGCGTCCTGCCGAGGACCGGCGCCATCGGGGCGATGCTGCGGGGCTACGACCGCACGGGCCCGCACTCCGCTTACTGGTTCCTCGGGTGCTACTGGCAGACCAACCCGGTTTCGGGCGACTCCGGTTGGTGGTACCCGGACAACGACGGCTTCGTCCTCGACCGCGCGGGCAACCCCGTCAAGAAGACGCTGACGCTCCGCGTGGGCCAGCTCGTCGACCTCTTCGGCAGCGGCCGCGGCAACTTCCTCGCCCCCGCCGGGACGCCGTACGCCAAGCGCGCGATCCCGCCGAGCAACCTCGTCAGGTACACCGACGACTACCCGTACAGCTACCACCTGTACAGGGTCGAGGAGGCGTTCACCGTGGAGGCCGGCCGCATCCGGCCCTGGTTCGGGCAGCCCGGCCTGGGCATCCAGTACAAGACGAGCCAGCGGGTCTCGGAGCTGGTCACCGCCGAGAAGCTCGAAGCCCTGAACTGATCACGACCGCACGCTCCTGGGCGGGTCCCGGCACGGCCGGGGCCCGCCCACACGCATGTGCACGAGAGGAACCAGGCGATGAACAGGACCGAGCTCACGGAGCGCCTCCGCCGCGAGGGCGTCCCGGACGCCCTGTACGAGATCCCGGGCGTCCACCCCGTGGCTCTCCAGCTGGACGCCTACTACGTCCTGCGCCCGGAGGGCGACGCCTGGCCGGTCCTGATGCGCCAGCGGGGCCAGGAGGAGGTCATCACCCGCTTCGCCACCGAGGCGGAGGCCTGCCGCTATCTGTACGACACCCTCACCGGGGCCCCGCCCCCCGTCCCGGGCGGTCCGGAACGGATCGACCGGCTGCTGGCCGACGCCGACGAGATCCAGCGCAGGGCGGAGGAGGACTTCGAACGCGCCCCCGGCCCGGACACCGACGGACCACCGGCCCCCTGACCGTGGCCGCCGGCCGCTCCCCCTGGATGTCAGCGTGCGGTAAGGGGTTCGGACGCACGGTCATCGGCCGGCCGTCGCCCCCCGCCGGTCACAGAACCCCGGGCCGGACCAGGACCATGTCCGGGACCCGGGGTTCCCGCTGCCCCTGCCTGACTCGGACCCGGCCGGGAACCGTGGCGCTTCGGACCCGGCGGCGAGACAGGGCGACCTGGGCGCCGGGTGGGCACACCCCGCCCATATCCCTTTGTCTCAGCCGTAGTTGAATGATTCTGTGGTCACTCACCGACCCGCGGCTCAGACAGGAGGGAACCGGCGTGACCTCAGGCGGGCGAAATCCGTACGACCCGCCCCGGCGGCCGGACGGCGGCCGGCCTCCACACCGGCCAGGCGGCGGCCCCGTCCCGCAACCACCGCCGTATCCCCCGTACGTACCACCCCGTTCGCTGTGGCAGCGGGTGCGCGACGACGAGTGGCCACCCCTTCGGGACCTGCTCCGGCGCATACCCGTCCACGGCTGCGTATGGGTGCCCGTGCTGCTGTGCTGCCTCTGGCCGGCGCTCGTGCTCGTCCTGTCCTATCCCCTGGCACGCTCGGCCCGCCGCCAGGCCCACCGTAGGTTCCCCCCGCACCTCCACCGCCGCATCCTGGATCCGCAGGTCATGCGCGTACAGAGGATCAGGACGTGGGCAGCCGTGGCCGTGACCCTCCTGATCCTCGTCGTCTACGGCACCGCGGCGGACTTCGAGGACCTCCAGGGGCAGTACATGGTGCGGACAGCGCTCACACCCCTGTTGTTGCTGCTCACAGCCCCTCTGGTGATCCTGATGCTGTTCCGCTTCGCGCCACCCGCCGCGAGGCCGGGCATGCGAGAGCGGCTGCGGCCCGTCATACGCTCGGCCGTCTGGTACTTCGGCGCCTTCATCAGCGTGCCGCTGCTGGCCGGTCTCACGGTGTCCGTCAACCTCTCCGTCCAGGGGTACGGGGACAGGAGCGTGTTCAGCCCGCTCATCACCATGGTCCTGTGCGTCCCGGCACTGTGGATGTCCTTCTTCGTGTTCTTCGCCACCGCGAGCGTGATCCGCACCCTTTTCGGCACGTCCGAGGTCCACGCCGCTCTCCCCGCGCTGCTGACGGGCGTGCTGGTGTGGGTACTGGCGGTCGTCAGCCCGGCCGTGTCCGGGATGCCGCCCGGCCCCCCGTTCATCCAGGTCTGCGCACTGCTCGGCGGGCCGCTGTCCGTCTCGGCGCTGGCATGGTGGGAACTCGACCGCCTGCGCGCGATCCACGGGGTGACCCTGCGGGGCTGAGCGCCGGCACTCGGGGCCCCGAACCGACGGCCGTCATCGATCGCCCTCCCCGTCGCCGTACCGGATCGCTGCCCTGGCTGCCCGAGCAAGCAGAGTCCCGCCGGGCCAGCGGACGGTTCGCTGCTGCGGTGCCGCACGATGTGGGCTGCGCTCCGCGACTGGCCGCGACAGGCCTTCATCCGCTGGATGGCGTCCCGGCCAGCTCTGATCCCGCAGCACGTTCATCTCCTGGGGAGTGTGAGGCGGAAGGTGGTTCGTCCGGGGCTGCTGTCGAGGGTGATGATTCCGTCGTGGGCGGTGATGACGGCGTGGACGATGGAGAGGCCGAGACCGGTGCTGCCCGTGCTGCGGGAGCGGGCGTGGTCGGCGCGGACGAAGCGGCCGAAGACTTCGGACTGGAGCTCTTCGGGGATGCCCGGACCGTCGTCGCTCACGCTCACGGAGACGTCGGCAGGATCTGCGGCGAGCGTGATGGTCACTTCGGTGCCGGGCGGGGTGTGGGTGCGGGCGTTGGCCAGGAGGTTGCCGATGGCCTGTTGAAGCCGGTGGGCATCGCCGGGGACGGTGACCGGCTCCTCGGGAAGGTCGAGGACCCAGTGGTGCCCGGGGCCGGCGGCGCGAGCGTCGTCGGTCGCGTTGAGGATCAGCAGGGTCAGGTCGACCGGCTCGTGTTCGAGGGGACGTCCGGCGTCGAGCCGCGCAAGGAGCAGCAGGTCGTCCACGAGGCGTGTCATGCGCTGTGACTCGGCGTCGATGCGCTCCAGGGCGTGGTGGACCTCGCCGGGAACGGTCCCCGGGTGGCGCAGGGCTGATTCGGCGTGGCCCCGGATGTTGGCGACGGGGGTGCGCAGCTCATGGCTGGCGTCGGCGGCGAACTGCCGGAGCCGTTCCTCGCTGGCCTGGCGGCGGGTGAGGGCGTCCTCGACATGTCCGAGCATGTGGTTGAGGGCAGTCCCGACCTGGCCGACCTCGGTGCGGGGGTCGGTGTCCGGGAGCGGCCCCGGCATGGCGATCTCACCGCTGGCGAGCGGCAGTCCTGCCACCTCGGCCGCCCGGGCGGTCACCCGCTGGAGGGGCCGGAGCGAGACCCGCACCCACACGGCTCCGGCGATGCCGGTGACCACGAGGGCGGCCCCGAAGAGCGCGGCTTCGACCGCTTCGAGGCGATGTACGGTCTCCTCGACCGGGTGCAGGGGCAGTCCGGTGATGAGGATGTCCTGGTCGTCACCGTAGACCGCGGTGACGCGGTAGGCCCCGAGCGTGGAGAGGCGGACGCTGCGTCCGTGGCCGTCGGCGGGGACCGCTGCCAGGGTGTGGCGATCGCCGTCGGTGAGGCGGAGGTGCCGGTCGGTGGCGTCGTCGACCACGGCGGCCTGGGTGACCCTGCCGTTCAGGAGACGGGCGCCGAGGGTCGATTCGGCCTGGCCCCGGGTGTCGGCCCGGTTGTCGGCATCGGGCCTGGCCTCGTGTTCCAGGCTGGCGGCGAACCTGCCACCGGACGCGGACAGCTGATCGTCCAGACGCCCCAGCAGGAACCCTCGCAGGGCGAGGGCCGTGGTGATGCCGACGCCGAGGCAGGCGAGAGCGAGCAGAGCGACGAGGCCCGCGGTGAGCTGACCGCGCAGGGTGCGAGGTGGCGGGCGCCTCACGGGGCTTCCGCCTTGAGGACGTAGCCGACGCCGCGCACGGTGTGGATCATCGGGGTCCGTCCGGCGTCGACCTTCTTGCGCAGGTAGCTGATGTAGAGCTCGACGATGTGGGCGCGTCCGCCGAAGTCGTACGCCCAGACCCGGTCGAGGATCTGGTCCTTGGACAGCACCCGGCGCGGGTTGCGCATCAGGAAGCGCAGCAGTTCGAACTCGGTCCGGGACAGATCGATGGTGACCCCGCCGCGCCTGACCTCCCTGGCCTCCTCGTCCATGGACAGGTCTCCCACGGTCAGCGAGTTCGTACCCGGTTCCGCCGTCATGCCGGCCCGCCGGAGCAGCCCCCGCAGCCGGGCAAGTACTTCCTCCAGGCTGTAGGGCTTGGTGACGTAGTCGTCGCCGCCCGCGGTGATGCCGGCGATACGGTCCTCGACCGCGTCGCGGGCGGTCAGGAACAGGACACACACGCTGGGCGCCTCGCGTCTCAGGGCGCGCAGGACCTGCAGGCCGTCGAGGTCGGGCAGCATCCAGTCCAGGACCACCGCGTCGGGACGGAAGTCGCGGGCGGTCGCGAGCGCGGTCGTGCCGTCGGCTGCGGTGCGGACCTGCCAGCCCTCGCTGCTCAGGACCCCGGCCAGGACGTCGGTGACGTCCGGTTCGTCGTCCACGACGAGGACCCGCACGGGGTCTCCGTCGGGCCGGTGCAGAGGCGAGGCGGTACGCGGCTTGTCCATGGTGCTTTCAGCATGACCCGGCGCCGACCGCCGCTGCGCGCCTCGTGTCTCTGAGTTTCCTCTGAATCGGCGCTGAGAGCGGCACACGGGGCGGTTTCAGAAGGTTCACAGAGGTTGGGCTGTGAGGCTGGCCGCCCATCGCCGGAAAGCACCTTGTCCGGAGGAGCACATGCCCATCACACTCGCCACCACCACGGATACCGGCCGCGGGCTGCGTCACCGCCGCCCGCGCCGCACCGCCGTGCCGTTCCTGGCGCCGCTGGTGATCTGGGCCGGAGCCGCCGGGGTACTCGCGCTGTGGTGGAGCGACACAACCTCGGTCGTCGGCCTCGCGGGCTGGCTCACCGACGCAGGGCGCATCACGGGGCTCCTGGCCGGCTACGCCTGTGCGGTCCTGCTGGTCCTGATGGCCCGCGTCCCCCTCCTGGACCACAGCATCGGCACCGACCGCCTCGCCCGCTGGCACGCCCTGGGCGGCCGCTGGACCATCTCGTTGGTCCTGGCCCACGTCCTGCTGATCATCTGGGGCTACTCCCTGACGTCCCACACGAACGTGGTCAGCCAGACCTCCACGCTCGTCCTGCACTACCCCGATCTCCTCAAGGGCACGATCGGCTTCCTGCTGTTCCTGGCCACCGGAATCCTCTCGGCCCGCGCGGCCCGCCGCAGGATGAGCTACGAGACCTGGCACTACCTGCACTTCGCCACCTATCTGGCGATCTTCCTCTCCTTCGGCCACCAGCTCTCCAACGGCGCCGACTTCGTCGGGAACCGCCCCGCCCAGATCGCCTGGTACACGCTGTTCATCGGCGTCGCCGCACTGCTCGCCTGGTACCGGTTCGCCGTCCCCGTACGACGCGGAATACGCCACCGCCTGCGGGTGGCCTGGATCCACCCGGAGGCCCCTGGGGTGATCTCCGTCCATCTCACCGGCACGCACCTGGACGAGCTGCGGGCCGAGCCGGGACAGTTCCTGCGCTGGCGCTTCCTGACCCGCGGACTGTGGTGGACCGCCAACCCGTACTCCCTCTCCGCCCCCGCACGCCCCCACCACCTGCGCATCACGGTGAAGGCCGCGGGCAGCCACAGCGCGGCCCTCGCCCACCTCGCACCCGGCACCCGGGTATGGGCGGAGGGACCGTACGGCGGCTTCACCGCGAACCGCCGCACCGCTGCCAAGGTGCTGCTCCTGGCCGGCGGCGTCGGCATCACCCCCCTGCGCGCGCTCTTCGAGACGCTGCCGGGGCACGTCACCCTCATCTACCGGGCTCGCCGCGCCGAGGACCTCGCCCTGCGTACGGAGATCGACGCGATAGCCGCCCGCCGGCAGGCCACCGTGCACTACGTCGTCGACGAACCAGCCGGATACTCCTCGCCGCTCACCGCCCAGGGCCTGAACGAGCTGGTGCCGGATCTCGCCGAGCACGACGTGTACCTGTGCGGTCCGCCCGGCATGACCCACGCCGCTGTCCACGCCCTGCGGGAAGCCGGTGTACCGGCGCGGCGCATCCACCACGAGTCGTTCGCGTTCTGAGGATCCGAGGAGAAGCCATGCGCCGAGCCGTCATCGTCACCGCCGGGACCAGCGCCCTGATCGTCGCGCTGCTCGCCCTCAAACCGCACCAGCCCCCTGCCGTCGCCGGGCCGGCCCCGCATTCCCCCACGGCACCCTCGGCCCCGCACCCCACAGGACCCTCGCGGGGCGCGTCCACGGGCACCGGCACGTTTACCGGCAAGCCGATCGATACCCAGTACGGAACCGTGCAGGTCGCCGCCACGATCGTCAAGGGACAGCTCACCGCCGTCAAGGTGCTCCAGGCGCCGGACCAGAACGGGCGTGACCAGCAGATCGCCTCCTACGCGCTGCCCCGCCTCACCCAGGAAGCGATCGGGGCGAAGAGCGCGCACATCGACGCCGTCTCCGGAGCCAGCTACACCAGCCAGGGCTACATCCAGTCCCTGCAGAGCGCCCTGGACCAAGCCCATGCCTGACACCGCACAGGGGCTCAGGCACATCGAGCACGTGATGGGCACCGTCTTCTCCTTCGACATCCGGGACAGGCCCACGACCGCCATCCGGCGGGCCCTCACCGAGGCGGTGCGGCAACTCCACGATGTCGACGCCGTGTTCTCCACCTACCGGCCGGACAGCCACATCAGCCGGCTGGACCGCGGCAGCATCCGGCTGGCCGACTGCCCACCCCAGGTCCACGAAGTGCTCTCCCTCTGCGCCCAGGCCACCCGCGTCACCGACGGCTGGTTCAGCACCGTCTCCGCCGGATCCCTCGACCCCTCGGGGCTCGTCAAGGGCTGGGCCACCGAGGCGGCATCCCAACTCCTCCACGAAGCCGGCGCGCACCACACATACGTCAACGGCGGCGGCGACCTCCAGCTCCGCAGCCGGGCAACTCCCGGCACACCATGGCGCATCGGCATCGCCCACCCACTGCGCCCCGGCGAACTCGCCACCGTCATCACCGCCGACCGCGACCTCGCCGTGGCCACGTCCGGCACCGCCGAACGCGGTGCCCACATCCTCGACCCGCACCACGGCACGCCGGCCACCACGTTCGCGTCCCTCACCGTGGTCGGCCCCCGTCTGACCATGACCGACGCCTACGCCACCGCGGCGTGTGCCAGGGGTCGGGGCGCACGGGACTGGCTGGAAGCGCTCGACGAGTACGAGGCACTCGCCGTCCTGCCCGACGGCCGGACCTGGCAGACGACGGGGTTCAGCCGACATGGGTCTTGAGACAAGGCCCGGATCCGTTCCGGCCCGCAGCGCGCGGGCACCCCCACGGGGTGACCCGGGCTTCCCACGACACACCGGCCCAGCTCACACCTGTCCAGCGTTGCACCCCAACCCAGCCCCCACCGCGAAGGAGCCCCCTGTGGGACTCGACCTGATCAACGGCATCCCCGCGCACGTCCTGCTCGCGCACATCGTGGTCGTCCTCGTACCGTTGACAGCTCTTGCGCTCGTCCTCTGCGCCATCTGGCCCTCGGTCATGCGCCGCTTCGGTCTCGCCCTCCCCGCTCTCGCCCTGGTCTCACTCATCAGCGTGCCGCTCACCACACACGCCGGCGAGTGGTTGGATCGGCACGTGGACAGCGACGCCCTGGTCCGCAAACACACCGAACTCGGCGACGAACTGATCCCCTGGGCCATCGCACTGTTCCTCGCGACCGCAGCGGTGTGGTGGTTCTACCGCCGGGCCACTCTCCGCACCCCCGATGCGCCGGAATCCACCAGCGGCACGGTGGCCACACCTCTGCGCATCACGGCTGCGGCGCTCTCCCTCGTCATCGGCGTGGGCGCCGGCGTGCAGGTCTACCGAATCGGTGACTCCGGCGCCAAAGCCGCCTGGCACGACGGCTACTCCGCCACCGCACATCCCGACCACGGCTCATACGCACCTGCTGCGATGCCCCCTGCCAAGGACCGCGCACGGAGTGTTCGGCATGCCCCGAGCGTGCTGCTGGCGGTCCGTACGGAACAGGCACGCCCCGTTGCTGTGGAGCGGACCGCACGGGCGTGCACCGCCACGTCGCGTAACCGCCATGACTCCGGGACTGCTGCACGAGTAGGTGACAGCGGGGTCTATGCAGCCAGGGCTGCGGGTGGGGTCATGATGGCTTCGTACTGGACGGGGGTCAATCGGACCAGGCGTCTCTGACGCCGGCGGCGGTGGTAGGTGCGCTCGATCCAGGTGACGATCGCGAAGCGGCAGAAGCCCAAGAAGTAGGTCCCCCAGCGGCTCCGCTCACGCAGGCCCTCCCGCCGCGCCCCGGCCATCCGGCACACCAACCCCAGAACAGCAGAAACCCCAGGTCACGGGCTATGTGACCTGGGGTTTCGTGGAGCCCCCTGTCGGATTCGAACCGACGACCTACGCATTACAAGTGCGTTGCTCTGGCCGGACTGAGCTAAGGAGGCGTGCGGGAGCAGTGTAACCAAAGCCTGGGCAGGATCCCGCGTCGAATTCGAGACCCGAGACCTACTGACAGATCGGAAACCGCCAGGTAGCGTCACCTCAGGTTCACTCCAGTGGACCACACCACTCCCTTACTCGGATCGTCCGGCACGTTCCTGCCGGTGGAGGAGAAGAATCGCCATGGCCAGTGTCACGTTCGACAAGGCGTCCCGCGTCTACCCCGGCTCCACGAAGCCGGCAGTGGACCAGCTCGAGATCGACATCGAGGACGGCGAGTTCCTCGTCCTCGTCGGTCCTTCCGGTTGTGGCAAGTCGACCTCCCTGCGCATGCTCGCGGGTCTCGAGGACGTCAACGGCGGCGCGATCCGCATCGGTGACCGCGACGTCACGCACCTGCCCCCGAAGGACCGGGACATCGCCATGGTGTTCCAGAACTACGCGCTCTACCCGCACATGTCCGTCGCGGACAACATGGGCTTCGCCCTCAAGATCGCCGGTGTGAACAAGACCGAGATCCGGGCGAAGGTCGAAGAGGCCGCCAAGATGCTGGACCTCACCGACTACCTTGACCGCAAGCCGAAGGCGCTCTCCGGTGGTCAGCGCCAGCGTGTGGCGATGGGCCGCGCCATCGTGCGTGAGCCGCAGGTCTTCCTCATGGACGAGCCGCTGTCGAACCTCGACGCCAAGCTCCGCGTGTCGACCCGTACGCAGATCGCCTCGCTGCAGCGCCGTCTCGGCATCACCACCGTGTACGTCACTCACGACCAGGTCGAGGCCCTCACCATGGGTGACCGCGTCGCCGTCCTCAAGGACGGTCTCCTCCAGCAGGTCGACTCGCCGCGCAACATGTACGACCGCCCGGCGAACCTCTTCGTGGCCGGCTTCATCGGCTCCCCGGCGATGAACCTCGTCGAGGTCCCGATCACCGACGGCGGCGTGAAGTTCGGCAACAGCGTCGTCCCGGTCTCCCGCGAGGCGCTCTCCGCCGCCGCGGACCGTGGTGACCGCACCGTCACGGTCGGCATCCGCCCCGAGCACTTCGACATCGTCGAGCACGGCGGCGCCGCCGCGACCGGCCTCTCCAAGGCCGCCTCCGAGGCCCCGGCCGGTCTGGCCGTCTCCGTCAACGTCGTCGAGGAGCTCGGCGCCGACGGCTTCGTCTACGGTGCCGCACAGGTCGGTGGCGAGCACAAGGACCTGGTCGTCCGCGTCGGCGGCCGCGCCGTCCCGGAGAAGGGCACCGAGCTCCACGTCGTGCCGCGCCCGGACGAGTTGCACGTCTTCGCCACGTCGACCGGTGAGCGCCTGACCGCCTGACCCGTCCGATCCAGCCGCCACGGCCCCGCGTCCCTCCCGGACGCGGGGCCGTTCGCGTGTCGCGGGGAGGATCGGGTTTCGGATCCTTGGGACGCCAAATACCCTGGCACACCGGTCAATTCGCCCCACCGCGTCAACGTCTGATTCGAAATAGCCACTCGAACCATCCCCCGCAAGAGTGACGAAATGTCGCCAAGTCATCACTGCCCGCTACGCTCGCCTGCGTGACCCACACCGCGCGCCGTATCGGCCGAACCCTCGCTCTCGTACTGCCCGTCGTCATGGTCCTGTCCGGGACCCTCGCGGTCACCCGCGTGCAGTGGTCGGGGCAGGACACCGAGACCCAGTTGCTGACCACCGCCTCGGAGACCGTGTCCAAGCAGGCGAAGGCCCGTGCCCCCCAGGACATCCTGCGGGACAAGCTCCTGCTGGAGCTCCGCGAGAAGGACCCGGGTGTCGCTCTGACGAGCCTCCAGCGCACCGTGGAGGGGCGCCCCTCGCTCGCCAAGCACTGCATGTCGATCGCCAAGGCGCTCGGCAAGGCCGCCGTCGACCAGTACGGTCCGACGCGCGCCCACCGCTTCTCCCGGCCGGTCTGCGACACCTCGTTCGCCTCGGGCGTCGCACAGTTCAGCTGAGCCGGGCATGTCCGGGCACGGCATATCGTGCCTGGCATGCATACGTATCCGACGCAGGCCGTGATCCTGGCGGGTGGTCAGGGCTCACGGCTGCGCCCGTACACCGATGACCGCCCCAAGCCGATGGTCGAGATCCCGGGGACCGGGACCCCGATCATCGGCCATCAGCTGTCCTGGCTGGCCGCCGAGGGCGTCATCGACGCCGTGATCTCGTGCGGCCATCTTGCCGATGTGCTGCAGGAGTGGCTGGACTCGGCCGATCTTCCGTTGCGTGTCACGACCGTCGTCGAGACCGAGCCCTTGGGCCGGGGCGGCGGTCTCAGGCATGCCGCGACGAGGCTGCCCGATCCGTCGGAGCCCTGGTATGCGACCAACGGTGACATCTGGACCCGCTTCTCGCTGCGGGAGATGGCCGCGTTCCACGCCGAGCGGGACGCCACGGCGACGCTCGCGCTCGCCCGCCCGCGCATCCCGTGGGGCGCGGTGGAGACGGACGCGTTCGGCCACATCACCGACTTCATCGAGTCGCCGCCGTCGCCGTATCTGATCAACGCGGGCGTGTACGTCTTCGCGCCCGCGTTCACCGGGATGCTGCCGGACCGCGGCGACCACGAGCGGACCACGTTCCCCCGGCTCGCCCGCGAGCGCCGGCTGGCCGGGTTCCCGTTGCCGCACGGGGCGTACTGGCGGGCCATCGACACCGCGAAGGACCTCACGGAGGCGGCGAGGGAGCTGGGCGCCCACGCGGGCGAATGACGCCCGGCCCCTGCGTACGGGAGGGCGGCCACCGGATGTCCGGTGGCCGCCCTCGCGGTGTGGTGGGGAGCCGGGTCAGCCCAGCAGGCCGCCGATGGGGTTCTGGCCCGCGCCACCGGAGGACGAGGAGCCGCCGTCCGATCCGCCGCTCGTGCCACCGCCGTCGGAGCCGCCGGTCGTGCCTCCCGAGCCGGCCGGTCCGGACGAGCTGGGACCGGCGTCACCGGTCGGGGGCACCTCCGGTGCGGGCTCCTGCGGAGGCGCCTGTCCGGTGCCCTGCGTCTGGCTGGGCCGGCCCGTGCTGGCACCCGCCGTCGGGGAGGAGTCACGCGAGGACTCGGAACCCGGGGTGGACTCCTCGGCCGACGGGGTGCCGGGCGCGCTGGAGGGGGACGTCTCGGGCGTGCGGTTCTCCGGAGTGCTGGAGGGCTTGCGCTTCTTGCCCTCGGACTCACCGGGGAGCGGGGAGCCGGGCAGCTGGTTGGTCGGGTAGCTGTCGGGTCCCGGCACGGTGACGACCTCGGTGGAGCGGACCGCCCCGCCGAGCATGGAGCCGACCAGCAGGGTCAGGCCGACGACGACCGTGGCGACCACGGCCCCGCGGCGCAGCACCCGGCGGCGGAGGTCCCAGATCTCGGAGCGCGGGCCGAGCGTGCGCCAGGCCTCCCCCGCGAGACGTCCGTCGAGCGAGTAGACGGGGGCACCGGCGATGACGAGCGGGCTCCAGGCGGCCAGCAGGATGATGTCCGGGGTGTCGTAGGCGGCGGCCGTGCGCCAGCTGACCGTCACCAGGATGGCGGCGGAGAGCAGGACGCCGAAGGCCGCGGCCACCCGCTGCCAGAGTCCGAGGACGGTGAGGACACCGACGACGACCTGGAGGAAGGCCACGGAGAGCCCGGCGGCGACCGGGTGGGAGAGGGCGAAGTCGCGCAGGGGTTCGGCGGCGGCCCACGGGTGCAGCGAGGTCAGCCACTTGACCATGGAGCCACGGTCGCCGCCGTCGAAGTAGGCGGGGTCGCAGAGCTTGCCCATGCCCGCGTAGATGGAGAGGAAGCCGAGGATGACGCGGAGCGGGAGGAGCACGACGCCGAGGTTCATCCGGCGGCCGGGGTAGTAGGCGTGCCGGACGGTGTCGCCGGCGCGGCGCCGTTCCCCGGCGGAGGAGCCGCCCTGGCCGTCGGTGCTCGGCTCGTCGTCGTCGGCGAGGTCGTACGCGTCGCGGGCCGGCGGCTCGACGCCGTCGTACGCGCCGACGGCCTGCCGCATGGGAGGCAGCAACGGTCCGGTACGCCCGCCTCCGGGCCGCTGGGGCGCGAGGAGTACGGGGTTGGGCTGGGTCTCGTCGAGGCGCGGGATGACCTGGGTGCCGCCGCCGTCGCCCGTACCGAAGTCGCCGCCGGGGCGCGCTTCGAGGTGGCCGGCGGTGGAGTTCCGTACGGCCTGCAGGAGTCCGGTCGCTCCGGGGTCGCCCGGTTCGGACCTGCCGCTCCACACGACGGGAGCCCGCCTCCGGCCGCCCGCGCCGCCCATGGCGGGGATCCTGACCGGTCCGGCGGAGCCCACGGGGCGCAGACGGGTGCGCTGGCCCGGGGCGAGCTGCACCCGGAAGCTGGCGTGGCTGACGATGACCTGCGCGGGGTCGCTGTCCACCTTTGTCATGCTCAGGGCGGGTTGGTCGTCGAACCGAGGCGTTCTGGTGTCCACACTCATCTAACCGAGTGATGTGTGATTAGGACACTGCCTTGACGCGTCCGAAGTGTCCGAGACCCGTCAACAGCCCGCAGTGGGGCGCGCGTCCGTGTACGCCGGGCGCTCGGAGCGGGAGCACAGCGCGCGCCGCCCGGCGGCTTCGCGCAGGTCCCGGGGCGGCCGTGGGCTCGGCCCGGACCGGCTGCCGCAGGGGCGAGCCGCCACCGCCGGCTCACCCCCGTACCTCGTCCCGGTGTCCGTACGGGGGTGAGCCGGTGCGGAGATCGACTGCCGCATCGGGCCCGGCGCCCCGCAGACGGGTGGCGTACTCCACCCGGCACGGGTGCGCCTCGGCGTCGCGATGCGGTGGACAACTCCACCGGGGCCGGGCACGTGCCCGCGGGGCCGAGGGGCATGAGGGGCTGAGGTCATGAGGGGCCGAGGAGCACCCACCGGGTTCGGTCGCGCCGGTACCGGCCGTCGGTGGGCGCGGGTGCCGTGGGGAACAGGTGTGGTCCCGCGTCCGGACACGGGCGAAAGCCCCGGCGCGGGCGGCCGACGGTCGTCGCCGGGACCACGGTGACGGGCGGGCATCGCCGGAGGCCGCCGGTGACGGGCGAGCTGCACGCGGGCAGCCCTCAGCCGGTCGTCTCACCGGCGCCCGGGCAGGGACGCGGACGCTCCCGCGGAGTGCGTGAAGACCCCGGACGCGGGCAGGCAGGGCCCCAGGCTCCGGCCCCCTGCCGTCCTGCGGGTGTCACGCCCTGCGGCGGGCCACCTCGTAGAGGACGATGCCGGCGGCGACACCGGCGTTGAGGGACTCGGCACCGCCCGGCATGGAGATCCGGACCCGGTAGTCGCAGGTCTCGCCGACGAGGCGGCCCAGGCCCTTGCCCTCGCTGCCGATGACGACGACGACGGGGCCCGCCAGGGCCTCCAGGTCCTCGACCGTGTGCTCGCCGTCGGCGGCGAGGCCGACGACGGTGAGGCCGGCCTTCTGGTAGGCCTCCAGGGCGCGGGTCAGGTTCGTGACGCGCGAGACGGGGGTCCGGGCCGCGGTGCCCGCCGAGGACTTCCAGGCTCCGGCGGTCATGCCGGCCGCCCTGCGCTCGGGAACGACGACGCCGTGGCCGCCGAAGGCGGAGACGGAGCGGACGATCGCGCCGAGGTTGCGGGGGTCCGTGACGCCGTCGAGGGCGACGATCAGCGGGTCCTCGTTGTTGTCGTACGCGGCTGCGGTGAGGTCCTCCGGGTGCGCGTACTCGTACGGCGGGACCTGGAGCACGAGGCCCTGGTGGTTCAGGCCGTTCGTCATCCGGTCGAGCTCGGGGCGCGGGGCCTCCATGAGGTGGATGTTGCCGCGCTCACCGGCGAGCTGGAGGGCCTCGCGGACCCGCTCGTCGTTCTCGATGTACTGCTGGACGTAGAGGGTGGTCGCGGGCACGCCGTCACGCAGCGCCTCGAAGACCGGGTTACGGCCGACGACCATCTCCGACGTGCCCTTGGCGCCGCCACGGCGCGGGGCGGGGCGGCGGGACGCGGCCTGCTTGGCCTGGGCGTTCGCCACCCTGTTCTTCTTGTGTCCCTTGCGGGCGGAGGCGGGCGGCGTCGGTCCCTTGCCTTCGAGAGCACGGCGTCGGTTACCGCCGCTGCCGACCTGCATGCCCTTCTTGTTGGACGTGCGGCGGTTCCTGCGCTGGCTGTTCCCGGCCATGACCTACCTGTTTCGTTGCTTCAGAAAAACGTCGTCAAGTGAAAGTGTGCCGCCCGGACGGCCGGGCGGCACATTTGCGCTGTTCACGCATGGTGCGAGATCCGCTCAGCGCGGGCCGAGAGTCCACCGGGGTCCGCTGGGGCTGTCCTCGATGACGAGACCGGACTGGTTGAGCTGGTCGCGGATCGCGTCGGCGGCGGGCCAGTCCTTGCACTCCCGGGCCGACTGGCGCTGGTCGAGCACGAGCCGTACGAGGGTGTCGACGACGCCGTGCAGATCCTCGCCGCGGTCGCTCTCGCCCGCCCAGTGCGGGTCGAGCGGGTCCAGGCCGAGGACGCCGAGCATCGCGCGCACCTCGGCGAGGCGGGCGACGGCGGCTTCCTTGTCGTCGGCGGCGAGCGCGGAATTGCCCTGCCGGACCGTGGTGTGGACGATCGCGAGCGCCTGCGGGACGCCGAGGTCGTCGTCCATGGCATCGGCGAACGCCGGTGGGACCTCGGGGGCGGCCTCCACCGGGCCCGCCTTCTCGACGACGCGCTGGACGAAGCCCTCGATCCGCGCGAAGGCGGACTCGGCCTCGCGCAGGGCCTCCTCGCTGTACTCGATCATGGACCGGTAGTGCGGGGTGCCGAGGTAGTAGCGCAGGACGATCGGGCGCCAGGCCTTGACCATCTCGCTGACCAGCACGGAGTTGCCGAGGGACTTCGACATCTTCTCGCCGGACATGGTGACCCAGCCGTTGTGCACCCAGTACTTCGCGAACTCGTCGCCGAAGGCCTTGGCCTGCGCGATCTCGTTCTCGTGGTGCGGGAAGATCAGGTCGATGCCGCCGCCGTGGATGTCGAAGGCGGTGCCGAGGTACTTGTGGGCCATCGCGGAGCACTCGAGGTGCCAGCCGGGACGGCCACGGCCCCAGGGGGTCTCCCAGCTGGGCTCGCCCGGCCTGGCCGACTTCCACATGGCGAAGTCGCGCTTGTCCCGCTTGCCGGTCTCGTTGTCACCGGACGGCTGGCGCAGGTCGTCGAGGTCCTGGTTGGAGAGCTCCAGATACCCCTCGTACGAGCGGACGTCGAAGTAGACGTTGCCGTCGGCCTCGTAGGCGTGGCCACGCTCGATGAGGCCGCGCATCATCTCGACCATCTCGGTGATGTGACCGGTGGCGCGCGGTTCGTACGTGGGCGGGAGGCAGCCCAGGGCGGCGTAGCCGTCGTTGAAGGCGCGCTCGTTCTCGTAGCCGATGGACCACCAGGGGCGGCCCTGCTCGGCGGACTTCCTGATGATCTTGTCGTCGATGTCGGTGACATTCCGGATGAACGTCACGTCGTAGCCGCGGTATTCGAACCAGCGGCGCATGATGTCGAAGTTCAGCCCGGACCTGATGTGCCCGATGTGCGGGGCGGCCTGGACAGTCGCGCCACAGAGGTAGATCGAGACGCAGCCCGCTGCGAGCGGGACGAAGTCACGGATCTGCCGGGCGTCGGTGTCGTACAGGCGAATAGTCACCCCTCAAGGGTAGTGGGCCCGCACCAGTGCCCAGCGCCCCCTGTGGAAAACGTGTCACAACTAATCGGTGACGGTGGTGACGGGCTCCGGAGTGCGCTCCCGGCCGGGCAGCGTCAGCGCGAGCGCGGCACCCGCCAGGGGGACGGCCGCGAGCACCGTCCACAGGACGGGGCCGGGCGCGTCGAGGAGCGTTCCGGTGGCGGCGCTGCCCACGAGGACGGCGAGGCCGGAGACCGAGGACAGCGCGCCGGTGGCGAGCCCGAGCCGGTGGTCCTCCACCAGATCAGGTACGAGCCCCCGGACCGCAGGGACCAGCAGCATCTGGCCGAGCGTGAGCAGGACGACGAGCGACGCCGCGGGGAGCAGCCCGGCCGGCCCGGCGGGCGTGAGGGGCACCGCGGCGAAGCCGGCGCCGACGGCCGTGAGGCCCGTGACGAGGGCGGCCCGGGGCGCGATGCGCCGTGCGGACCAGCGGGTCAGGGGCAGCTGCGCGACGACGACGAGCAGGGACGAGAGCGCGAAGAGTCCGCCGAGCGCAGCCTGTGAGCCGGTGGCCCTCTCCACCTCCTCCGGCAGGGCGAGATAGAGCTGGTTGTAGGAGACGAGGTAGGTGCTGAAGACGAGGCAGAGCACGAGGAAGGGCCGGTCGGCGACGGTGCGCCGGAGGCCGCCCGTGCCCGTGACGGCCCGGACGCGGCGTGGACGGTGGGGCATGAGGCGGGCGTGTCCCGCGAGCACGCCGACGAAGACCACGGCTCCGGCGAGGCAGGCCGTGCGGAATCCGCCTCCGAGCAGCAGCAGGAGACTGCCCAGCAGGGGGCCGAGGAAGGCCCCGGCCTGGCCGGCGGCGGAGAACACGGCCAGCACCTGGGCGCGCGGCGTCCCGGTCCTCTTCTCGTACGCGACGGCGCTCCGGGCGGTCTCCGACTCGACGGCGGGTGAGAAGAGGGCGGCGGCGAAGCCGATGAGGAGCACGGCGCCGATGACGGTGGCGGTGGAGTCCGCCCCGGCGAGCCAGCAGAAGCCGGCGACGCGCAGGACACAGCCGGTGAGGACGACGGGCCGGGGACCGTAGCGGTCGGTGAGGGCGCCGCCGACGACGAAGAGTCCCTGCTGGCTGAAGGTGCGCAGACCGAGCACGAGCCCGACGAGCCAGCCGGCCATGCCGAGTCCGTCGCCGAGGTGGGCCGCGAGATAGGGCAGGACCGCGTAGAAGCCGGTGTTGAAAGCGAACTGGGTGGCGCTCAGGAGCCGGAGGTAGGGCCTCAGGTCCGGGCCGTCGGCGGCCGGCCGGATGCCCGCCTGGGCTGTCGTCACCCGCGTCCCCTGCCGCGTGGGAGCGCATCCGTCGTCCGCACCCCGCGCCCCCTGCCGCGTACGGCCGCCGAGGTGAGCACCGCGAGGGCGCCGAGGGCGGCGAGCGCGGCGGCGGGGGCGAGGACGGCCCAGGGGGCGCGTTCGGCGTAGGGCATGTTCTCCGAGAGCATGCGGCCCCACTCCGGCTCCGGGGCGGGGGTCCCGAGGCCGAGGAAGCCGAGGGACGCCAGCGCCAGGGCGATGGCGGGGACGCGCAGGACGGCGTGGCGTACGACGGGCGGCACGACGCCGGGCAGGATGTGGCGGCGCAGCCGGTGCCAGGGCCCGGCGCCGAGGGCGCGGGCGACGGCGACG
>NZ_NEUF01000031.1 GCF_002910915.1 Streptomyces sp. SM10 | reverse complement strand
GAGCGAGGTCATGACGTGCTTGATGCGGGTGTAGTCCTCGAAGCCGTAGGCGGAGAGGTCCTTGCCGTAGCCGGACTTCTTGAATCCGCCGTGGGGCATCTCGGCGACCAGCGGGATGTGGGTGTTGATCCACACGCAGCCGAAGTCGAGGTTCTTGGACATCCGCATCGCACGGGAGTGGTCCTTGGTCCACACCGAGGAGGCCAGGGCGTACTCGACGCCGTTGGCGAACTCCACGGCCTGGGCCTCGTCCGTGAAGGACTGGACGGTGATGACGGGCCCGAAGACCTCCTGCTGGATGATCTCGTCGTCCTGGCGGAGGCCGGAGACGACGGTCGGGGCGTAGAAGTAGCCCGTGTCGCCGACGCGGTGGCCTCCCGACTCGACCTTGGCGTGCGCGGGGAGCCGCTCGATGAAGCCGCTGACCTGCGCCAGCTGGTTGGCGTTGTTGAGCGGGCCGTAGAGCACGTCCTCGTCGTCCGGCAGACCGGTCTTCGTGTCGGCCGCCGCCTTGGCGAGCGCGGTGACGAACTCGTCGTGGACGGACGCGTGGACCAGGACGCGGGTGGCGGCCGTGCAGTCCTGGCCGGCGTTGAAGTAGCCGGCCACGGAGATGCCCTCGACGGCCTTGGCGATGTCGGCGTCCTCGAAGACGACGACCGGGGCCTTGCCGCCGAGCTCCAGGTGGACGCGCTTGACGTCCTTGGACGCGGACTCGGCGACCTGCATGCCGGCCCGCACCGAGCCGGTGATGGAGGCCATCGCCGGGGTCGGGTGCTCGACCATCGCGCGGCCGGTGTCGCGGTCGCCGCAGATGACGTTGAAGACGCCCTTGGGCAGGATCTGCCCGATGATCTCGGCGATCAGCACGGTCGACGCCGGAGTGGTGTCGGACGGCTTGATGACGACGGTGTTGCCCGCGGCGAGTGCCGGGGCGAACTTCCACACGGCCATCATCATCGGGTAGTTCCACGGCGCGACCTGGGCGCAGACGCCGACCGGCTCGCGGCGGACGATGGAGGTGAGCCCCTCCATGTACTCGCCGGCCGAGCGGCCCTCGAGCAGCCGGGCGGCACCCGCGAAGAAGCGGATCTGGTCCACCATCGGCGGGATCTCTTCGGTACGCGTGAGCTCCAGCGGCTTGCCGGTGTTCTCCGACTCCGCCGCGATGAGGTCCTCGGCCCTCTCCTCGAAGGCGTCCGCGATCTTCAGCAGTGCCTTCTGGCGTTCGGCGGGCGTCACGTCGCGCCAGGCGGGGAACGCCGCGGCGGCGGCGTCCATGGCGGCATCGACGTCGGCCTGTCCGGAGAGCGGCGAGGTCGCGTAGACCTCTTCCGTCACCGGGTTGACCACGTCGATGGTCCGCCCGTCCGCGGCGTCCCGGAACTCTCCGTTGATGTAGTTGCGCAGGCGGCGCACCTCGGTGGTCACGACCACCCCTCCTGTCGGCTGTCCGATGGGTGAGACTTCCACCCTAGACCGTCCGGTGACGCTTTCGACATACCCAACCGCCGTCTCCTTCGGATTCAGTGAGATTCAGGCATACAGACAACGAATTTCATCGATTCAGGCTTGCCAGACAGACGAGTCGCGGTGCAGAGTGGAGGCGTGGCCAGCCGTAGCGCAGACTCCAGGAACGGGAGCACATCGTCACCAGCGGTCGATGCGGTCTCCCTCGCGATCATCGAGCAGCTCCAGGAGGACGGGCGGCGTCCGTACGCCGCGATCGGAAAGGCCGTGGGCCTCTCCGAAGCCGCCGTGCGCCAGCGCGTCCAGAAGCTGCTCGACCAGGGCGTGATGCAGATCGTCGCCGTCACCGACCCGCTCACCGTGGGACTGCGGCGCCAGGCGATGGTGGGCATCAACGTCGAGGGCGACCTCGACCCGGTGGCCGAGGCCCTGTCTGCCATGGACGAATGCGAGTACGTGGTGATGACCGCGGGCTCCTTCGACCTCATGGTGGAGATCGTCTGCGAGGACGACGACCACCTGCTGCAGACGATCAACAAACGCATCCGGGCCATACCCGGTGTGCGCTCCACCGAGAGCTTCGTCTACCTCAAGCTCAAGAAGCAGACCTATATGTGGGGAACCCGATAGCCGTGAGCAAGGACCTCAGCCGAACCGCGTACGACCACCTGTGGATGCACTTCACCCGCATGTCGGACTACGAGAAGGCGCCCGTTCCCACCATCGTGCGTGGCGAGGGCACCTACATCTACGACGACAAGGGCAAGCGCTACCTCGACGGCCTCTCCGGCCTCTTCGTGGTGAACGCCGGACACGGCCGCCGCGAGCTCGCCGAGACCGCGTTCAAGCAGGCCCAGGAGCTGGCCTTCTTCCCGGTATGGTCCTATGCCCACCCCAAGGCGGTCGAGCTCGCCGAGCGCCTGGCCCACCACGCCCCGGGCGACCTCAACAAGGTCTTCTTCACCACGGGCGGCGGTGAGGCGGTCGAGACCGCCTGGAAGCTGGCCAAGCAGTACTTCAAGCTCAAGGGCAAGCCCACCAAGTACAAGGTCATCTCGCGTGCGGTCGCCTACCACGGCACCCCGCAGGGAGCCCTGTCCATCACCGGTCTGCCCGCTCTGAAGGCCCCCTTCGAGCCGCTGGTGCCCGGCGCGCACAAGGTGCCGAACACCAACATCTACCGCGCACCGCTCTTCGGCGACGACCCGGAGGCCTTCGGCCGCTGGGCCGCCGACCAGATCGAGCAGCAGATCCTCTTCGAGGGCCCGGACACCGTCGCCGCGGTCTTCCTGGAGCCCGTGCAGAACGCCGGCGGCTGCTTCCCGCCGCCGCCCGGCTACTTCCAGCGGGTGCGCGAGATCTGCGACCGGTACGACGTGCTGCTCGTCTCCGACGAGGTCATCTGCGCGTTCGGCCGTCTCGGCACGATGTTCGCCTGCGACAAGTTCGGCTACGTCCCGGACATGATCACCTGCGCCAAGGGAATGACCTCGGGTTACTCGCCCATCGGCGCCTGCATCATCTCCGACCGCCTGGCCGAGCCGTTCTACGAGGGTGACAACACCTTCCTGCACGGCTACACCTTCGGCGGCCATCCGGTGTCAGCGGCGGTCGGTCTCGCCAACCTCGACATCTTCGAGCGCGAGGGCCTCAACCAGCACGTCCTGGACAACGAGAGCGCGTTCCTGAAGACGCTCCAGAAGCTGTCCGACCTGCCGATCGTCGGCGACGTCCGCGGCAACGGCTTCTTCTACGGCATCGAGCTGGTGAAGGACAAGGCCACCAAGGAGACCTTCACCGACGAGGAGACCGAGCGCGTCCTGTACGGCTTCCTCTCCAAGGCGCTGTACGAGAACGGCCTCTACTGCCGGGCCGACGACCGCGGCGACCCGGTCGTCCAGCTCGCGCCGCCTCTGATCTCCGACCAGTCGACGTTCGACGAGATCGAGGGCATTCTGCGCAACGTCCTGACGGAGGCCTGGACGAAGCTCTGACCGACGCGCCGACTGCGGCCGGCGAAGCGCCTCCGGCAGTCATTTCATACGGACCACGCGGCCCGGATGCACCCTTTCGAGTGAGAAGGGATGCATCCGGGCCGCGTACTGTCCCGACACCCCGGTCCGGCTGCCTAGCGTGCCGAGTGACCGATCGGCTGCGTTTTCGTTGAATACGTTCCCCCGTACGGGGGACTGGAAAATCTGATCCGAACCGAGGTGTACGCCATGGTGGCCCCGCCCGACAACGACGTGATCTGGGCACGTTCCCTGCACCACTCCCACAACGGATCGCCGGGGCTCGGCGGTGTCTCCCTCGGTGTCCGTGACGGCGAGATCCTCGCCGTGGCCGGCCCCCGCGGGTGCGGGAAGACGACGCTCCTGCACTGCCTCTCCGGCCAGCTGGTGCCCGACCAGGGCGAGGTCTGGTTCAACAGCGTGCCCGTGCACACCATGGGCCCCCGGCTGCGCGAGCAGCTCCGCCGGGACAGATTCGGCTGGATCGCGGCCGAGCCCCAGCTCGTGCCCGAGCTCAGCACCTGGGAGAACGCGGCTCTTCCCCTGCTGCTGCGGGGCGTCTCGCACCGGGCGGCGAAGAAGGCCGCCACCGAGTGGCTGGAGCGTCTGGACATCGGCCCGCTCGCCAGAAAGCGGCCCCACACCCTGCTCCAGTCGCAGCGCCAGCGGATCTCCGTGGCCCGTGCGCTGGCCTCGTCGCCGTCCGTGATCTTCGCGGACGAACCGACCGCTTCCCTGCACCACGCCGAGCGCGCGCAACTCCTGCGCACCCTCACCACCGCGGCGCGGTCCCACGGGATCACCGTGGTGCTCGCCACCCACGACGCGGAGGTCGCGGCACTCGCCGACCGTGTGGTCAGCATGCTGGACGGCCGCCGCGTGAACACCGTCTCCCTGCCCGCCGCGACCGATACGGAAGGCCGCTCGGCGTGCTCGCTCTCCGTCTGACCCGCGGCTCGCACCCCCTGGTACTGATGCGTCGGCTGCTGCTCGCCGCCGCGTCGGCCGGGGTCGGCTTCCTTCTCCTGTGCACGCTGGGATACGCCTCCGGGCACCCGGCGAACGCGTCGAGTTCCGTACTGCGGCTGCTGTGGTGCGCCGTACCGCTCGCCGCGACCGTCCAGTTCGCGGTAGCGGTCGCGCGGACGGATCCGAGCACCCGCCCGCGGCCCGCTCTCTTCGCCGCCGGTCTCGGGCCTGCCCGGCTCGCGGTGCTGGCGGCGATCTCGACGGCGGTCTCCACCACGCTGGGGTCGGTGGTGGCGCTCCTGTTCTTCCTGCATCTGCGCGGGGACCTGACCGGTCTGCCGTTCGACGGCGGTGCGGCGGAGTTCCTCGGTGCGGGTACCCCGCTGCCGCTCGCCGCGGCACTGACGCTGCTGGCCGTCGTCCCGCTGGCCGCGTCCGCGGCCGGCGGCCTCGCCCTGCGTTCCAGGCCGGTCGCGCCGTCCGAGGCCCAGGAGGCCGAGGCGGATCTCGCCCCGTCCCCGACGCCGACGGAGCTGCCCTGGGGCGTCGCGCTCACCGCGGCCGGACTCGCGGTCGAGGCGTACGCGAGCCGCGGTGAGGCGGGCAGCCCCTTCCCGCTGCCGGGCCGGCTGGACTCCACCCCCGCGGCCGTGCTCGTGGGATGGACGCTCACCGCGATCGGCCTGGCCATGGCCGGGCCCGGCCTGACCCATCTGTGCGGACGGCTGCTCCAGGCGGTACGCCCCGGCGCCGTACGGCTGCTCGCGGGCAGGGTCCTGATGGACGAGGCCTCCCGCATCGGCCGGCCGCTGGGCATCGTCTGTGCCGTGGTGTCCGGTGTCATCGCCGCCTCCGTGCTGTACACGGGCGGGCCCCGCCCCTTCGGCCCGCTCACCGCGCTCGGCGCCGTACTCGTCATCGGCTGCACCCTGGCGACCCTGCTGACCACCGCGCTGGAGGCCAAGCAGGCCCGTGCGCGTACGGCCGCGACCCTGTTGCGGCTGGGTGCCCCGGTCTCCGCGCTGCGCAGCGCCGCGGCACTGCGGGCACTGGTGCTCCTGGCCGTCTTCGCGCCACTGACCTGGGCGATCGCGGAGCTGGCGGCGCTGCCTCTGACGGGGTGACACCCGCCGCGGGAGTGGTCCGTAGCATGGCGGCGTGGAGAATCCGGACGAGAACACGTACGCACCCGGCGTCGAGATCGAGACGCTCACCGCATTCGACAAGGCCGTCGGGGCCGGACCCCTCGTCGACCACCGGGTCCAGTCCGTCGACCTGACGGACCGGACCGAGGCACTGCTCGCGACAGACACCCGGGCCGCCGTCTTCCTCGGCTGCCGCATGGAGCCCCGCGCCGAGGCGAAGATACGCGGCGACGGGGCTTTCGTCTTCCCGCCGGTGCCCGGACTGCCCTTCGACCCCTACAGGGGCCTGCTCTACACCCCCGACGCCCTGTACGAGGGCCTGTCGGAGGGTGGTTACGGGTCGACCCCTGACGCGCGGGCGTACGGCTGGTTCCAGCTGACCAGGTCGAACGGCGACGTCTTCGCCTCGATGCTCCGCGCCCTGCACGACGACGCAGTCTCCGACGCCCTGGACGAACACCTCGTCGGAGCACGGGTGGTGGGCGTGATGGGCGGCCATGCGATGGCCCGGGGCTCCGAGGCCTACCGCGGCGCCGCCGCGCTCGGCAGGGAGCTGGCACGCAGCGGCCTGACCGTGGCGACGGGCGGCGGCCCGGGCGCGATGGAGGCGGCCAACCTCGGCGCGTACGCGGCGCCGCACTCCGACGCCATGCTGCTCAAGGCCTGCGAACTCCTTTCCGCGTCACCGTCGTTCAGCCCTTCGGTCACCGACTGGGCGAAGGCGGCGTTCGCCGTACGGGAACGCTGGCCCGACGGGGGTTCCTCGGTCGCGATTCCGACCTGGTTCTACGGCCACGAGCCGCCCAACGTCTTCGCGGACCACATCGCCAAGTACTTCGCGAACGCCGTGCGTGAGGACGGCCTCCTGGCCCGCTCCACCGCCGGTGTGATCTTCCTTCCGGGTGCCGCCGGAACCGTGCAGGAGATCTTCGACAACGCGACGCCGAACTACTACGAGTCGCGTTCGGCGCCCACACCGATGGTGCTGGTGGACCGCGCCCACTGGACGGAGAAGCTGCCCGCCTGGCCCCTGCTGAGCGCGCTGGCCGAGGGGCGGGCGATGGAGTCCCGGATCACGCTCGTCGACACGGTCGAGGAGGCGGCGGGGGCGCTCGCGCGGCTGACGGGCTGACCTCCGGGGACCGCCCGCGCTCAGCGGGCGGCGAGCAGGGCGTCGAAGAGCGCCTCCCAGTCGTCCTCGGCCGCCGCGTGCTACTCGGGGGTGAGATGGCCCCCGCGCTGCCGGAACTCCATCTCGGTGGACTTCCGGTTCCGCTCGGTGAGGGTGACCGTCACGATCTCGCCCTCGACGTCCTCGGGCGCGCTCCCGTCCTTCAGGGGTGAGGACGAGCCGCGCGCTGACTCGGCCATGGCTGTTCCTCTCCGACGTCCCCCGTTTCCCGGTCCCCGTCCAGAGGATCAGGCTCCGGGGGAGGCCGCCGGCCGGACCGGTCAGGCCGGGGGCAGCACCACCGTCTCCTCGGGATCGAACGTCACGCCCACGACGGCGCCCTCGTCCGGGGTGTTCCGCAGGCCGCACTCCGCCTCCAGGGCGGGGCCGTCCCCGGGGTGCAGGGCGACCGTGACGTGATGGCCGCGGAAAGTACGTACGCCGACCGTGCAGCGCAGGCCGTCCTTCGGGCCGCCGATCCGGACGCCGCCCGGCCGCACGAGCAGCTCGCACTCGCCCTGGGTCGAGCCGTCGGGCACCGGCACCTTGCCCCAGACGGTGTCGGCGGCCGTGCCGGTGACGGTGGCCTCCACCAGGTTGTCGAAGCCGAGGAAGCGGGCGACGAACGCAGAGGCGGGCTGCTGCCAGACGTCCAGCGGGGTGCCGGCCTGGGCGATCCGGCCGTCCCGCATGACCACGACCCGGTCGGCGAGCGCGAAGGCCTCGCCCTGGTCGTGGGTGACGGCGAGCACAGTGGTGCCCAGCCGGCCGAAGAGGGTACGGAGCTCGACGACGAGCCGTTCGCGCAGGCTCCGGTCCAGCTGTCCCAGCGGTTCGTCCAGCATCAGCAGCTTCGGGCGGGGCGCCAGGGCCCGGGCGAGGGCCACCCGCTGCTGCTCTCCGCCGGACAGCGCGGCGACGGCCCGGCGTCCGGCCCCGGGCAGGCCGACCAGCTCCAGGAGCTCGTCTGCCCGACGGTCGTGCTCGGCCCGGGAGGCGCCGTGCATCCGCAGTCCGAAGGCGACGTTGGCGCCGACGTCCCGGTGGGGGAACAGCTGGTGGTCCTGGAACATCAGACCGAGCCCGCGCCGGTGCACGGGCAGCGGCGCCTGGTCGGTGCCGTCCAGGAGTACGCGTCCGCCGTCCAGCGGCTGCAGCCCGGCCACGGCCCGCAGCAGGGTCGACTTTCCGCTGCCGCTCGGACCCAGCACGCAGACGATCTCGTGGTCCGCGACCTCCAGGTCCACCGCGTCCAGCGCGGTCCGCTTCCCGAAGCGGACCGTGGCGGACTCCACTGCCAGCATCTCTAGAACTCCCCGGATCGGTCGGTACGGATACGTTCGAGCAGGAGCAGCGAGACCGCGCAGACGAGCATCAGAATCGTGCTCAGGGCCATCGCCTGGCCGTAGTTGAGCTCTCCGGAACGTCCCAGCAGCCGTGCCACGGCGACCGGCAGGGTGGGGTTGTCGGGGCGCGCGATGAACACGGTCGCCCCGAACTCACCGAGCGACACCGCGAAGGCGAAGCCCGCGGCGACCAGCACGGCCCGCCGGACCAGCGGCAGGTCCACCTCGCGCCAGGCCCGTAGCGGCGAGGCACCGAGCACCGCGGCGGCCTCCCTCAGCCGGTCGTCCACGGCGCGCAGGACGGGCAGCATCGTGCGTACGACGAACGGGACGCCCACCAGTGCCTGGGCGAGCGGGACGAGGATCCAGGAAGTCCGCAGGTCGAACGGCGGCTCGTCGAGCGTGATGAGGAAGCCGAAACCGACGGTGACGGCGGAGACCCCTAGCGGGAGCATGAGCAACGCGTCGAATCCCCGTACCAGCCGGCCCGCCCGCCGGGTCAGGGCGCCGGCCGCGAGGCCGCCGACCACCAGGGCGATGAGGGTCGCGACCGCCGCGTACCGCAGGGAGTTCCCGATGGCGTCGAGCGGCGGCACCAGGAAGGTGGAGCCGTTGGCGTCCGCGGACTGCAGCGCGCGGTAGAAGGCGAATCCGTAGCCGCCGGAGGTGTCGAAGGATCGTTCCACCAGCACACCGAGCGGGAGCAGGACGAGCAGGAGCACCGTCAGCAGGACGCCGCCGAGCAGCGCCCGCTGCCCGGCCCCGCGGGGCGGCCGGGAGGTCCCCGCCGGATCGACCAGCTTCAGGGCGGTCTCCCTGCGCCGTACGGTCCACGCGTGCACGGCGAGGATCCCGCCGACCGCCGCGAACTGCACCAGGGTCAGCACGGCGGCCGTCGGCAGGTCCAGCAGCTGCGCGGTCTGGCGGTAGATCTCCACCTCCAGCGTGGAGTAGGCCGGACCGCCGAGGATCTGGACGACCCCGAAGGAGGTGAAGGTGAAGAGGAAGACCATCAGCGCGGCCGCGGCCACCGCCGGACCCAGTGCGGGCAGGGTCACCCGCCGGAAGGCGGCGAACCGTCCCGCCCCCAGGACCCGGGCGGCCTCCTCCTGACGGGGATCGAGCTGCGACCACAGCCCGCCCACGGTCCGTACGACGACCGCGTAGTTGAAGAAGACGTGGGCGAGCAGGATCGCCCACACCGTGGTGTCGAGCCGGACCCCCCACAGCTGGTCGAGGAACCCGCCGCGCCCCAGCAGCGCGAGGAACGCCGTCCCCACCACGACGGTGGGCAGCACGAACGGCACGGTCACCACGGCCCGCAGCAGCTGCTTGCCCGGGAAGTCGAAACGGGCGAAGACATAGGCGCCGGGCAGCGCGATCAGCAGCGTCAGCGCCGTGGAGGCGAGGGCCTGCCAGGTCGTGAACCAGAGGACGTCCAGGATGTCCGGCCGGCTCAGCACCTCACCGATCCTGCCGAACTGCCACTCCCCCTCGGCCTTCAGACCCCGGCCGACGATCGCGGCGACCGGGTAGGCGAAGAACAGCGCGAAGAACGCGACGGGCACGGTCATCAGGCCGAGCCGCACCGCGTTCCCCCCGCGCGGGGGCCGCGCGACTACTTCACGACGAGCGAGGACCACGACTGGACCCACTGCTCACGGTTCTTGGCGATCTTCTCCGGGTCCACCGTCGCCGGCTTGTCGATGCTCGCCCCGAACTCCGTGAACAGCTCCGGCAGCTTCGCGTCCTCCACCACCGGGTTCACGAACATGTTCAGCGGCATGTCCTCCTGGAACTGCTTGCTGATCAGGAAGTCCAGCAGGGCCTTGCCGCCCGCCTCGTTCTTCGCGCCGTCCAGCAGTCCGGCGAACTCGGTCTGGCGGAAGCAGGTGCCAGTGGCGACCCCGGTCGGGGCCTCGGAGGGCTGCGGGTCGGCGTACAGCACCTCGACGGGCGGGCTGGAGGCGTACGAGACGACGAGCGGCCGGTCCGCCTTGGCCTTCTTGCCGCCGGCGGAGCCGGAGAACTCGTCGTTGTACGCCTGCTCCCAGCCGTCGACGGTCTTGACGCCGTTGTCCTTCAGCTTCTTCCAGTAGTCCTGGTAGCCGGTCTCGCCGTAGGTGGCGACCGTACCGAGGAGGAAGCCGAGTCCGGGCGAGGAGGTCGCCGCGTTCTCGGTGACGAGCAGGTCCTTGTACGCGGGCTTCAGCAGGTCGTCGAAGGAGTTCGGCGGGTCGAGCTTCTTGTCGGCGAAGTACTTCTTGTCGTAGTTGACGCAGATGTCGCCGGTGTCGACGGGCGTGACGCGGTGCCGGTCGGCGTCGAGTCGGGCGTCGGCCGCGACACGGTCGAGGCCCTTCGCCTCGTACGGCGTGAACAGGCCGTTGTCCAGGGCGCGGGAGAGCAGGGTGTTGTCGACACCGAAGAACACGTCGCCGCGGGGGGAACCCTTGGTGAGGATCTCCTGGTTGAGCGCGGCGCCGGCGTCCCCGCTCTTGAGCACCTTGACCTGGTAGCCGGTCTCCTTCGTGAACGCCTTCAGGACGGCGTCCGAGGCGTTGAACGAGTCGTGGCTGACCAGCGTGACGGTCTTGGAGCCGGCCCCGGTGTCGCCGGAAGCCTTGTCGTCGGAACCGCCGCAGCCCGCGAGCACGGTGACGCCGAGCGCGACGGCCAGCGCCGTCGCGGCACACTTCGTGGTGGTGTTCATCTGATTCCTCCTGGAGGTGACCAGGAAGAGACGCGGCCCCGCCCGCTCGGCGAGCGGGCAGGGCGCAACAGCTTGAGTAAGGCCCGAACTTCCTACCCGGAATGACCCGGGCGAGGTTCAGAGGGTCTGCGGCCGACCTGTCCTCGGTGCCGCACTCTCAGCGCTGTGGCGCTCCCCTGTCGGAATATGAAGTTGATTTCCGGGGCCAGGCTACACCGGCCGGATCATGCCCGACAGGCCGGATGTCGCCCCTCCCCGGCGCCTCAGCGCTCGGAGGCCGCCAACTGCCCGCAGGCACCGTCGATCTCCTGGCCACGGGTGTCCCGGACGGTGACCGGCACGCCATGGGCGGCGATCGCCTCGACGAACGCCTTCTCGTCCTCGGGCCGCGAAGCGGTCCACTTGGAGCCCGGGGTCGGGTTCAGCGGGATGAGGTTGACGTGTACCCGCTTGCCCTTGAGCAGCCGGCCGAGCCGGTCGCCCCGCCACGCCTGGTCGTTGATGTCACGGATCAGCGCGTACTCGATGGAGATGCGGCGGCCCGACTTCTCCGCGTACTCCCACGCGGCGTCCAGGACCTCACGGACCTTCCAGCGGGTGTTCACGGGGACCAGGGTGTCGCGGAGCTCGTCGTCCGGGGCGTGCAGCGAGACCGCGAGGCGGCACTTGAAGCCCTCGTCGGCGAAGCGCAGCATCGCCGGCACGAGGCCCACCGTGGAGACGGTGATCCCGCGCTGCGAGAGCCCCAGGCCGTCCGGCTCGGGGTCCGTCAGCCGGCGGATCGCCCCGACCACGCGCTTGTAGTTGGCCAGCGGCTCGCCCATGCCCATGAAGACGATGTTGGAGAGCCGCGCCGGGCCGCCCGGGACCTCGCCGTCGCGCAGCGCCCGCATGCCGTCCACGATCTGGTGCACGATCTCGGCGGTCGACAGGTTGCGGTCGAGACCGGCCTGCCCGGTCGCGCAGAACGGGCAGTTCATCCCGCAGCCGGCCTGGGAGGAGATGCACATGGTGACCCGGTCCGGGTACCGCATGAGCACGGACTCGACGAGCGTGCCGTCGTGCAGCTTCCAGAGCGTCTTGCGGGTGGTGTCGTCGTCACAGCTGATGTGGCGCATGACCGACATCAGATCCGGGAACATCGCCTCGGCGAGCTTCTCGCGCGACGCGGCCGGGATATTGGTCCACTCCGCCGGGTCGTGCGCGTACCGCGTGAAGTAGTGCTGCGACAGCTGCTTGGCGCGGAAGGGCTTCTCGCCGGTCGCGGCGACTGCTTCCTTGCGCTCGTCGGGGGTGAGGTCGGCGAGGTGCCGCGGCGGCCGCTTGGCTCCGCGGGGCGCGACGAAAGTGAGTTCTCCGGGCTTAGGCATGGTTCATCCAGTGTCGCAGACACGCCGTGGTCCTCGGATCCGCCGAGGACCACGGGTGGTACGCCGGGGGACGGCCCGGCCGGCATCGGCCGTGGTCGCAGGCGTGCCTCGGCACACGGAGGGCCCGGGCACACGCGGCGACGGTGACCGATCGCACGGGGACCGGCCGGTCCCGGCGACACGCGGGCCCTCGGGAGCACGCGAAGGGCCCGCCGTCCGGTGGGGACGGCGGGCCCTTCGTGGAAGCGCGAGGCGGAACCGGGAAGCTCAGCCCGATCCGACGAACAGCACCAGCAGCAGCCACACGACCGGCGCGCTCGGCAGGAGCGAGTCGAGCCGGTCCATGATGCCGCCGTGACCGGGCAGGAGCGTGCCCATGTCCTTGATGCCCAGGTCCCGCTTGATCATGGACTCGCCCAGGTCACCCAGCGTGGCACTGGCGGCGACCGCGAGCCCCATCAGCAGGCCCTGCCACCAGGCCCCGTCGTCGATCAGGAACTCCATGCACAGGGCGCCGGCCACCATCGCGAAACCGACGGCACCGAGCAGACCCTCACGGGTCTTCCCGGGGCTGATGCGCGGAGCCAGCTTGTGCGTCCCGAAGCGCCAGCCGACGGCGTACGCGCCGGTGTCGCTGACCACGGTCAGCAGCAGGAACGTCAGCACACGCCACGCACCGTCGTCCGCGGTGAGCATCATGGAGACGAACGTCGCCAGGAACGGGACGTAGAACACGGCGAAGACACCAGCCGTGACGTCCTTGAGATACCCCTCGGGGGGCTCCGTCATCCGCCACACGAGCACCGCGAGGGCCGTGAGCGCCATGGCTACCCAGGCGCCCTCCGCCTCACGCACGTAACCGGCGACCACCATCGCGGCGCCGCCGACGGCGAGCGGCACGAGGGGGACGTTGATGTCCTTGCGTTCCTTGAGGCGGGAGGTGAGCTCCCACAGACCGACCACCACCGCCAGCACGACCACGCCGACGAAAACGGCCTTCACGATGAAGAGGGATCCGGCGACGAGGGCACCGAGACCGACGCCGACCCCTATGGCGGCACGCAGATCACGGCCCGCGCGCTTCTTGTGCGGCGGGGACGGCGGCGGGGTGGACATGGGCTCCTGCGGCATCTCGTCACGGAACAGGGGGCCGCTGACGCGCGCGGCGTCCCCGTTCCGGTCGTCGCGGTCGTCAGCGTCTCTACCTGCGTCGGGAACGTCCGGCACGATGGGCATGGGCCGAGTCTGCTGGGCGCCGTGCACATCGTATGCAGGACCCGCCGGAGCGGCCCCCATCTCGGGCGTGCTCCGGTAACCGGTTCCCTGCGGGGCGCCCCAGGAAGAGTCGTTCATCAGACTTCGAGCAGCTCGGCTTCCTTGTGCTTGAGCAGCTCGTCGACCTGCGCCACGTACTTCGCGGTGGTGTCGTCGAGCTCCTTCTCCGCGCGGCGGACCTCGTCCTCGCCGGACTCCTTGTCCTTGACGAGCTTGTCGAGCGACTCCTTGGCCTTGCGGCGGATGGAGCGGATCGAGATCTTGGAGTCCTCGGCCTTGGTCTTGGCGACCTTGATGTACTCCTTGCGGCGGTCCTGCGTGAGCTCGGGGAACGTCACACGGATGATGTTGCCGTCGTTGCTCGGGTTGACACCGAGGTCGGAGTCACGGATCGCCTGCTCGATGTTGCGCAGCGCCGTCTTGTCGAACGGGGTCACCACGGCCATCCGCGGCTCGGGGACCGAGAACGAGGCGAGCTGGTTGATCGGGGTCAGCGCGCCGTAGTAGTCGGCGACGATCTTGTTGAACATCGCCGGGTGCGCACGGCCGGTTCGGATCGCCGCGAAGTCCTCTTTCGCGACCACGACGGCCTTCTCCATCTTCTCCTCGGCCTCGAGGAGGATTTCTTCGATCACCACGTGCTCCTGCGTGTCTTGAGCGGGCCCGTCATCGTCGGGCCCTGCGGATCCTGCGTCGCGTCCTCACCTGCACGGTGTCCGACCGGCAGGCCGTTGTCCATCTTGTGGGCCGTCAGGCCCGGGTGCTCCGGTCGCTCACCAGCGTGCCGATCTTCTCACCCTTGACCGCGCGGGCGATATTGCCCTCCTGCGTCAGTTCGAAGACGAGGATCGGGAGCTGGTTGTCGCGGCAGAGGGTGATGGCGGTGGCGTCGGCGACCTTGAGGTCACGGGCGATCACCTCGCCGTACTCCAGGGCGTCGAACTTCACCGCTCCGGGGTTGGTCCTCGGGTCGGCGTCGTAGACCCCGTCCACGCCGTTCTTCCCCATCAGCAGCGCCTCGGCATCGATCTCCAGGGCACGCTGCGCGGCGGTCGTGTCGGTGGAGAAGTACGGCATTCCCATGCCGGCGCCGAAGATCACGACACGCCCCTTCTCCAGGTGCCGCACGGCACGGAGGGGAATGTACGGCTCTGCGACCTGGCCCATGGTGATGGCGGTCTGGACGCGTGAGTCGATGCCTTCCTTCTCCAGGAAGTCCTGCAGCGCCAGGCAGTTCATGACCGTGCCGAGCATGCCCATGTAGTCGGACCGCGCCCGGTCCATGCCGCGCTGCTGGAGCTCGGCGCCACGGAAGAAGTTTCCGCCGCCGATGACGACCGCGATCTCCGCGCCGTCGCGTACGACCGCGGCGATCTCGCGGGCGATGGCGTGCACGACATCGGGGTCGACACCGAGGCCTCCGCCACCGGCGAAGGCCTCGCCGGACAGCTTCAGCATGAAGCGCCCGGAAATCGTGCCGTCGTCGCGCTTGTGGTCACCCTGTGTGGCGTCCGCGCCCTTGTTCATGGAGATTCTCCTCGTGCACATACGAAGAAGGCCATTGCCGGTGGGTCTGTTGTCCCTCAGCGGCAATGGCCTCCTCGTCAGATCTGCGGTCGTCCGGCTGAGTGCAACCGACGACTGCACCAGACCCTATCGGGGTCCACCGTTGTTCGCGGACGGACTCAGATGCCGACCTTGATGCGCGTGAAGCGCTTCAGGGTGACACCGGCCTCGTCCAGGACCTTCTGGACGGACTTCTTGTTGTCCAGGGCGTACGGCTGGCCGAGGAGGGTGGCCTCCTTGAAGAAGCCGTTGACGCGACCCTCGACGATCTTCGGGAGCGCGGCCTCGGGCTTGCCCTCGGCGCGCGTGGTCTCCTCGGCGACGCGGCGCTCGGCCTCGACGACCTCGGCCGGGACGTCCTCGCGGGCGAGGTACTTCGGCGCGAAGGCGGCGATGTGCTGGGCGAGGCCCTTCGCCAGGTCGGCGTCGGCCTTGTCCAGCTCGACCAGGACACCGATCTGCGGCGGCAGGTCGGGCATGGTGCGGTGCATGTACACGGAGACGAAGGCGCCGTTGAACTGCGCGAAGCGGTCCAGGACGATCTTCTCGCCGAGATTGGCGTTGGCCTCGTCCACGAACGCCTGGACGGTCTTGCCGGGCTCGATCTCGGAGGCGAGGAGCGCCTCGATGTCGGCCGGGGAGGTCGCGGCGACGTGCGCGGCCAGCGTGTTGGCGACGGCCTGGAACTTGTCACCCTTGGCGACGAAGTCCGTCTCGCACTTCAGCTCGACCAGGACGCCGGACGTCTTGTCCTCGGAGATGAGGGAGACGACGGCACCGTTCTCGGCAGAACGGCCCTCGCGCTTGGCGACGCCCTTCTGACCCTTGATACGGAGGGCCTCGACCGCGCCGTCGACGTTGCCGTCGGCCTCGTCGAGCGCCTTCTTGCAGTCCATCATGCCGGCGCCGGTGAGCTCGCGGAGCTTCTTGACGTCAGCGGCGGTGTAGTTCGCCATGAGTCTGTTTCTCTCTCGAAGTCTGAAAGATCTACGGGTGAACGGCGGGGGCGGTGCAGCGCACCGGCCCCCGCCGTCATTCAGCCGTGACTACGGGTGTCAGGCCTGCTCGGCGTCCGCGGCCGGAGCCTCGGCGGCGGGGGCCTCGGCAGCGGGAGCCTCGGCAGCGGGAGCCTCGGCCTGCTCGGCAGCCTGCTCGTCGGCGGCGGCGGCCGGCTCGGCGTCGGCGGCCTTCTCGGTCTCGGCGGAGGACTGAACCTCGGCGTCGTCCTTCTTGTCGCCCGCGAGCAGGTCACGCTCCCACTCGGCGAGGGGCTCACCGGCGGCCTTCTCGCCCGGCTTCGAGTCGCCGGTCGCGGCACCGGAACGGGCGATGAGGCCCTCGGCGACGGCGTCGGCGATCACGCGGGTGAGCAGGGTGACGGAGCGGATCGCGTCGTCGTTGCCCGGGATCTTGTAGTCGACCTCGTCGGGGTCGCAGTTGGTGTCGAGGATCGCGACGACCGGGATGTGGAGCTTGCGCGCCTCACCGACGGCGATGTGCTCCTTCTTGGTGTCGACGATCCAGACGGCGCTCGGCACCTTCTGCATCTCGCGGATACCACCGAGGGTCTTCTCCAGCTTGGCCTTCTCGCGGGAGAGGACCAGGAGCTCCTTCTTGGTGAGGCCGGAGGCGGCCACGTCCTCGAAGTCGATGAGCTCGAGCTCCTTCAGACGCTGAAGGCGCTTGTAGACGGTGGAGAAGTTGGTGAGCATGCCACCGAGCCAACGCTGGTTGACGTACGGCATGCCGACGCGCGTCGCCTGCTCGGCGATGGCCTCCTGGGCCTGCTTCTTCGTACCCACGAACATGATGGAGCCGCCGTGGGCGACGGTCTCCTTGACGAACTCGTAGGCGCGGTCGATGTACGACAGCGACTGGAGCAGGTCGATGATGTAGATGCCGTTGCGCTCGGTGAAGATGAAGCGCTTCATCTTCGGGTTCCAGCGACGGGTCTGGTGACCGAAGTGGACGCCGCTTTCCAGCAGCTCCCGCATCGTGACGACGGCCATGGCCGTACTCCTTGATTTTCTCGGTTGCCGCGACCGCAGGATTGCTGTCGCGCCTGACGCCCCGACGCGCCGTGCCACAAGGGACCGAGGAGCGCGGCCACCGTCCGCAGAGAGGGAGGTGGCGGGGCGTGCGAAGTCGACCCGGTGACCCGGATCGCCAGAAGAAGTGTACGGGACCCGCCGGGTGCCGGGTGACGGCGATGTCCACAACCGACCGGCTGTCCACAGATCCGGGCCATGATCCCCGCGGAGCGCGCTTCCGGGAGATCGTTCCGTCATGTGCCGCACACCAGGAAAGACCGCCGGACGCCCCTGCACCGCCGGTGCGGCGACGGGGCCCGTG
>NZ_NEUF01000030.1 GCF_002910915.1 Streptomyces sp. SM10 | reverse complement strand
GGGAAGGAGGTCCGTGAGGTGTCCATGGCGGGGAGACTAGGAGCGGGCCGGAGTCCTTCGCGAGATACCGCGGTGTCGTGTCCACCCCCTACCGCGGTAGGGGGCCCCTCCCGGCTCGGCCCGGTCCGGCTCGGTCCTCGCCGCAGAGGCGCATGCCCTGGGGGGTCGCGCACGGCATGTGGCCGTTGGTGCGCATGACCTCCTCGCCGTAGTTGTCCAGGTAGTTGAGGAAGCCGGCCACCAGGGAGTTCGCGGGCGGCGAGCCGTAGGTGTAGGCGTACTCGATCTCGCGGTACGGGTAGCTGCTGGTGCCGATCGTGTCGACGGACGGGGTGACGCCGTCGATGGCTGTCCGGTGGGCCCCGTCGGGCACCGCGCCGCCCCGGAGCTCGGTGTAGCCGATCGCCCCCTCGAGCTCGGCGACCTCGGCCAGGACCTGGTCCGTGCCGTCGAGCTCGCAGCGCAGGACCGGGGCGTCGGCGTAGTCCTTGGTGGTGCAGTCGCGCGAGGAGGTGGCGAGCTCGTTGGCGTCCAGGACGCGGCGCTGGAACACCTCGCGGGTACCGGAGTTGGCGTCACTGCGAGCCGTCGTTCTCGACGCGGAGCAGGACGAGCGTCGCATCGGCCATGTCCGGGGTCTCGTTGAAGAGCCCGAGCCGCACATTGGCCCGGCCCTGGCTGACCTCGCTGCCTATGGGGGTGTCCATCTGCACGCGGTAGCCGATGCGCTTGCGGCGCGGGACGCGGCGTTCGTACCAGAGCACGCCCGCCGACGTCGCGACACCCAGCAGGGCTGTGAGGACGGCGATGACGTTCTCGGGGGTGAACAACTCCATGGTGGACGCGCTCCCTGTGGGTGCGGTGGCCGGAGAGCGTCACCGTATGACCGGGAACCGTGTGGTGGGGGAGCCTCCGGTTTCCTTCCGGGGAAGTTCGTCTCGCGTTCAACCGGGCGGTGCGGGCGCCGCGTCGGGGGCATGGGCAACGTTGTCGAGTTCTGGTCTAGACCTTGACAGGTCCAGACCATCGACGCTTGAGTGGCCGTACCCCCCATGGCGGCGCACGCTCGCGCGAGCGCCGCGCCGAAGGAGTGATCGCGTGTTCAAACGTGTCATGAGCCTGATCGCCGCGCTGGGCGCGGTCGTCGCGACGTTCGTCCTCCTCCCCGCCACCACGGCCTCGGCCGCCGCCTGTGCGCCGGCCTGGAGCGCCTCCTCCGTCTACGTGGGCGGCGGATCGGCCTCCTACAACGGGCACAACTGGTCCGCGAAGTGGTGGACCCAGAACGAGACCCCCGGCTCGGCCGACGTCTGGGCCGACCAGGGCACCTGCGGAAGCGGCGGCGAGACGGACCCGGGCGACCCGGACCCCTCGGGCTTCGTCGTCAGCGAGGCGCAGTTCAACCAGATGTTCCCGGGCCGGAACTCCTTCTACACCTACAGCGGTCTCACCGCGGCCCTGAGCGCCTACCCCGGCTTCGCCAACACCGGCAGCGACACGGTGAAGAAGCGGGAGGCGGCCGCGTTCCTCGCCAACGTCAGCCACGAGACCGGCGGGCTGGTGTACATCAAGGAGATCAACGAGGCCAACTACCCCCACTACTGCGACGCGAGTCAGCCCTACGGCTGCCCGGCCGGCCAGGCCGCCTACTACGGGCGCGGCCCCATCCAGCTCAGCTGGAACTTCAACTACAAGGCAGCCGGTGACGCACTCGGCATCGACCTGCTCGGCAACCCGTACCTGGTCGAGCAGAACGCCTCCGTGGCCTGGAAGACCGGTCTCTGGTACTGGAACACCCAGTCCGGCCCCGGCACCATGACGCCGCACAACGCCATGGTCAACGGCTCCGGCTTCGGCGAGACCATCCGCTCCATCAACGGCAGCCTGGAGTGCAACGGCGGCAACCCCGCCCAGGTGCAGAGCCGCATCGACAAGTACCAGGCGTTCGTCCAGATCCTCGGCACCACCCCCGGCTCTAACCTGAGCTGCTGAACCCGGCCCCACCCCGGGGAGCGGGGGCGCGTCCGGCCATGTGNTGCCGGACGCGCCCCCGATTCGTGTTCCCGTACGGGTGGTTGACAGGATCGCGCCTCATGAGCACGGACAGCGACAGCACACCGCCCGAGACCACCGAGTCCCGCCTCGCCCTGATCGAGGGCCTCCTCGCCCGGCCCTTCCCCGCGGGGGAGGAGAGCGAGGACGGCAGCGGGCGGAGCAGTGGACCCGGCCATCACCTGATGATCCTGCGCGCCAGTCAGGACTTCTGGGACGACCGGTCACCGGAACTCGTCGAGCCCGCGGAGCAGGAGATCGAGGACGAATTCAGCGTCCTGGCGACCGCGTTGAGCGAGCGGTGGGGCGAGCCGGAGACCGTGGACCTCTGGCCCTACCTGGAGCGGGAGGAGGACGCCGGCCCCGCCCCGGAGCCGATGGGGCAGCTCTGCAACCTTGCGGGCAGCATGCAGGTCTGGCGCCCGCCGGGGAGTACGCGCTGGCTCGGTCTGGCCGTGGGGCAGGCGGACCCGGAATTCCCCATCTGGCTGCTCACCGCCGTCGGGGAGGCAGCGACGCTGCCGGGCTGAGCACGGGCCCGGGCCGGAGGGGCGCACGGTCGAGAACCATGCTGGGCGGCGCCACTGACACCCGCCGCGGGCCGACGACAGTGACCACCCCCGTGAGCCGCTGCCGCCGCGCCGTCCGGACGTCCCCCGACGTCCTCGGGCCCCCGGAACCAGGACGTCCCGACGCCCCCCGACGTCTCCCGGACATCCCGGAACACCCTGGGGACTCTAGGGGGACGGGGCGTCGGGCCGGGAGATTCAATTCGCACCGCGTGGCAACCGACGGGTATCAAACCGCACAACCGGACCGGTACCCTGCACTCCGGTTTCGGGGAGGCCGGGGGAGGGAGACACGTGTCGGCGCGCGAACGGGCGGACGACGTACTGCTGATGTACCGGCTGGCGCGGACCGGTGGATCGCCCGAGCTGCTGCGCGGACTGGCCCGGCGGGCGGAGGGCTGGGCCGGGATCGTGGACCGGGACGGTACGGTCCTGCGGGCCGTGGCCGGGAGCGTCCGGTGGCCGGCCCACGAGGCGGCGGGTCTCGCGGCCCGGGCAGCACGGGAGATGACGACCCGTGGAGCCGCCTCGTACTCCCTCGACACCGACATGTGCACCGCACTGCTGCTCCCGCTCGACCGTACGCCGGAGCCCCGTGGCCCGGTCGCCGTCCTCGTCGCGCCCAAGCCGCTGCCCGCCGGGCTCGCCACGCTGATGGCCGACGCGGTGATGCCCCTCGCCCTGTCCTGGGCGTCGGAGAGCGTCGAGCGCAAGCGGAGGCGCGTGGACCTCGCGGAGTCCCGGGGCCGCGAGGCCGTCCTGCACCTGCTGATGACCGGTCAGCTCTCCATCGCCCACCAGGTGGCGGGCGCCCTGCGGCCGAAGCTCCCCGACCCCGTGCGGGTCTGCGTCGTCGAATGCTCCGGCGGACAGCGCGACGAGGTGGCCCGGGTCTGCGCGGACACCTCCGGCGGCCGGACGTGGATCGTGCGCTGCCCCGTCTACGCCCGCCATCTCATCCTGATCGTGCCGGCTGAGGAGGAGGCGGAGGAGCGGGCGCCCGAGGAGGGCTCCACCCTGGGCCTGGCCGTCGCCGGGCTCGTGGACGACTGCGTCGTGGGCGTCAGCGAGGAGGTGCGGCTGCCCGACACGGCCACCGCCTACCGGCAGGCGTTCCACGCACTCGCCGTCGCCCGTGCACTCCCCGGGCGCCACGCGAGGTTCGGCGCCGCCCCGGAACCCGCACTGGTCGTGGGGGCCGCCGGAGCGCGGTGGGCCGACGCTCTCCTCGCGCCGCTCCTCGCCCATCTGCCGCGCCGCTCGCAGGATCCGGGGAGCCAGGAGCTCTCGGCGACGGTCGCGTCCTGGCTGGCGTTCTCCTCCCACGCCACCCAGCACCTGAAGATCCACCGCAACACCCTGGCCGCCCGGCTGAAGCTCGTCGGCGAACTCCTCGGCCTGGACCTGAACCTGGTCGCGGACCAGGCGGCCGTCGACCTGGCCCTCAGGATCAGGGCCACCCCGGCGCTGCACCGCTCCCGCCCCGGGAGCGGCGCGGTGGCCGAGGACCTCGACACGGTCCTGCGCACCCCCGGCGTCCAGGACTGGGCCGTCCAGCAGCTCAGGCTCCTCGCCGAGGCCGGCCCCACGGGCGAGGAGACCCTGCGGACATGGCTGAGCTGCGAGGCCCAGCTGAGCCCGGCGGCAGCCGCACTGGGCATCTCCGTACCGGGCGCCCGCAAGCGGCTCACCCGGCTCGAGGCGCTGCTGAGCCGGTCGCTGCTCAGGACCCCGAGCGCACGGTACGACCTGTGGCTCGCCTTCCGGGCGGCGGACCTCACGGCGTGAGCCGCTCAGCCGGTCCTCGTGTACGTCAGGCTCGTGCCGGTGGCCGTGATCTCGCGGTGCAGGCTCCCGTCGGGGAGGAGGGTCAGCACGGTGGCCTCCCCCGGGGTGCACGACGACATCGGTTCGCCTTCCGCGACCCGCGAGGGACCGATACGGACGGGCCCGCCCGAGGACGGTTCGCTCTGCAGATCGGCCCGGAACACGCAGCGGTAGGAGCCGCCCGCGCCGAGGGGCCCCTCGGCGGTGAGGGACAGCACGGTGTCACCCACCTCGCCCTGCCGGACGACGAGTTGACGGGTGGAGGCTCCCCCGCCGCCCTCGACGGTCCCGGACCAGGTGCCCAGGAAGCCGGAGGGCACGGTGCCGTCGGAGCCCTTGGCCTCGGCGTGCGTTCCGTCCTGGGAGGTGCCGGACGGGGAGAGCGTGGGTGACACCGCGGTGTCACCCCCACCGTCGCGGGTGAGGGCGTGGACCCCCCAGCCCGCCCCCACCGCGACGAGCAGCGCGACGGTGGCCAGCAGGAGCGTCGAGCCCGCCCCACGGCGCCGGGGCGCGGGCGCGCCGGGGTGGCCCGCGGGAGTGGGCGCGTATCCGTGGGCGGCCGCGGGCCGGTGCGGATAGCCGTAGGCGGGCGGGAGCTGTGCGGGCGGCCCGGCCGGCGCGGGGAGTCCGCGTGTGACATCGGGAGGCCGTACGGGCGTGGCGGGTGCGGGTGTCGGGGCGGGTGCCGGGGGAGTGGGCCGCACCCGCTGCGGGCCCGTCGCTCCGCTCCGCTCCTCCTCGGGGTCCTCGGAGTCCAGCAGCTCCACCGCGTGGCGCCCGAGTTGGGCGATCAGGGCGCCCGGCAGCCACGGTTCCGCCGACTCCGTGTCGCCCAGCCGCTCCAGGACGGTGTCCGTGGAGGGGCGCGCGGCCGGGTCCTTCGCCAGGCAGTCCCGGATCAGCTCGACCAGGTCGACGGGGACACCGGTGAGGTCCGGCTCCTCCTGCGCGATACGGAACATCAGGGCGTGGGCTCCGCTTCCCGCCGCGCCGAACGGCACGCGGCCGGTCGCCGCGTAGGCCAGCACGGAACCGAGGCAGAACACGTCGCACGCGGGAGCCACGCGCTCGCCCCGCACCTGCTCGGGCGACATGAACTCGGGGGTGCCGATCATCGCGCCGGTACGGGTGAGGCCGCCCTCGGTGACGGTGTCCAGGGCCCGGGCGATACCGAAGTCGATGACCCGGGGCCCGTCGATCGTCATCAGGACGTTGGAGGGCTTCAGGTCGCGGTGGACCAGCCCGGCACCGTGGATGTCCTGGAGGGCCCCCGCGAGACCGGCGCCCAGGATGCGTACGGAGCGCTCGGGGAGCGGACCGTACGCCCCCGATTCGGCCGCCGGTGCGCCCCGGTGACCCGAGACGATGCGGTGGAGCGAGGGGCCGGCGACGTAACCGGTGGCCACCCACGGCACCGTGGCGTCCACCCCGGAGTCCAGCACGGGGGCGGTCCAGGAGCCTCCGACCCGCCGGGCGGCCTGCACCTCGGCCCGGAACCGGTCGCGGAATTGCTGTTGTGCGGCGAGCTCGGGCCGCACCAGCTTGATGGCGACGGTGCGGCCCCGGTCCGAACGGGCCAGGAACACCCGTCCCATCCCGCCGGCGCCGAGCCGCCCCAGCAGGCGGTAGCTGCCGATGCGTTGCGGATCGCCGGAGACCAGCTTCTCCATGGTGCGCTTCCTCCCCGTACGGCCGTGGCGGACCGTGGTCGAGGATAGCGGCGGGCGGATCCCGCACGGCGCCCTCATCCCCCGGCGGATTCCGGTGGCCGCCCGGCCGGGGAGGCCGGGGAGGCCGGGGAGGCCGGGGAGGCCGGGAGCGCCAGGGTGTCCATGGCGGCCGAGAGCCGCTCCAGCACCTGGACGGTGCGCGCGAACTGCTCCTCGCCCAGCTCCCCCGCAAGCCGCGCCGCGAACTCCGCGTGGGCGGGACCGATCCTGTTCACCGCGGCCCGGCCCTCGTCGGTGGGCCGGAGCAGCTTGGCCCGCCGGTGGGCCGGGTTCGCGGCGTACTCGGCGAGGCCCTGTCCCACCAGCAGATCGGCGATCCGCTGCACGCTCTGCCGGGTGATCCCCATCGAGCGGGCGATCCCCGACACCGGAAGCGGCTCGGTCAGGACCGCTCCGAGGACCTGCCACCGGGCGGCGGTGAGCCCGGCGGGGCCGGCCAGTTCCTCGGCGACGGACAGGAAGCGGCCGTTGAGCCGGAACACCCCGATCGCGGTGCGGCTGAGCCGGTCGGCGTCCTCCGGGTGCCGGGCCCCCCCGGTGTTCTTCCCGCTCATCCTTCGAGCACCTCGTAGGCGCTCGCGTCCGAGTCGTGGAAGAGCCGGTACCAGGCGTCCAGTTTCTTCGGTTCGAACACGTCGAGCAGCGAGAAGATCTCGCGGGCGAAGGCGACCGGCTCGGTCGGACCCGCCGTCACGAGAGCGCCCCGGGACTCCCCGCCGGAGTCCGTCACCGCGTCGGCGTCGACGTAGTGCGCGCCGCCCGCGTATCCCGTGGCGGCGAGGTAGAAGGAGACGGCGCTCGTGTGGGTGCGGTCGTCGAGCAGGCCTTCGCGGGCCAGCCCCGCGGTCGCCCCGCAGATGGCGGCCACCGGCACGCCCGCGTCCAGGAAGGTCCGCGCCGCCCGGGCGAAGGGGGCGAGGGTGTCGCCGGTGTCCCAGAGGGAGGCGCCGGCGAGGACGAGCAGCGCGCTGCCGTCCGGCCCCAGCTCGTCGAGCGCCAGGTCGGGATGGACGCGCAGCCCGCCCATGGTGGTGACGGGTTCGGTGGTGAGGCCGACGGTGCGCACGGTGTGACCGTGCCGGGTGAGCTGAGCCGTGGCGAAGCCCGGCTCCCAGTCGGCGAAGGTGTCGTAGACGGCCAGGTGGACGGTCGTGCCGGTCATGATGACCTCCGGTGGCGAAGCACGGAACCTTACGACAGAATGCTGTCATGATGACAGCATTCTGTCAATGGAGCCGTTTCCGGACGGGGACCCGACAGCATGCCGAGCCGGGCGGCCCATGCCGTACAGAGTGGCCATGGAGGACGGCGGTCACGCCGCATACGCTCGCCGCATGAACTCCGATGCCTCCCGCGCCCCGTACGTCGACCCCGCAGCGGGCGCGGCCGTGAAGGCCGCCGACCGCGCGCACGTGTTCCACTCCTGGTCCGCCCAGGGCCTGATCGACCCGCTCGCCGTCGCGGGCGCCGAGGGGGCGCACTTCTGGGACTACGACGGCAACCGCTACCTGGACTTCACCAGCGGCCTCGTCTTCACCAACATCGGCTACCAGCACCCCGCCGTCGTCGCCGCGATCCAGGAGCAGGCGGGCAGGCTCACCACGTTCGCCCCCGCCTTCGCCGTCGAGGCGCGCTCGGAGGCGGCGCGCCTCATCGCCGAGCGGACCCCCGGTGACCTCGACAAGATCTTCTTCACCAGCGGCGGTGCCGAGGCCGTCGAGAACGCCGTCCGCATGGCCCGGTTGCACACCGGGCGCCCCAAGGTGCTCTCCGCCTACCGCTCGTACCACGGGGCCACCGCCACCGCGATCAACCTCACCGGCGACCCGCGCCGCTGGGCGTCCGACACCGGCTCGGCGGGAGTCGTCCGCTTCTGGGCGCCGTTCCTCTACCGTTCCCCGTTCTACGCGCAGACCGAGGCCGAGGAGTGCGCCCGCGCGCTCCAGCACCTCGAGGACACGCTCGCCTTCGAGGGCCCGGCGACCGTCGCCGCCGTGATCCTGGAGACCGTCCCGGGCACCGCGGGCATCATGACGCCGCCGCCCGGCTATCTCGCGGGCGTCCGCGAGATCTGCGACAGGTACGGCATCGTCCTCGTGCTGGACGAGGTGATGGCGGGCTTCGGGCGCACCGGGAAGTGGTTCGCCGCCGACCACGACGGCATCGTCCCGGACCTCATGACCTTCGCGAAGGGCGTCAACTCCGGCTACGTGCCGCTCGGTGGCGTCGCCATCAGCGCCGAGATCGCCGCGACCTTCGAGACCCGGCCCTACCCGGGCGGGCTCACCTACTCCGGTCACCCGCTGGCCTGTGCCGCCGCCGTCGCGACGATCAAGGTCATGGAGGAGGAGCGGATCGTCGAGAGCGCCGCACACCTCGGGGAGCACGTGCTCGGCCCCGGGCTGCGCGAGCTCGCCGAGCGCCACCCCTCCGTCGGCGAGGTGCGCGGCCTCGGCGCCTTCTGGGCGCTGGAGCTGGTCCGGGACAGGGAGACCCGCGAGCCCCTGGTCCCGTACAACGCGACCGGTGAGGCCAACGCCCCGATGGCGGCCTTCGGCGCGGCGTGCAAGCGGAACGGCCTCTGGCCCTTCATCAACATGAACCGCACCCACGTCGTCCCCGCCTGCAACATCACCGAGGCCGAGGCGAAGGAGGGTCTCGCGGCCCTCGACTCGGCCCTCGCGGTCGCCGACGAACACACCGTGTAGAGGGCACCGGACATGACGCCCTCCCCCGTGCCCGGAACCGGGCATACCTCTGGCTTAAAGTGACCCGAGCCGAGAACGGGAGGGGGCGTCATGGGCGCGAGCGGAGGCGTGACCCGCAGTACGCTGCGGCAGCAGATCGCCGACGCCCTGCGTGACGAGGTGCTCGCGGGGCGCCTGCAGCCGCGGGTGGAGTTCACCGTCAAGCAGATCGCCGAGCAGTACGGCGTGTCCGCGACGCCCGTCCGCGAAGCGCTCTTCGACCTGTCCGCGCAGGGGCTGCTCGAATCCGACCAGCACCGCGGTTTCCGGGTCCGTGAGTTCACCGTCGCGGACTACCGGTCGATGGTGGAGGCGCGCGCGCTGGTCATAGACGGGGTGTTCCGGGGCATCTTCGACGGGACCGGGTCCGCGCCCGCCGTGATCGGCGCCCACCGGGCGGCCCTCGTCTCCGTACGCCGGAGGGCCGAGGAGGCGGCGCGCGCGGCGCGTGGCGGCGACCTCGACATCCTCATCGGCTACGACCTGAGGTTCTGGCGGGAGCTCGGCACGGTCATCGGCAACACCTACATCAACGACTTCCTGCAACGGCTGCGGATGCAGGCCTGGGCCTTCGCCGTCCCGTATCTGCGCGGGGACGGCGACGAGGTGCGCGACTGGCTCTGGAACGGCCACCAGGAGCTGGTGGAGGCCATCACGGCCGCCGACGGGCCGGCCGTGCGGGCGGTGCTGGACGCCTACTACGCGCACGGGCTGAAGTGGGCGGACCGGCTGGCCGCCGGCGACCCCCCGCACCCGGGCCACGGCTGAGCGCCCGGCCGGCCACGTCCAGGGCCGCGGCCCGACGTGTCCTGGGGCCCGCGGCCGAGCGCGTACCCGCCCGCACCCTGTGCGCGGGGTCCCGGCCGCATTACGCTGTCCCGACCATCGCACGAACCCGTTGGAGAGCGAGACTTCGTGGCCTGTGACCTGTGGCTGGTTCCCCTCGTCGATGTGCTGTGCCACAGCCCCGACAACCCGTTCGCCGAAGAGATCGCCGTCTACGACAAGGCGTTGACCGAGGCGGGGCTGCCGCCCGTGCCCGTCTACGCCTACATGCCGGGGCTCACCGGGGACGTCGCCCCGGTCGCCGGGTTCGACTACGACGCCCTGCACTTCCTGCGCCGTGCCTACCTGCTCCAGCTGAGCGGCCTCGCCGTCACCCCGGTCGACGAACTGGGCGGGGACTACGAGCAGCTGCTGGAGATGTTCGAGCAGAGCGCGCAGGAGTCGCACCTGGTCTGGCACTACGACCACGCCGGGGCGTACGTCCCGCTGGACTTCCCCCGTCCGCTCTCCGACGACCAGCTCCTGGAGGGCGGCGGCCCACTCGGCTCCTCCCACGGGCTGCTGAGGGAGCTGGAGTTCGTCGCCCCGTCCATCGGCATCGATCCGGCCAACCCGCCGGCCGCGCCGCAGCCGCCCGCCGGCCCGACCTCCCTGGAGGAGCCGGCCGCCGCGGTCCCGTACGACGACAATCCCTTCGCCCGGGAGCGCCACGTCTGGCTGGGACTGCACGCGGCGGCCACGCGCAGCCTCGCGCAGGGCTCGATGATCATCTTCAGCTGACCGGCCACGGCCGCCCCGGTCTCACCGGGGCGGCTCCGGGGGCCGCTGGCGCGGCATGTTGGGCCGGGCCACCGAGGGCATGGTGAGCCGGCCGGGCGGGGCCCCCTGCTCGGGGCGCCCGCCGAGCCCGCCCGAGACCAGCGACTGCATCCCCATGGGCGCGGGCCCGGCCCGGAACTCCACCATCCAGTCGGCCGTCTCCATGCGGACGAGCTCGGTGATGTCCTCCGAGAACCGGCGCAGCACGCCCAGACACCGCTCCGCGGCCTCGCTGGCGGTGCCCTCCGTCGGCCCCAGCACCTCCCGCACGCACTCGGAGGACCAGTCGAACTGCAGCACCTGCAAGCGCCTCTGCACGGCCTGTGCCGTCGCGAGATTCCTTATCCAGCCGGAGGTCAGTCCGAAGTACCGGTCGCACGCCATGCAGGCGGCACCCAGCAGCAGCGAGAGATAGCCCCAGCCGGCCGATCCGTGCAGCTCCCCGGTCAGGTCGAGCAGCGGAAGGGCCGCGCCGGCGACCACCCCCGCCGCCGTCCCGAGACGGAGCGCTCTGGCCGTGCGCCGCTTGCGTACCCGGTCGCGCAGATACCATTCGGCGGTCTCCAGGGCGCCGGCCTCGACCCAGCGGTAGAGCTCGTCGAGCCGCTCGGCGGGCTCGCCCCAGTCGCCGAGGGGGAAGGCGCGGCCGGTCAGGTCCCGGGGGCCTGAACCGTAGCGCGATCCGGACCGTTCGGTTCCGGTACCTGCACCGGATCCCGCGCCGGACTCCTTGCGGGGCGGCCCTTCGGGCTGCATCTCCGGCTGACTCACCGGGGGCTCCTCTGCACTCTGCGTCCGGCGCGCGCTGACGCGGATCGGCATGGTTCTCGGTCACGGAGGGGGCGGTACCGGCATATGACCGGGGCCCTCATCCGCGTAACTCTGCGTTACCTTCGATGTGCGTACGGGTGCGGCGACGCATGCTCTTCCTACCGCCGAATGGTGGGCCGCGGGGTCGAAATCGCGGGATTCCCGGGTGTGCACGGCCTCTGGTCAGGTATAGGAGCGCGGCAGACAGTTTTCGGAACTCACTCGAAAGAGTTGGTCCCCTGCGGGTGGGGCGCGGTGTCGGGTGAGCACGTAGGCTCGGCGTACCGAAACAATCCGTTGTCGAAATGCCAGGAGTGACCGTGATTCCCGGTGGTGGCCAGCCCAACATGCAGCAGTTGCTCCAGCAGGCCCAGAAGATGCAGCAGGACCTTGCCGCGGCCCAGGAGGAACTGGCCAGGACCGAGGTCGAGGGACAGGCGGGCGGCGGTCTCGTGAAGGCCACCGTGACCGGGTCCGGCGACCTGCGCGGTCTGGTCATCGACCCGGGTGCCGTGGACCCGGAGGACACCGAGACGCTGGCCGACCTCGTGGTCGCCGCCGTCCAGGCGGCCAACGAGAACGCGCAGCAGCTCCAGCAGGAGAAGCTCGGCCCGCTCGCCCAGGGCCTGGGCGGCATGCCGGGTCTCCCGTTCTGACCCCTGTAGCTACCCGGGCGTACCGGATACGGTACGAGCAGGAAAAAGGAAAGGCGTTCCGTTGTACGAAGGCGTGGTTCAGGAGCTGATCGACGAACTGGGCAGGCTGCCCGGCGTCGGTCCCAAGAGCGCGCAGAGGATCGCCTTCCACATTCTCCAGGCGGAGCCCACCGACGTACGCCGTCTGGCCCATGCCCTCCTCGAGGTCAAGGACAAGGTCCGCTTCTGCGAGATCTGCGGCAACGTCGCCCAGCAGGAGCAGTGCGGCATCTGCCGTGACGCCCGCCGCGACCGCACGGTCATCTGTGTGGTCGAGGAGCCCAAGGACGTCGTCGCGATCGAGCGGACCCGCGAATTCCGGGGGCGCTACCACGTGCTCGGCGGCGCGATCAGCCCGATCGAGGGCGTCGGACCCGACGACCTGCGCATCAGAGAGCTGCTGGCCCGTCTCGCCGACGGTTCCATCACGGAGCTGATCCTCGCGACGGACCCCAACCTGGAGGGCGAGGCCACCGCGACGTACCTCGCCCGGATGGTCAAGCCGATGGGCCTGCGGGTCACCCGGCTGGCCAGCGGGCTGCCGGTGGGCGGCGACCTGGAGTACGCGGACGAGGTCACCCTCGGCCGCGCCTTCGAGGGGAGGCGGCTGCTCGATGTGTGATCCGGCATCTGACGGCGGCCTTACGTCCGGCGGCGCTATGTTCTACCCACCGTTCGCGACCGTGCCCACGGGAGGTCCCCTCGATGTCTGACGCCACGCTGAACTCCGTCACGCAGGACCCGGACGACTTCGCCGTCCAGATCGCGGACCAGATCAAGACGTTCATCGTCGCGGTCGGCGAGGTGTCCAAGGCCGAGGAGCCCGAGGAGGCCGTCCCGGTCCTGCTCCTCCAGGTCTCCCAGCTCCTTCTGGCCGGTGGCCGGCTCGGAGCGTACGAGGACATCCTCCCGGACGAGCGCTACGAGCCGGACCTGGGGCCCGAGCCGGACGCCGACGGGCTGCGCGAGCGCTTCGCCGAGCTCCTGGAGCCCATCGACGTCTACTCCGAGGTCTTCGACCCGTACGAGCCTCGCAAGCCCCCTGTGCCGCACCGCATCTCCGACGACCTGGCCGACCTGGTCACGGACCTCGGCCACGGTCTCGCGCACTACGAGGCGGACCGCACGGCGGAGGCCATGTGGTGGTGGCAGTTCTCGTACTTCTCCAACTGGGGCTCCACCGCCTCGGCCGCCCTGCGCGCCCTCCAGTCGCTGATCGCCCACATCCGGCTGAACCAGCCGCTCCAGGAGCTCGACGGCCTGGACACCGACCAGGACCCGGGCGACGGGGACCTGGCGGAGGAGGCGGGGCGCGTGATGGCCGAGGAGATCGCCGGGCCGCTGGGCCTGCGGCCGGTCCTCTAGACCCCGGCCTACGGGCCTGCGCGGCGTCCGGTGTGGCGCCCGGGGCCGCTGCGACCGCTCTTGTCTGCTGTGGTCTGGGACACAAACAGGCGTGCAACGGGGGGAAGCGGGCAGCAGCCCGGTACGAGCAGTTCGGGGCGACACGCCGTCCCAGGTGGTGGGCGGGACATCTCACCATCCGGTACCGACGGGTCGATTCCGGACTGCTCGTTAAACTGAGCCGACCGCACCATTATTGAGCGAGGAGCGCACGTGGGCCTTGTCGTGCAGAAGTACGGAGGCTCCTCCGTAGCCGATGCCGAAGGCATCAAGCGTGTCGCCAAGCGAGTCGTGGACGCCAAGAAGAACGGCAACCAGGTGGTTGTCGTGGTGTCAGCGATGGGCGACACGACGGACGAGTTGATCGATCTCGCCGAGCAGGTATCCCCGATGCCTGCCGGGCGAGAGTTCGACATGCTGCTGACCGCCGGAGAGCGGATCTCCATGGCCCTGCTGGCCATGGCGATCAAAAACCTGGGCCACGAGGCCCAGTCGTTCACGGGCAGCCAGGCCGGTGTCATCACCGACTCGGTCCACAACAAAGCGCGCATCATCGATGTCACGCCCGGCCGCATCCGGACCTCGATCGACGAGGGCAACATCGCCATCGTCGCCGGGTTCCAGGGCGTGAGCCAGGAGGGCAAGAACATCACGACCCTCGGTCGCGGTGGGTCGGACACGACCGCTGTCGCGCTGGCCGCCGCCCTGGACGCGGAGGTCTGTGAGATCTACACCGATGTGGACGGTGTCTTCACCGCCGACCCCCGGGTCGTGAAGAAGGCACGGAAGATCGACTGGATCTCCTTCGAGGACATGCTGGAGCTGGCGGCGTCCGGCTCCAAGGTGCTGCTGCACCGCTGCGTGGAGTACGCACGCCGTTACAACATCCCGATCCACGTCCGCTCGTCCTTCTCCGGACTGCGCGGCACCTGGGTCAGCAACGAGCCGCAAGGGGACCAGCAGGTGGAGCACGCCATCATCTCCGGAGTCGCCCACGACGTCTCCGAAGCCAAGGTCACGGTCGTCGGCGTTCCCGACAAGCCGGGCGAGGCCGCGGCGATCTTCCGCGCCGTCGCGGACGCCGAGATCAACATGGACATGGTGGTGCAGAACGTCTCCGCCGCGTCGACCGGCCTGACGGACATCACGTTCACGCTGCCCAAGACGGAGGGCCGCAAGGCCATCGACGCCCTGGAGCGCGCCCGCGCCGGCATAGGGTTCGACTCCCTGCGCTACGACGACCAGATCGCGAAGATCTCTCTCGTCGGCGCGGGCATGAAGACCAACCCCGGTGTCACGGCGGGCTTCTTCGAGGCGCTGTCCGACGTCGGCGTGAACATCGAGCTGATCTCCACGTCGGAGATCCGCATCTCGGTCGTCACCCGCGCCGACGACGTCAACGAGGCCGTGCGCGCCGTGCACACCGCCTTCGGTCTCGACAGCGACGCCGACGAGGCCGTCGTCTACGGAGGCACCGGCCGATGACCGGACGCCGCCCTTCACTCGCGGTCGTCGGCGCGACCGGGGTGATCGGCGGCGTCATGCTCCAGATCCTTTCGCAGCACGCGGACGTCTGGGGCGAGGTCAGACTGGTCGCCTCGCCGCGTGCGGCCGGCAGCAAGCTGGTCGTCCGCGGCGAGGAGACCGAGGTCCTCGCGATCGCCGAGGACGTGTTCGACGGGGTGGACGTCGCCCTGTTCCTGGTGCCGGACGAGGTGTCCGCGCAGTGGGCGCCGGTGGCCGCCGCCCGGGGCGCCGTGGTCGTGGACGGCTCGGCCGCCTTCCGGACGGACGACGACGTGCCCCTGGTCGTCCCTGAGATCAACCCCCATGCCGCGCGGCTGAGGCCCCGCGGCATCGTCGCGTCGCCGAACTGCTCGACGCTCTCGCTCATCGTCGCGGTCGGTGCGCTGCACGCCGAGTTCGGCCTGCGGGAGCTGATCGTCTCGTCCTACCAGGCCGTGAGCGGTGCGGGCCGCGACGGTGTCGCCGCGCTCCGGGAGCAGCTGGCCCTGGTGGCGGGGACGGAGCTCGGTACCCGCCCCGGGGACGTCCGGCGGGCCCTGGGCGACGGGGAGAAGAGCCCCTTCGCCGCCCCGGTCGCCCTGAACGTGGTGCCGTGGGCCGGGACCGATGCCGGGGGCGGATGGTCCTCCGAGGAAATGGCGATCCGCGCGGAGTGCCGGAAGGTCCTCGGACTGCCGGGCCTGAAGGTGACGGCGACCTGTGTGTACGTCCCCGTCGTGGCGACGCACTCCATGTCCGTGCACGCGCGCTTCGAGAACGAGGTCGCCGTGGACCGGGCCCACGAGGTCCTCGCGACCGCGCCCGGGGTGGTGCTCTTCGACAGTCCGGGCGCCGGTGACTTCCCCACCCCGTCCGACGTCGTGGGCACCGATCCGACCTGGGTGGGCCGGGTGAGGCAGTCGATGGACGATCCGCACGCCGTCGACATGTTCGTCTGCGGCGACAACCTCCGGAAGGGTGCGGCCCTCAACGTGGCCCAGATCGCCGAGTCGGTGGCCGGAGAATTTCCTCGCTCCTGATCGAACCTGTTTTGTAGGATCTGTGTGCGCCCTGTGGGTAACTTGCTGGTCTGAACCTCTTGAGCTGGGGCGTTGTCATGTCCGACGATGATCTCCTGGCCCTCCGCAACCGCTGAGCGGGTGCGACGCGTCTACGTCGTCACTTCTTGCGTGGCTGGATGTGTTTTCAGGGCATTTGGGGAAGAGCAGGTACGAATGAGGGTATGTCGCACAGCATCGAACGCGGTGCCGTACGCGTACAACCCTGACGGGGGGAAGCGTGTCCAACTGGCGTGGCAGAGGTTCTCGACATCACAGTGGTGGGCCCGTTGCGAGGCGCTTCGGTGCGTCCGCTCCGGAGGCCCCGCGCACCCGGCGGTATGCCGGTGATCGCGCCCATGCCCGCTGCGCGATCCACCCGGCTGCCGTCGCAGCGCGAGGGCGCTGAGGGGACGGTGGCGGCGGGAACGACGGTCGACCATCTCACCGAGACGTACCGCGCTCACTACCGGTCGCTGCTGGGTCTCGCCGCGCTCCTTCTGGACGACACCGCGTCCTGCGAGGACGTGGTGCAGGAGGCGTTCATCAGGGTGCACTCGGCGCGGAACCGGGTGCGCGATCCGGAGAAGACGCTCGCGTACCTCCGTCAGACCGTGGTCAACCTGTCCCGCTCGGCGCTGCGACGGCGCATCCTCGGGCTGAAGCTCCTCTCGAAGCCGATGCCCGACATGGCGAGCGCGGAGGAGGGCGCGTACGACCAGCTGGAGCGGGACGCGCTGATCAAGGCGATGAAGGGGCTGCAGCGCCGCCAGCGCGAAGTGCTGGTGCTGCGCTACTTCTCGGACATGACGGAGGCCCAGGTCGCGGAGACGCTGGGGATATCGCTCGGCTCGGTGAAGGCGTACGGCTCCCGGGGCATTGCGGCACTGCGCGTGGTGATGGAGGCGCAGGCATGAGCAGGCCCGAGCACAGGCACGACGATGACCGGACTGGAAACGGAATTGTGAACCACGGGCCGGAGAACACCCCGAACACCGATCCGGAGCAGGACGGTGCAGGGAGGCAGGACCGGAGCGGACTCGACGGCGCGGGCGGTTCCTTCGGCGGGACCGGTGGCACGCTGACCGAGCTCTTCGGCGGCCGGGGCGGTGGCGCCTCCGGCGGTGGTGTTCCCGGCGGCTCCGGGAGGGGCACGGGTGACTCCGGCAGGGGCACCGGTGGCGACGACGTCATGGACGAGATCGCGCTGCGCCGGATGCTGCAGGGCGCTGTCCAGGGTCTCGAGCCCTCCGACGGCACCCTCGACCATCTGCACCGCGCGGTGCCTGCCCGGCGCGCCCGTCGGCGTCAGGGCGTCGTGGGGGCCGCGGCGGCGGTGCTGCTGATCGGCGCCGCGGTTCCCGCCTTCGTCCATGTGGCCAATTCGGAGGGTTCGGCCACCGCCAACCCGGCCATAGCCGGTCACGGCCAGCAGGCGCAGGGCGGCAGCGGCGACGACGCGGGTGCCGAAGCGGACGGCGGGAAGACGGCGGGCCCCGAGGAACGCCGGAGCGAGGGCGCCCAGGGGGAGAGCGGCAACTCCGCGTCCCCGTCACAGGGCTCGGAGCCGGGTGCCGACGGCAGCGGGACCGACGGCCTGGGCGACCCGGAGGGCTCCGTGGCGGCAGCCACCGCGTCCTGCGACCCCGGCCAGCTCAAGGTGGCTTCCGCCGACTCGGGCGCGGCCGGTGCGGACGGCACGGTGTACGGAACCTTCAGGATCGCCAACGCGTCCGGGGACGCCTGCTCGGTGACCAGCAACGGCACGGTCGGCTTCCAGGCGGCGGGTGCCGCCGACCCGATGAAGATCACGGTGGTGCAGCACACCGCCGGCGATCCCGCGGCCGGGCTGCCCGATCCCTCGACGGAGCCGGGGACGGTGCTCCTGAAGCCGGCGATGGCGTACGAGGTGCGCTTCGCGTGGGTGCCCTCGGACACCTGTCCGACCACCGGCGGTTCGCCCAGCCCCACGCCCACGGACGGCGACGGTGGCGGTGGTGTCGGCGAAGGCACCGGGACCGCAGCGGACACGACGAACACCGTGGCGCAGCTGGGCAGCGCGGACGAGGGCCCGGCGGACGGCAGCATCGCGGTCACGCACACCCCGGAGATGGGGGCCCCGACCGCGGAGACCACCATCGGCAACGCCTGCGCCGGCACGATCTACCGCACGGGCGTACTCGACGCCTCGTAGGCCGCGCAGGCCTCCCGGCCCTCGCAGCCGGCCCCCGCCTGCGTGCGACGGCCGGGTGCGCCCCGCCCTCGCGCGGGGCACGAGGGCTCGGAACGCGGGCGTCGGCCCGGGGGCGGGTGCCGGTGTGGACCCAGGTACGGATACGGGCGGGGACCGACAGGAACCTATGGTTCCGGCGGGCCCGCGCCGAGTGTGCCCGCGGTCGTCGTGCCCGCGCCGAGTGTGCCCGCGGTCGTCGTGCCCGCGCTGGTTGTGCCCGCGTCGTCTCCGGGGCGGGTGCCGCCCGCGTCAGTCGGCGTCGGCCGCGAGCCCCAGGCGTACATCGCGCGCGGCCTCGGCCTCGCGGCGCACCAGCCGGAACCACATGAAGAGCACGAAGCCGCCGAAGACGAACCACTCGCCGGTGTAGCCGAGGTTCTGGAAGGCCTTCAGATCGAGCCCGCTGCCCTGCGCCGCCTCCGCGGGCACGGGCTCGAGCCCGTCCGTGCCGGCGCCCGACCCCGCAGAGGGCAGGGTCACCCAGGCGTCGTAGACGTCGTACGGGACGAGGTTGACCAGGGACGCCGCACTGATCATGCCGAGCTGGCCCTCGGGAAGCCCGCCGTCGGTGTCGACGCCGTTCGTCCCGCTGTTCTCGGAAGCCTGGAGGTCACCGGTCACGGTGACCTCGCCCGCCGGCGCCGCGGGTACCTCGGCCCTGCCCGGCGTGCCCGCCAGCCAGCCGCGTACGACGGGCAGCGCCTTGCCGCTGTCGGTGCGCAGCAGATCCAGCACGTAGAAGCCGTCACGGTCGTCCAGCGTCCGGCCGGGCACCAGGAACTGATCGGCGTACGTCCCCGTAGCCACGGCGGGGCGGCCGGAGGTCTCCGTGCTCACGGGCAGCAGTTCCTCGAGCGGCTCGGGGGAGCGGGTGCCCGGGTCGGGGCGCTCCTCGGCCTGCTCGTGCGTCTGCACGCGGTCCTCGAAACGGCCGAGCTGCCACGTGCCCATGAACACGCAGAAGGGGATGGCCAGCACGACGAAGAGGTTGATCCCCCACCACCGCGGGGTCAGCAGGAACCGATACACCCCTCCACGGTACGGTTCCCCGCTCCGGGCCCCCGGAGCGGGGTGCGCCATTTATCCGGACCTTATGCCGTCGGCCTCCGCTCCTCCCGGGCCTCCCCAGGGCTCCCGGCCCGTGCCGGCCCGAGGTGGCGCAGCGTGAACTCCAGCTCCAGCCGCACCTGTTTGATCCGCTCCTCCACCACGAGCGAGCCGTGCCCCGCGTCGTAGCGGTACACCTCGTGGACCGCGCCACGGCCCGCGAGGCGGTCCACGTAGTTCTCCACCTGACGGATCGGGCAGCGGGGGTCGTTGACGCCGGCGGAGATGTAGACCGGGGCGCGCACGGCGTCCACGTAGGTCAGCGGGGACGAGGCCTCGAAGCGCTCGGGAACCTCCTCCGGAGTCCCGCCGAGCAACGTGCGGTCCATCGCCTTCAGCGCTTCCATCTCGTCGTGGTAGGCGGTGACGTAGTCGGCGACCGGGACCGCCGCCAGCCCGAGGGCCCAGGCGTCGGGCTGCGTACCGAGCCCGAGCAGGGTGAGGTAGCCGCCCCACGAGCCGCCGGCCAGCACCAGCCGCTCCGGGTCCGCCAGCCCCGACGTCACCGCCCAGTCCCGGACGGCCGCGACGTCCTCCAGCTCAATCAGCCCGACCCGGTGCTTGAGCGCGTCCGTCCAGGCGCGGCCGTACCCCGTCGACCCGCGGTAGTTGACCCGTACGACGGCGAAGCCGTGGTCCACCCACGCGGCCGGACCCGACGCGAAGGCGTCGCTGTCGTGCCAGGTGGGCCCGCCGTGTATCTCGAAGACCGTGGGGAACGGGCCGTCGCCGGTGGTCGGCGTCTGCACCAGGGCGTGGACACGGCCTCCGGGACCCTCCACCCAGGCGTCCCGCACCGGCACCGAGGCCGGTGCCTTGGCACCCGGCGGGTCGAGGACGACGGAACCCGTCGTGGACCGCACGACGGGCGGCTGCGCGGCCGACGACCAGAGATACTCCACGGTGCCGTCCGGACGGGCCGTGGCGCCCGAGACCGTCCCGGCCGGAGTCTCCACCCGAATCGGCTCCGCGGCACCCGGCTCGTACCGCCACAGCTCGCTGCGGGCCTCGAAGTCGTGCTCGATCAGCAGAGCGGATCCGTCCGGATACCACTCGGCTCCGGCGTCCCCGGGCAGGTCGACGTGCAGGTCCGTCTGCGTACCCGCCACCGGGTCCCAGATCATCGGCTCCCACCGCCCGCGCCGCTGATGCCCGACCAGCAGCCGTGTGTCTCCGGCCACCGGGGCGAACCCCAGCACCGACAGGCCCAGCTCCTTCGTGCCGCCCTCGGTGTCGTCGAGCTCGGCGACCGTCGAACCGTCGGGGCGCACCACCCGCAGCGCGGAGTGCATCGCGTCGCCGTGCTCCGTGTGCTCCAGGGCGATCAGCGACCCGTCATGGGAGAGGTCGCCCACCCCGGCGGACTCCCGGTGCCGGTAGATCTCGACCGGCACCGCCCCGGGGCGCACCAGGTGAACGGTCGTGCCCTCCTCGTCCGTCGAGCGGCCGACCACCGCTGTGCCGTCGCGGCCGATCGCGAGCCCGGCCGGGTAGGAGGCTTCCAGGCCGGGCGTGGCGGGCTCGTCGGCACCGCCGTCGAAGGGCTGCCGCATCCACACACCGAACTCGTCGCCGTCGGTGTCGGCGAACCACCAGACGGCCCGGCCGTCCGGCGTCAGCACGCCGTCGGTCGTCCCGTTGGGCCGGTCCGTGACCTGGCGCTGCTTCCCGGTCGCGCGGTCCCAGGCGTACAGCTCGTACGTGCCGGTGGCGTTGGAGACGAAGAGCGCACGGTCGGGGGCGTCCTCGGCCCAGTCGGGCAGGGACACCCGCGCGGCGCGGAAGCGCTGCTCCCACTGCGGCGGCTCCGGCTCCCGCTCCGGCACGGACGGGGTGTTCTGTGTGTCGCTCATGACCCCATCCAACCCGATGTGGCCACACTGCCGGGCGGCCTGTGGATAACTGTTCGTCTGCTCCCCAGTCTGTGGGCGACTTCTCCGGCAGGCCGCGCGCGACCCGAGGGCCGCCCCGAGCGAGCACGAGGCCGACCGGATGTACCGGCACGTTCCCGACCGGGCACACCGGGACGGTCAGGACCCCCTCGTCGCCGCATTCCGGCCGATTGTCAGTGGCGGGCGCCACACTCGGGAGCATGACCGAGATGGCCGGCGGAGCCGGCGTTACGTGCGAGGCGGCCGAGGTGCGTGCCGCGGTGGAGGCGTACTGGGCCGCGGCGGACGCCCGCGACTGGGACGCGTTCGCCGCCACCCTCGCCGACGACCTGGTGTACGACCTGCCGCAGAGCCGTGAGCGCATCTTCGGCAGGGAGCGCTACGTCCGGTTCAACCGGGAGTACCCCGGGGACTGGCGCGTGCGGATCGAGCGGATCGTGGCCGACGGGGAGGGCCGTCAGGCAGCCGCCCGGACGGTGGTCACCGTAGGGGAGGAGGAGATGCACGCCGTCCACTTCTTCACCTTCGACGAGGACGGCAGGATCGCCGGGGTGACGGACTTCTGGCCGGAGCCGTACGAGCCGCCGGCAGGCCGGGAGCATCTGGTCGAGCGGTACTGATCCCGCGGCTCGCCAGGGGCCTGCCCGGAGACCGAAGACCCCCGCGGGTCCCGCCCGGAGACCGGAGACCGGGGACCGAAGCCCCCTCCGGGGCCTGCCCGGCGTCGGCGGCGACGCCTCCGGCAGGGTCGGTGGCGCCGCCGCGTGAGCCCGGGCGGGCGGTTCTACGCGCGTTACGCCGCAGATCTGAAGGCGGGCAGGTAGCCGCTCGACTGCCCCACGGCCTTCGGGTGGTACGAGTTGTCGATCGGGATGGACACGCTGTGGATCCACGCGTCACCGGAGCAGAGCTCGTGCCCCGTGAACTCGTCCGCCACGCCGGAGAAGGTGAATCCCGCGTCGGCGGCGCGTTTGGCGAGCACCCCGTTCAGCACGTCCGACGCGTTGTTGATCGCCCCGCGCTCGGTCTCCGTGAGCCCGACGATGCAGGTGCCCGACAGCTTGTAGAAGCGCGGATACCCCAGAACCACCACGTGGGCCTGCGGAGCACGCGAACTGATGCCGGCGTAGAGGGAGTCGAGCCGGCCCGGCAGGGTGTTCTGCATCTGGGAGACCGCCGTGTTCACCCGGCTCACACACGTGGCCTCGCTCTGCAGGACGCAGGTCTGCATGACGTCCGCGAACCCGACGTCGTTGCCGCCGGCGGTGAGGCTGACGAGCGTGGTCGACGAGCTGAGCGCCCCCAGCTGACCGCTGGAGACGGATGATGTCGTCGCGCCCGAGCAGGCGACGAAACTGAAGGACGACGGGCTGTTCGCGTTCCTCCAGAGGTACGGGTAGGCGTTGGTGCTGCGCTTGCAGTCGCCGCTCTCGGAGGTGTAGCTCCCGGCGCCGACGCCGGAGGAGTAGGAGTCACCGAGAGCGACGTAGTTCTCTCCGGCGGCGGATGCTGGTTGTGCGACGCCGAGTGCGGCCGCGGCGGCGATCGCGAGAGTGAAGACGGACGCCCGGAAGGTTCGTACTGACATGGCTGCCAGCCCTTCGAAGTGTGGGGGACGAGTGGGGAGTTCGTGGGGCGTGCACGTTTGTAGCAGCTCCCGGTACTCGGCGGTAATGGGCTCGGGGAAAGTCGTCTGATATGTCCGAAGGATCGTTCGGCAGGCAATGCTCCGCGCGTAGATAAACCCTCAACGAGGCCTCTAAAGGGTGAAGTTGGGGATCTCTTCGGCGGCTCTTCCGGCTCCTCTGCGTCACCTCGTGGGGACTGCCACCTGTTCGATCGGCCGCCGCTTCCCGTCGGCGCCCCGCCTTCACAGGTGGGTCGCACCGCACACGAACCTGCGCACCGCACACGAACCGGCGCGCCCCGCACGAACCGGCGCACCGCACACGACCGCGGCCGCCAGGAATCCTGGCGGCCGCGGTGCGTGAGGGTGTTCGGGTCTACAGCGTGCGCTCCAGGCGGTCCGCCATCAGCCTGCTGAAGCGCGACGGATCACTCAGCTCTCCGCCGTCCGAGAGCAGCGCCAGGCCGTGGACGAGCTCGGCCGTCTCGGCGAGTTCGGTGGAGGAGGAGTCCTTGCCGCTCTGCTCGGCATGGACCTTCTTCAGCCCGCTGATCAGCGCGTGCGAGGGGTTGAGCTCCAGGATGCGCTTGATCTGCGGCACCTCCTGGCCCATGGCGCGGTACATGTTCTCCAGCGCCGGGGTGACGTCGTGCGTGTCCGAGACGATGCAGGCCGGCGAGACGGTGAGGCGTGAGGAGAGACGTACCTCCTTCACGGTGTCACCGAGCTGCTCCGTCATCCAGGTCAGCAGGCCGGCGTACTCCTGCTGCTGCTGTTCGCGCTCGGCCTCGACCTCCTTCTTCTCCTCGTCGGTGTCGAGGTCGACCTCGCCCTTGGAGATGGACTGGAGGGGCTTGCCGTCGAACTCGGGAACGGACTGGACCCAGACCTCGTCGACGGGGTCGGTCAGCAGGAGGACCTCGTACCCCTTGGCGCGGAAGGCCTCCATGTGGGGCGAGCTCTCCATGGCCGCGCGCGACTCGCCCGTCATGTAGTAGATCTGCTCCTGACCCTCCTTCATCCGCTCCACGTACGAGCGCAGGGTGGTCGGCTCCTCCTGGTCCCGGGTCGAGGTGAACGAGCAGATCTCCAGGATCGCGTCGCGGTTCTCGAAGTCCTGGAACAGCCCTTCCTTGAGGACCCGGCCGAATTCCTTCCAGAAGGTTCCGTACTTCTCGGGACTGCCGGACCTCATGTCCTTCACCGTCGAGAGCACCTTCTTGACCAGCCGGCGCCGCATCATCTCGATCTGGCGGTCCTGCTGGAGGATCTCGCGCGACACGTTCAGCGAGAGGTCCTGTGCGTCGACCACACCCTTGACGAAGCGGAGATAGGTCGGCATGAGCGCTTCGCAGTCATCCATGATGAACACGCGCTTCACATAGAGCTGTACTCCGCGCTTGTGGTCCTGCATGAACAGGTCCTGCGGCGCGTGGGACGGCAGGAAGAGCAGGGCCTGGTATTCGAAGGTTCCCTCCGCCTGCATGCGGATGGTCTCGAGCGGCTCGGTCCAGTCGTGACTGATGTGCTTGTACAGCTCGCTGTACTCCTCATCGGTCACGGAGTCCTTCGAGCGGGCCCACAGGGCCTTCATGGAGTTGACGGTCTCGGTCTCGGGCTCGGCGCCCTCCTCGCCCGCCACCGCCGCCATGCGGATGGGCCAGGTGATGAAGTCCGAGTACCGCTTGACGATCTCCCTGAGCTTCCAGGGCGACGCGTAGTCGAAGAGCTTGTCCTCGGCGTCCTCGGGCTTGAGGCGCAGTGTGACGGAGGTGCCTTGGGGGGCGTCGTCGACGGACTCGACGGTGTACGTCCCCTCACCGCTGGACTGCCAGCGGGTGCCCGTGTCCTCGCCCGCGCGCCGGGTGAGCAGAGTGACCTCGTCGGCCACCATGAAACTCGAATAGAACCCGACGCCGAACTGTCCGATGAGTTCCTCGGACGCGGCGGAGTCCTTGGCTTCCTTCAGTTCCTGGAGGAATTTCGCGGTACCGGAATTGGCGATTGTCCCGATCAGCTGCACGACCTCGTCGTGCGACATTCCGATTCCGTTGTCGCGCACTGTCAGTGTGCGCTTATCCTGATCGGCCTCGATGGCGATGTGCAGGTCGGACGTGTCCGCCTGGATCTTGTCATCGCGGAGAGTTTCCAGTCGCAGCTTGTCCAGCGCGTCCGAAGAATTGGAAATGAGCTCACGCAGGAATACATCCTTGTTCGAGTAAATCGAATGGATCATCATCTGCAGGAGCTGGCGCGCTTCTACCTGAAACTCGAACGTCTCGGCCGGCATGGGTGCGGGTCCCTTTCCTGGGGTATGTCTTCTGAGCCGCCACATATCGTAACCAGGCCCCGGGCCGCCCATGTGCCCGTTCGCCCACGGCTGTTGACCACCCGCACCGTGCGGGCTGCCGGCGCGGCCACCCTGGGCCGGGCATCCGGGACCTTCCCACCAGGCAGACTGGGCGCATGGGCGATACGCGAACGACTTCCGGGGCCGTGCACGACCCCGGCCTCCCGCCGGTGATCACATGCGCGGAGCAGGGGAGCTTCGCCCGAGGTGTCATGGCCGAGCGCCATCCCGCGCTGATCGAGCAGGTGCGTGACGCCTTCCCGTACGGTCCCCGGCAGCACCGCGCCCTGGACGCCCTGCTGGGCGAGATCCTTAACGGCGTCGTCGAACCGCTCGGCCCCGGCAGCCCGGACCGCGCGCTCTGGCTGGAGTGGGGAGAGGAGTACGTCGGACGCCCCTGGTTCGACGCCCCGTTCCTCTGGTCCGAGAGCTACTTCTACCGCAGGCTCCTGGGCGCGGTCGGCTACTTCGACGAGGGGTCGTGGCAGGGCGTCGACCCCTTCGCACCCTTCAAGCGCGCCGAACTCCGCGGCGATACGGTCGAGGAGGAACTCCGCTCCCTGGACGATCTCGCCGGCGTCCCCGCGGGCGAGCGGGCCACCGCACTCCTCCAGGCCTCGCTCTGGGGAAACCGTGCAGATCTCGGCTTCCGGGGCCCGTCGGGTGAATCCGCTCCGGGAGAGGCGGACCCCGGTCTGGTCGCCGACGACAGCGCGGCGCTCTGGTCCCTCCTGCCGCCCGGACCCCCGGCCACCGTCGCCGTCATCGCGGACAACACCGGGCGCGAACTCATCCCTGACCTCGTCCTCGTGGACCACCTGCTCGAACAGGGTCACGCCGACCGGGTGGTGCTCCACGTCAAGCCCACCCCGTACTACGTCTCCGACGCGATGACGTCCGACGTCGTCGACTGTCTCCGCCGACTGTGCCGGGCCCCTGGCGAGGCGGGTGCGGCCGGCCGGCGGATCTGGGCTGCGATGGGCGCGGGCCGGCTCGACGTGCGGGCCCACGCGTTCTTCTGCGCCCCGTTCCCGTACGAACGGATGCCGGGGGACCTCCGGGCGGAGCTCGCCCGTGCCACCGTGACCATCCTCAAGGGCGACCTCAACTACCGCCGCCTGGTGGGCGACCGGCTGTGGCCCGCGACCACACCGTTCGCCGAGGTCACAGCTCACTTCCCGGGCGCTGTCGCCGCGCTGCGCACCCTGAAGTCCGACGTCGTGGTCGGGCTGGACCGACCGTCCCTGGACCGGCTGGAGCGGTCCGGCAAGGCGTGGCGCACCAGCGGCACACACGCCCTGGTCCAGGTGCGGGAGCGGCTCAGCCCGCCACCCCGTACCGGTTGAGGAGGTCGTGCCAGCCCTGCTCCAGCCGGTCCAGGGCCATGCCCCGTTCGCACGCCAGATGGTGGACGAGGGGTGTGTCGATCGACCCGAGCAGCGTGTGCGCGAGGAGATCCGGTTCGCCCGCCGCGTCCGCCTGGCGCAGGAGCAGGGCGACATGGCTGAGCCTCAGCCGCTGTGCGGGCACGGTGAAGGTGCGCAGCGGGTCGGTGCGGGAGGCCAGGATCAGTTCATGGTGATCGCGTTCGTGGCGCATCACGGCGGGACCGAAGGCGTGCAGCCGTCCGGCCGCGGGGGCGTCCGGGCCCATGGGCGGCGGGCCGGAGAGGAAAGCGGCCTGGAGCAGGGACTCGCGGTGGTCGAGGAGCGCGATGAGCAGGCCGGTGCGGTCCTTGAAGCGCCGGAAGACGGTGCCCTTGCCGACCCCGGCGGCTGCGGCGACCGACTCCATCGTGAGGTTCGCCGCTCCGCAGTGCGCCAGGAGGCGGGAGGCTGCGTCCAGCAGGAGCGCGCGATTACGTGCCGCGTCCGCCCGCAGCGGCTCCGGTTCGCCGGTGGCGGCGAGGGTGAGGCTCGTCCGCGCTTCGCCGGGGTCGGGCGGCCCGGGCGGCGGGGAGAGGGGAGCGGTCATGGCTTCAGGGTAGCCCCGGACGGCGGTAAGTGGACCACGGTCCGTTTAGGTGGTACAACTTTAAACGGACCGTGGTCCGCTTACCTCTGCACCCTCCGTCTCCCGGGAGCTTCCCCCATGTCTGTACGCATCCTCGCTCTCGTCGGCAGCCTCCGCGCCGGCTCCCACAACCGCCAGCTCGCCGAGGCGGCCGTCAAGCACGCGCCCGAGGGCGTCGAGGTCGAGCTGTACGAGGGCCTCGTCGACGTCCCCTTCTACAACGAGGACCTCGACGTCGAGGGCGGCGTCCCGGCCGCCGCCGCCCAGCTGCGTGAGGCGGCGGGCCGGTCCGACGCGTTCCTGCTGTTCTCGCCCGAGTACAACGGCACCATGCCGGCCGTCCTGAAGAACGCCATCGACTGGCTGTCCCGCCCCTACGGTGCCGGCGCCCTGACCGCCAAGCCGGTCGCCGTGGTCGGTACCGCCTTCGGCCAGTTCGGCGGCGTGTGGGCCCAGGACGAGGCCCGCAAGGCGGCCGGCCTCGCGGGCGGAGCGGTCCTGGCGGACGTCAAGCTCTCCATCCCCGGCTCCGTGACCCGCTTCGCCGAGCTCCACCCGGCGGACGACGCCGAGGTCGTCACCTCGCTGACCGAGGTGCTCCGCCAGGTCGCCGAGGGCACCGCGGCGACTGTCTGATCCACCTGACAGCGGTGTGCCGGGCACCCTGGTCAGGGAGTTCTCCGGCCGGCAGGCGGCCGTATCGCTCCTGGAGAGGCTGAGCGGTTGAGCGGCTGGTGCGCCACCGGTTCCAGCTGCGCTGAGGCCCGGACGCCCCCAGCAGTCCCTGAGTGTGCACCTGTGCCTGGTCCTGAGCGACGCGATCAGGGCCAGGGAACCGCGGGAGGCCGAGTCGCCCGTCCGCTCCCACCTGGCGAGCGCGACCGGGGAGTGGCGCGGGTGACGCGCGGCGCCTGATCGACGTACGGCGCGCAGGCCCGCCGCGCTGGTGGGTGGATGCCCCGTCCGGCAAGGAGGGTCGGTCCCTGGCCCGGTGGTCAGCTCCTCGCCACAGGCTCGACCACCACGGGGTCCACCGTGTTCGCGGCGGCGGGTGCCCTCTCGCTGATCCTCATCGGCCTGACCGGTCCGCCGCCCGTGAAGGGACCCGAGGACAGCGACACGCCCGACCGGCCGTCCCCGCCGCGGGCTGATCCTCCCTGCGGAGCCGAACGGCCGTCGACATACAGGAAGGGCCTGATCCACTTTCATGGATCAGGCCCTTGACCTGCTGTTTCAGCTGTCGGGGTGGCGGGATTTGAACCCACGAGCTCTTCGTCCCGAATGAGGTTCGAGCAAGATCGGTACCTGCAGATCTCATAAACGTGCAGTTCAGGAGACTGGGCTGAGGTGGTGCCGAAGGGTCTTGGTCGGCATCCGGGCGAAGATCATCTCTCAGAATTCTCCCAGTGGCCGGTCCAGGGCTGAGGGTTCGCCTCTGAGCCTGAGCGGCGAGCGGCATTGCGGAAGCAAGTTTGCCGGGCAGGTCTCTCTGCCACCATGGGAGACAAGGGGGTCTCCCGTGTACCTGATCACGCATTTGTCGAACAGGGTGTCGAGGGCTTCTGATCGCCAAGGCTCACCCAGGCCGGCGGGCCGGCCGCGTCGTCCCCAGATCGACGTCGATGCGGACGACTCGGGTGGTCGACGGACGGTCGGCGAGCGGCGTCGCCTCGACCGTGACCCGACCACCGTGGACTTTCAGGGTCGTGTCCACGGCGTCCGCGAGCCGCCGCCGGTCGTGCCGGAGCGATTCACCGCCACACCACACCACACCACCCCACAACCAACGACCACTCACGGGTCCGCCGGGCGTCAGGCGTCGCGGTGGCGCAAAACTACGTAGCCGCCGAGCACAGCGGCGGCGGTCCAAGCGAGCAGGATGGCGAGCGCCGTGCCGGAGGTGTAGTCGGGGCCGAAGCGGTCGTCGTCGGGTGGTCGGGCGATGCGCATCAGTTGCAGGCCGGCCTGGTCGGGCAGGTACTGCAGGACGGGTTTGAGGGTGGGGACGTTGCCGAGTCCCTGCGAACCGAGGAACAGCAGCGGCAGCAGGAGACTCAACGCGACAACCGAACTGCGCACGATGGCCGTGACTCCCATGGACAGGGCGCAGATCAGAGTCAGGTAGGTGATGGCGCCGGCGAGTGCCGTCAGAATCCCGTCCGACGTGAGTGTGGTGCCGTAGGGGCCCAGGATTGCCTGTGCTCCGGCGAAGGTGACGATGACGGTGACGGTCGAGCCGGCGAGGGCGGCTAGCGTGCCGGCGAGTAGTTTGCCGCCGTAGAGCAGCCCGCGTTGGGGCACGGCGGTCAGCGATGCCCGCATCGACCCGGACGAATACTCGGAGCCGACGAGTAGGACGCCGAACGCGACGAGGGCGAGTTGACCGATGGTCACGCTGTACAAGCCGGCTGCCAATGGGCTGAAGTTGACGACGTGCTCGATGTCGCCACGCCAGTTGAAGGCGACGAGTGTGCCGATGCCGGTGCTGATCACGAAGGTCAGCAGCAGTGCGAGACGGGTCGACCGAACGGTCCACACCTTGATCCATTCGGCGGCCAGTACCGCGCGGGGCGAATTTCCGGTCATCGGTGTTCTCCCGCCGGCTCAGCCCGGTATTCGACCGCGTCGGCCGTCAGCCGTATGAATGCCTCTTCCAGGGACACGCCCTTGCGCGTCACCTCGTGCACCGTCACCGCGTGTGCTGCGACCAGTTCGCCGAACCGCTCTGCCGTGGTGGCCACTTCGAGGCTGCCGTCCGCGTGGTCGGTGGCCGTGATCCCTGCACCGACCAGCACTGCGCGCAACCGTTGCGGTTCGGGTGTGCGTACCCGCACCCCGGCGTTCGTGTGCCGGTCGATGAACGCGGTCATGTCGGTGTCGGCGAGTAGCCGGCCGCGGCCGATGACCACGAGGTGGTCCACGGTGAGCGCCGCCTCGCTCATCAGGTGGCTGGACACGAGGACGGTGCGCCCCAGGAGCGCCAGCTCTCGCATGAGTCCGCGGATCAACAGGATGCCCTCCGGGTCGAGCCCGTTGATCGGCTCGTCCAGGATCAGGACGGCGGGGTCGCCGAGCAGTGCTGCTGCGACCCCCAGTCGCTGACTCATGCCCAGCGAAAGCCTCCCGGCCCGACGGTGCGCGGCGCTCTCCAGGCCGGTCAGCTCGATCACCTCACGCACGCGGCGTGACGGGATCCGGTTGCTGCGGGCCAGACAGCGCAGGTGGTCGAGCGCGGTGCGGCCGGGGTGCACGGCCTTGGCGTCGAGTAGCGCGCCCACCGTGCGCAGCGGGTCGCGCAGCTGCCGGTAGTGGGCGCCGTGGATGCGTACCTCGCCGCCTGTCGGGCGGTCCAGGCCCAGCATCATGCGCATCGTGGTGGACTTCCCGGCGCCGTTGGGGCCCAGGAATCCGGTTACCCGGCCGGGCTCTACTCGAAAGGTCAGCCCCTCCACGACGGTGGCTTTCCCGTAGCGCTTGGTCAGGTCGGTGACGTCGATCATGGAGGTGATGGTCGGGCACAACAGGGTGCGGCCGCGTCCGGCTCGGGGTGGACGCCCTCCGTCCACCCCTGGGTGGAGTACGGCCGCCGGCTGCCGGCGGCACCCCACTGTGGGTGGAGCGGTGGTGTCGGCCGCAGGATGGAGGTGCCGCGGTGTATCCCCTCGGTATGGTCGAGCGGTGCAAGCAGGTACGGCTGTGGACGACGACCCTCCCCTCCTGGCTCGGCGGCTGAGCCGGCGCCAACGCACAACCATGGACTGCGTGCTCGTGCTCGGCTATGCGGCCGCGCTGTTGTTGACCGGGCCGGCGGGGGACTCGTCGGCCGCACAGCCGTCCTCGACACCGGTGCCGTGGGAGCGGCTCGTGCTCGTCGCCGCGGCCACGGTGCCTGTCGCCGTCCGGTGGATCTGGCCGGTGCCCGTGTTCGTGGTCGTGCTGGCGGTCACGGCCGTGGCGGTCGCGCGGGACCAGGCGTGGGACCCATTCCTGTCGGGGGCGTTCGCCCTCTACACCGTCGCCGTCATGGCGAGGCCGCGCCGTTGGTGGCGGCGATGGCTGCCCGGCCTGGCGATCGCCGTGTTGTCGGTCGCCGGCATGGTCGCGGCCGCGCGGGCCGGCGGAACGGACCGGTGGCACAACGGCCCGGGTCTGCTGCTGCTCGGCTTCGTCGCGCTGCTCGGCGCCTGGGAGCTGGGACGCGCCGCGCGGCAAAGACGTGCCTTCGCCGTGCGGGCGGCCGAGCAGCTCGCGCAGCGCGCCGTCACCGAGGAACGCCTGCGAATCGCCCGCGAGTTGCACGACGTCGTCACCCACAGCATGGGCCTGATCGCGGTCAAGGCCGGCGTCGCCAACCACGTGCTCCACGTCCGGCCGCAGGAGGCGTACGACGCACTGCAGGTCATCGAGCGCACGAGCCGCACCGCGCTGAACGACATGCGCCAGATGCTCGGCGTGCTTCGCGCGTCCGAAGGTGAACGGCAGGTCGCGGCCCTTGGCCCGGCGCCCGGAACCGATGCTCTTGCCGAGCTGGTCCGGCAGGCCGGCGCGCGGTTGGCCATGCGCGGTGTCGACAACCTTCCAGACGCCATCGCGCTGGCCGTCTATCGGATCGTGCAGGAGGCACTGACCAACGTCGCCAAGCACACCGCCCCCGCGACCCGTTGCCGAGTGGTGGTCGACGCGAACGGCCGCGAGGTCCGGCTCGATATCGTCGACGACGGCGCCGGCCGGGCGAACCTCGCGATGACACCGGGCGGACACGGCATCGTGGGCATGCGCGAACGCGTCGCCGTCCATGGCGGGACCCTTACCGCCGGACCGTGCCCGACGGGCGGCTTCGCGGTCCGGGCGATACTGCCGTACGAGGAGAACGCTTGACCCGGCCCGGCGATCTAGCCGACAACGCGATACGCGTGCTGATCGCCGACGACCAGGCGCTGTTGCGCGGCAGCCTGCGGGTGCTCGTCGACACCGAGCCCGGCCTGACGACCACGTCGGAGGCTGCCACCGGGGCCGAGGCCGTGCGGCTTGCCCGGCGGGATCCCCCGGATGTGGTCCTGATGGACGTGCGCATGCCCGAGATGGACGGCATCGAGGCGACCCGGCTGATCTGCGGCTCCCCCGAGACCGCGAACGTCAAGGTGCTGATCCTGACGATGTTCGACCTGGACGAGTACGTCTACGCCGCCCTACGAGCCGGCGCCAGTGGCTTCCTGCTCAAGGACACGCCACCAGGCGAGCTGCTCGCGGCGATCCGGCTCCTCGCCGCCGGCGATGCTCTTTTGGCGCCGGCGGTGACGCGGCGCCTGATCGCGGAGTTCGCCCGTCGCCCGGAGCCCTCGCGACCGCTGAGTCCCACCCTGGACGGCGTCACCGCGCGCGAACGCGAGGTCCTCACCCTCATCGCCCGCGGCCTGTCCAACACCGAAATCGCCGGACGGCTCTTTCTCGGCGTTGCCACCGTCAAGACCCACGTCAACCACCTGCTCGGCAAGCTCGCCGCGCGCGATCGCGCCCAGCTGGTGATTGCCGCGTACGAGAGCGGCCTGGTGACGGCGGCAGCCCCGCCGATCGGTGGCTGAGAGTCGCCGTCGGGCGGACGGCTGACCACCACGAATGCAGGTAACAACCACATGAGAAGGAGGCAGCGAATGACGCGGCTGAATCGGGGATCGGGACGGTTGTACAGCGTGATGCTCACGCTGGCGGCAGTGGTCCTGCTCGTGGACCAACTCACCAAGTTCTGGGCGGTCTCCGCGCTGTCCACCGGCGAGAGCGTCACCGCGATCCCGACTCTGATCCATTTCCGGCTGTTGTACAACGCCGGCGCCGCGTTCTCCATCGGCTCCGGCGCGACATGGGTGTTCGCCCTGGCGACGGCGGGCGCAGTGGTCGGCATCCTCTATGCCGCACGCCGACTGACCTCTCGTCGGTGGGCGCTTGTGCTGGGCACGCTACTCGGCGGCACGATGTCCCACTTGGGCGACAGGCTCTTCCGCGCGCCCGGCTTCGCCCGCGGGCATGTCGTGGACTTCATCGACTACGGTCCTTTCGTAGGGAACGTCGCCGACATTGCACTCGTCTGCGGATGCGCTGCGCTGGCGCTGCTCTGCCTACGTGGTGTGCCGCTCGCCAAGACACCAGGCGAAGAGCCCTCCCCTGACGTGTCTACGGCAACGTCTGACTCGACATAGCCTGACGACTGAACCTCCGCGCCGTCTCGGAAGGCAGCACGCGAACCGATGTCCGTTTCGCGCTTGCCGGGGCTTCTGCCCACGGCTGCCACCTGGCGCTACCGCTTCCACCCGCGCCTGACACAGCACCAATGAGAGCCCGAAGCCATGAGAGGTGATTTGGGCGCCCGCTTCGACAGTACGGGCCCGTGCTCACGCCAGGAGGACGCGGTCGGTCAAGCAAGCTGGCTGAGTCCAGCAGCAGTGAGGTCCTGCTCGCGCAGCGGGGTGAAGTCGACGTCGAGTTTCGGGTCGTACGCGTCGGGCTGAGTGGATCAGGAAGCGCCCGGCAGGCCCAGGGGCGGATGAGGGCCGGCGGTCTATTCCCTGCGCCCGGCGACGAACTGCGTGGCGGCGGTGAACACGGCAAGGATCATCGCGGAGATCGCCAGCATGACGCCGGTGGGGGCGAGCAGTTCCGCCGCGTCGGGGGTGGTGGCCATCAGGGTGAACAGGCGGTTGACCGGAGGCATGCCCTTGGCGAAGAGAGCTCCCATCACCAGCGCGAGGGCAGCGATCAGCGCGTAGCCCTGCCGTTTGAAGACCAGCCGTGAACACAGCACGCCGATGGCGATGCCGACGAGGGCGCAGGTGAGCTGCGCCTCCAGGCCCAGCAGGAGATCGGTCGTGGTCACCACGTAGTCGCCCATCCACAGCGGGAAGAACAGCCCGAAGGTCATCAGCACGAGACAGCTCAGCAGGGCCGTGCCGATCGCCGCGAGCAGCACCGTGAGCGACCGGCCGCCCGCGGTGACGACGACGATCGCCCGCTGCGGCGGGTCGTCCAGGCTCATCAGCGCGATCGTCAGCCAGGTCGAGCAGATGAACAGGGCGCCGGCGGAGGAGGCGTAGGCCGGAGGCAGCGGGCCGCTGCCGTTGACGGTCAGCACGCTCATCAGGCCCATGAACAAGAGCAGCGGGGCGAGGTAGCGCTGCGTGTGCAGCACGGTGGCGAAGGTGTAGCGCATGAGTGCGATCACCGCATGTCTCCGTTCGTCGCGGAGTTCGGCGTCCGGTGGTGGTCCGTGGTGGTCCCGGTGACGGTCTCGACGGACCAGCCGTGCTGGAGCGCGGTGAACAGCAGGGCGTCGGTGGACTCGCGTCCCACGCGCAGCCTGACGCCAGAGACGTCCCGGCGCACCGCGGTGACGCCGTCCAGTTGCTCCCAGGCGAGGTCCTGCGGTACGCGGCCGTCGCGGCCCGCGGTCAGGACGACGTCGGACACCGGCCGCTGCTCGGTGGCCTGCGGCTCGGGTCCCTCCAGGCACACGCGGCCCCTGCTGACCGTGTAGGTCCGGGTGGCGCGGGCCCGGGTGACCGACTCGCGGTGGTCGGTGAACACGACGGTGCTCCCGGAGGCCGCGACCCCGGTCATGATCTCGGCGAGCACGCCGTGGGCGTCGGCGTCCAGCCCGGACCACGGCTCGTCCAGGACGAGAAGTCCGGGTTCCACCAGGAGGGCCTGGGCCAGCGCGACCTTCTGCGCGTTGCCCTTTGACAGGCTCCGTAGGGGGGCGTGCTTGCCGCCCACCAGGGCGAGGCGGTCCAGCAGCTGGCCGGCCCGCGCCGAGGCGGCCGAGGTGGTCAGCCCGCGGACGCGGCCCATGTGTGTCAGGTACGCCGCGGCCGACATGCGTTCGTTGGGTGAGAACCGGTCCGGGACGTACCCGACGACGGGCGGCCGGGCGGCCACTGTGCCGCGGGTCGGCCGGGACAAGCCCACCGCGATCCGCAGCAGTGTCGACTTCCCTGATCCGTTCCCGCCGGCGAATGCCACGATCTCGCCGGCCGGGGCCTCCACGTCCACGTCTCTCAGGATCCAATCGCCACGGCCATAGCGCTTGCTCACTGATTGAAGACGTAACAACTGATCTCCCTCGTCCGGTATGACACCCCCAGATGCTCGCAGATTCCGGGGCCCGTCCGTTCCGCATCCAGGATGCCGACTGCGCTCTGGGAGACAGGCTTTGATACCCCGTTATAACGGGGACTAGTGGTAGCCCTGACCGGGCTGCCTCAGTCATTACGGCCACGAGGCAACCCCGCAGGGAGGCGCGATGATTCAGATCACTCTCGGCAAGCAAAAGGACGTCGACCCGAACAGTGATCCCCGCCAGCGCTCGCAGATCGGTTGAAGCGAGGGCCGCGTCCACAGTCCCGTCGTTCGGCTCCCATGACAGTTCACTCTCATCTGTCGCGTCCGGGGGCCGTGCGGGAAGTCCAGGTGGTCAGCGGATGCGGGCGAGTCCGAACAGCAGCCGGTCGGCGGCGAGCGCGTCGTCCAAGTAGGTGTCGAGGCGGGCGGCGTCAGCGGTCTGCGGCAGTGGGTCCAGTCCGAGCAGGAGGACGGCCCCGCTGTTGCTGGCGACCAGTTCGGTCCAGGGCCGGCGGGTGGGCAGCCGCAGCTTGCGGGCGGTGCCGGGAAAGCTCATCAGCACTTGCCCGCCGACGACCTGCAGGCATCGGGCGAGCTCGCGAACGGGCGCCCGGGAGCTGGCCAGGCCGCCGAGGCTGTCGGAGAGCCGACGCATCCGGGCCTCGACCGCCTCGGCAGCGTCGGGGCCTGTGAAGGCCGGGTTGTGGGTGATCAGGATGTGCGCGACCTCGCGGCCGTCCGGACTGGTGCCCGGCCAGGTCCAGGAAGCGAGCGAGACCAACAGCCGTAGTTCCGGACCGGATGGGGTGAGGATGACGGTCATGACGTCGTCCCTCCCTCAGCTTTGAAACAGGACCAGACGACTTTCCCGACCGGGGTGCGGTCCAGAACGCCCCAGTCGTCGGCGAGCACGCTCACCAGCGTCAGGCCGCGTCCGGACAGGTCCGTGTCGGCGGCCTGGCGGACCGCGGGGAGCCGGCGGCGGCTGTCGTGCACTTCCAGCCGTACTTCTCCCTCGTCGGCGACCAGCTTGACCAGGAAGCCGTGGTCGGCGACGGTGCCGTGAACCAGGGCGTTCGTGGCGAGCTCGGAGACGCAGAGCCGGATGTCCTCGGCGCGGTCGTGCAGGCCCCATCCGGCCAGGGCATCCGTAACGAACTTTCTGGCCTGGCCGATCGATTCGGGCCGGGCCGTGAAGAACCGCCGGGTCGTCTCGGTCATTGCCGTCCTCATGACTCGGCGTCCAGAACGCGGGCATTCCCTGCGCTGCGTCGGCGAACGGGACCGTGGTGGGAGACCGGCAGGTGTGCGGTGCGGGGGCGGCGGACCAGCAGCAATCGGGAGCCGGCCGTCTCGATCCGGTGTCTGCGCTGGGCGGCTATGGCCTTCGGCCCCAGGTGCGACATGGCCGGGGCGATCACGCCATAGACGTCCGGCAGGGCCAGCAGGTCCAGCAGCCCGGTGAACGCCGCCGAGTCGGGCCCAGAACTCACGTCGCGGTCGGTGAAGACGCCGGAAAGTTGCAGCTCGTGGCTGCGGCAGTACTCGGCGAGCGACGCGGCCAACGCCGCATGCCGGGCCGCGGGCACCTTCACCAGCCGCAGGAGGCCGTAGACGACCGGACCGTTGATCTGGCGATGCTCCGTGAGGGGTTCCATGCTGAGGACCGTCCAGAGGGCTCGACAACTGATGACCCCTTCAGCGTGGCTGCCCGCCAACCCCGGGCCAATCACCGCCCGTTCTACTTCCGTTCCACTTCCGTCCCGCCGACTGCACGGAGCGTGCTTCGATGGCTGGCGGAAGGGAGCGACGTGTGGCGACCGTGCACCAGTGGACCGGCCTGGAGGCCAAGGCCCTGCGTCTCGCCCTGCGACTGAGCGTGCGTGCCTTCGCCCAGCAGCTCGGCCTGGCCGTCGCGACGGTCTCCAAGTGGGAGTCCAAACTCGCCGGCACCGAACCCAGACCCGACACCCAGGCCATCCTCGACACCGCGCTCAGCCGCGCGGACGCCGCCGTCCACCTGCGCTTCGAGACGCTCTTGTCCGAGATGACCAGCCCCTTGACCTCCGCTCGGCGACGTATTGCCCCCTCCGGGCCCCGGGCCTGGGAGTACGAGTCGTGGGCCGACGACCTCGACCGGGTCGTGGTCGCCCTGTCCCGGCAGAACTTCACCTTCGCCGACAGCCTCCTTGCGCGGTGGCTGGGCCGGTTCAAGGCCCCCGAGCTGGACGAGAAGGGCCTGTATCTGTTCGCCCGTTCGACCGCCTTGCTCGGCGACCTCAAGCGCGACCAGGGCGTCGTCCTGGGCCCGCTGTCGGCCCAGTACTCCTACGCAGGCGCCCGATCCGTCTTCACCCAGCTCGACATCCCCCGCCGGGTCGCCCAGCTCGACCTGTCCCTCGCGGTGGTCACCGAGATGTCCGGGGAGCTGGAGAGCGCCGCCCGCAACTACGAAACCCTCGCCGTCGACGACCGGCTATCGCGGCGTGACCGGGCCCGCGCGAGGCTGTGGGTGGGTACCGCGCTTAGCAAGGACGGCAACCACGAATATGCGAGCCGCGTCATGCAGGCCGCGACCCGCGACTTCGAAGACCTCCAGGAACCCGACGACTGGTCGGTGGCCCACCAAAAGCTTGCCCTCGCCGCCCGCGGCGCCGGCGACCTCCCCCAGGCCCTACATTTCATCGACATCGCCCGCCACTGCGGGACCACCGAATCACCGATGCAACGCGTGCGACTGGACACCGCTCTTGGCCACATCCTGCTCTCCGACACGGCGACCCGGGATGATGGACACCTCGTCCTCGGCCAGGCCGCCAAGGTGGCCGCGCAGTACGGACTCGTGCACCAACTGCGCAGTATCGAGGGCATCAAGGCCATGAGCGAGGGGCCGACCGGCCCCCGGCAACGGTGACCAGGGAGAAGCGCGTGAGCGACAGCCAGCAGAGCATCACCGAGGACCAGTGGCGCCAGGCCAAGCTGATCTGGGACTACCACCAGATGCAGCACGAGCTGCGGCCCGTCAATGTGGCGATCGGGCTGGGCAGCCACGACCTCGGTGTCGCTGCCCACTCCGCCGAGCTGTATCAGGCCGGGCTCTTTCCGACCCTGGTGTTCACCGGCGGCAACAGCCCGACCACCGCCCAGGTCTTCCCGCGCGGCGAGGCCGTCCACTTCCGCGAGCACGCCATCGACCTGGGCGTCCCCGCCGAGGCGATCCTGCTGGAACCGAACGCCGGTAACACGGGACAGAACATCACCTTCTCCCGGGAGGTCCTCGCCGGCGCCGGCATCACCCCGACGACGGTGCTGCTGGTCTCCAAGCCCTACATGGAACGGCGGTCGTTCGCGACCGCCCGCAAGCTTTGGCCCGACGTTGAGATCCTCTGCGCGTCGGAGCCGCTGGAGTTCGACGATTACGTGAAGTCCATCGGCGACGAGAAGCTCGTCCTGGACATGCTCGTCGGTGACCTCCAGCGGGTGATCGAGTATCCGAAGCTCGGTTTCGCCATCGAGCAGGAGGTCCCGGAGGACGTGCATGCCGCGTACGAGTTTCTCATCCACGACGGCTTCACCAGCCGCCTCATCACCTCGTGATCTGCCCCAGCCGGGCGGGCTGTGTGCCGTTCACCAGCCGAATTTCCTGCCCCGGCTGACCACGCTGGCCAAGCTGTTCGCGGCGGACTACTGGATCGTCCTGGACGACGTGCAGTTCACCCGCCGCGACTACCAGCATCGAGCCCGCCTCGCCGACCTCGGCGACCCGGCCCGCCACCAGTGGCTCACTCTCCCCACTCACCTGCCCCAGGGACGTTCGACCCTCATCAGGGACGCGGTGATCGCCGAGCCGGAGCGGACCCGCCGCCGGACCGCGGGGATGCTCCGGCAGCACTATGGCGCCAGCCCGCACTGGCCCGCCCTCGCCCAGGCTCTGGACCCGGTGCTGGATGCCTTCACCACCGGCCGGACCGCTGCCGCCGCCGAGACCTCCACCCGCGTACTGCTGGACCTGCTCGGCTGGAAGGGCAAGATCCTCACCAGCAGCCGACTGCCCTCCCGGCCGGGCCGGTCCCAGCGGCTCGCGGACCTCGCAGCCGCAACCGGAGCCCGCTCGTATCTGTGCGGGACCGGCGGCATGGGATATCTCGACCAGACCTCCTTCGCTGTCCAGGGCATCGACGTGACACCGTTCCGGCCCCCGGCCTGCAATATCTGGGCCTCCGGCCGCCGCATCAGTGCCCTGTGGGCCCTCGCCGCGCTCGGGCCGGACGCCATGGCTGCCCGCCTCCGGGCGCTCGCCGCCGACCAAGCCGTCCTGCAGCCAGCCGCTTGACCACGATGTCTCCTCGACCACGAAACACCCAGCCGACTTGGATCTAAGCCATACGTGGGTTTCGTCCGGAGCTAGGGGTTGAGGCGCAAATACTCCGGATGATCCCGGCATCGGAAACCGGGGACCGCACCTCGATCAGGTATGGCGGCCAAGTCGATCTCACCCTTCGCGATCCGCGTCCTCGTGCGCCGCTTGAGAGTGGTGTTGCACCGACCCGAGCAGACGTGCCGATCGCGGTGCTCCCAGTGCGCGCTCTTTGGCACGGGCACTCCGCAGATCCGGCAAGGTTCGCCGCCCGTGGCACGTTCCGCAGCCGTGAGGATGGGGTTCCAGTAAGGATCGCCAGGAACCTTGCGGCTCCTGGCGGGGTCGGGCACCGGAGGCGTCCCCGGTGTGAGCGTCTGCATCGGGCGCCGCACCTTCGGCGCGTCCTTCGGGCGTTCGACCCGCTGCCTCTTGGCAGCCGAGGCACGGCAAGGATCGGAGCAGTACTTCTGGCTGCGCGGGCGCCAATACTCCATCACCGTGCCGCAGACCGAGCACGGGCGACCCGCTCGTTCAGAGGCGCTGTTGTCGGCGTCGTCGGTGCTGCTGAAGCCGTAGTCCACAGGCTGTCCTCAGGTCGAGTGGTCGACTGAAGTTCGCGACCGCGCAGGTGCGAGCGGACGCGTGGGAGGCGTGCCTCCCTTGTCGGGCGATCGGCCGCTGGGAGAAGCCGACCAAGATCTTCTCCCAGATTTCTCCCAAACGATCTCCGGGAACGAGTCAGGGGCCTGATCCACTAAGTGGATCAGGCCCCTGACCTGGTGTTTCAGCTGTCGGGGTGGCGGGATTTGAACCCACGACCTCTTCGTCCCGAACGAAGCGCGCTGCCAAGCTGCGCTACACCCCGATGTCCACCGGTTGTCCCGGCGACATCGATAACCTTAGCCCACCCGCGCCCCGAGGCGAAATCCGGTTTCCCGCCGGGGCGCGTGCGAGGCACAGGGCCTCAGTCGCGGGGCGTCAGCGTCAGCAGGGTCGCCTCCGGCGGGCAGGCGAAGCGGACCGGGGTGTAGCGGTTCGTGCCGCAGCCCGCCGAGACGTGGAGGTAGGACCGCTGATCGCCGACCGTGTGGCCGGAGAGGCCCTTCACCCGGTCCGTGTCCAGGTCGCAGTTGGTGACGAGGGCGCCGTAGAAGGGGATGCAGAGCTGCCCACCGTGGGTGTGGCCCGCCAGGATCAGGGGGTAGCCGTCCGCGGTGAAGGCGTCCAGCGAGCGCAGGTACGGGGCGTGGACGACGCCGATCGAGAGGTCCGCGCCCGTTTCGGGGCCGCCGGCGACCTCGGCGTAACGGTCCCGCTTGATGTGGGGGTCGTCCAGCCCGGTGAAGGCGATCTCGAGCCCGTCGGCCTTGATCATGCCCCGGGTGTTCGAGAGGTTCTGCCAGCCGGCCACGTCGAAGGCGTCCCGCATCGGTTCCCACGGGTTGTGGACGACGTTGACGGCCGGCGCGTTTCCGTTCAGCCCGGTCCTGCCCTGCGCCTTCTCCATGAGGTAGCGCACCGGGTTGCGGAGCTTCGGCCCGTAGTAGTCGTTGGAGCCGAAGACGTAGACCCCCGGGAACTCCATCAGCGGGCCGAGGGCGTCGAGCAGCTCCGGTACGGCCTCCGGGTCGGAGAGGTTGTCGCCGGTGTTCACCACGAAGTCCGGCCGCAGGCCCGCCAGCGACTGCAGCCAGGCGCGCTTCTTGCGCTGGCCGCTCACCATGTGGATGTCGGAGACCTGGAGTACGCGCAACGGGCGTGCCCCGTGCGGGAGTACGGGAATCGTGATGCGGCGGAGACGGAACGACCGGGCCTCGAACCCGGCCGCGTACACGAGGCCGGCGGCACCGACCGCTGCGCCGACTGCCGTGACTTTCAGGGGTACTCCGTAGCGTGCGCGCATGGGGCCATCGTCGCAGAAACGGTGCGGTGCGACGAAAACAGGAGGGCGGTAGGTGCCCCGTACCTGTCACAATCGCCGCATGACCACGCTCAAGTCCAAGCTCAAGGAAGACCTCACCACGGCCATGAAGGCGCGTGACGAGCTCACCTCGTCCACCCTCCGGCTCACCCTCACCGCGATCACCAAGGAAGAGGTCAGCGGCAAGACGTCGCGCGAGCTCTCCGACGACGAGGTGCAGAAGGTGATCGCCAAGGAGGCGAAGAAGCGCCGCGAGGCGGCCGAGGCCTTCGCACAGGGCGGCCGGACGGAGCAGGCCGAGCGCGAGAAGGCCGAGGGTGAGCTGCTCGACGCGTACCTGCCCAGGCAGCTCTCCGACGACGAGCTGCAGGGGATCGTGGCGCAGGCCGTCGAGGAGGCGAAGGCGGGCGGCGCCGAGGGGCCGCGGGCGATGGGCGCCGTCATGAAGATCGTCAACCCCAAGGTGGCGGGGCTGGCCGAGGGCGGCCGGGTCGCCGCCACGGTGAAGAAGCTGCTCGCGGGCTGACCGGCCCGGACGCACCCGCGACGGCCGGGAGGCCCGACGGACGAAAGCAGGAGGGGCACCCCGCCCGGGGTGCCCCTCCTCCTTCATGATGCCGTCACGTGCCCCGGCCGGTCAGGGGCCGTTGCCGCCGCGCCCGCCGCGCCCGCCGTCGTTGCCGCCGATGATGCCGGGCGGCAGGGTGATCCCGCCGATGGGGTCGTTCGTGCCGGGCTTGCCGCCGTCGTCGTCGCCGCGGCCCTTGTCCCTCCCCTTGTCCTTCTCCTTCTCCTTGGCACGCGGCACCGAGACCGGATTGAAGGCCGGGGTCTCCGAGGCGTTCAGGGCACCGGTCATCGCGGTCTTCCAGATGGGGCCGGGAAGGCAGCCGCCGCAGACCTTGTCGTAGTACTGGCCGCCGATGGTGATGTTGTACATCGGCACCTTCTTGCCGACGTCCGCGCCCACCCACACCGCGGTGGAGAGGTTCGGCGTGTAACCGACGAACCAGGCGTCCACGCGGTCGTTGGTGGTACCGGTCTTGCCCGCGTTGTCGCGGTCCGTCAGCCCCGCATGGGTGCCGGTGCCGTCCTCGACGACGCCCTTGAGCATGTGGTTGATGGTGTCGGCCGTCTTCTCGCTCATCGCCTGCGAGCACGAGGACTTGGGTACGTCGATCTTCTTGCCGTTCGAGTCCGTGATGGCGTCGATGGCGACCGGCGTGCAGAACGTGCCACGGTTGGCGAACGCCGCGTACGTGGCGGCCATGCCGAGCGGGGTGCTCTCCGTGCCGCCCAGCGTGATCGACGGGTGGCTGTCGGAGAGGGGCTTGCCGTCACCGCGCTCGTAGCCGAGCTTCTTCGCCATGGTGACCGTCTCGCACAGTCCGGCCTGCTGCTCCAGCTTGGCGAAGTAGGTGTTGATCGACTTGCCGAGCGCGCTCGTCATGTCGAAGGCGCCCTTCTCGGACTCCAGCTCGTTCTGGAGGTCCCAGTTCCCGCTGCCGACCGGCGATCCCGCGCAGTTCCGGTAGGACTTCATCGGCACGGAGATCTTCCAGTCCGAGGTGTAGCTCTGCGCCGGGCTGATCCCCTTCTCCAGGGCCGCGGCGGCCGTGATCGGCTTGAAGGTGGAACCGACCTGGAAGCCGTAGGTGCTGCCGCCCATCCTGTTGCTGACGGCGAGGTTGAGTACTGTCTCGTTCTTCTTCTGGTCCAGGCCGTACGGCCTGGACTGGGCCATCGAGAGGATCTTGCCGGTGCCGGGCTCGACCTGCACCACCGAGGCGGCGACCTTGTCGTCCTTGTTGACCTTCGAGGTGGCCGCCTCGTCGGCCGCCTGCTGCGCACGCGGCGAGAGCGTGGTCCTGACGGTCAGGCCGCCCAGGTTCCACAGCTTGGTGCGCTCCTCCTTGGTCTTCCCGAAGATCGGGTCGGTCAGGACGGTCTTGCGCACGTAGTCGCAGAAGAACCCGGCGCCGCTGACGGCCGTGATGCAGCCACTGTTCGGCTTGCTGACCTTGAGCTTGATCGGGGTGGCGGCGGCCTTGGCCGCCTCGTCCTGGGAGATGTCGCCGACGGCGGCCATGCGCTGCAGCACGGTGTTGCGGCGCTTGGTCGCCTCCTCCGCGTCGTTGACCGGGTCGTAGCGGGTCGGCGACTGGACGAGGCCGGCCAGCATCGCCGCCTCCTCGAGCTTCAGGTCCTTGGCGTGCTTGGAGAAGTAGCGCTGGGAAGCCGCCTCGATGCCGTAGGCCTGCTGCCCGAAGAACGTGATGTTGAGGTAGTTCTCCAGGATCTTCTTCTTGCCGAGCTCTTCCTCGACCTGGATCGCGTACTTCAGCTCCCGGACCTTGCGCCCCAGGGTCTGCTGCGTGGCCTCGGCGACCTTCTCCGGGTCGTCGCCCGCCTCTTCGACGAACACGTTCTTCACGTACTGCTGGGTGAGGGTCGAGGCACCTTGCGCGGTGCCTCCCTCCTGCACGTTGCGGTTCATCGCGCGCAGGATGCCCTTGAGGTCCACCGCGCCGTGCTCGTAGAAGCGCGAGTCCTCGATCGCGATGATCGCGTCCTGCATGTACGGAGAGATGTTCTTGAGCGGGACGACGGTGCGGTCGCGCGAGTAGTCCGTCGCGATGAGCCCGCCCTCGTTGTCCAGGATCGTGATCCGCTGGCTCAGCGGCGGGGTCTTGAGGTTGGAAGGGATCTCGTCGAATCCCTCGACCGTCCCCTTGGCGGCGAGCCCGAGTGCGCCGGCGGCCGGCAGTGCGATGCCGGCCAGCACAGCTCCGGAGAGTGCGGCGACACCGAGGAACTTGGCGGCCTGCTGGGTCGTCGTCAGACCCCCGCCTGAGCGCTTCTTTGGCATGGGGGCAGCCTACGTTCTCATTCGCCGGACACGCGTATAGGCCTTGGCCTAAGCTGCTCTCAACTGTCACAGCAGTCCGTTTTTGTATCAACCCCCCTGCATGGCCTTCTGCGGAATTCAGCCACCTGTCGAGGCGCTCCCGAAATCGCCCCATGTGTCAGTGAATGTCCGTTGCGACTTAGGGGGTCCTGTCCCGATTCCATCGGGATGGTCGCTCATGTCCTCTCGTCACTCCCCTGGGTGATCTACCGCGTACGCATAGTCCGTTCGGGCCATTCAAGATTGGGCCCGAAGGGGGTGTTGTGCTGTCGCCACCTTCCGTAACGTCCTCAACTGGCAGCGGTGAATATGCCGCTGCCGCCGTGGGGGAGCCTCGATTCGGGAGAGGACGGCGCCGGCATGGGCTGGGTAACCGACTGGAGTGCGCAGGCAGCCTGCCGCACTACCGATCCGGATGAATTGTTCGTACAAGGGGCAGCGCAGAACAGGGCCAAGGCGGTGTGCACCGGATGCCCGGTGCGGACCGAGTGCCTGGCCGACGCGCTGGACAATCGCGTCGAGTTCGGCGTGTGGGGCGGAATGACGGAGCGGGAGCGCCGCGCACTGCTGCGGCGACGGCCCACAGTGACGTCCTGGCGGCGCCTGCTGGAGACCGCGCGCAGTGAGTACGAGCGGTCCACGGGCATGCTGCCCGCAGCAGTGGGCCTGGAGGACGACCTGCACGACGACCTGCACGAGACGTTCGCCGCCGTGGGGTAGTGCCACGGGGCGGCCCGGAGTGGCGGAGGCCCTGGTGGTGTTCCTACGCAGCTCCGGCCGGGGCAGAAGCGGAACCGGTCGCGAGCCGTTCCCCGATGGCCCTGAGGCCTGAGAGGTCGTGCACGTCACCCGGCAGCGCGGCCACCTCGGTCACCGGGACCTCGGGGTGGAGCGTGGTGAAGCGCTCGCGTGTGTGCTGTTCGCGTGCGACGACCTGCATCCGCTCGGCGTGCAGGCGCAGTAGTCCCGCGGCCAGCTGATCGACGGATACCTCGACGGACACGGCGTCCGTGACGGGTGTGTCGTGCGTGTCTGCTTCCGTGTCCGTGGGTGGCCCGGACGGGTCAGGCGACTTCCGGCCACGGCTGTGCGGCTCGGAGGTCTGTGACGTCCGGTCGTGCGGGGGCGGCTCCTGCTGTGGCGGCTCGTGCGGGGAGGGCTCGTCGTCGTGCTCGGGGGAGAGAGGCGACTCCGCGGCGTCGGGAGAGGTGGGGGCCACCGGGTCCGTCGGGTCGCCAAAGCCAGCCTTCCCGGCCGTCTGATCCACAATGCCGGCGTCCTCAAGATTTTCTGCGGCGGCCACCGCCCGCTCCGCGGAGAGCCTGGAGGCCTCGCTGCCGTGCACCCGGTTGAGGACGAGGCCGGCCAGCGGCATCTCCTCCGCGGCCAGCCGTTCCACGAAGTAGGCGGCCTCGCGCAGGGCGTCCCGCTCCGGCGTCGCCACGACGAGGAACGCCGTACCGGGCGCCTGGAGCAGTTTGTACGTCGCGTCGGCCCGGGTACGGAATCCGCCGAACATGGAGTCCATCGCCGCGACGAACGTCTGTACGTCGCGCAGGAACTGTCCGCCGAGCAGTTTGCCGAGCGTGCCCGTCATCATCGACATGCCGACGTTGAGGAACTTCATCCCCGCCCGCCCGCCGATCTTCGCCGGGGCGATCAGCAGCCGGATGAACTTCCCGTCCAGGAAGGAGCCGAGACGTTTCGGCGCGTCCAGGAAGTCCAGCGCGGAACGGGACGGCGGGGTGTCGACGATGATCAGGTCCCACTCGTCGCGTGCCCTCAGCTGCCCCAGCTTCTCCATCGCCATGTACTCCTGCGTGCCCGCGAACCCGGCCGACAGGGACTGGTAGAAGGGGTTGTCCAGGATCGCGCGGGCCCGTTCGGCGTCCGTGTGCGCCTCGACGGTCTCGTCGAAGGTGCGCTTCATGTCGAGCATCATGGCGTGCAGCTCGCCCTGGCCCTCGATGTCCTCGACCCGGCGCGGGATGTTGTCCAGCTGGTCGATGCCCATCGACTGGGCGAGCCGGCGGGCCGGGTCGATCGTGAGGACGACGACCTTGCGGCCGCGCTCGGCCGCCCGTACCCCGAGCGCCGCGGCGGTCGTGGTCTTGCCCACGCCGCCGGAGCCGCAGCACACGACGATGCGGATCTCCGGGTCGTCCAGCAGCGCGTCGGTGTCCAGCCCCGCGATGTCCGTGCCCAGCGTCATGACGCCACCCCTCGTCCGGAGCCGCGCCGCTTCCCGCCCCGGGGCGTCTGCCCCGCCGCGTCCGCGGTCTCGTCGCCGACCCCCTGTTTACGGAACTCCTCCGCCAGCTCGTACAGCGCCGACAGACTCACTCCCTCGCCCATCAGCGGAAGCTCCGCCATGGGCAGCCCGAGCCCGGCCAGCACCGTGCGCTGCTCACGCTCCAGGCCGACCCGCTGGGCGTGCTCGGCCGCCTGCTCGACCAGAGGCCTGACCAGCCCGGCGGAGCCCGTCACCCCGGCCCGGGTGAGCGCCTTCGCGATCTCCTTGCGGCGGCCCCCCGACGCGGTGCGCAGTGTCTCCTCGTCCAGCAGGTGGGGCCGCACCATGTTGACCACGACCCGGCCAACGGGCAGTTCGGCGGCCCGTAGCTCGTCGATGCCGTCCGCGGTCTCCTGGACCGGCATCTCCTCCAGGAGCGTCACCAGATGGACCGCCGTCTCGGGGGACTTCAGGACCCGCATCACGGCTTGCGCCTGATTGTGTATCGGGCCGATCCGCGCCAGCCCCGCAACCTCGTCGTTCACGTTCAGGAAGCGGGTGATGCGGCCGGTGGGCGGAGCGTCCATGATCACGTGGTCGTAGACGAACCGGCCCTGCTTGTCCTTGCGGCGCACGGCCTCGCAGGCCTTGCCGGTCAGCAGGACGTCCCGGACCCCCGGCGCGATGGTGGTGGCGAAGTCGATCGCGCCGAGCTTCTTCAGCGCCCGGCCGGCGCTGCCCAGCTTGTAGAACATCTGGAGGTAGTCGAGGAGCGCGCGCTCGGCGTCGATCGCGAGGGCGTGGACCTCGCCGCCGCCGGGCGCCACGGCGAGCCTGCGTTCTTCGTAGGGGAGGGCATCGGACTCGAAGAGCTGGGCGATGCCCTGCCTGCCCTCGACCTCGACGAGGAGAGTGCGCCTGCCCTCGGTCGCGAGGGCGAGCGCGAGTGCGGCGGCGACCGTGGTCTTACCGGTCCCGCCCTTGCCGCTGACGACCTGGAACCTGCTCACGTCTTCGAGCCTAACCAGTCGGCAGGCAGGCTACGCACGAGGCCGCGTGTGCCAGGCATTACAGTCGGCTCATGACCAAGTGGGAATACGCGACCGTGCCCCTTCTCGTGCACGCGACCAAGCAGATTCTGGACACCTGGGGCGAGGACGGCTGGGAGCTGGTCCAGGTCGTTCCCGGCCCGAACAACCCCGAGCAGCTCGTGGCCTACCTGAAGCGGGAGAAGCCGTAGTGGCGGGCGCCGTCGAGGCGAAGCTCGCCGAACTCGGCCTGACGCTTCCGGACGTCGTACCGCCGCTGGCCTCCTACCAGCCGGCCGTGCGGTCCGGGGTGTACGTCTACACCTCCGGCCAGCTGCCGATGGTGGACGGCAAGCTCGCCGTGACCGGCAAGGTCGGCGCCGAGGTGACGGCGGACGAGGCCAAGGAGCTCGCGAAGACCTGCGCGCTGAACGCCTTGGCGGCCGTGAAGTCGGTCGCCGGTGACCTCGACCGGATCGCACGGGTCGTGAAGGTCGTGGGCTTCGTCGCCTCGGCCTCCGACTTCACCGGGCAGCCGGGTGTGATCAACGGCGCGAGCGAGCTGCTGGGCGCCGTCCTGGGCGACAAGGGTGTGCACGCCCGCAGCGCGGTGGGTGTCGCCGTGCTCCCGCTGGACGCACCGGTGGAGGTCGAGGTCCAGGTCGAGCTCGTCGACGCCTGATCCCGCGCCTCTCCGATTCCGTCCTCTCCGATCCCGTCCGGCCGTCCGTGGCCGGGCGGGATCGCGTGCGTCACGGCCCGGTGCGGGCATGTGTGCCCCCCCGACCTGCCGGGACCGTGCGCGTTGAGGCCCGGCCGTCAGTCTCCGGGCCCCTCGAACATCGGCGCGGTTCCGGATAGCCTCCGGCCATGTCCAACGGTCAGTGGTACCCACCGGAATGGCCCGCCCGGATCAGGGCCCTCGCCAGCGGCGAGCTGACGGCCGTGACGCCCAGGCGTGCGGCCACGGTGATGCTGCTCCGGGACGGCACACCGGCCCCGGGCGCCGCCGCCGGTCCGTCGGTCCACATGCTGCGCCGGCGCACCACCATGGCCTTTGCCGGAGGCGCGTACGCCTATCCGGGTGGCGGGGTCGACCCGCGCGACGACGACCACCTCGTCGGCTGGGCGGGACCGTCCCTGGAGACCTGGGCCGTCCGGCTGGGCGTCGCCACGGCGGCCGAGGCCCAGGCTGTGGTCTGTGCCGCGGTCCGCGAGACGTACGAGGAGGCGGGCGTCCTGCTGGCCGGGCCGACCGCCGACACCGTCGTGAGCGACACCACGGGCGAGGACTGGGAGGCCGACCGCCAGGCCCTCGTCGACCGGGAGCTGTCCTTCGCGGGCTTCCTGGACCGCCGGGGCCTGGTGCTGCGCTCCGATCTGCTGGCCGCGTGGGCGCGCTGGATCACGCCGGCCTTCGAACCGCGCCGCTACGACACCTGGTTCTTCGTGGCCGCGCTCCCCGAGGGTCAGCGCACCCGGAACGCCTCCACCGAGGCCGACCGGACGGTGTGGATCCGCCCCGGGGACGCCATTGACGGCTACGACAAGGGCGAACTGCTGATGATGCCGCCCACCGTGGCCACCCTGCGGGCGCTCAGGCCGTACGGGACGGCCGCGGAGGCGCTGAAGGCAGCGGATTCCCAGAACCTCGCTCCGGTGCTGGCAGAGGCCCGTATGGAGGGTGACGAGCTGGTGCTCAGTTGGCCGGGCCACGACGAGTTCACCAAGCACATCCCGACCGCGGACGGACCCGCTTCCCCCTCCCCGGCCGACGGAACGGATTCTGTGGGCGACGGACGGGATTCGGTGGCCGACGGAACGGACGGGAATCCCTCATGAGCGACGCGGCCGCACTGCCCGGACAACCCCGCGGCGGCGTCCTCTCCGGACCCGCCACCACCCGGACGGTCAACGTCCTGGCGCCCAACCCCTCGGCGATGACCCTCGACGGGACGAACACCTGGATCGTCGCGGAACCCGACTCGGACCTCGCGGTCGTGATCGATCCCGGTCCGCTCGACGACGCACATCTGCGGGCCGTCGTCGACACCGCGGAGAAGGCGGGCAGGCGTGTCGGGCTCACCCTGCTCACGCACGGCCATCCCGACCACGCGGAGGGTGCCGCCCGCTTCGCCGCGCTCACGGGCACGAAGGTGCGGGCTCTGGACGTGGCGCTGCGGCTGGGCGACGAAGGGCTCTCGGCAGGCGACGTGATCACCACGGGAGGGCTCGAACTCCGTGTCGTCCCCACCCCCGGGCACACCGCGGACTCGCTCTCGTTCCATCTGCCCGCCGACCGTGCGGTGCTGACGGGCGACACGATCCTCGGGCGCGGGACCACGGTCGTCGCCCACCCCGACGGCCGGCTCGGCGACTACCTGGACACCCTGCGGCGGCTGCGCTCGCTGACGGTCGACGACGGGGTGCACACGGTGCTCCCGGGACACGGACCGGTCCTGGAGGACGCACAGGGCGCCGTGGAGTTCTACCTCACCCACCGGGCGAACCGCCTGGCGCAGGTCGAGACGGCCGTCGAGGCCGGCCACCGGACGCCCTCGGAGGTGATGGCGGCGGTCTACGCGGACGTCGACCGGTCCCTCTGGCCGGCGGCGGAGCTGTCGGTGCGTGCCCAGATGGAGTACCTGACGGAGCACGGCCTGATCTGACAGGTCCGGCCGCGCACGCGAAAGGCCCCACCGGTGAGGTGGGGCCTTTCGGTCACAGGTGTCCTGCCGCGGTCGCCGTCCGGTCACCGCCTGCGGGCAGGGGCGTCAGCGGGAGCGCTTCGCCAGCCGCTCCACGTCCAGCAGGATCACGGCGCGTGCCTCGAGCCGGAGCCAGCCGCGGCCCGCGAAGTCCGCGAGCGCCTTGTTGACCGTCTCGCGGGAGGCGCCGACCAGCTGGGCCAGCTCTTCCTGCGTCAGGTCGTGCACGACGTGGATCCCCTCCTCCGACTGCACACCGAAGCGGCGCGACAGGTCGAGGAGCGCGCGGGCGACACGGCCCGGCACATCGGAGAAGACCAGGTCGGACATCTGGTCGTTGGTCTTGCGCAGTCGGCGGGCGACGGCGCGCAGCAGCGCGGTGGCCACCTCGGGGCGGGCGTTCAGCCAGGGCTGGAGGTCTCCGTGACCGAGGCCGAGGAGCTTGACCTCGGTGAGCGCGGACGCCGTCGCGGTGCGCGGGCCCGGGTCGAAGAGCGACAGCTCCCCGATCAGCTCGCCGGGGCCGAGGACGGCCAGCATGTTCTCCCGCCCGTCGGGCGAGGTGCGGTGGAGCTTCACCTTGCCCTCGGTGACCACGTACAGGCGGTCCCCGGGGTCGCCCTCGTGGAACAGCGCGTCGCCGCGCGCGAGGGTCACCTCACTCATCGAGGCGCGGAGCTCCGCGGCCTGCTCGTCATCGAGCGCCGCGAAAAGCGGGGCGCGCCGCAGAACGTCGTCCACGAGTTCTCTCCTTGTCGGCCTGTTCAGGGAAGCGTGGTTTCCATGATGCCGGACGGTAAAACCGTGCGATCGATCACAAACCAGTTTGACGCACGGGCGTGCCGGACCCTACGGCAGGGGGCCGATTGGGCGTGGATACGCGGTGACCGGGGCGGATGTCAGTCCCTGGCTCTAGGCTGGCCGGGTGTCCGGATCGCCGGTGAGAGCGCAGGCCAAGGGGGCTGATGGGGTGTCGGGAGACAAGAATTCCGCTGTGGGCGAACAGGGTGTACGGAGTGGAGAAAAAGCCGCAAAACGCTCGTCGGGGGCGGCGAGGTCCGCCAAGTCGTCGGGAGCGCCCCTGAAACCGCCGGGCGGGTCTCTCGAACCGTCGGCGCGGCCCGCGAATGGACCGTCGGCGCGGCCCGCGAAGCCGGAGTCGCACCTCGCGATGGTCCGCCGCGCCCGCCGGATCAACCGCGAGCTCGCCGAGGTCTACCCGTACGCCCACCCCGAGCTGGACTTCCGTAATCCCTTCGAGCTCCTGGTGGCCACGGTCCTCTCCGCCCAGACCACCGACCTGAGGGTCAACCAGACGACTCCCGCGCTCTTCGCCGCGTATCCGACGCCGGAGGACATGGCCGCCGCCGTGCCCGAGGAGCTGGAGGCGATCATCCGGCCGACCGGCTTCTTCCGGGCGAAGGCGCGGTCGCTCATGGGGCTGTCGGCCGCCCTGAGGGACGACTTCGGGGGAGAGGTCCCCGGGCGGCTGAAGGATCTCGTGAAGCTGCCCGGCGTCGGGCGCAAGACGGCCAACGTCGTCCTCGGCAACGCCTTCGGGGTGCCCGGCATCACAGTGGACACGCACTTCGGCCGGCTGGTCCGCCGCTGGAAGTGGACCGAGCAGGAGGACCCGGAGAAGGTCGAGGCGGAGATCGCGGCGATCTTCCCGAAGAGCGAGTGGACGATGCTCTCGCACCGTGTCGTCTTCCACGGCCGCCGCATCTGCCACTCCCGCAAGCCCGCCTGCGGCGCCTGCCCGATCGCCGCGCTCTGCCCGGCGTACGGCGAGGGCGAGACGGACCCCGAGAAGGCGAAGAAGCTCCTGAAGTACGAGATGGGCGGTCATCCGGGCCAGCGGCTCAGCCCGCCCCCGGACTATCCGGGCAGCCCCGCCCCTCCGCTGGGGGCCGGGTGAGCGGTGTTCCTTCCGGCCCCGGGGCGGGTCCGCGCGGAACGAAATGGCCGACGACAGGCGTTGGAACGACGGGGGTGCCCATGACGCACGCACAGAGCACACGGGCCGCGGCCGACGCGGCCGGCACGGGGAAGGGTGCGCACCACGACAGTGCGCTCACCGTCTCCACCGACGGGCTGCCCGCCTGGCTCCAGCCCGTGGCCCGGGCGGCCCGGACCGTGCAGGCCCAGCAGCTCAGCCGCTTCCTCCCGCCGGAGAGCGGCGCCGGGCGTCAGTCCGCCGTCCTGATTCTCTTCGGCGAGGGGGAGCGCGGTCCGGAGCTGCTGCTCATGGAGCGTTCCGGGACCCTGCGCTCCCACGCGGGGCAGCCGTCGTTCCCCGGCGGCTCCCTCGACCCCGAGGACGGCGACCACACGACCACCGGCCCGCTCAGGGCCGCGCTGCGGGAGGCCGAGGAGGAGACCGGACTCGATCCGAGCGGGGTCCAGCTCTTCGGCGTGCTGCCCAGGCTCTACATCCCCGTGAGCAGCTTCGTCGTCACACCCGTCCTCGGGTGGTGGCGGACCCCCAGCCCGGTGCGCGTCGTCGATACGGCCGAGACCGCGCGGGTCTTCACCGCCCCCGTGGCGGATCTCACGGATCCGGCCAACCGCGTGACGGCGGTCCACCCGAGCGGCCACCGGGGCCCGGCATTTCTGGTCGAATCCGCACTGGTCTGGGGATTCACAGCCGGTGTGATCGACAGGATTGTGCACTACGCGGGGTGGGAACGCCCCTGGGACAGGACCAAGCAGGTGCCGCTCGACTGGCGCGCATGACAGGCTGACTCCCGTGCTGCGCTGTTCCGGGGCCGGCCCGGACCCCGTCGAACCGGACGGGCCAGGCGACGAATCTGCGAGGCTATAGACGGTGAACGTGCTGGACATCCTGCTGCTCGTCGGCGCCGTGTGGTTCGCGGTCATCGGTTACCGCCAGGGTTTCGTCGTCGGCATCCTGTCCGTGATCGGCTTCCTGGGCGGCGGTCTCGTGGCCGTCTACCTGCTGCCGGTCATCTGGGACCAGGTGACCGACGGATCGGAGGTCTCCTCCACCGCGGCGATCGTGGCGGTCGTGATCGTGATCGTGTGCGCGTCCGTGGGGCAGGCGTTCACCACGCACCTCGGCAACAGGCTCCGCCGGTACATCACCTGGTCGCCGGCGCGTGCCCTGGACGCCACCGGCGGCTCCCTGGTCAACGTGGTGGCCATGCTCCTGGTCGCCTGGCTGATCGGCTCCGCCCTGGCAGGTACGTCACTGCCGACGCTGGGCAAGGAGGTCCGCAACTCCTCGGTCCTGCTCGGTGTGTCCCGGGTGATGCCCGATCAGGCCTCCACCTGGTTCACGGACTTCTCCTCCGTCCTGGCGCAGAACGGCTTTCCGCAGGTCTTCAGCCCGTTCGCCAACGAGCCCATCACCGAGGTGGAACCCCCCGACCCCGCGCTGGTCGGCAGCCCGGTCGCCGCCCGGGCCAAGAAGTCCATCGTCAAGGTCGTCGGCATGGCGCCCGGCTGCGGCAAGGTGCTCGAAGGCACCGGATTCGTCTTCTCCGACCGCCGGGTGATGACCAACGCCCATGTGGTCGGCGGCGTCGACGAACCGACCGTCCAGATCGGTGGGGAGGGCCGGCTGTACGACGCCAAGGTCGTCCTCTACGACTGGCAGCGGGACATCGCCGTGCTGGACGTCCCGGACCTGGACGCCGAACCGCTGCGCTTCACCGACAGCGACGACGACGCGGGGAGCGGGGACAGCGCCATCGTCGCCGGGTTCCCGGAGAACGGCGCGTACGACGTGCGCTCCGCCCGCATCCGGGGCCGTATCGACGCCAACGGCCCGGACATCTACCACCGGGGCACCGTGCGGCGCGATGTGTACTCGCTCTTCGCGACGGTGCGCCAGGGCAACTCCGGCGGCCCGCTGCTCACTCCGGACGGCAAGGTGTACGGCGTGGTGTTCGCCAAGTCGCTCGACGATCCGGACACGGGATACGCGCTGACGGGCGACGAGATCCGCCAGGACATCGAGGCCGGCAGGTCCGCGGTCCAGCAGGTCGACAGCCAGGGCTGCGCCCTCTGAGGAACCGCGGTCGGCCCGTGCCGAGGAGGACTACCGTCCGCTGTCGTCGGGTGTCATGAGAGAGGCCCCGGACCTCGAAGGTCCGGGGCCTCTCTCATGACGTCGTTCCCTCGGTCCTACGTCATCCGCGGGGGTGGCGCAGCCGCGCCGAAACCCAACGGGCCCGGCGGTGGAGGATGCGCGGAATGCCCAGCCGCAGATCATGGAAATCGCTCACATCGTGCACCCGGCTCAGCGAGCCGTCCCCCTCGTGAATGCTCGGACCGGCAAGAGCGGTCGAGCGGCGGTTGCGTGCTGCGTCATTGAAGTCGCGCGTCCAGCCCATACCCCGACGTCTGCCCGGCACCCAAGGTCGGTAATCGTGCGCGAGTCAGCCAATTGGCTTATGCGGCAGGCAAGTGGCTGTGCGTCGGACACCCGTGCCCGTCGACTACCTGTCGGGCTCGGGATCCTTGAGCCAGTTGATGAGTTCGGTCGAGAACCCGGCCGGATCCTCCTCATGGGGGAAGTGCCCCAGACCGTCGAAAAGTCGCCACCGGTAGGGCGCCTCGACGTACTCGCCCGACCCCGCGGAACTACGGGTCCGGATCGCCGGATCGAGGGAGCCGTGGAGGTGCAGCGTCGGTACGCGCACCGGTCGCTTCATTCGCCGGTTGAACTGGACGCCGTCCGGACGGGCCAGGGAGCGCACCATCCAGCGGTACGGCTCGATCGAGCAGTGCGCCGTCGACGGGATGCACATCGCGCGCCGGTAGACGTCCACCGTCTTGTCGTCGGGGAAGTCGGAGGTGCGCGGCCCCGACCAGTCGCGGATCAGCCGTGCCACCAACGCCGCGTCGTCCGCGACGAGCTGACGCTCCGGAACCCAGGGCCGTTGGAAGCCCCAGATGTGCGAGCCGGCCCGGGACTGCGAGAGGTCCGAGAGCATCGAGGAACGCCAGCGGCGCGGATGCGGCATGGACGAGACGACGAGCCGTCGCACCAGCTTGGGGCGCATCACCGCGGCGGTCCAGGCGAGATAACCGCCCATGTCGTGTCCCACGAGCGCCGCGTCCGGCTCGCCGAGCGAGCGGATCACACCGGTGACGTCGAGCGCCAGGTTCGCCGGGTCGTAGCCCCGGGGCGTACGGTCGCTGCCGCCGACCCCGCGCAGGTCCATCGCGACCGCTCGGTACCCGGCGTCGGCCAGGGCGGTCAGCTGATGGCGCCAGGTCCACCAGAACTGCGGGAATCCGTGCAGCAGCAGGACCAGCGGGCCGTCACCGAGCTCGGCGATGTGGAAGCGCGCGCCGTTGGCCGCCACGTCGCGGTGGGTCCAGGGCCCGTCGAGGCGGACGGGACTGCCGGAGCCGGCCGGCCCCAGCGGGCCCACCGTGCCGGAGGCGCCGTAATCGGGGTCGGTCATGTGGACGAGCGTGTCACAGGGAGAGCCTTGTCCTGGACAGGCCGGCTCTCGACGGCCTCGTCCGCGAGTGTGCTGCCCTGCGCCTGCTCGATCGCGCGTGCGCCGACCACGGGGCGGGGATGCGGCTTGACGCCCTGCAGGACCGCCGCGGTCTGCTTGGCCGAAGCGATGGACTTCTCCGGCGGCTTGACCTTCTTGAACTTGGCGAGCCCGAAGAGGGCGAGCAGGAGGCCCAGAAGGATGAACGCACCGCCGACGATCAGGAACGACCAGGCGAGACCGAGCCCGAGATTGTGGATCCCGTAGGCGGCGGCGAAGCTCAGCACGGGGATCGCGAACAGGATCAGCACACCCGTGACGATGAACGCCAGGCTGCCGATCACGCCGCGCTTGACGTCCTGGCGCACCTCGGCCTTCGCCAGGGCGATCTCGTCGTGCACCAGCGCGGACATCTCGGCGGTGGCCGAAGCGAACAGCTGTCCGAGACTACGGTCGGTGCTGCCCGCGTAGTTGCCGGGGTCGCTCATCCCTGACTCCCTCTTCTCTTCCGTACATCCGATGTCAGATCATGCCGGACTGTCCGGCTTGCTGCTCGCTGCCCCCGCCTGTTCGGCACGGCGCCGGTGCTCTGCAGCCTTCCTCTCGTAGATCGCTGCCATGCGCAGGTGGTACTCCGGGTCGTCCTGCTCGTAGACGTCGGGCACCCCCGACTCGTCGGCGTCGAGCTCCTCGGCCTCGTACAGTGCCCTGTATCTGCGTACCCGCAGTTTGAGCAGTACACCGGAGAGTACGGCGGCAATCAGAGAACCGGTGAGGACCGCTGCCTTGACCTCGTTGATCATGTCCTCGTCGCCGGCGAAGGCCAGTTCCCCGATGAGCAGGGAAACGGTGAACCCGATACCTGCCAGCGTGGCGACGGCGAAGACATCCGCCCAGGCCAGGTCCTTGTTCAGCTCGGCCTTGGTGAAACGGGTGACGAGCCAGGTGCCTCCGAAGATGCCGACGGTCTTGCCGACGATCAGACCGAGGACCACCCCGAGCGTTTCGGGCCGGGTGAAGACGCCGGCCAGGGCATCGCCCTTGAGGGCGACCCCGGCAGAGAACAGGGCGAAGAGCGGCACCGCGACGCCCGCCGACAGAGGGCGGACCAGATGCTCGATGTGTTCGCCCGGGGAGTGCTCCTCGCCCTCACGGCGGGTGCAGCGCAGCATGAGACCCATGGCGACGCCGGCGATCGTGGCGTGCACGCCGCTGTTGTACATCAGCCCCCAGATGGCCAGGGCCAGCGGCACGTAGACGTACCACCCGCGCACCCCCGTACGCAGCAGCACGTAGAACACGACCAGACCGACCGCAGCGCCCCCGAGCGCGAGGAAGTCGATGCTCTCGGTGAAGAAGACCGCGATGATCAGGATGGCGAAGAGGTCGTCGACGACGGCGAGTGTCAGCAGGAAGGCCCGGAGCGCCGCCGGCAGTGAGGTGCCTATGACCGCGAGCACGGCGAGCGCGAACGCGATGTCGGTGGCGGTGGGGACGGCCCAGCCGCCGAGAGCTCCTCCGCCGAGTACAGCGGTCAGCGTGTAGACGAGTGCGGGGACGGCCATGCCGCAGAGTGCTGCGGCGACGGGCAGGGCTGCGGCCCGGGGGTCACGGAGTTCGCCTGCTACGAGCTCGCGCTTGAGTTCGACCCCGGCGACGAAGAAGAACACGGCGAGCAGTCCGTCGGCCGCCCAGTGGGCCACCGAGAGATCGAGCCCCAGCGCTTCCGGGCCGAAGTGGAAGGAGCTGACGGATTCGTAACTGGAGCCGGAGGTGTTCGCCCAGACCAGTGCGGCGACGGCCGCGACCAGCAGGATGATGCCGCCCACCGTCTCGGCGCGCAGGGCCTCGGCGACGTAGTTGCGCTCGGGGAGGGAGAGCCGGCCGAGCAGGGTACGGCGGCCGGAAGGGGGGAGGGGTGGAGCCACGAAGAAGACCTCCGGTCGGGTGACGGCAGTGGTGGCATGGCTGATTCACATGCCGACCAGACTTCCCGGCGCCCCTGTGGAGATTTCCTGTGAAGTTGTCGCGGTGTGACCGTGCCGGCCAGCCGGCTCCAGCGTGGACGCACTCGTCCGGCATGCATGTTCGGTCGAGGTGTCGTGCTGGCGGAAACACCACTCTACCTGGGGCATCGAAAACCTATCCGGCTCCGGTGCCTGCCGCCTGCCGACGTGTGACCGGTAGCGCCGCCCGGCGGGTGCATCGGCGAGCCCCTGCCTGCCGAGCGCCGGAAGGGGCACCCGGACTGCTTCCGGGTGCCCCTCGGCAACGTGCGAACGGACTGCTGGCGGAGCTACTGACAGACCTGCTGATGGGCCCGCGAACGGGCCTGCGAACAGACCTGTGCCGGGCGGGAGTGCTCGTGGCCGCCCGGCACAGGTCTGGCCTCCGGCCGTCCTGATTCTGCTGCTGTTCCTAGTCCTCGGCGGAGGCGGACGGCAGCTGCGTCTGGATGAGGGACATGACGGAGGAGTCCGTCAGGGTGGTGACGTCTCCGAGTTCGCGGTTCTCGGCGACGTCGCGCAGGAGGCGGCGCATGATCTTGCCGGAGCGGGTCTTGGGTAGTTCTGCCACGGGCAGGACGCGCTTGGGCTTCGCGATGGGTCCGAGGGTGGTGCCGACGTGGTTGCGGAGCTCGGCGACGAGCTCTTCGGAGGCGGTGGCCGTCCCGCGCAGGATGACGAAGGCGACGATGGCCTGGCCGGTCGTCTCGTCGTTGGCGCCGACGACGGCGGCCTCGGCGACCGAGGGGTGCGATACGAGGGCGGACTCCACCTCGGTGGTGGAGATGTTGTGGCCGGACACGAGCATGACGTCGTCGACCCGGCCGAGCAGCCAGATGTCGCCGTCCTCGTCCTTCTTGGCGCCGTCGCCTGCGAAGTACTTGCCTTCGAAGCGCGACCAGTAGGTGTCGATGAAGCGCTGGTCGTCGCCCCAGATGGTGCGGAGCATCGAGGGCCAGGGCTCGGTGAGGACGAGGTAGCCGCCCCCGCCGTCGGGGACCTCGCGGGCCTCGTCGTCCACGACGGTGGCCGCGATGCCGGGCAGGGCGCGCTGGGCGGAGCCGGGCTTGGTCTCGGTGACCCCGGGGAGCGGCGAGATCATCATCGCGCCGGTCTCGGTCTGCCACCAGGTGTCCACGATGGGGCAGGTGTCGGCGCCGATGTGCTTGCGGTACCACACCCACGCCTCGGGGTTGATCGGCTCACCGACCGAACCCAGCACCCGCAGCGAGGACAGGTCGAACTTGGCGGGGATGTCGTCGCCCCACTTCATGAACGTGCGGATCGCGGTCGGCGCGGTGTAGAGGATCGTGACGCCGTACTTCTGCACGATCTCCCAGAAACGCCCCTGGTGCGGGGTGTCGGGCGTGCCCTCGTACATGACCTGCGTCGCGCCGTTGGCCAGCGGCCCGTAGACGATGTAGGAGTGCCCGGTCACCCAGCCGATGTCGGCGGTGCACCAGTACACGTCGGACTCGGGCTTGAGGTCGAAGACCGCGTGGTGCGTGTACGCCGCCTGCGTGAGGTAGCCACCGGAGGTGTGCAGGATGCCCTTGGGCTTGCCCGTCGTCCCGGACGTGTAGAGCACGAACAGCGGCTGCTCGGCGTCGAAGGCCTCCGGGGTGTGCTCGGTGGACTGGCGTGCGGTGATCTCGTGCCACCAGACGTCCTTGCCCGCGTTCCACGCGGTGTCCTGCCCGGTGCGCCGGACCACGAGGACGTGCTCGACGCTGTCGATGCGCGAGACGGCGTCGTCCACGGCCGGCTTGAGGGCCGAGGGCTTGCCGCGCCGGTAGCCGCCGTCGGCGGTGATGACGACCTTGGCGTCGGCGTCCTGGATGCGGGCGGCGATCGCGTCGGCGGAGAAGCCGCCGAAGACCACCGAGTGCGCGGCGCCGATGCGGGCGCAGGCCAGCATCGCGATGGCGGCCTCGGGGATCATCGGCAGGTAGACGGCGACCCGGTCACCCGTGGTGACACCGAGTTCGGTGAGGGCGTTCGCGGCGCGGGAGACCTCGTCCTTCAGCTCCGCGTAGGTGATCGCGCGGCTGTCGCCGGGCTCACCCTCGAAGTGGATCGCGACCCGGTCGCCGTTGCCCGCTTCGACGTGGCGGTCCACGCAGTTGTACGCGACGTTGAGCGTGCCGTCCGCGAACCACTTCGCGAAGGGCGGGTTGCTCCAGTCGAGCGTCTCGGTCGGCTCCGTGGCCCAGGTCAGGCGGCGGGCCTGCTCGGCCCAGAAGCCCAGCCTGTCCGCCTCGGCCTGCTCGTACGCCTGTGCTGTCACGTTGGCGTTCGCGGCCAGATCGGCAGGCGGTGCGAACCGCCGCTCCTCCTTGAGCAGATTGGCCAGGCTTTCGTTGCTCACGACATCTCCCATTCCCAGGGTGTCCGTTGTGTCCCGGAGGACAGCTCATCAGGCCGAGGGCCAGGTGACAAGTGTCTGCCGGGAATTGGTTTAGACCTGTGCCTCGTGTATGGAGCCACAGGTCCCGCTTCCGCAAGCAACATCGTGCGTGGCGAAAGCGGGACCACAAGGTCTCACGGACCGGGTAGGTGAGAGGTTCAGGCCCCGACGGTGGTGCCGGGGGCGGTGAGCAGGGCGTCGACGCCGGGTTCCGCACTCCATTCCGCACCCGGGGCGACCCGGGCGAAGACCTCGTCGGGCCCCGTTCCGGAGCTGGCGCCCTCGGTCAGCAGGTAGGCCTGCGCCTCACCGACGTGGAAGTACATGCCGTGGAGTTGCAGGGTGCCCGCCGCGAGCCGGCGGGCCACCGACTCGTGCGCGCGCAGGTGCTCCAACTGCTGGACCACGTTGGTCAGACAGAGTTGCTCGACCGCATCGGTCGGCAGTCGCCCGGCGATGCGTGCCCATGAGTGGTGACGGGAGCGCATGCGCTCCAGACTCGGCAGGCCGTGCCGCAACCAGCGCCATAGAGGTGTACGGGGAGTCTCCGGCGCAGCGCCCAACAGTGCCTGCATCGCTCCGCATCCGGAGTGGCCGCAGATGGTGATGGACTCGACTTCCAACACGTCCACCGCGTATTCGATGGCGGCCGCCACCGAGTCGTCGTTGCTCGTCTCGCTTCCGGTGTCCGGCGGGGGTACCAGGTTTCCGACGTTCCGCACGGTGAACAGGTCGCCCGGGCCGCTCGCGGTGATCATGCTGGTGACCAGGCGGGAGTCGGCGCAGGTGAGGAACAGCTGTGAAGGCCGCTGCCCTTCGGCGGCCAGCCGGGCCAGCTCCTCGCGGACCAGGGGAGCGGTGGTGCGCTGGAACGAACTCAGTCCGCTGAGCAGCCGGTGGGCACCGTGCCTGCGGTGAGGGGAGACCGCCGGATCTGAGGGAGAGGACTTCTGGACGGTGTGCGAGGCAGGCGCCTCGGCGTGCGGTGCGGCGTTGTGCGTACGGTCGTGACAGTGATGGTTGCGCCATGGTGTCCAGGGGCGGCAGCAGGAGTGGGCCGCCGACGCGGGCTCGGCGATCCGGCCTCCCGAACGCCCCGTGAACTCGATCCGACCGCCCATCGCGGTCTGTGCGGCGTACCAGTCCTGGATCGTCTCGTACGCGGCATGATCCATGAAGAAGCCGTCCAGTTCGACCACGGCGTCGACCCCGTGGGGGAGCCGTCCGAGCAGGCGACTGAGACGGGGGACGGCCAGAAACGTCAACTGCCCGCGGGCGGCCACGAGGTAGCGGCCGTCCTGTTCCGTCACGGTGATCCGCGTCCGGGCCAGCCGGTGCAGGGCGACGGCCACCGCCACGACGATGCCGATCGCCACGCCTTCGAGCACCCCGGCGAGGATCACACCGCTGATCGTCGCGCCGTAGACCAGGAACTCACGGTGTCTGTGGACCTTGCGGATATGGGCGAAGCTGACCATCTGGATGCCCACCACCATCACGAGGGCGGCGAGTGCCGCCAGGGGGATCCACTCGAGGACGGTGACGAGCAGCATGGCCGCCGACAGCACCCATACGCCGTGCAGCACGGTGGAGGCGCGGCTCTCGGCACCCGCCCGCACATTCGCGGAACTGCGTACGGCGCCGCCGGACACGGCAAGCCCTCCGGCCAGCCCTGAGAGTGCATTGGCGACCCCCTGGGCCCGCAGCTCACGGTCGAGATCGGATCGCTTGACCGGCGCCGGCGCAGGTGCTCCGTCCTTGGGTGCGGCGGCCGACCGGTCCGCGGCCAGTTTGTCGACGGAGACCGCGGCGAGCAGGGATTCGAGACTCGCCACGAGCATGACCGTGAACACCGCTGCCGCCAGTGCGGCGACCGGCCCCTGGGGCATCTCGGGCAGTGCGTGCGAGCGCCATGAAGGAAGGTCCACCCGGGCGATTCCGGGGGTTGCCACGGCGGCCACCGCAGTCGCGACGACCACGGCGGCGAGCGCGGCAGGAATTCTGCCCAGCGATGCTCCGACGCGTCCGGGCAGGCGCGGCCACACGACGAGCAGCACGATGGTCAGGGCCCCGATCAGAGGAGCCGCTGGTTCGAACTGGGCCAAGTGGGACGGTAGCGAGAGGGCGTTGTCGAGCGCGGAACTCTGCGGTGCCCGGCCGAGCACGATGTGCATCTGGGCGAGAGCGATGGCCACACCGATTCCCGCGAGCGTGCCGTGCACGATGGCGGGACTGACGGCAAGGGCGCTGCGGGCCGCCTTCAGCGAGCCCAGCAGGATCTGCAGGAGCCCTGCCCCGACGGTGATCGCGCACGTGGTGCGCCAGCCGTAGATCTGGATCAACTCGGCTGTGACCACGGTCAGTCCGGCGGATGGGCCACTGACCTGGAGGGGGGTGCCGCCCAGCAGGCCGGCGACGATGCCGCCGATCGCGGCCGAGACCAGGCCGGCGGCGAGGGGGGCGTCCATGGCGACGGCGAGACCGAGCGACATGGGAACGGCGATCAGGAAGACGGTGATCGATGCGGACAGATCCGCGCCCGAGACGCGGAAGCGTCCGCGTCGGGGCGGTGGCGGCGGACTGTGCGGGCGCTTGAATCCCGAGGCGAGGGATTGGCGCGAACTGCGGGACGAGTGGTCGTTGCGGGTAGGGACGCAGGCAGACATGTTCCCGTCTCCTCCGGGGCAGCGCGGTCGCGGTATGTGAGTGACGGCGGCCGTGGGTCACGGCGTGCAGCGGTGGGGTAAAGCGGCGGGATTTCTCAACTCTCCGTAAATGAATCGTAATGGAGAGTAAAGAAGAGTGTCCATGCTTTCGAGCAAATAGCCCACTGAGTCACTCATTCCAGTGAATAAGCAGCTTTTCATCTGGCTTGTCGTACTGATTCCGGCCGGGCTGCGTGTGAGGTTGGCCGCGCCGTGTAGGCACTTGACCGCACGAATCCTGCAAGGAAGAGGGTGGACGGATGATGGCCGCCACGAAGCGGATCGCTCTGGGTGCCGTGGTCACGGCCCTGGTCGCCGGCCTCGCCGGCTGTTCGGACCTGGGTACGGGGGCCGAGGGCCCCGGCCTCGGGAAGAAGTCGGCCCCGGCGAACTCCCCGGCTGCGGCGCCGAAGGGGGCGGTCGACCTCATCGGTGACGGTTCCACGGCCTACACCGGAGCCCAGCCGCGGCTTCCAGCGGTCAAGCGCCTCAAGCCCGGTCAGAAGCCTCCGCAGTTCGTGGTGTTCTCCTGGGACGGAGCGGGTGAGGACAGCCAGAAGTTGTTCTCGCATTTCCGCGAGGTCGCGAAGAAGTACGACGCCAGGATGACGTACTTCCTCAGTGGTGTGTACCTCCTGCCGGAGGAGAAGCGGGCGCTCTACGACCCGCCTCAGCACTCGGCGGGCCGCTCCGACATCGGGTTCAACGACACCGAGGGAATTCGCCACACGCTGACGGAGCTGCGCGCGGCCTGGCTGGACGGCAATGAGATCGGAACCCATTTCAACGGGCACTTCTGCGGCCCGGACGGAGGTGTGGGCACCTGGTCGGTCGAGGAGTGGAAGAGCGAGATCAGCCAGGCGAAGGCGTTCGTGAAGAGCTGGAAGTCCAACACTCCTGCCCTCAAGAGTGAAGCTCCGTTGCCCTTCGACTACGACAAGGAACTGATCGGCGCCCGCACCCCGTGCCTGGAGGGCCAGAAGAACATGGTCGCAGCGGCACGGACCATGGGATTCCGTTACGACTCCAGTGGTGTGGGGAACCAGGTCTGGCCCGCGAAGAAGGACGGGCTCTGGGACCTCCCCCTGCAACTCGTCCCCGTGCCGGGCCGCGCCTTCGAGACTCTCTCGATGGACTACAACTTCATGTTCAACCAGTCCGGTACGACGACTCAGGGCGACCCCGACAAGCACGATTACTGGGGGAACCAGATGCGGGACGGCCTCCTCCAGGCGTTCGACCGCGCCTACAACGGGAACCGCGCCCCGATGATTATCGGCAACCACTTCGAATCCTGGAACGGCGGCACCTACATGCGTGCGGTCGAGGAGACGATCAAGACGGTGTGCACCCAGAAGGATGTGCAATGCGTGTCCTTCCGGCAGCTCACCGACTGGCTGGACGCGCAGGACCCCGCGACGCTCGCCAGGCTCGGCACTCTGAAGGTGGGGCAGAAGCCCGAGCGGGGCTGGACCGCGTTCCTCGCGGGAGCGGCGCCGGTCAAGCCCACAGGCAGCCCCGTGCCTGCCGGGCCGGCGGATCAGCCGGCAGGCGAGGGGGCTGACAGGGGCACGGACTAGGGCCACCCCGGCGCTGCTCCGTCCGGTCAGGCCGGCTGGGCGGCGCCCGCCGCGCGGTGCTCATGCAGGACGAAGGCGGGGTCGACCTGGGCAGCCAGGTCGGCGCCCGTCTTCTCGTTGCCCCAGCTCTCGGCGTTCTTCAGGTGGAAGTGCACCATCTGCCGGGTATAGCGCTCCCAGTCACGCAGCTCGTACGAATCCTCGGCTGCGTCCTGCAGGGCCTGAAGAGCCATGCGGTTGTCCGCCTCCAGCAGCTCGAAGGGGGCGGGGCGGCCCTTTTCCATCGTCCGGACCCAGTCCGACTGGCCCACGGCGACCAGCAGGTCGTCGCCGACCTCGTCGCGCAGGAAGTCGAGATCGTCCGCGCCCTGCACCTTGTTGCCCACCACCTTCAGCGCGATGCCGAAGTCCCGTGCGTAGTCCTTGTACTGGCGGTAGACGGAGACGCCCTTCCGGGTCGGTTCGGCGACGAGGAACGTCATGTCGAACCGGGTGAACATCCCTGACGCGAACGAATCCGACCCCGCGGTCATGTCGACCACCACGTACTCGTCCGGGCCGTCGACCAGGTGGTTGAGGCAGAGTTCGACCGCACCGACCTTGGAGTGGTAGCAGGCGACACCGAGGTCGGACTCGGTGAAGGGGCCGGTGGCCATCAGTCGGATGTCCCCGTCGTCCAGACGGACCGTGCGGGCGCAGGCGTCGTAGACCGGGTTGTCCTCGCGGACCCGCAGGAGCCGGGAGCCTTCTCCTGGAGGTGTTGTCTTGATCATCGTCGAGGAGGACGCGATCCGGGGGTTGCTTCCGCGGAGGTAGTCCTTGATGAGGGGCAGCTGGGCGCCCATGGCGGGCAGCGCAGCGGATTCGTTCTCGTCCAGGCCGAGGGCGGCCCCGAGGTGTTGGTTGATGTCGGCGTCCACCGCGACGACATGGGCTTCATTGGCTGCGAGGTGGCGGATGAAGAGCGAGGACAGCGTTGTCTTGCCGCTGCCGCCCTTCCCCACGAAAGCGATCTTCATGTTCACCTAGGGTAGCGGTCTCATCGCTCAGTGCTGTCATGCTTCGTGAAGAAGGCCACTCCTGGACGGCATCCGCACGCGGGGCGCGTAGCCTCCCTACTTATGAGTACGACTTCCTCGGACCCGCTTGCCGCCCTGGGTGACCTGCCGGGCGTCGCCGACGCGGTGGACTCCGTACGCAAGGCTGTGGACAGGGCCTACGGGCACCGGGTCATGCGGCGCCGCAGTAACGAGGTGACCGCGGAGGCCGCTCTGCGGGGGGCTCGCGGTTCGGCGGCGCTCTCGGGCGCCGACTGGAATCTCGAGGAGGTGCGGCGGCGTACGGACTTCCGTGGTGACGACGAGGCTCGCGTCGTAGGCGCCGCCCTCAGACTCACGGCGGAGGCCGGGCAGCTGCTCTCCATCTGGCGGCAGTCGCCCCTCCGTGTGCTGGCGCGGCTGCACCTGGTGGCGGCGGGCGGCGGGACTCCCGATGAAACGGTCGGCCGGCCGCGGGTGGCGGGCGAACCGGTCGACGAGCCCTTGATCGAGGCGCCCCTCCCGGACGCGGGCGAGGTGTCCGGCCGCCTCGAGGGGCTGTCCGGGCTGATCATCGCCGGCGGCTCGGCGCCCGCACTCGTGACGTCGGCGGTGGTGCACGGTGAACTGCTGGCGCTTCGCCCCTTCGGCTCGCACAACGGCTTGGTCGCCCGTACCGCCGAGCGGATCGTGCTGATCGGCAGCGGGCTCGACCCCAAATCGATCTGCCCTGCCGAGGTCGGTCATGCGGAGCAGGGGCGTGCGGCCTACGTTGCGGCGTTCGAGGGGTACCTCTCGGGGAGGCCGGAGGGGATGGCCGCCTGGATCGCCCACTGCGGGCGCTCGGTGGGTCTTGGCGTCAGGGAGTCCACGGCGGTGTGTGAAGCGATGCAGCGCGGCGCGGCCTGAGCGCATCGGCCCGTGCCCGTGCGGGGCCGGACCGAAGTTTGCTCGCGCGGTCGGAGATGCGCACGGGCGGACCCCGGACAGGGGTGCGGCGGTACCGGTTCCGGTACCGCCGCTGGCACGTCCGCCCAGTTACCAAGCGTCCTCGGAATGTGCCCATCAGGTCGGGTTCATTGCCCGTCACCTGGTGCGGCTGGCCCGTAATCGACGGGTCGACGTCGCGTGGGTGCTCGGCTTTCGTGCTCGGTCCGTGGGGCCGTGTGTGCGTGAAAGGTCATCCTCTCGGATGTCCTTGGTCTCGCGGGCCGTTGAATCCTTTGTACTCCTGGAGCGGGGGGATCGGAAGCCCTGGCCCCACTTCTTTACTTTTATGTTCAAATGCGGTCGGGCCGGACGTTTCTGCGAGTGGTCGGCCGTGGCTGCGAGGGCTGCGCGCCGAGAAGCGGTGCCGGCCGGTCACGCCTCTCAGGTGGTGGGCGCTGCGGCGCGGCGGCGGTTGGCGTACCAGACCAGTCCGGCGGTGACGGCCGCCGCTCCCACCGCAGCGGCGGCCACGAGCGCCGGTCGGGGCGGCATCGAGAACGCGGGGAGACGCTGCTTGAGCCGGACCGGCCGGTCGAAGACGAGAATCGGCCATTCCCGCAGCGTGGCCTCGCGCCGCAGCGCCCGGTCAGGGTTGACCGCGTGCGGATAGCCCACCGATTCCAGCATGGGCACGTCTGTTGCGGAGTCGCTGTACGCGTAGCAGCGGGAGAGGTCGTAGCCTTCCGATTCGGCGAGTGCCCTGATCGCCTCGGCCTTGGTGGGACCGTAGGCGTAGTACTCGATCTCACCGGTGAAGCAGCCGTCGTCCCCCACGACCATCCGGGTCGCCACGACCCGGTCGGCGCCGAGCAGTTCCCCGATCGGCTCGACGACCTCGGCGCCGGAGGTCGAAACGATGACCACGTCGCGTCCGGCGGTGTGGTGCTCCTCGATGAGTGTTGCCGCCTCGTCGTAGATGATCGGGTCGATCAGCTCGTGCAGGGTCTCGGCGACGAGGTCCTTCACCTGCTGGACGTTCCACCCCTTGCAGAGCGCCGACAGGTAGTCGCGCATCCGCTCCATCTGGTCGTGATCGGCGCCCCCGGCGAGAAACACGAACTGTGTGTACGCGGTGCGCAGTACGGCACGGCGGTTGATCAGCCCGCCTTGGTAGAAGGACTTGCTGAAGGTCAGTGTCGATGACTTCGCAATGACCGTCTTGTCCAGGTCAAAGAAGGCTGCTGTGCGCGGTGAGAAGCAGTTTTCCACAAAGGTGAGCATAGGGGCCCGCCATTCGGCGTAAAGTCCGGCGGGTGGGTTTGCCTGAGAAGGTGCTCGGGTACACCATGGAAGTCACGGATCGTTCGCGACCGTGCTAACCCGGTCCGACTCCTCCCCCCCCGAGTCGGCCGTGGGGACGACCCCCGCTCTCCCCCCCGGCGGGGGTCGTCGCATGTCCGGACCCGTTTTCCGGTGAGGGGGCAGGGTTCTTCGTCCTTCTGCGGCTCTCCGTGGCCAGCGCCTCCCGGGGATCGGTCCGATCATCTCTCGTCACGCTGAGTAGTGAAAGGGGTGCGCTCCGAATGTCCCCTGTACGAGCTACCGAGATATTCACAACGCTGTAGTTGTCCACAGTTTTTGAGCAAGATCCACATGTTTTTCCGAGAGCTTGCATGTTGATTCCACCCGCGAAGTCCGCGGGTTCCGGAATCGCGTGTCTCGGAAGCGTTCGAGATCACCGCGAAACCGCACCGAAGGGACAGTGGGAAGGGGCGGAGATCGTGGCTGGATCTTGCGCGAGCGAGGGTCTGCCGAGCGTCGAGGAGCGCCGGTGCGGGCCGTTGATCGTGACCGAGGAAGCGGAACTGCTCGACGATCTGCTCAGGCTGTGCGCAGCAGCCGGGGCGGTACCCGAGGTGCGTCACGGGCCTCCTGCGGAGAGAGGTGGCTGGGAGCGGGCGCCGATGGTCCTGGTGGGTGACGACGCGGCGTCGCGATGCCGTGGGGCGTCCCGAAGGCCCGGCGTCATGCTCGTGGGGCGGGACCAGGACGATCCTGACGTATGGCGTCGCGCGGTGGAGATCGGGGCCGAATACGTGCTGCGACTGCCCGATTCCGAGAGCTGGCTCGTCGATCAGATCGCCAACGCGGTGGAGGGCGTGGGCCGATCCGCGCTCACGGTGGGGGTGATCGGCGGACGTGGCGGCTCCGGCGCGTCCACGCTGGCATGTGCGCTGGCTGTGACAGCGGCGCGATCGGGGCGGCGGACGATGCTGATCGACGGTGACCCCTTGGGCGGTGGCATCGACGTACTGCTCGGCGGTGAGGAATCCGACGGCTTGCGGTGGCCGGATTTCGCCCGTTCGAAGGGAAGGGTCGGCGGAGGGGCGCTGGAGGAGTCCCTGCCGGCGTTGCATGGGCTGCGCGTGCTCAGTTGGGGCCGGGACGACGAGGTGATCGTGCCGCCGCAGGCCATGCGGTCGGTGCTCGCCGCATCGCGTCGCCTCGGTGGAGTTGTGGTCGTGGATCTGCCCAGGAGAGTCGACGAAAGCGTGGTGGAGGCGCTCGCGCAGCTGGACGTCGGGCTGCTGGTCGTGCCCGGTGAGCTGAGAGCGGTCGCAGCGGCGCAACGCGTCGCGTCGGCGGCCGGGATGGTCCTTGAGGACCTACGGGTAGTCGCCAGGGGGCCCTACACGGCGGGCCTGGACGAGCATTGGGTGGCTCAGGCACTGGGACTGCCTCTCGTCGGAGACCTGCCCCTGGAGGCCGGGTTGTCCTCGGCTCAGGACAGTGGTGTGCCTCCCGGCGGAAATCCCCGGGGTGCGTTGGCCCGATTCTGTAAGGCCTTCTGGGAGCTGGCGGATTCTCCCGGCCGCTTCGCCGGCGTCCCCGCCCGGTCGTCCTGGGGCGCGGTCTCATGACCGACGCGCTGCTCGACGCCGTACGCCAACGACTGGCACGCAGTGGTGCGGCGCCCACTCCTGCCGGAGTGGCTGCCGCGCTGAGGGAGCAGGGGCGCCTGCTGGGTGACGCGGAAGTCCTCGGCGCGGCCGAGGAGCTGCGAGGAGAACTGGTCGGCACCGGGGTGCTCGAACGGCTGCTGGCCGATCCGGCGGTGACCGACGTGCTGGTGTCCTCTCCGGACCGGGTGTGGGTGGACCGTGGCGGCGGACTCGAGCTGACCCGGGTCACCTTTCAGGACGCGGCGGCTGTCCGGAGGCTGGCACAGAGGCTCGCTGCGGTAGCGGGCCGTCGTCTGGACGACGCCCGGCCGTGGGTGGACGCCCGGCTGCCGGACGGGACGCGCATGCATGCGGTCCTGCCGCCTGTGTCCGTCGGTTCGACGTGCCTCTCGCTGCGGGTGGTGCGGCCCAGGGCCTTCACCCTGGCGGAGCTCGTGGCGGCGGGGACGGTTCCGCCCGGCGGCGACCTATTGCTGAAGGCGCTGGTCGAGGCCCGGGTCTCGTACCTGATCAGCGGAGGAACCGGCGCGGGGAAGACCACTCTGTTGTCGAGTCTGCTGGGGGCGGTGGGCGAACGGGAGCGCATCGTGCTGGCCGAGGACTCGTCGGAACTGCGCCCGGATCACCCGCACGTGGTGCGCCTGGAGTCCCGTCCCGCCAATCAGGAAGGTGCCGGGCGCGTGGTGCTACGGGACCTCGTACGCCAGGCGCTGCGCATGCGGCCCGACCGGCTGGTGGTGGGAGAGGTCCGTGGCGCCGAGGTGACCGAGCTTCTGGCGGCGCTCAACACCGGGCACGAAGGCGGTTGCGGCACGGTCCACGCGAATGCCGCAGAGCACGTTCCTGCGCGTCTGGAAGCGCTCGGGACGGCGGCCGGCCTTGACCGGGCGGCCTTGCACAGCCAGCTTGCAGCCGCCCTCTCCGTGGTCCTTCACCTCGTGCGGGACAGGGACGGGCAGCGCAGGCTCGCCGAAGTGCATGTGCTCGAGCGGGATTCGGCGGGCCTGGTCGTCACGGTGCCCGCGCTGCGCTGGGGGACGGACGGGTTCGAGCCGGAGCCGGGCCGGGAGCGACTCGGCGTGCTGCTCGGGGAGGGGACGTGACGGCGGGGTCCGAACCCCTGATGCAGGGGCTCGCCTGGGTGATGGCGGGCTGCGCGGGCCTCGCGGGTGGGCTGGCCGTGGCACGGGATCCAGGGGCACGCCGAGCCCGGGCCCTGATGCAGAGGGGGCGGGAGGCCCGATGGGTCCCGACGGCGGGGGTAATGCTCCGGTCCTTCCTCGTGGGGCGCAGGGAATGGCTGTGTGCCCCTGTGGCGGCCCTTCTCGCCGTGCTGGGTGAATCGGTGCTTCCTCTGCTCGCGGGAGCTGTGGCGGTCCCGCTCGTGCGGCGGTGGCTGCAGCGGCGGGCGCGGGGACGCGAGCGGGAGCGGGTCGCCGACGCGGTGACGTCGCTCTGCGGGTCGGTGGTGGGCGAGCTGCGGGCAGGGCGCGAACCCGGAGAGGCTCTGCGCGCCGCCGTGCGGAGCACGGGCGCGCTGGGAACCGCGGAGTCCGCGGTGCTGGCCGCAGCGCGGTTCGGCGGCGACGTGCCGGGCGCGCTGCGGCAGGCGGCCGACGGGCCCGGTCTCGACGGGCTGGCGGGGATGGCGGCCTGCTGGCGTGTGGCAGTGGACGGCGGAGCCGGTCTCGCGGCAGGTCTGGCACGCCTCGAGAGTGCCCTGCGGGGCGAGCGGCGCCGACGGGAGGAGCTGCGGGCGCAACTGGCAGGCGCGTGGTCGACGGTCGCGGTCCTGGCATTGCTGCCGGTGGTGGGGCTGGGTCTGGGGGCGGCGCTCGGGGCGGATCCGCTGGAGGTTCTGCTGCACAGTCCGGGCGGGCTGGTCTGCCTGTTCACGGGTGGCCTTCTGGAGGCGGCGGGGCTGTTCTGGGCGGCGCGGATCGTGAGGGCGGGGGAGTCGTGAGCGGGATGCCTGAGGTGGTCGTGAGCGGGATGCCCGAGGCGGGGGAACGTCTGGGGGCGGCGGGGGCGGTGCTGGGCGCCGCTGTGTATCTCACTCTCTCGCTCACTGTCCGACGGCGTGAGCGAGGGATACGGAGGCGTGGGGAGCTGCTGACCAAGTCCCGGGCGAAGGTGCCGAAGCGGGGGTGGTCGGAAATGCGGCTGGCGGGCGGGACGCGCGCTCGGCGGTGGATGGTGTTCCTGGCCGCCTGGGCGATCGGCTGGATCCTCGTCGGCGGGCCCGCCGGCTGCGGGGTCGGCCTCGTGGCGGCGTTCGGTCTGCGGCGGTGGCACAAGTCCCGAAGGGGACGAGCGGCCGTCGGACGGGATGCCGAAGATGCCCAGGTCGTACGGCAGTTGCCGCTTGCCGCAGATCTGCTGGCGTCCTGCATCTCGGCAGGGGCAGGGCCGAGAGAGGCGGCGGAGGCGGTCGGGGAATCCATGACCGGTCCGGTGGGCGAGCGGCTGGCCCGTACGGCGGCCGAGATTCTGCTCGGGGGTGAACCGGCGGAAGCGTGGGGACGGTTCGGGGAGATACCGGGTGCCGCACCCCTGGCCCGCTGCCTGGCCCGGGCCTCATCGACGGGCGCTCCTGCGGCGGAGCCCGTTTCCAGGATCGCCGACGAGATGCGAGCCGAGCGAGCGAGCGCGGCCGTGGCACGCGCCCAGAGGGCGGCCGTGCTGATCACCGCACCGGTGGGGCTCTGCTTTCTGCCCGCCTTTCTGGCGGTGGGCGTGGCACCTGTGGTGATCGGACTGGCGTCCGGTCTGCTGCACCGCACCTGAACAAGGGCGGCACTTCAGGCCGACACCGGATCCGGTCCGGCCCGACTTCGCCCTGGCCGGACGGGACCCGGACATGGCTGAGCGCTGTCCGGCCCGCCGGGGGCCGGAGCTGCCCCAAGCCCGGAGCCGAAGTCGGTCTGTGAGAACCGAGCTTCGGGATCTGGAGTTCCAGATCCCGAAGCTCCAGATCTGGAGTTGCAGATCTGGAGTTCCAGATCCGGAGCACCGGAATCCGAATTTCCGAACGAGACGACGCGAATTGTGATCGTGGGGGTTGAAATGGGTGGTAACGCTGTGCGGAAGTGCTTGCGAGCGCTGCGTCGGGCCTGGCAGACGAGGTTCGGCAGTCATGCCCGGCGCGCAGGCCTCGACCGGGGGATGACGACCTCCGAATACGCTGTGGGGACCATCGCCGCCTGCGCGTTCGCGGCGGTGCTCTACAAGGTGGTGACCAGCGGGGCGGTGGTGTCGGCGCTGCAGGCGCTGATCAAGGACGCCCTCGATGCGAAGTTCTGAGGTGTCGCGGAAGGTTCGGCGGGGTGACGGAGGAGCGGTGACGGCGGAGGCCGCGATGGCCCTCCCCGTGCTGGTGGCGTTCGTGCTCGCACTCGTCTGGGCGCTGGTGGCAGCCTCGGATCAGATCCGCTGTGTGGACGCCGCTCGGGCCGGAGCCCGGGCCGCGGCTCGATCGGAGCCGGAGCAGGCGGTGCTGTCCGCGGCCCGGGAGGCGGCCCCCGACAGGGCCCGGGTCGCCGTGGAGCGGGCCGGGGGTTTGTGGCGGGTCCGAGTGGAGGCGCCGACGCCAGGGCCTGGTCCGTTGAGTCTGACGCTGAGCGCCGACGCGGTCGCATCTGCAGAGGACGCGGTGGGGACCGACACGGTGGGGACCGGCCTGTGACGAGGATGACGAGAATGAGGGGCGGCCCGGGGGATCAAGGGCTGGCGACGGTCTGGGTGGCCGTGACGACTGCGACGCTGTGCACCGTGTTCGCGATGGTGCTCGCGCTCGGGCAGGCCGTGGCCGCCCGACACAGGGCCGGCGGCGCCGCGGATCTGGCGGCGCTCGCCGCAGCCGATCAGGCGCTACGAGGCGCGGAAACGGCGTGCCGGGCAGCCGACGAGGTCGCCGCGGCGCAGGGAGCTGAGATCGTGCGCTGCGGAGTCCGGGGTGAGATCGCCGATGTGACGGCCCGCGCGCGCTTCGGCCCGTACGAACCAGAGGTCCGGGCGCGAGCGGGGCCTCCGGAGGTCCCGCCGGCCTCCGGCCCGCCTCATTCCTCAGCCTTTCCCGGGTGCGGATCCGGCGAGTCCGTCGGCGGGCCGTTCGGCCCGGGCGCTTCTCCGGGGTCCAGCGGCGCGGTCCTGAGCAGCTCGGTCAGGAGCCGCACGGCACCTCGCTTGTGCAGGGGTTCGTTGCCGTTCCCACACTTGGGGGACTGGATGCAGGAGGGACAGCCCGCCTCGCACTCGCAGGACGCGATGGCCTGGCGAGTTGCTGTGAGCCAGGTGCGGGCGGTGTGGAAGGCGCGTTCGGCGAAGCCGGCACCGCCCGGGTGGCCGTCGTAGACGAACACGGTGGGAAGGAGCGTGTCGGGGTGCAGGGGAACGGAAACGCCACCGATGTCCCAGCGGTCGCATGTCGCGAAGAGCGGCAGCATCCCGATGGAGGCGTGTTCGGCGGCGTGCAGGGCGCCTCCGAGGATCTCGGGACCGATCCGGGCGGCATCGAGCTGGTCCTCGGTCACCGTCCACCACACGGCGCGGGTGCGCAGGGTGCGGGGCGGCAGGTCGAGTTTGGTCTCGCCGAGGACCTCTCCGGTGATCAGCTTGCGGCGCAGGAAGGAGACGACCTGGTTGGTGACCTCGACGGAACCGAAGCAGAGCCGCCCGTCACCCCACGGAATCTCGGCGTCGGTCTCCAGCACGGCGATCGCGGTCGTGTCGCGGGCGTTGGTCGAATACGGAGGGACGGCTTCCTCCACGAGCGCCACCGAATCCTCCAGATCCAGCCTCCGGACCAGGTAGGTCCGGCCCTGGTGGAGGTGGACGGCGCCCTCGTGCACGGCCGTGTGCGCGGCTGACTCGTCCACCGTGCCGAGGAGTCTGCCGGTGCCTTCCTCCACGATCTGTACCGGGCGGCCACCCTCGCCGCGGATGTCGGTGAGGTCGGCGGCACGTTCGCGTCGCGTCCAGTGCCAGCCCGTGGTCCGCCTGCGCAACAGCTTCGCGGATTCGAGTTGCGGCAGGAGGTCGGGCACGGCGGGACCGAAGAGCGCGATGTCGGCTTCCGTGAGCGGGAGTTCCGCGGCCGCCGCGCACAGGTGCGGGGCGAGGACGTAGGGGTTGTCCGGGTCCAGGACGGTGGATTCCACAGGCTGCTGGAACAGTGCCTCGGGATGGTGGACGAGGAAGGTGTCCAGCGGGTCGTCCCGGGCCACGAGGACGGCGAGGGCGCCCTGGCCCGCACGTCCGGCGCGGCCGGCCTGCTGCCAGAGGGATGCGCGGGTGCCCGGATATCCGGCGATGACGACGGCATCGAGCCCCGAGACGTCGATGCCGAGCTCCAGAGCGGTCGTGGCGGCCAGTCCGAGCAGTTCTCCGGAGTGCAGCGCCCTCTCCAGTGCCCGGCGTTCCTCGGGCAGGTAACCGCCGCGGTAGGCGGCGACACGCCCGGGCAGGGAGCGGTCCACCTCGGCCAGCCGTTCCTTGGCGATGACGGAGATGAGCTCGGCGCCGCGCCGGGAGCGCACGAAGGCGACCGAACGCACGCCCTGGAGGGTCAGGTCGGTCAGTAGGTCGGCGGTCTCGGCCGTGGCTGTACGGCGTACGGGGGCCCCCTTCTCACCGTGCAACTCGGTCAGCGGCGGCTCCCACAGGGCGAAGACCATCTCGCCCCGGGGCGAGGCGTCGTCGGCGACCTCCTTGACGGGCAGCCCCGTCAGGCGGCCGGCGGCGACCGAGGGCTGCGCCGCGGTGGCCGAGGCGAGCAGGAAGACCGGGGCGGAGCCGTAGCGGACGCAGAGACGCCGGAGGCGCCGGAGCACCTGGGCGACGTGGGCGCCGAAGACTCCCCGGTAGGTGTGGCACTCGTCGATGACGACGAAGCGAAGCGCACGGAGGAAGGAGGCCCAGCGGGGGTGGGACGGGAGGATGCCGCGGTGAAGCATGTCGGGGTTGGTCAGGACGTAATTGGCGTACTGGCGCACCCATTCGCGTTCCTCGACCGGCGTGTCCCCGTCGTAGACCGCCGGCCGGACGGCGGAGCCGAGGGGCTCCGCGAGCGACTTCACCGAGCGGCGCTGGTCGGCGGCCAGCGCCTTGGTGGGTGAGAGATACAGGGCGGTCGTGCCGCGGCCGTTCGGGGCATGCGAACCGTCGAGGAGGGTACTCAGTACCGGAGCGAGGTAGGCGAGTGACTTGCCGGACGCCGTTCCGGTGGCGATGACGACGGACTCGCCGTCGAGGGCGTGCTCCGCGGCGGCGGCCTGATGCGTCCACGGATGGTCGATTCCGGCCCGGCTGATTGCCGAGATCACTTCCGGCCGGATGCGATCCGGCCAGAGGGCATGGGTTCCCGCACGTGGGGGCAGGTGCTCCGTATGAGTGATGCGCGCTGCCCGGCCCGCCGCTGCGGCGAGCCGGTCGAGAACCACTGCGGGAGACGGGCGCGAGCCCGCGTTCTCGGGTGGTCGACTGGGGCGGTGATTCTTGGCCATCGGCACCGAGTGTGTCACTGGCGTGATGGACAATGGTCCCAAGGCGTCGTGCATGGCTGCTGGTAAGTGATTGAATGCCATCGCGGCTGGCGATCCGTCCCCTGGCCTCCGCCGGGGAGACCGAGGGGCGACCGCTCGATAGCAAGGTGCTGGAGGATCCGTGGACCTGTCCCTGTCGACTCGCAATGTGTCCGGCCCTGGTGGCGACCGTACGGTCGTCGAGGTCGGTGGCGAGATTGATGTGTATACCGCGCCCAAGCTGCGCGAGCAGTTGGTCGAGTTGGTGAATGACGGCAGCTACCACTTGGTTGTCGACATGGAAGGCGTCGACTTCCTCGACTCCACCGGACTCGGCGTGCTCGTGGGTGGCTTGAAGCGTGTCCGGGCCCATGAGGGCTCGCTGCGCCTGGTGTGCAACCAGGAGCGCATTCTCAAGATCTTCCGGATCACAGGTCTGACCAAGGTGTTTCCCATTCACACTTCGGTCGACGAGGCTGTCGCTGCCACCGACTGAACCGTCGGGTGCACGTCGGCAGCTCCCGGGCCGGCAGGCGCGCAGTGACAGACCGGCAGGCGGCAGCAGACAGGCCGCCAAGGGCAGGCGGTCGACCATGTGGTCGGCTGCCGGCTTCGTCGGTTTCCGGAGGAGAATGAGACCAGGGGTACCGGGCGTCACGCCCGGGCCCCTGAGAAGCACGCTCTAACGTTCGAGGGGGATGGCATGCCAACCGTTGAACTCCGCTTCAGCGCTCAGCCTGAACACGTCAGGACGGCCCGCCTCGTGGCAGCCGCCGTGGCGCGCCGGGCCGGCGTCGACGAGGCGGTGCTCGACGAGGTCAGACTCGCGGTCGGCGAGGCATGCAGCCGCGCCGTCGGACTGCATCGGAGCCATGACATCTCCGCCCCGGTCACGGTTGTTCTGACCGAGGACGAGAAGGCCTTCTCCATCGAGGTCGGCGACGGGCTTCTCGCCCCGGGAAGCGGCTCGTCACGTTCGGGAGCACCCGGCGGGGGAGGCCCGGGCGATGCGGAAACCGACGCCGACACCGAGGACGAGATGGGCCTCGCCGTCATCAGTGGCCTGGTCGACGACGTCGAAGTTCGTACTGGTGAGGACGGCGGAGTGATCCGCATGACCTGGCCGACGACTCCGGCCGTGCTGCTTCCCTGACCCACCCCGCCCTGTGCGGGCACCTCGGTGCATCTCGGCCTGGTGGTTCGCCTCGCCAGGCGGTTTGTCTGGCCCGGTGGCCCGGGCTTGCCGCGTGGCCGGTGGTGCCTGGTACACCTGCGCCGTCCGATCCCGCCGCGCGCTGCCGGAGGCTCGCCGTTCACCTCGGCCGCCACTGTCCAGCCCTTCGCGGTTCAGGATCAGGCAGCCCTGCGCCTCTGAGTAGTTGCGCCGCCGCTGAGCCCGGGATTCTGTTCCACGTGCCCACCACCCCGCTCCCGGGTGCGATCACATCGTGCGGCCCTGCTGAGCAGGGCCTTTTTCTCGTACCTGATCCTCGTACCTGATCCTCGTGCCTGATGCTTGTGTCTGATCCCTGATCCCAGGGAATTCCGCACGCCATGCCCCTGCCCCATTACTGCATTCGGGTTCATCGGTGGAAGAGATCATTTGTCATTGGGTGGACGAAAGTCGATTTCATTGACCACCCACTGTTTTGATCAGGTTCTGCTCCCTACAATCCGTCCACGTCTTGAGCGCTCAGCGTCAAGGAGGACGTATGGCGGAGTTCTTCAACACCCCACTGGCGGAACTGACGCACGTTTCCGTACCTTCCGTCCGCTCCACCTCACTCGCAGCCGCAGTACTCACCGACGGCAACCGGCTGATCGTCGTGGTCATCGCGGTCGTCGCCCTTGCCGCGCTGGTCCTCGCCCGGCTGCTCGCACGTCAGGTGCTGGCGGCCGGTGAGGGCACCGACCGCATGAAAGAGATCGCCGCCGCGGTCCAGGAGGGCGCAAATGCCTATCTGGCCCGGCAACTGCGTACCGTCGGCATCTTCGCAGTCGTCGTGTTCTTCCTGCTCCTGCTGCTCCCGGCCGACGACTGGTCTCAGCGCGCAGGGCGCTCGCTGTTCTTCCTGGTGGGTGCCCTTTTCTCGGCGGCCACCGGATACATCGGTATGCGGCTCGCCGTCCGCAGCAATGTGCGCGTGGCCGCCGCCGCCCGCGAAGCGACTCCTGGCGAGGGAGAACCGGAGAAGGATCTCACCACCGTTTCGCACAAGGCGATGAAGATCGCTTTCCGTACGGGCGGTGTGGTCGGGATGATCACGGTCGGCCTCGGACTGCTCGGAGCCTCCTGCGTGGTGCTCGTCTACGCTGCCGACGCGCCCAAGGTGCTCGAGGGATTCGGCCTCGGTGCCGCGCTGATCGCCATGTTCATGCGTGTCGGGGGCGGCATCTTCACCAAGGCCGCCGACGTGGGGGCCGACCTGGTGGGCAAGGTGGAGCAGGGCATCCCGGAGGACGATCCGCGCAACGCCGCGACCATCGCCGACAACGTGGGCGACAACGTCGGTGACTGCGCGGGCATGGCCGCCGACCTCTTCGAGTCGTACGCCGTCACGCTGGTGGCGGCGCTGATCCTGGGCAAGGCCGCCTTCGGGGATTCCGGGCTGGCCTTTCCGCTGATCGTCCCGGCGATCGGGGTGATCACCGCGATGGTCGGAATCTTCGCCGTCGCACCCCGGCGCGCCGACCGCAGCGGGATGAGCGCCATCAACCGCGGGTTCTTCGTATCCGCGGTGATCTCGCTGGTCCTCGTGGCGGTGGCCGTCTTCGTCTACCTGCCGTCCTCGTACGCCGAACTGGACGGGGTCACCGACGGGGCCATCTCCTCCCACGGCGGAGACCCGCGCGTCCTCGCCCTGGTCGCCGTCGCTCTCGGCATCGTGCTCGCCGCCCTGATCCAGCAGCTCACCGGCTACTTCACCGAGACCAGCCGGCGCCCCGTCCAGGACATCGGGAAGTCCTCCCTGACCGGCCCCGCGACGGTCGTGCTCGCAGGTATCTCCCTCGGCCTGGAGTCGGCCGTCTACACCGCGCTCCTGATCGGCCTCGGCGTCTACGGGGCGTTCCTGCTCGGCGGTACGTCGATCATGCTGGCGCTCTTCGCGGTGGCCCTGGCAGGGACCGGCCTGCTGACCACCGTGGGTGTCATCGTGGCGATGGACACCTTCGGTCCCGTGTCCGACAACGCCCAGGGCATCGCCGAGATGTCCGGGGACGTCACCGGCGCGGGAGCCCAGGTGCTCACCGACCTGGACGCCGTGGGCAACACCACCAAGGCCATCACCAAGGGCATCGCGATCGCCACGGCGGTCCTGGCGGCCGCCGCGCTCTTCGGCTCGTACCGGGACGCCATCGCCACGGCGGTCGACGACGTGGGGGCCCGTGCGGGAGAGCTCGGGCTGAGTCTGGACATCTCCCAGCCGAACAACCTGGTCGGCCTGATCCTCGGGGCCGCGGTCGTCTTCCTCTTCTCGGGGCTGGCTATCAACGCGGTCGCCAGGTCGGCCGGTGCCGTGGTCCACGAGGTGCGCCGGCAGTTCCGGGAGCACCCCGGGATCATGGACCGTACGGAGAAGCCCGAGTACGGCCGTGTCGTCGACATCTGCACCAAGGACGCCCTGCGCGAGCTGGCCACACCGGGCCTGCTCGCTGTCCTGGCGCCGATCGCGGTGGGATTCAGCCTCGGGGTCGGGGCTCTTGGCTCGTACCTCGCGGGTGCGATCGCCACCGGCACGCTGATGGCCGTCTTCCTCGCCAACTCCGGTGGCGCGTGGGACAACGCCAAGAAGCTCGTCGAGGACGGACACCATGGCGGCAAGGGCAGCGATGCCCATGCCGCGACGGTCATCGGCGACACGGTCGGCGACCCGTTCAAGGACACGGCGGGCCCGGCGATCAACCCGCTCCTCAAGGTGATGAATCTCGTGGCGTTGCTCATCGCGCCCGCGGTGGTGCAGTTCAGTTACGGCGACGACGCCAGTGCGGGGGTCCGGGCTCTGGTGGCCGTTGTCGCGATCGCCGTCATCGTCGGCGCGGTATACGTGTCCAAGAGGCGGGGAATCGCCGTGGGCGACGGTGAAGGCCCGGAGGGCGGAGGCGACGACGGCGGCCCCGCCAAGTCCACCGGTCCTGCGGCCGTTTCGTGAGCCGGTGGAGGGACTGGGTGTGTGACGCCTGATCAGCGACACGGCGGACGGCGCTCTCTGATGCGCCGTCCGCCGCTTCCGTGCCGGGAGGGACTTCGGGGAAGGGAAGGGCCCGTACACGCGTCCGAGCGGGCAGGTGAGTTGTATCTCCCCCACCTTCCTTGGTGCAAATGGCTGCAAAAGAATATATATCGGATGCCCGGCGCCTGATTGCCGCCCACTTGACGTGTAAGTTCCGGGGCCGAGAGCCTTGGAAGGGACCCAATCCGGTGAACAAGAAGCTTGCAGCCGCACTGTCCGGCGGTGCGGTACTCGTACTGACGCTGTCGGGCTGCAGCGACGACAGCGACAACAAGGTGAACGACTGGGCGAAGAAGGTCTGCGACCAGGTTCAGCCGCAGTTGCAGAAGATCGCGAACGCCAATGCCGCGATCCAGCAGCAGACGGCCGACAACAGCAAGCCCGCCGACGTCCAGAAGACCGACTCGGCCGCCTTCCAGCAGATCTCTCAGGCGTACAAGGCGTTGGGCGCGGCCGTGCAGTCGGCGGGCGCGCCGCCCGTGGACGGCGGAGAGACCACGCAGAAGGAGGCCGTGAAGGAGCTCAACGCCTCCTCGGTCGCCTACGCGGGCCTGAAGACGCAGGTCGACGACCTCGACACGAAGGACCAGGCGAAGTTCGCCGACGGCCTCAAGGGCATCGCCGACGAGCTGAACAAGATCAGCACCAACGGTGACCAGGCGCTGAAGAAGCTGCAGTCCGGTGAGGTCGGCTCCGCGATGGCGAAGCAGAAGGGATGCCAGAAGCCGACGGCGTCCGCGCCGCCCGCCTCCGCCCCGTCCGCCCCGGCGTCGAAGTCCGCGTCGCCCTCGGCCTCGGCGAGCGAGAAGGCCTAGCGGCGGGAGGACGGCTCACCTGGCGTCCGACGGGCGGGAGGCCGTGGGCGCGAAGGCCCAGGACAGCGGGTGGTCCCGCCCGTCGTCACGGCCGGGGTGGCCTCGCCCGTCCACGCCGTCACGGCCGGGTTGGCCTTGCCTGTCCGAAGCGGTGAACAGCGTGCGGCCGTAGCGAAGAAGGCCCGCTCGCAGTGGCCCGGCCGCCCTCGTGGGCGCCGGGCCGCTGCCTTTGTCGGCGGGAGCGGACACAATGGTCGGGTGAGTACGACCAGCCTCCCCGCATCCGACCGCGCTCCCCGGCTCCGCGAAGCCCTGATCGGCGCGGCATTCACCGCCGACGGCCTCCTCGAACGGCTCGGTGCGCCCGCGTACGCCGCGCTCGCCCGCAGCGAGACCGTCCCGGCGCTGCGGGCCACCCGGGGGGAATCGCCGCTCGACACGCTGGTGCGGCTGTTCCTTCTGCAGCGCCCCGTGCCGGCGCCCGCGGCCGCCGCCGCACTCCCGCTGGAGGAGTGCGTGGAGGACGGCTGGGCCGTCCTTGAGGGCGACCTCGTCCGGGCGACCGTCGACGTGCGGCCCTACGGAGGACCCGAGGGCCAGGACTGGTTCATTGTCTCCGACCTGGGGTGCGCCGTGGGCGGGGCCGGTGGCATCGGCTCGCACGAGGAAGGTGTCGTCCTGGGGGTCGGCGGAGCCTCCACCACGCTGGCCGGCATCACCGTGCGCGAGCCCGTGACCTCGGCGCTCGATCTCGGCACGGGCTCCGGCATCCAGGCCCTGCACGCCGCCCAGCACGCCACCCGTGTCACGGCCACGGACGTCAACCCGCGCGCTCTGGAGTTCACCCGCCTCACCCTCGCCCTGTCCGGTGCGGCACCCGCCGATCTGCGGGAGGGATCCCTCTTCGAACCGGTCGACGGCGAGACGTACGACCTGATCGTGTCCAACCCGCCTTTCGTGATCTCGCCCGGTGCCCGGCTCACCTACCGCGACGGCGGCATGGGCGGTGACGACCTCTGCCGGACCCTGGTGCAGCAGGCCGGGGACCGGCTCAACGACGGCGGGTACGCGCAGTTCCTCGCCAACTGGCAGCACGTGGAGGGCGAGGACTGGCAGGACAGGGTGCGCTCGTGGGTGCCCGCCGGCTGTGACGCCTGGATCGTGCAGCGCGAGGTGCAGGACATCACGCAGTACGCCGAGCTGTGGCTGCGCGACAGCGGGGACCACCGCACCGATCCCGCGCTGTACACCGAGCGCTACGAGGCCTGGCTGGACGAGTTCGAGGCGCGCAGCACCAAGGCCGTCGGCTTCGGCTGGATCACTCTCCGCAGATCGGAGGCGGCCGCTGCCGGGAACCCCTCGCTCGTGGCCGAGGAGTGGCCGCACGCCGTGGAGCAGCCCTTGGGCTCCGCTGTGGAGACCCACTTCGCACGCCAGGACTACCTGCGGGAACACGACGACGCGGCTCTGCTCGCAGCCCACTTCACCCTCGCCGAGGAGGTCGTCCAGGAGCAGGTCGGGCTGCCGGGTGCCGAGGATCCCGAGCATGTGGTGCTGCGTCAGCACCGGGGGATGCGGCGGGCGACCAAGGTCGACGCGGTCGGGGCCGGGTTCGCGGGGGTGTGCGACGGTTCGCTGCCCGCGGGCAGGATCCTGGACGCCATCGCCCAGTTGATGGCCGAGGACCCGGTGCTGCTGCGCGACCGCACTCCGCAGGCGATCCGGCTGCTGGTGGAGGAAGGATTCCTGGACCCGGTGCGCTGATCGGACGGCGCATCGCACACCGCGCATCGCACACCGCGCATCGCACACCGCGCATCGCGCATCGCACACCGCGCATCGCACACCGCGCATCGCACACCGCGCACGGCGTCACGCGGGGACACGGTTACACGCGGCGACACCCGGTGACCGCACAGGTGGCTGCAGTGGCACCCGGCAGCGGCGTACCCGGCACCCGGCGACGGCGTACGCCGCCGGGTGCCGGGCAGTGGCTCCGTCCCCCGGTCGCCGGCCCGGCGGCCCGACTCCGGCGATGGCGTCGACCACGACCCCCGGCCGCGCCTCCGTTCCTGGCGCCGGAGTGCGCCTTTCGACACCCGGCGCCCTTCCGACCAGCGGCTCCTCGGCGGCTCGTGTCCCGGTCCGTCGCGGCCCGCGGGTTCCGCTCACGGCCGTTCCCCGGGCGGCTGCGCGGTGTTCATCCGGGGTTCGCGCCGAGGACGCTCCGGCGTGGCAGCCTCCCTCTGCCGAGCCGTCCGCGCAGCGCGGGGCCGGCAGACACGGGCGACGCGGCGCGCGAGCGCCACGGCGGCAGTCGGGGAACGAGTTGAGGGGTTCGGCCATGGAGAGCGTCACCGCGGTCTTCGCCGGTACGGCATTCGCGCTGTTCGGCGCCGCTCTCCTCGTCTGGACGGGGGCGCGCACCATCCAGCGCGCGCCGGTGGCGCTCGGTGTGAGCCCCGTCGCCTCCACCGCTCTCGCCACGCTCTTCGGCGTACTCTTCCTCGTCCTCGGCGTGTGGTGCTTCACCCGCATCTGATCCACATCCCCGGCAGTGCGGGCGGCCGTAGAGCAGCCTCCCCGGGGGTTCCCCGACAGGGCCCCGAAACCCGCAGGCGACAGCACCGCGGGGGACGGACCGGCCGGTCCGGGCGGCAGGAATGGCGGAAGTCGGGTTACCGTTCGAGTGGCCGTTGCGGGCTTTTGCCGTTTGACACGGGGGCGGGTTGTACCGTCACACTCCGCAGCGACAGCACCGCGAGCAGCGCCATACCGCTGCCCGGATGCCCACGAGTGCCGACCGGAGAGAAGAGCGAAGTTGTCCCCGACCAGCGAGACCGCAGGCCGCCGACTCGTCATTGTCGAGTCGCCTGCCAAGGCGAAGACGATCAAGGGCTATCTCGGCCCCGGATACGTCGTCGAGGCGAGCGTCGGGCACATCCGCGACCTGCCGAACGGCGCCGCCGAGGTGCCGGACGAGTACACCGGTGAGGTGCGCCGCCTCGGCGTGGACGTCGAGAACGACTTCCAGCCGATCTACGTCGTCAACGCAGACAAGAAAGCCCAGGTCAGGAAGCTCAAGCAGCTCCTCGCCGAATCCGACGAACTCTTCCTCGCCACCGATGAGGACCGCGAGGGCGAAGCCATCGCGTGGCACCTGCAGGAAGTTCTCAAGCCCAAGGTCCCGGTCCACCGGATGGTCTTCCACGAGATCACCAAGGACGCGATCCGGGCCGCCGTCGCCAGCCCGCGCGAGCTGAACCAGCGCATGGTCGACGCCCAGGAGACCCGCCGTATCCTCGACCGCCTCTACGGCTACGAGGTCTCGCCGGTCCTCTGGAAGAAGGTCATGCCGAAGCTCTCGGCAGGCCGCGTCCAGTCCGTCGCGACCCGTCTGGTCGTCGAGCGCGAGCGCGAGCGCATCGCGTTCCGTTCCGCCGAGTACTGGGACCTGACGGGCACCTTCGCCACCGGGCGCACCGGTGACGGATCCGACCCCTCGACGCTCACCGCCCGCCTCAGCGCGGTCGACGGGCGGCGCATCGCCCAGGGCCGTGACTTCGGTCCGGACGGGCAGCTCAAGCAGGGCTCCGCCCAGACACTGCACCTGGACGAGACGAACGCCCGCGCCTTGGCGGCGGCGCTCGCCGACTCCGCGTTCGCGGTCCGCTCGGTCGAGTCGAAGCCCTACCGCCGCTCGCCGTACGCGCCCTTCCGGACGACGACCCTCCAGCAGGAGGCGAGCCGGAAGCTGGGCTTCGGGGCGAAGGCCACGATGCAGGTGGCACAGAAGCTGTACGAGAACGGCTTCATCACCTATATGCGTACGGACTCCACGACCCTCTCGGACACCGCGGTCTCCGCGGCCCGGGCGCAGGTCACGCAGCTGTACGGGGCGAACTACCTCCCCGACAAGCCGCGCACCTACGCGGGCAAGGTCAAGAACGCGCAGGAGGCGCACGAGGCGATCCGTCCCTCGGGCGACCGCTTCCGCACCCCCGCCGAGACCGGTCTCACCGGCGACCAGTTCCGGCTGTACGAGCTGATCTGGAAGCGGACCGTCGCCTCCCAGATGAAGGACGCCACGGGTAACTCCGTGACCGTGAAGATCGGTGGCCGGGCGAGCGACGGACGCGACGCCGAGTTCTCCGCGTCCGGCAAGACGATCACCTTCCACGGCTTCATGAAGGCGTACGTCGAAGGGGCCGACGACCCGAACGCCGAGCTGGACGACCGTGAGCGCCGTCTGCCGCAGGTCGCCGAGGGCGACGCGCTGACCGCCGACGAGGTCACCGTCGACGGGCACGCCACCAAGCCGCCGGCCCGCTACACCGAGGCCTCGCTGGTCAAGGAGCTCGAAGAGCGCGAGATCGGCCGTCCGTCGACGTACGCCTCGATCATCGGGACGATCCTGGACCGCGGCTACGTGTTCAAGAAGGGCACGGCCCTGGTGCCGTCGTTCCTCTCGTTCGCCGTGGTCAACCTGCTGGAGAAGCACTTCGGCCGGCTCGTCGACTACGACTTCACCGCCCGCATGGAGGACGACCTCGACCGCATCGCGCGGGGCGAGGCCCAGTCCGTGCCCTGGCTGCGACGCTTCTACTTCGGCGCGGGCGGCGACACGGCCGGTGCCGGCGCGGCCTCGGACGCGGGCAACGGGGACGGGGACCACCTCGGTGGTCTGAAGGAGCTGGTCACGGACCTCGGCGCCATCGACGCCCGGGAGATCTCCTCGTTCCCCGTCGGTAACGACATCAAGCTCCGTGTCGGCCGCTACGGCCCGTACATCGAGCGCGGTGAGAAGGACTCCGAGGGCCACCAGCGCGCGGACGTGCCCGAGGACCTGGCACCCGACGAGCTGGACGTGACCCTGGCGGAGGAGCTGCTGGCCAAGCCGAGCGGCGACTTCGAGCTCGGTGCGGACCCGGTCAGCGGCAACCAGATCATCGCGAAGGACGGGCGCTACGGCCCGTACGTCACCGAGGTGCTGCCCGAGGGCACGCCGAAGACGGGCAAGAACGCGGTGAAGCCGCGGACCGCCTCGCTCTTCAAGTCGATGTCACTCGACACGGTGACCCTCGCCGACGCTCTCAAGCTGATGTCCCTGCCCCGGGTCGTCGGCGAGGACGCCGAGGGCGTCGAGATCACCGCGCAGAACGGCCGCTACGGCCCGTACCTGAAGAAGGGCACGGACTCGCGTTCGCTCACCTCGGAGGACCAGCTCTTCGACATCACGGTCGAAGAGGCGCTGGCGATCTACGCGCAGCCGAAGCAGCGCGGGCGGGCCGCGGCCAAGCCGCCGCTGAAGGAGCTGGGCACGGACCCGGTGAGCGGTGCCCCGGTGGTCGTGAAGGACGGCCGCTTCGGCGCGTACGTCACGGACGGCGAGACGAACGCCACGCTGCGGACCGACGACAGCGTCGAGGACATCACGCCGGAGCGCGGCTACGAGCTGCTCGCCGAGAAGCGGGCCAAGGGGCCGGCGAAGAAGAAGACGGCGAAGAAGGCTCCGGCGAAGAAGGCGACCGCGAAGAAGGCCACCACGGCCAAGAAGGCGACCGCGAAGAAGACGGCCGCGAAGAAGACGACCGCCACCAAGACGACGGCCGCGAAGAAGACGACGGCCGCCGCCAAGAAGGCGCCGGCGAAGAAGACGACGGCCGCGGCGAGGAAGACGGCCACGGCTTCGTCCGAGGAGAGCTGACACCGGCTTCGGACGTGCACCGCAACGCCGGGAGGGCTGGGACGTCCCAGCCCTCCCGGCGTTCGCTCGTCGTACGGACCGTGTGCCCGTTGGGCATATGTTCGGACGCGGCCCCCGGGCACCGTGCCGCTCCCGATAGGCTGGGCGGATGACGCGAGCCGAGCAGCCACCGGTCGTGAGCCCCACCTCCGACACACTTGCCGCAGACTCACGCGAGCGCGCCGTACGAGCCCTGTTGCGCATTCCCCCGCTCCGGCGGTTGTGGAGCGCCCAGCTCGTCGGCAGTATCGGCGATTCACTCGCCCTTCTCGTGCTTGTGCTGTTGTCGCTGCAGGCGGCGGTCCTCGAGGGCTCATTCGGGGCCGGATACCGCGGGGCGGCCTTCGCCGTCGCCGCCGTGTTCGGTGCCCGGATTCTTTCCACCGTGCTCTTCGGAGCCGTACTCCTGGGGCCTCTGACAGCGCTCACTGCGCCCGGCGGTCCGGTCGACCGCCGCTGGCTGATGATCGGGGCCGACGGGCTGCGGCTCGCGCTGTTGGTCGTCGCGCCCCTGTGGATCGACTGGATGCCGGACAAGGCACTCATGATGATCCTGATCACCGTCTTCGTGGCCGGTGTCGGCGAACGTCTGTGGGCGGTGGCCAAGGAGAGCGCGGCTCCCGCGCTGCTCCCCGCCCCGCCGCCGGAGGGCGCCGCCGTGCGCCCGCTGCCTGACCACCTCGACGCCCTGCGCAGGCTGTCCCTGCGGACGAACTTCCTCGCGGTCCCCGCGGCCGCGGCGGTCCTCGTGGTCGCCGCACTGGTCGGTGAACTGCTGGGCACCGGCTTCGAGTGGTTCTCCTTCCACCAGGCCGCTCTCGGGTCGTACGTGGCGGCGGGACTCTTCTCCGCCTCCGTGTCGACCCTGTACTTCCTCGAACTTCCCGCCACCCGGACGCCCCGCCCGCGCTCGCCCCTGGAGGGCCTGCGCCGGCCGGCCGCCGGCACGGGTTCCGACAAGGGCCGGACCGGCAGCATCCCGCTGGTCGTCGCCGCGTGCGCCGCGGTCGCGGGAGCCATCGCCGCCGCCGCCTCCGTCTCCGTGCTGCACGCCTCCGACCTCGGGGGCGGACCGGCCACGTTCGCCCTGCTGACCTTGGTCCTTACCGGGGGCACCGCGCTCGGCATCCGTACGGCGCAGAAGGTGCTGCCCGCACTGTCGCGACGCCGGCTGCTGGCCCTGGCCGTCGCCCTCACGGGGGTGGCGCTCCTCGCACTCGGCCTGGTGCCCGACACCGCGACCGGCCTGCTGATCGCGCTGCTCGCCGGCTACTCGGCGGGGGTCGCGGCCCACACCGGCCACGCGGTCATCGACCAGGAGACGGAGGCCGCCCACCAGGCACGGGCCGCCGAGCACCTCCAGGCCGTCGTCCGGGTGCTCGTCGCGCTCGGCGCGGTGGGCGGTCCGCTGCTCGCCGCAGCCATCGGCCGGCACCGTCTGGGCTCCGGCGACTTCGTCTTCGCGCACGGCGGCGCGGCCTTCGCGCTGATGCTCATCGGTGCGCTGCTGCTGCCCGTCGCGGTCCTCGTCCTCGCCAGGACCGACGACCGTGCCGGTGTCCCGCTCCGCCGTGACCTGCGAGAGGCGCTGCGTGGGGGCGACCCCGCCGTCGCGCCCGCGGCGAACGGTTTCTTCCTCGTCCTGGAGGGCGGCGACGGAGCCGGCAAGTCCACCCAGGTCGAGGCGCTCGCCGAGTGGATCCGGGCCAAGGGCCACGAGGTCGTCGTGACCCGCGAGCCGGGGGCCACCCCCGTCGGGAAGCGGCTGCGCTCGATCCTGCTTGACGTCTCGTCGGCAGGTCTGTCGAACCGGGCCGAGGCACTGCTGTACGCCGCCGACCGGGCCGAGCACGTGGACTCGGTGGTCCGTCCGGCACTGGAGCGCGGCGCGGTCGTCATCTCGGACCGCTACATCGACTCGTCCGTCGCCTACCAGGGCGCGGGCCGGGACCTGGCCCCGACCGAGATCGCCCGGATCTCCCGCTGGGCGACGAGCGGGCTCGTGCCGCATCTGACGGTGCTCCTGGACGTCGACCCGGAGACCGCGCGGGAACGCTTCACCGAGGCACCCGACCGGCTGGAGTCCGAGCCGGCGGAATTCCACACCCGGGTGCGGTCCGGGTTCCTCACGCTGGCCGCGGCCGATCCGGCCCGCTACCTGGTCGTGGACGCCGGGCAGGAGCCGCAGGCGATCACCACCGTCGTACGCCACCGGCTCGACCGGCTCCTCCCGCTCTCCGAGGCCGAGATCAAGGCGCAGGAGGAGGCGCGCAGGGCCGCCGAGGAGGAGGCCAGGCGCAAGGCCGAGGAAGAGGCCGCACGCAAGGCCGAGGAGGAGCGGCTGGAGGCCGAGCGGCAGGCTCAGCTCGCCAAGCTCCGTGCCGAGGAGGAGGAGCGCAGGCGCCGCGAGGAGGAAGAGGCGCGGCAGCGCGAGGCCGAGCGGCAGGCGGAGGAGGCCAGGCAGCGCGCCGAGGAGGCCCGCCGCCGTGCGGAGGAGGAGCGGGCCCGTCTCGAGGCCGAGGAGCAGGTGCGCGAGGCCGAGCAGGAGAGGCTGCGCCTGCAGGCCCTGGAGGAGGCGCGGCTGCGCAAGGAGGCGGAGGAAGTGCGCCTGGAGAAGCAGCGCAAGGCGGAGGAGGCGCTGATCCGGTCGGAGGAGTCCCGCCGCCGGGCCGAGGCCGAGGCGGCCGCACGGGCCGAGGAGGCCGCGGCCGCCGCGTCCGCGGAGCGTGCCCGCGAGTCCGGGCGTACCGGCACCGGGTCCACCGGACCGTCGCCGGTGCAGGACAACGAGCTCACCGTCCCGACCCCGGTCGTCAACCCGAACGAGATCACGCAGCCCGTGCCGGTCGCCAGGCCGGAGCGTGACGCGGACGAGACGACCGTCCTCCCGCCCGTGCGTGATGCGGACGAGACGGCCGTCCTGCCGCCCGTGCGGGACGAGGCCCCCTCGGACCGGGTGCCGCCGGGCGTCTTCCGCGACGAACGCCGCACATCGGCTGCCGAGGGCGAGAACGAGCGCACCCGCGAACTGCCCCAGGTCAGCGAGGACCCGCGGGCCGGACGGGCGGCCCGGGAGACCCCCGCCCGTCCGAAGCGGCCGCGTCCCGACTGGGCCGAGGAGACACCGCTCGACGATCTGCCGTCCCTCGCCGACGAACTGCTCGGCGGCCAGGACGAGGACCAGGGCGGGTCCGGCAGGGGCGGGCGCAAGCCGCGCCGCTGAGGGGCGGGCTCAGGCCCGCGTACGGAACGCCGGGATTGTCAGTGCCTTCCCGCACAATAGGGAAGCGCTGGGATTCCGGCGTTCCGCACCACACCACCGGAAGGGCGTGACCGTGTCCGTATGGGACGACCTGGTCGGACAGGACCGCGTGCAGGAGCAGCTCGGTGCCGCCGCCCGGGACGCCGATGCGCTGGTGACCGCCCACTCCGAGGGTGAGCCGGTTCCCCCCGGCTCGAAGATGACCCACGCCTGGCTGTTCACGGGGCCGCCCGGCTCCGGCCGGTCCACCGCCGCGCGGGCCTTCGCCGCGGCGCTCCAGTGCACCAGCCCCGACCGGGCCCTGGGCGGGGCTCCGGGCTGCGGTTTCTGCGACGGCTGCCACACGGCCCTCATCGGTACACATGCGGACGTCGAGGTCATCCGCACGGATCTGCTCTCGATCGGTGTGAAGGAGACCCGTGAGCTCGTCCGCCGTGCCCAGTTGTCCCCTGCCGTGGGACGTTGGCAGGTCATCGTCATGGAGGACGCGGACCGCCTCACCGAGGGCGCGGGGAACGTCCTGCTGAAGGCGGTGGAGGAGCCCGCCCCCCGCACGGTGTGGCTGCTCTGCGCCCCGTCCCTCGAGGACGTGCTGCCGACGATCCGCTCCCGCTGCCGTCATCTCACGCTGCGCACGCCCCCCGTGGACGCCGTGGCCGATGTGCTGATCAGGCGCGACGGCATCGACCCCGAACGGGCCGCGGCCGCCGCCCGTGCCACCCAGGGGCACATCGGCAGGGCACGCCGTCTGGCCACGGACGAGCGGGCGCGCGCCCGCCGTGCCGCCGTGCTGAAGCTCCCGCTGCGCGTCCACGACGTGGGCGGATGTCTCAAGGCGGCCCAGGAGCTGATCGACACGGCCACGGACGACGCCAAGCAGGTCGCCGAGGAGGTCGACGTCAAGGAGACGGAGGACCTGAAGGCGGCGCTCGGTGGTGTGGCCGGTGGGCGGATGCCGCGCGGAACGGCCGGCGCGATGAAGGAGCTGGAGGACAGGCAGAAGCGCCGCAGGACACGTACACAGCGCGACAGCCTTGATCTCGCACTCAGCGAACTCACCGGCTTCTACCGGGACGTGATGGCGCTCCAGCTCGGCTCCCGGATCGCCCTCGCCAACACCGACGTACGGGACGCCCTCGACCGGGTCGCCGAGGAGTCCACGCCGGAGCGCACCCTGCGCCGGATCGAGGCCGTGATCGCCTGCCGCCGTGCCCTCGACCGCAACGTCGCGCCCTTGCTCGCCGTGGAGGCGATGGCGGTGGCGCTCCGGGCGGGCTGACGCCCGCCCCCCGCGCGCTCCGAGCGCGATCCCGCCGTGGCACGGTCCCGGGGAGTCGCCGTCCCGCGCGGAGCCAGGGGCCCGTATGCCACCGGGCTGAGCGAATTCACCCGTATGAGCAGGGAATCGATCGAGTCGTCAGGCGGCGGCTACGCTCCGGGGATGGACTCCAGGCGCCTGCTCCGCATCTTCGCCACCGCGCTCGGCGCGGCCGGCCTTCTCGTCTCCGGCTGCAGCAGCGGAGGTTCGGCGCCCAGCGCCTCGGCGACGGGCTCGGCCGTCGCCGAGGAACTCAAGCCGTACTACGGCCAGAAGCTGCGCTGGCGGGACTGCGGCGTGGAGGGCTTCCAGTGCGCCACGATGAAGGCCCCGCTGGACTACGGGAAGCCCGACGGCGGGGACGTCGAGCTGGCCGTCTCCCGCAACAAGGCCACCGGACCGGGCAAGCGCATCGGCTCGCTCCTGGTGAACCCGGGAGGCCCCGGCGGCTCGGCCGTCGACTACCTCCAGGGGTACGCGGCCATCGGCTATCCCGCCCCTGTCCGCGCCCGGTACGACATGGTGGCCGTCGACCCACGCGGGGTGGCCCGCAGCGAACCCGTCGAGTGCCTCACCGGCAAGCAGATGGACGCCTATACACAGGTGGACCAGACCCCCGACGACAGCGGTGAGGTCAGGGAGCTGAACGAGTCCTTCGAGGCGTTCGCGAACGGCTGCGAGAAGCGCTCCGGCACGATCCTCCCGCACGTGTCCACGGTCGAGACGGCGCGGGACATGGACATCCTGCGCTCCCTGCTCGGCGACGAGAAGCTGCACTACGTCGGAGCCTCGTACGGCACGTTCCTCGGCGCGACCTACGCCGAACTGTTCCCCGCCCGGGTGGGCAGGCTCGTCCTGGACGGGGCGATGGATCCCTCGCTCCCCGCGATCGACATCAACCGCGATCAGACCGCGGGCTTCGAGGCGGCCTTCCAGTCCTTCGCCGCGGACTGTGTGAAGCAGACGGACTGCCCGCTCGGCACCACGTCCACCGCCGACGCGGCGACCGCTCTGAAGAAGCTCTTCCGCGACCTGGACTCCGAGCCCGTGCCCACCGGCGAGACCAGGCAGCTGACCGAGTCCCTGGCGACCACGGGGGTGATCGCCGCGATGTACGACGAGACCGCCTGGCCCCAGCTCCGCGAGGCCCTTGCCGCCGCACAGCGTGGCGACGGTTCCGGCCTGCTGTCCCTGGCCGACAGCTACTACGAGCGTGGGCCCAGCGGGAAGTACGCCAATCTGATGTTCGCCAACGCCGCCGTCAACTGCCTCGACCTGGCCCCCGCCTTCGCCGGTCCCGCAGAGGTGGAGAGGGCCCTCCCCGAGTTCGAGAAGGCCTCCCCGGTCTTCGGCAGGGGCTTCGCCTGGGCCGCCCTGAACTGTGACTCCTGGCCCGTCGAGCCCACCGGCACCCCGCACCGCACGGAGGCCGAGGGAGCCGCCCCGATCGTCGTGGTCGGTACCACGCGCGACCCGGCCACCCCGTACAAGTGGGCGGTGTCCCTCGCGGACCAGCTCTCGTCCGGCTCCCTGCTCACCTACGACGGTGACGGGCACACCGCGTACGGCAGGGGCAGCGACTGCATCGACACGGCGATCAACACCTACCTGCTGGACGGCACGCCGCCCAAGGACGGCAAGAAGTGCAGCTGACCTGCGGATACGGCGGCGGCGCCGGGCGGTGCGGAGCACCCCTGGAAACTGTGTAGACTTGGCGTCGCTGCTGACCGCACCATGGTGCGACAGAGCGTGCCGCCTTAGCTCAGTTGGCCAGAGCAACGCACTCGTAATGCGTAGGTCTCGGGTTCGAATCCCGAAGGCGGCTCTGTGGAAGCCTCAGGACTCACTCGCCGTGACCTGGGGCTTTTGCTTTTTTCCGGAAGTGGTGCGGGGTGACGACGGTGGCCGGCCCCGCCGTTTCCCGACCAGGCCCCCGCCGGTGCCGTCCCGGGGCCGGGCCGTGGAGACCGCCCGTCGGCGGCTGCTCCGCGCCGGGATCCGGCGCCCGCGCGTCACGACCGTGACCGGCTCCGACGGCCGCCCCCGCCGTGTCCAGGTGGTGTCGGCCCCCACCAGGACCGCCGTCCTGCGGCCCGACGGGTCCCGTACGGTCGCACTGATGCTCACCCAGCTGCTCCAGGGAGCGACCGACACGGTCGCGGCGCTGGGCGCCCACCACGGCACGCAGGACTTCGAGGGCCGTTCGTTGCCCGGGTGGCACCGGCACAGGGCCCTCGTCTCGGCGGCCCACGCCTACCAGCGCCTCAACGGTGCCGGGGAGTACTCCGTCCGGGCCGCCTGACCGGCCGGGCCGGCGAGCCCGCCGCGTACGCGGGTTCCCGGTGGCGCGGGGCCCGGCCGGCGGCGTACAACAGGTGCTCAGGTGGGCGAGATCGACGTGGGGGAGGCCTTTCATGGGCACAGGGCACGAGGGAACGGCGGATGGCCGCGGACCGGGGCACGGCCCGCTCGTCGGCGCCGACCGGCTGGCCGTGTGGCTGACCTGTCCGGGGACCGTGGTCCTCGACGCCTCGGTGGGCGCGCACCGCGCGACCGGCCGGCGCATCCCGGGGGCCCGGCGCTTCGACATCGACGGGGTGCTCTCCGACCACTCCGGGCCGCTGCCGCACACGATGCCGGAGGCGGCGCGGTTCGCCGAGGAGATGCGGATCCTGGGGGTGAACGACACCGACACCGTCGTCGTCTACGACACCGCCGGCATCTACTCCAGCGCCCGTGCCTGGTGGATGCTCCGCGCGATGGGCTCCGACCGCGTCGCGGTCCTCGACGGAGGGCTTCCCGCCTGGGAGGCGGCCGGCCTCCCGGTGGAGGACCGCGAGCCCGCAGGCGCCGAGCGGCCAGGCGACTTCACCGCCCGTCCCCGCCCGGGAGCGCTGGTCGGCAGCGGAGCCGTCGTGGAGGCCCTGGCCGACCCCGGGGCGGCGGTCCTCGACGCGCGCTCCCGCGAGCGGTTCGCCGGTACGGCGGCCGAACCCCGGCCCGGGCTGCGCGGCGGCCACATGCCCGGGGCGGTCAATCTGCCCTTCGGGACGCTCCAGCGCGAGGGCCGGATGCTCCCGCCGGAGCAACTCCGCGCCGTGTTCGAAGCGTCGGCGGGGGACCGGGAGCGGCTGGTCGTCAGCTGCGGGTCGGGGGTCACGGCGTGTGTCCTGGCGCTGGGGGCCGAACTCGCCGGGTACCGCGAGGTGTCCGTGTACGACGGGTCATGGAGCGAGTGGGGCCTGCCGTCGGCGCTTCCGGTCGAGACGGGCCCGTAGGGTCTTTCGTTCGGGTCAGGCCCCGCGAGCCCGGCATGATCCGAGCGGGAGTACCTGGTCACCGGGGTCCACGGGCCCGGCCCGTGGACCCGTCGCCTCACTCGCGGGTGCCGGCCGGTCCGGCCGGCCTCGTGCGCAGGGCCGCGAGCGCGGGGAGCACGGCGGAGACCGTGGCCGCCGCGGCGCACGCGGCCAGTACCCCGCCCGGGCTCGCCCAGGGGACGGCCACCGGTGAGCTCACCGCGAGGAGTTCCAGGGCGCCCTTCACCCCCAGGAGGTTCAGCCCGGCCACCGCTCCTCCCAGGACCGCCCCCACCGCGACGACGATCAGGGCCTCGACCGCCACCAGGCGGAGCACCTGAGACCTCGTGGCGCCGGTGAGCCGGAGCGACGCGAATTCGTGTACCCGGTCCGAGGTGGCCATGACCAGGGTGTTGGCCAGCGCGATCCCCGTGTACAGCAGGGCGATGCCGAGGATGAGCAGCAGGCCCGCCCGGGCGTTGCCGCCGGTGCGCGGGTGCTGCGCGGCCACCCAGGCATCTCTCGTCAGGACGGGGGTGCCCGTGTCCCGCCCGGCCTTCTCCAGGAGGGCGCGGACGGCCGCACGGTCCGCGCCCGCACGGAGCCTGACGTCGATACGGTCGATCGCGGCACCCGCCGCGTTCGCCGGGGTCAGGTAGACCCCCGTTGCTTCCGGTGCCGGTCCGCATCACGGCCGCGACGCGGAGCGACACCTTGCGGCCATCGCCCAGCCAGAGGCTCACGCGCTGCCCCACCGTCCGCGTCTCCCACTCCTCGTTGACGATGACGGAGCCGTCGTCGAGGTCGCCGGTCCGGCCGGCCACGAGGGGCAGACGGGCGGTCGCCGCCAGGGCGGCCGGATCGGCTGCCCGTGCCTCCGAGGAGACGAGCGCGGTGCCCTCTTCGAGGACCGTGACCCCGGTGGAGCGGGAGGCACTGGTCACGGCTCCGGGAAGGTTCCGTACGCGCTGCACGAAGCGGGGGTCCAGCGGGCCGCCCCCGCCGGCCACGTAGTCCACGCCCGAGACGGTCGCCGCCGTCTCGGCGGCCCTGCCCTCCCCGATCGTGGCCACGGTGCCGAGCAGCGAGCCCACTCAAGGAGCGCGTGGGGAAGGTGGAGGAGTTCGTCGACGCGCTCCAGTGGGTCGCCGAAGGCGGCACCGTCGTCGATCCGGAAGTGGTGCGTCAGCTCCTGCGGCACCGCCGCGACCCGCTGTCACGGCTGACGGCGCGGGAGCGGGAGGTGCTGGCCCTGATGGCGGAGGGCCGGTCGAACGCTTCGGTCGCCGAGGCGCTGACGGTCAGTGAGGGCACGGTCAGCAAGCACTTCGGCTCGATCCTGACCAAGCTCGACCTCTCCCTGACCGACGCGACGAACCGCCGGGTTCTGCCTACCCGCGCCGTCCGGCGAGGGGGAGTCACCAGCGCATGTGGACGTCCTCGGCCCAGCCCAGGAGCTGCTCCACGACGATCTCGCCGCCGTCGTCCGTGCGGATCCGGCCGTTGTAGTGGCCGAAGCGCTGGTCGGTGCGGTTGGCGACCAGGCCGGCGTCCGTGTGCACCGCCCTGTTGTGGAACGGCGTGAACGTCAGGTCCACCTGGCCGGACGAGGGCGTCCGGAGGGTCCACGGGGCCAGCGGGTCGGAGACGGACCACTGCCAGTCCAGCTCCTCGCCGATCTTGGTGAGCCGACCGTCCACACAGAGGCCGTTCTCGGTGGAACCGGTGCCCTTCGTCCAGCGCCCGCCGAACTGGAGGCCGACGGTGTGACCGTCCGTACGGCCGGACGCGGCGCCCCAGTTCCAGTCGACCGTGCGCGGCCAGCGGCCCCGGCCGTGGTCCAGGACGGCCCACGTGTCGTTGCCCTCCCCGCCGAACTTCAGGATCTCCGATCCGATGCGCACCCGGCCCGAGGCGGGGAGCGCGGTGTGCTTCGAGGTGTACTGGAAGCGCTGCCCGCTCCACGGCACGACCACGGACAGCGACTCGTGCCCCTCCGGCCGCGCCACCAGGAGTCCGACCTCCAGCGGCAGCCGCTCCGGGGTCAGGCAGCGGGCCCGCAGCCGCGTCCCGGCGTTCTCGTCACGGATCTCGACCCGCACCTTGCCGCCGGTCGGCCGCGCCGGGCCCACGACCACGTCCTCGGAGCCCGGCGCCCCGGCGATGCCCTCCGGGAGCCGGACACCCCTGGCCGCGGGGACGATCGAGGAGCACTCGAACTCGCGCCCGCCGGGGCCGAATTCCAGCACGTAGACCGAGTTCAGGGCCAGGAAGTCGAGGTCGCTCACGGTCAGGGCCACCAGGTGGGTGGGGGTGGTCACGCACCAGTGCTCCCACCGCTTCGTCCGGCCCCAGCCCCGCAGATTGGCCCGGTGCAGCGGATTCCTGGACCAGCCGACCGCCGCCGGATTCAGGCCCCCGTCGGGCAGGCAGAGGTCGACCGGCCCGGTGATCTCGTGCTCGTGCGTCGCCATGGCCGGAGCCTATAGCGGCACGGCGCACCGCCCGGGAACGGATCCGGGGCGCGCCGGGTGCCCCCCGCCCGCGGGTTCCGGCGCCGGCCCCAGGCGCTCCATAACGCGGCGGTAGGGGGCGGACGGGATCTCCTGCTCCCCGGGTCCGCGCGGTTACGTTCGCGGCAGTTCCCCCGCCCCGGGCTCCGCTCCCCCGGAGCCCGACACCCCCCGAACACAAGGAGAGTGACGTGGAGACGACTCTGTTCCGCAGACGCGCCTGCGCCGCGGCGACCGCTGCCGTGGCAGTGGGCGCGCTCGCCCTCGCCGGGCTGA
>NZ_NEUF01000029.1:15429-17647 GCF_002910915.1 Streptomyces sp. SM10 | reverse complement strand
CGAAGGTCTGCGGCCGGGAGACTCCCGCCGGGGCCTCCCAGGGAGCGCGCTCGACGGGGACCGTGCGCGGGGCGACCGGCTGCTCGGGGGCGACCGGCTGCTCGGGGGCGGAGCGTGCGGGAGGCGACTGAGGGAGAGGAGGGGCGGACGGCCGGTCCGGCGCCGGGCCCTCCGGCAGGCGCGGGTCGGGCAGCGGCACCTCCGTGACCGGGTGGTCCTCACGGGCGGTACCCGGCCCGCCCACGGCGTCCGACGCGGAGTCGAACCGGTCGTCGAGACTGTCCGCCGCGCGGCCCGGCCCGGTGTCCGGCGCGGTCTCGTCGTACAGCCTCCGCCACCACTCGTCCTCGTGGGCGGGCTTCTCCCCCTGCTGGCTCATGCCCATAGTGTCGACCGCTCGGGGCGTACGAAACCGGGTCATCCGCAAAAGTGCCCGGAAGTGGCGGCGCGAAGGAGCCCGCCGGACGTCCCCACCCCCCACGGGAAGGTCGCCCGGCGGGCGTTCCGTGATCAGACGACCGCCCGTGGGCGGGTCGCTGCCGCGGTGGCGCCAGGTTGTCAGAGCGACAGGTGGGACGGGGCATGATGGGTCCGGCGGGTTCACGCCTGGCCGCTTCCCGCCACGGCGGGCCCGGCCGGGGGCGCGGACATGCGGGAGCACCGATCCGGGGAGGGCCGAGGATGCTGTCAGCGATAGGTCTCGACGAGAGACAGGAAGCGGCCTACCGCGCGCTGGTCACGGCGGGTGCCGCTGAGCTCCCCGATCTCGCACGCCGGCTGGCCCTGCCGGAGGCCGACGCCGAGCGCGCGCTGCGCCGTCTGGAGCAGCAGGGGCTCGTGGCCCAGTCCTCGTCCCGGGCCGACCGCTGGGTCGCCGCCCCGCCCGGCGTCGCCCTGGGCGCTCTGCTGACCCAGCAGCGCCACGAGCTCGAACAGGCCGAGCTGGCGTCCGCGCTGCTTGCCGAGGAGTTCCGGGCCGAGGCGGCCGAAACCGGGGTGCACGACCTGGTCGAGGTGGTGACGGGCGCGAGCGCGGTGGCCCACCGCTTCCACCAGCTGCAGCTGGGCGCCACGTCGGAGGTCTGCGCCCTGGTCACGGGAAAGCCCATCGCGGTCACCGGCATGGAGAACGAGTCCGAGGAGCGGGCGGCGATGCGGGGCGTCTCCTACCGCGTGGTCGTCGAGCGCGATGTGCTCTCCCTGCCGTCGGGCATCGTGGAGCTGTCGGCGGCCCTGGGCCGCGACGAGCAGTGCCGGGTGGTCGACCGGGTGCCGACGAAGCTGGTGGTGGCGGACGCCGCGCTGGCCATGGTGCCGTTGTCCGGGCGGGGGGCCGAGCCCGCCGCCCTGGTGATCCATGCCAGCGGGCTGCTGGAGTCCCTGATGGGTCTCTTCGAGGCGGTGTGGCGGGACGCGATGCCGCTGCGGCTGGGCGGGAGCGGGATCAGTGAGGAGAACGGGCAGGGTGCCGATCCGACCGATCTGGAGATCCTCTCGCTGCTGCTCGCCGGTCTGACGGACGCGAGCGTGGCGAAGCAGCTGGACCTCGGCCTGCGCACGGTGCAGCGCCGGGTGAAGGGGCTGATGGAGCTCACCGGGGTCACCACCCGGCTGCAGCTCGGCTGGCACGCGTACGAACGCGGCTGGGTGGCCCGCGCTCCCCGCTGACCGGTCCCGGCCGACCCGGGGACCCCGCTGACGGGCAGGACCCGGCGGACTCCGGCACGCTGGTCGAATGAGTGTGTGGCAGCTCGTTGCCGTCGGGGCGGTGATGCTGCTCGGCCTGGTCGGCGTCCTGGTGCCGGGCGTGCCCGGGCAGGCGATCGTCTGGGCGGCGGTGCTCTGGTGGGCGCTGACCGACCCGACCCCGGTCGCCTGGGGCGTCCTGATCGGCTCGACCTGCCTGCTGCTGCTGAACCAGGCCCTGAAGGCGCTGCTGCCCTCGCGGCGCCCCCGCGAGTCGGGAGCGCCGCGCCGGACGCTGATGGCCGGAGGGGTCGCCGCGATCGCGGGCTTCTTCGTGATCCCGGTGGTGGGCGGGATCCTGGGATACGTGGGGGCCGTCTACGGCGCCGAACGGCTTCGTCTGGGAAGCCGGGCCGCGGGCTGGACGTCGCTCAGGTCCGTGATGCGGGCGACGGGGTACTCGGTGCTTCTGGAGCTCTTCTGCTGCCTGCTGGCGGTCGGCGCGTGGCTGGGAGCCGTCATCTGGGGCTGA
>NZ_NEUF01000029.1:0-15394 GCF_002910915.1 Streptomyces sp. SM10 | reverse complement strand
CCCCCGCCCCTGCCCGCTAACGCGTCCTGCCCCGCTTCATCGCCATGGCCTCCCGGCCCTCGGCCCCCCTGCGCTTCCATTCGCGCAGGGTCTCGCTGCGCAGCCGGGCGTCGGTCTTGGCCGCGATACGGTGGTTCTCCCGGAGGAGCTTGCGGTAGCTGTCGAGACGCCGTTCGGCCAGGGAGCCGTCCTCGATCGCACCGAGCACGGCGCAGCCGGGCTCGGCCTCGTGGCCGCAGTCGTGGAAGCGGCACTGCCGCGCCAGGTCCTCGATCTCGGAGAAGACCTGGCCGACCCCCGCCTGGGCGTCCCACAGGCCGACGCCGCGCAGCCCCGGGGTGTCGATCAGGACACCCCCGCCGGGGAGTACGAGGAGGTTGCGGGTCGTGGTGGTGTGACGGCCCTTGCCGTCCACCTCCCGCGCCTCCTGGACATGCATCACGTCCGCACCGAGCAGCGTGTTGGCGAGGGTCGACTTGCCGGCGCCCGAAGTCCCGAGCAGCACGCTCGTACCGCTGCCGACGATCGCCCCGAACACGTCGACCCCCTCCCCCGTGGCGGAGCTGACGGGGAGCACCTGCACCCCGGGGGCGATGCGCTCGATGTCCTGGACGAGGTGGGACAGCGTGGTGCCGTCCGGGACGAGGTCGGCCTTGGTGAGCAGCACGAGCGGCTGGGCCTCGTGCCCGGCGGACGAGGTCCCGTCGCCGAGGAGCGCGGCGCCGGCGGTGGCGGACATGGCCAGGGCCAGGAACCGTTCCAGCCGTCCGAGGTCCAGCTCGACGGCGAGCGAGACGCAGATGACGATGTGGTCGATGTTGGTGGCGAGCACCTGCCCTTCGGAGCGCTGCGACGAGGTCGAGCGCACGAAGGCCGTGCGGCGGGGCAGGAGCGCGCGGACGAACTGCGGGTCGCCGTCGGGGTCGACGGCCACCCAGTCGCCGGTGCAGACGATCCGCATCGGGTCGCGGGGGACCACGAACGCGGTGTCCGCCCGGAGGGTGCCCGCAGGAGTGACCACGTCGCACAGACCGCGGTCGACCCGCACCACGCGTCCCGGCAGGAGTCCCTGCTCGGCGTACGGGGCGAAGATGTCGGCCCATGCGTCGTCCCAGCCGTACGGAGCCAGCGGGTGCGACGGAACGGAGCCCGGAGAATTCGGGAAAGACAAGGGAAACCCTTCACAAGGGCGGCCCCGGCACCGCGCGTCCGGCGCGGAGGAAAGGTCGAGTCAGCCGGTGGCCACAGGGGTGGGAACGATGCACTTCGGGTTGTGGGCAGCGCCCATCTCAACGACAGTCATCAATGTCCTCACCTCCTGGTTCCTCGAACTCCGCACACCATAGTCCGGGGCCTCCCCGGACGGTCAACAGGTTTTTCGGGCCACGGCCCCTCATGCGACGGATCAGGACGAGTTGCGCGAGATACTCCACGATCGGGTGATACGCGTACACAAGGACCGGTCTCGGGCCGTTAGGGTGCCGGTCATGACCTCACCCGAATCCGCCACCCTTCCTTACTCGCCAGCCCAGTTGGGCACCCAGGTCCTCATCGGCTGGAGCGGGGCGAGCGCCCCGGGGGAGCGTGAGACCGCCTTCCTCCTCGCCTACTCGCTCGGTGACGGCCGGGACGGGCCCGAGGCCGGGGAGACGGCCATGCACACGGCACTGGAGCGCAGCGGACTGCGTGTGGGGGGCGAGACGCTGGACGCCTCGGAACTTCCGAACCTTCCGGTCAAACTCCTCGTCCAGGCCGGGCAGGCCGTACTGACGCTTCCTCACTTCAAGGCGCAGTACACCGTGCCCCCGGAGTGGCTGGCCGCGGCACGGTCGGAGGGCCGGGTCCACGGGATGTTCGCCACGCGCCCGTGGCCCGCCGCCGTCCCCGGGCAGCCGGTCGGCGAGGAACTGCTGAAGTCCTTCGTGGGCGACCCCGACGTCATCGCGACCTCCGCCCACTGCCTGCTGCCGGTGCGCAGCCTCGGCTGACCGTTCCGCGCCCCGTACGAGGCGATGCCCACCACCCCCGTGGAGTGGTGGGCATCGCCCTGTGCGCTGCGCGTCGCAGCGGTATGCGGGCGGCCCACCGGCGTACGCCAGGGGCCACCCACCCAGCGGCGTCAGTTGTTGCCGACGCCGTTGCCCGAGATCACCGGGATGTCGTTCAGGATGTGCGACAGGGCCTCGTCGCCCTTGGCCTGCGTGGAGTTGTCCGCGCACTGCTGGTTCTGCGGCGAGGACAGGACGTTGATGTCCTGGACCGCGATCGGAATGGCACCGATCAGCGAACCCACGTTGGCCTTGACCGGCAGGGCGATGCAGGGCTTGTTCAGCGAGCCCTGGACGAGGCTGAGCTGGGGGCTCTGGTCGCCCCTGGTCGAGCTGTTACCGAACTCCGACTCGGCGCCGTTGCCGTTGATCGTGGTCGTGCCGTGGTCGTCGCCGATCGCCATGGCCGAGGGGGCCGCGGCGGCGGACAGACCGATCAGGGACACGGCTACGGCGGCGCCGGCCATCATCTTCTTCATCACGCTTCACCTTTCGGAGCGTCCCGTTCTGGAACGTACTGAGTAACCCCAAACGGAGCTTTTGGTTCCGCTACACCACTCGAACGGGTTGGATCCGATTCCGCTGTGACGTGCGGCTATCGGCCGTCGCCCGCCGTACGGGCGGCGGGGACGAAGGCGCCCTCCCGTCCGGGCGCCGGACTCCCGGACGCCGCAGGGTCGGATGTCGCGCCCTGCGCCCATGGCGCCTCGTCGCGCCGGACAGCGTCGCGCCATTCGGCGAGCAGCCGGTCGTAGATGGGCGTGGAGCTCTCGGGCGACCGGCCACGGCCGGGCGGATGGTGACTGTCGTACGAGTCCATGAGGCGCACCTACCCGGACACGCGTACGGCGTCGGCCGTTCATGCGGCAACCGGCCCAATTCCCGCACTATCGGGCTACCCGACGTGCAGACCGGCCGTTCGTCGCGCGGATGCCGGACAGGCGTGTGGGGCCGCCCCCTCCGCACACCCGACCGAGGTCGGGCACCGCACGGACGGAACGGCCCCACACGTGTTCACGGACTACGCGAAGGCGGGAAACGGTGCACCCTGGCCTGAACGGACGCAGGGGGAGCCGGAGCGGATCGGTGTCAGTTGTTGCCCGCGCCGTTGCCCGAGAGCACCGGGATGTCGTTGAGGATGTGCGACAGAGCCTCGTCACCCTTGGCCTGGGTGGAGTTCTCGGTGCACTGCTGGTTCTGCGGCGAGGACAGGACGTTGATGTCCTGGACCGAGATCGGGACGAGCCCGAGCAGCGAGCCGATGTTGGCCTTTGCCGGCAGAGCGATGCAGGGCTTGTTGAACGAGCCCTGGATGAGACCGATCTGCGGGCTCATGTCACCGTGCGTGCTGCTGTTGCCGTAGTACTGGTCGGAACCGTTGCCGTTGACCGTCGTGGTGCCGGTGTCGTTGCCGATCGCCATGGCCGAGGGGGCCGCGGCGGCGGAAACACCGGCGACGGATGCGGCCATGGCCGCCGACGCCAGAATCTTCTTCATCATGAAACGTGCCCTTCTGGTTTTTCTGTTGCCCGCCTGTCCGGAGCATTCTGAACAACTCCGCCCGACGGTTTCCGGTTGCGCCCTTTCACTCGAACGATGTTCCTCGTCCAGGGCGTCGCACCGCATGCGGAAGCGGCCCGCACCTCGCACGGCCCGAAAGGACGGCGCCGACGGTCAGCCGCCCAGCGGCAGTCCGCCCAGGAGCGGGGCCGCCCCGTCGGCCGCACCGGTCACCACATCGGCCGACCTGCTGACCGCGCCGTCCTCCTGCACCGCTCCCGCGGTCTCTCCGACCGCGTCCACCAGGGGGTTCACCACCCGGTCCGGGATCTGCGGTGCCGCGGAGGTCAGTTCGTTCACACCGCCGGTGAGGCTGATGCGGGGGGCCGTGGGGGTGGTCGCGGCGAAGGCGGGTGCAGCTGCCCCGAGAGCGGCGACGGAACCTGCGACAACGGCGGCGGTCTTCGCGTACTTCACTTTCCCGAATCCCTTCTTCGGCGGCGTGTGCCGCCTCTGCCGGGGACAACGATCAAGCCGCGCACGGGGAAACTGCACGGGACCACATTTCCCGTGCGCAGCGAGAAGGCCCCGGAGCAGCAGATGCGCTCCCGGGCCTTCTCATGACGAACCGTCGGCTCGACCGAATGGAGATCAGTCGTTGATGCAGACGTTGCCGAACGACGGGTTGAGCAGACCGACGACGTTGATGGTGTTGCCGCAGACGTTCACCGGGATGTGGATCGGAACCTGAACGACATTGCCGGACAGGACACCCGGGGAGTGGGCGGCAACGGCCTCGGCGCCGGAGTCGGCCATGGCCGGAGCAGCGGCGCCGAGAGCCATGAGGGTTCCGGCGGCGACGGCGGCAACCTTGGTGTACTTCACTTTCGTCCCTTTCTGCAGCGGAGTCCTGAGCGGTCACGTATTTCGTGCCGCACGAGCGCTTCTCTGAAATGCACCCGTAACTCCGGAGCTGTAATCCCTAACGAGTGACGGGCGATCGCGAAACGCTATGGGAAGAGTTTCGCGGAAGAACGCCCGGATGATGCAGGCCCGGGCCGCGCGATGGAGGAGTGTCGGCGGCCCGGACCGGTCCTGGAGGGCCGGTCAGTTGTTGCCGGCACCGTTACCGGAGAGGACCGGGATGTCCGACAGGATGTGCGACAACGGCTCGTCACCCTTGGCCTGGGTGGAGTTGTCGGTGCACTGCTGGTTCTGCGGGTTCGACAGGACGTTGACGTCCTGGACCGCGAGCGCGGCGAGGACACCGACGAGGGCGCCGGCGTTGGCCTTGACCGGCAGGGCGATGCAGGGCTTGTTCAGCGAGCCCTGGACGAGGCTGAGCTGCGGGCTCTGGTCACCCCTGGTCGAGCTGTTGCCGAACTCGGACTCGGCGCCGTTGCCGTTGATCGACGTCGTGCCGGTGTCGTCACCGATCGCCATGGCACTGGTAGCAGAGACACCGAGGACGGAGGCGGCGACGGCACCCGTAGCCAGAACCTTCTTGATCACGATTAACCCTTCTCGTACCGATTGCCCCGCGGCGGAGCGACCTGATCAACTCGGCGGGCGGCGTTTGGTTCCCCCCGTTCACCCGAATGCCGGAACTCTGCCGTCGAGCGAACATCCGTGCGTGACCCTTTCGGGTGGTTACCAGGATTTCCACCGCTCTCCGAGTTTCCCCCGCAACCTCTGCGTCGTTATGGAGTAGTCCGCGTCGATGGAATGACTGCCATCAGGGTCACCGCCCACGCGAATTTCCCGGAGAAGGGCACGTAATGCGACAGGTTCTGAACAAAAGCATGATCGTCATGGCGGCGGCGTCGGGCATCCTGACCGCCGCCGGCGGTTACGCGCACGCCGACGCCTCGGCCGACGGTGTCGCCGCCAATTCACCGGGTGTCGGCTCGGGCAACGCCGTTCAGGTCCCGGTGCATGTCCCGGTCAATCTCTGCGGCAACACCGTCAATGTGATCGCCCTGCTGAACCCGGCCTTCGGCAACAAGTGCGCGAACGTCAGCTCGCACGACGAGCACGGCCACGGCTCGTCCGGCGCGAGCGCGGACGGCAAGGCCGTCGGCTCCCCCGGCGTCCTCTCCGGCAACCTGGCCCAGGTTCCGGTGGAGGTCCCGGTGAACGCCTGCGGCAACTCCGTCGACGTCGTCGGCGTGCTGAACCCCGTCTTCGGCAACTCCTGCGTCAACGAGAGCGGTCGCGACCACGGGCACCCCCCGGTGCACCCGCCCGTCCACCCGCCGGTGGAGCCCCCCACCGAGGAGCCCCCGACGGTCACCCCGCCGACCGAGGAGCCCCCCACCGAGGAGCCCCCGGCCGTCACGCCGCCGACCTCGAAGCCTCCCGTGGAGGAGCCGCCGGCCGGCAACCCGGGGCCGAACACCCCCGACACCCAGCTGGCGCAGACCGGTGCCGGTGACATCGGCCTGGCCGCCGGTGCGAGCGCGGCGCTGCTGCTGGGCGGCGCGGTGCTCATGCGCCGCAGCCGCGGTTCGCGCGTCTGACCAACTCCTGAGAAGGGGTTGCCGGAAAGGGGCCGGCCGACAGCTGCACCTGTCGGCCGGCCTCTCCCTGTTCGGCCACCGTCGGCAGGAAGTCGCGGAGGGGACCAAGCGCTACGTCCTCGAGGAGCGCCTGAGCCCGGGCGACGCGCATGCCCACGGAGCCCGCCCTCTGCGAAGCGCTCGGCGCGAGCCGCTCCAGCGTGCGCGAGGCGGTCAGGATCCTCGACGCGCTGGACATCGTCGAGGTCCGCCGCGGCCACGGCACGTATGTCGGCCTGCTGAGCCTGTCCGCCCTGGTGGAGAGCCTGACGTTCCGTGGGCTGCTCTCCCCCGACGGCGACTTCCAGGTGCTGGCCGACCTCGTGGACGTACGCGAGCTCTTCGAGCGCGGGATGGCCGACCGGATCATCGCACTGCTCACACCCGCAGGTCTCGACCGGCTGGACGCGCTGGTGGCCGACATGCGGGAAGCCGAGCGCGAGCGAGGGCTGGTTCGCCTTCACTGAACTGCTCAACTTCCGCCTGCTGCCCCGGCTGGCCCGCGCCCGGCACCTTTCGGGTCCAGCAGATGCTCGACAAGGCCGCGGACATGACCGAGACGGTCGGCGGACACCCACCATGGCGCGGACTGCCCGTTCGCGTCGCCTGCCGCGACGATCTCCAGGTGCTGGGCGCAGGTGGTCCGCAGGTCCTGATGGCCGACGTCGAGGTCCTCTCGCACCCGGTCCGTCGCCGCCCGGAAAGCGCCCGCCTTCCTCTGCTCCTGGCCGATCCAGGCGCTGCCGGCTGAACCGGCTGACCGACCCGGATGCCCGGGCCGACCACCTGGCCGCACCGGCCCCGGCCGGGGGCCTACGGGAGAAGCCGGGGCCTACGGGTAGAAGTGGGTCAGCGACTCGGCGACGCAGGCCGGCTTCTCGGAGCCCTCCAGTTCGAAGGTGAAGCCCCGCGTCATCTGCACGCCGCCCCGCGCGACCTCGGCCACCCCGGTGACGGTGGCGTGCAGGCGCACGCGGCTGCCGACGGGGACGGGAGCCGGGTAGCGGACCCGGTTGACCCCGTAGTTGAGCGCCCGCCCCACCCCGCTCACCCGGAGCAGCTCGCCGAACATCGGAATGCCCCAGCTCAGCACCATGTAGCCGTGGGCGATGGTGCGTCCGTAGGGGCCGGCGGCGGCGCGCTCGACGTCGGTGTGGATCCACTGGTGGTCCCCCGAGACGTACGCGTAGGCGTCGATCAGCTCCTGGGTGACCTCCTTCCACTCCGAGCGTCCGAGGTCGCGCCCGCCGAGGGCGAGGATCTCCGGAATGCCGTGCGCGGTCAGCGGCATGTCGCTGTACTCCGTTCTGCGTGGACGGGCGGGTCAGGCGGTGACGGTCGCGGGGCAGGGTGCGGCGACCGGAGCGGCGGCCTGCTCGTCGTGGTTGGGGCGCTTGAGCAGGAGGAGCATGCAGCCCAGGGTCAGCACCACCTGGAAGACGGCGTAGGCGATGACGGCGGTGATGGAACCGGTCCGGTTGAGCAGGAACTGCCCGATGATCGGGGTCGTCCCGCCGAGCAGGGTGCCGCAGAGCTGGTAGCAGAGCGAGATGCCGGTGTAGCGCAGATGGGCCGGGAAGCGGCTGGCGAGCATGCCGGCGAGAGCCGCGTAGTAGAGGCAGTGCGGGATCGTCGCGACGGCGACACCGACCATGGCGAGGCCGTAGTTCCCGGTGCTGATGAGGACGAACATCACCGGCATCAGGATGAGCTCGGGGACCAGCATCACGATCACCGCGCGGGACCAGCTCTTCATCCGGGTGGCGATGAGGGCGCCGAAGGGCTGGACGATGATCTGGGTGACGTTGGCGACGAGGATGATCGTCAGGAACGAGCTTCGGTCGAAGTCGAGGGACGTGGTCGCCCAGGACAGGGCGAACGTCGACTTGAAGTACGTCGCGGACAGGCCGATGGTGCAGGCGCCGATGCCGAGGACGATCAGCATGGGGTGGGTGCGCAGGACCTCGGTCAGCGGGAGCTTGGCGACTTCCCTCTTCTCGATGAGCTTGGCCATGGCCGGGGACTCGGCGACCTTCAGGCGGACCAGCAGACCGACCATGACGAGGGCGGCGGACGCGAGGAAGGGCACGCGCCAGCCCCAGGAGACGAAGGCGTCGTCGGGCAGCTGGCTGATCGCGAGGAAGCTCAGGGTGGAGAGGGTGTTGCCGACGGGCGAGCCCTGCTGGGCGAAGGCGGCGTACAGCACCGACTTGCCCTTGGGGGCGTGCTCGGCGGCGATCAGGACGGATCCGCCCCATTCGCCGCCGAGGCCGATGCCCTGGATCATGCGGATGCAGACCAGCAGGATCGGGGCGGCGATGCCGATGGAGGCGTAGCCGGGCAGCAGTCCGATCGCGGTGGTCGAGACGCCCATCATCAGCAGGGTGATGACGAGGGTCTTCTTACGGCCGAGCCGGTCGCCGTAGTGGCCGAAGATGATGCCGCCGAGGGGGCGGGCGAGGAAGCCGACCCAGAAGGTGGCGAACGCGACCAGGGTGCCGATGGGGCCTTCGAGTTCCGGGAAGAACACCTTGTCGAAGACGAGCGCTGCCGCGGTTCCGTAGATGTAGAAGTCGAACCACTCGATGGTGGAGCCGATGAAGGCTCCGAACCCTGCGCGGTTGGCGGCTTTCGTTCGCTCGCGTGCGGTGGCGGTGGTCGCACTCATCGGTGGCTCCCGTGAACATCGTGATCAAGCGGATGGAGGCATGGCTGACCCGGGCGTCGCCCGGACGCCCTGGGTCGCGTGGTGGAGAGGGGACGGAGAAGAAGGGGACGGTGAGGGTACGGGCCGTCAGGCGGCGATGCGTTCGAAGACCGCGGCGAGGCCCTGGCCTCCGCCGATGCACATGGTCTCCAGCCCGTAGCGCGCCTGGGTGCGGTCCATCTCCCGGGTGAGGGTGGCGAGGATGCGGGCGCCGGTGGCGCCCACCGGGTGGCCGAGCGAGACACCGGATCCGTTGACGTTGATCCGCTGCTCGTGGTCCTTCTCCCCGAGGCCGAGCTCCCGGGTGCAGGCGAGGACCTGGGCGGCGAAGGCCTCGTTGAGCTCGATGAGGTCGAGGTCGGCGAGGGTGAGGCCGGCCCGGGCGAGGGCCGCGTGGGTGGCCGGGACGGGACCGATGCCCATCGTCGCCGCGGGGACACCGGCACGGGCGAAGGAGACCAGGCGCACGAGCGGGGTGAGCCCGAGCCGTTCGGCGGTGGCGGCGCTGGTGACCAGGCAGGCGGCGGCCGCGTCGTTCTGCCCGCTGGCGTTGCCCGCGGTGACGGTGGCCTCGGGGTCGGACTTGGCCATGATGGGGCGCAGCGCCGCGAGCTGTTCGGCGGTGGTGTCGGGGCGGGGGTGCTCGTCGGCGGTGACGACGGTCTCGCCCTTCCTGGTGCGCACGGTGACGGGGACGGTCTCCGCGTCGTAGCGCCCCTCCTGCACGGCACGGGCGGCGCGGGCCTGCGAGCGCAGGGCGAGGGCGTCCTGGTCGGCACGGCTGATGGAGTAGGCGCGGCGGAGGTTCTCCGCGGTCTCGATCATGCCGCCGGGTACGGGGTGGTGGACGCCGCCGGCGGTGACCCGGCCGCGGGCCAGCGAGTCGTGGAGCTGGAGGCCGGGGCCCTTGATGCCCCAGCGTCCGTCGTGCGTGTAGTAGGGGGCGGCGCTCATGACGTCGACACCGCCGGCGACGACGACGTCGCTGAAACCGGCGCGGATCTGCATGGCGGCGTCGAGGACGGCCTGCAGGCCGGAGCCGCAGCGGCGGTCGGTCTGGGCGCCGGTGACGGTGTCGGGGAGTCCGGCGTCCAGGGCGGCGACGCGGCCGATGGCCGGGGCCTCGGACGAGGGGTAGGCGTGTCCGAGGATCACCTCGTCCACCCGGTCCGGGTCGATCCCCGCACGGGCGACGACCTCCGCGATGACGCGTGCGGCGAGCGCGGCGGGGGTCTGCTGGGCGAACGCGCCGCCGAAACGCCCGATGGGGGTACGCAGCGGTTCGCAGATGACGACATCGGTCCGGTCGGGCACGGCGGAACACCTTTCGGCGGGTTCGGGTGTGTGGGGTGACCTTCGCACCGGACCACTGAGTCGGTCCAATATCGAGTTCCCGCACATTCAAGACGCTGTGCGTCTCAATCCGGCGGTCAGGGGGTCGGCAGGGCCTCCTCGGCGACCGCGAGCACCGCGCCGAGGGCCGCCGAGGGGTTGTCCGTGCGCCAGGCCAGCGCCGCCTGGCGCCGGACCGGCGGGCCGGCGAGGGGCCGGTAGATGAGTCCGTTCTGCTGGATGTGGCGGACCGAGGAGACCGTGAGCGTGACGCCGACGCCGGCGGCGACGAGGGCGAGGATCGTGTACGAGTCCGGCGCTTCCTGCACCACCCGGGGGTTGAAACCCGCGGCCTCGCAGACCTGGACCATGGCGTCGCGGACCGTCGACCCGGCGTTGGCCGGGAAGGAGACGAAGGGTTCCTCGGCCAGGATCCCGATCGGGATGCTCTCCAGGCGGGCGAGCCGGTGGTCGGAGGGCAGCGCGCACAGCAGCTCCTCCTCGTCGATCACCCGGTAGGTCACCCCGGGCTGGGTGACCGGGAGCCGGACGAAGCCCAGGTCGAGGGAGCCGTCGGCGACCCGGGACAGGGCGACGTTGGCGTAGGTCTGACCCTTCATGGCCAGCTCGATGCCGGGGTGCGCGGCGCGCACGGCCCGGGTCAGCAGGGGCAGGGTCTCGTGACTGGAGGCCCCGGCGAAGCCGATGGTGACCCGCCCGTACTCCCCGCGTCCAGCGGCCTTGGCCGCCCGTACCGCCGTGTCGAGGTCGGCGAGGACGGTCCGTACGGGTTCGAGGAAGGACTCCCCCGCACTGGTGAGCCGCACGGAGCGCGTGTTGCGTGCGAAGAGCTGGACGCCGAGCTCCTTCTCCAGCTGCCGGATCTGCTGGCTGAGCGGGGGCTGGGCCATCTGCAGCCGCTTGGCGGCGCGGCCGAAGTGCAGCTCCTCGGCGACGGCGGTGAACGCGGTCAGATGACGCAGTTCCATCGGGTGCTTCCATTCATTAACCAGCTGTCTCGATCCGACCTTAATTTGGTATTGGACAGCAATCAATGACCACTGACACGGTGAGGGCGACCAGCACGCACTCGCCGAGGAGCACCGTGGAGCGGACGGATACGGCCGACGGGCCCAGCAAAGTCATGTCGATGAAGGAGGCCGTCGCCGCCTTCGTGCACGACGGGGCCACGGTCGCCATCGAGGGGTTCACCCACCTCGTCCCGACCGCCGCGGGGCACGAGATCATCCGCCAGGGCCGCAAGGACCTCACCGTCGTGCGGATGACGGCGGACATCGTGGTGGACCAGATGATCGCCGCCGGCTGCGTCTCGCGACTGGTCTCCTCCTTCGTGGGCAACTCCTCCGCCGGTTCGCTCGGCGAGCTGCGGCGCAGGATCGAGCGCGCCGGCCCGGCGCCGCTGGCCTTCGAGGAGTACAGCCACTACGGGATGGTGTGCCGGTATCTCGCGGGGTCCCAGCGGCTGCCCTTCTATCCGCTGCGGAGCTACGGCGGCAGTGATCTCCCGTCCGTCAACAGCGATCTGCGCAAGGTGACGTCGCCCTACCCGGGGCCCGACGGGCAGCCGGAGCAGATCTACGTCGTGCCTCCCGTGAACCCGGACGTCACGATCATCCACGCCCAGCGGGCCGACCGCCGGGGCAACACCCAGATCTGGGGGCTGACCGGCATCCAGGCCGAGGCCGTCTACGCGGGGGACAAGGCGATCGTCGTCGTCGAGGAGGTCGTCGCGGACGACGTGGTCCGCTCGGACCCCAACCGCACCCTCGTCCCGTCCCACGCCGTGGACGCCGTCGTGGTCTGCCCTCGCGGCGCGCACCCCTCCTTCGCGCAGGGCTACTACGACCGTGACAACGCCTTCTACCGGGCCTGGTCGCACATCAGCAAGGACCCGGAACGGCTGCGGGCCTGGCTGGCGGAGTGGGTGTACGGAACGGCCGACCACGCCGAGTACGTCGACAGGCTGGGCGAGGACTTCTGGGCCGGACTCGCGGTGGGCGAAGCCCTCAGCGAACCGGTGAACTACGGGCGGCGGCTGTGAGCGCGCCGCGGGAGAGGGAACGGGACATGACCACCACCGCACCGGAGACCGTCACCTCCTCGGAGCTGCTCTCCGTCGTCGCCTCCCGCGAACTGGCCTCCCGGCGCACGGTGTTCGCCGGCATCGGGCTGCCCACGCTCGCGACCGAGCTCGCCCACCTGACGGTCGCGTCGCAGATCGAGGTCGTGTACGAGTCCGGGGTCTGCGGGGCGCATCCCTCGCACCTGCCGGAGACCATCGCTGACGCCGTGCTCATCTCGGGCGCCGAGGCCGTACTGTCCATGCCGGCGCTGTTCGGCTGCGTGCTCCAGGGCGGCCACATCGACGTGGGCTTCCTCGGGGCGGCGCAGATCGACCGGTGGGGCAACCTGAACACCTCCGTCATCGGGGACTGGGAGCGCCCCGCGGTGCGGCTGCCCGGCTCCGGCGGCGCCATGGAGGTGATGGCCAACTCCCACGAGGTCTTCGTGGTGATGCGCCGCCACAATCCTCGCTCCTTCACCGCGGAGCTGGACTTCTGCACGACGCCGGGCCCGGACCGTGCCCTCGCCGAGGGCATCCGCCCGCTGGGGGCCGGGGTCACCCGGGTCATCACCGAACTGGGCATCCTGGCCCGCGCGGGCGTCGGTGAGGAGCTCCGGCTCGTTGCCGTGCACCCGGGAGTGACGGTCGATCAGGTACGCGCGGCGACGGGGTGGGACCTGAAGGCCGCCGCCTCCGTCGACACCGTGCCCCCGCCGACCGAGGCGGAACTGCGCCTGCTGCGCGAGGATGTCGACCCCGGTCGCGTCTACCTCCGCTGACCCGACCCCGTCCGCAACCGCCGACATCGACCGCACCTTCCGAGAGGACGTCACCGCCATGCGCATCAGGATCGTCGGAGCCGGAGCCATGGGCCGCGGCATCGCCCAGTGGGCCGCCGTCGCCGGGCACACCGTCGAGCTCTGCGACGTACGGACCGAGGCGGTGACAGCGGCCGTGGACTTCGTGCGGTCCATGCTGGAACGCGCGGTCCAGAAGGGCCGGATGCCCTCCGGCGACGCCGCCGCGGCGCTGGAACGCCTGGTACCGCTGGACGATCCGTGGGCGCCGGGCCCGGAGGTCGAGCTGGTCATCGAGGCCGTGCGGGAGGACCTGGACACCAAGGCCGAGGTGTTCGGGAAGCTGGCGGAGGCGCTTCCCGACTCCGCCGTCTTCGCGACCAACACCTCGTCCCTCTCGGTGACCCGGATCGCGGCCTCGCTGCAGGATCCGGGGCGCCTGGCCGGGCTGCACTTCTTCAACCCCGTGCCGCTGATGAAGATCGTCGAGGTCGTGCCGGGCGCCGCGACCCGTCCGGAGATCCCGCCGGCCCTGACCGCCCTGGTCGAGAGCTGCGGCCATCGCGCGGTGACCGTGGCCGACACCCCCGGCTTCCTGGTCAACCACGCCGGCCGGGGGCTGGTGACGGAGGCCCTGGCCCTGCTGGAGGAGTCCGTCGCGGACCCGGCCGGGATCGACCGGATCGCCCGGGACGTGCTGGGGCTGCGCATGGGCCCGTTCGAACTGATGGACCTCACGGGTCTCGACGTCACGGCTGCCGTGATCGACTCGATCTGGCAGGGGTTCCGCCACGAGGACCGGCTCCGCCCGTCCTACCTCACCCCGAACCGGGTGACCGCGGGTCTGCACGGCCGCAAGACCGGGCAGGGCTGGTTCACGTACGGCCCCGGGGCACCGGTCGCCGAGGAGCCGCCGGTGACGGGCGACGCGGGCCGGCCCGTGTTCGTCGCCGACGGGGAGGGCGCGGCAGGTCTGCGGAGCGCGCTGGGCGCCGCCGGGGCAACGGTCGAGAGCGGCTCCGACCCCTCGGGGGACGCCGTCGTCCTCGTCCCCGTCTGGGGCACCACGGTGGCGGCCGCGGTGGCCTCGCTGGGGCTTCCCGCCGCGCGCACCTTCGGTGTGGATCCGCTGCCTCCGGCGGGCAGTCGCCGGGTGCTGGCGGTGACCCCGGCGGCGGACCCGTCCGCCGCACGGGACGCCCGCGCGGTCCTGGCCCGTGCGGCGGAGGGCAAGGAGGCGTATGCCGTCTCGGTGGTGCGGGACACCGCCGGTTCCGTGGCACAGCGGCTGCTCGCCTCCGTGGTCTCGGTCGCCGCGTCGATCGCGGAGCGCTCGCTGGCCACCCCGGCGGACATCGATCTCGCCGTGACGACCGGCCTCGGCTATCCGACGGGGCCGCTGGCCTGGGGCGACCGCATCGGGGCGGCACGCCTGCTCGACCTGCAGAGCGCCCTGCACCGGGCGACCGGCGACCCGAGGCACCGGCCGACCCGCTGGCTCGCCGAACGGGCGCAGCTGGGTCTGCCGCTGACGGACCCGGGCACCTCGCCCGAGGACTGCGCGTAGGACCTCTCGCCCGGTCCGGGCCGGGTTCGCGGGCCCGACCGGCCCGGACGCCCCTGCGGTTCCCGTCCGGGCCCGTGACCGTTTCGTACAAGACCCGGTCACGGGTCCGGGCCTACGGTCGTCCCATGACTCCACGACTCGACGCGATCTCCGTCACCACCGCCGATCTGGCCGCATCGCTCGCCTTCTACCGCAGGCTCGGGCTCGACATCCCGGCCGGCGCCGAGTCGGCGCCGCATGTCGAGGCTGCCCTCCCCGGAGGGCAGCGCCTGCTGTGGGACACCGAGGACGTCGTCCGCTCCTTCGACCCGGAGTGGACGGGGTCCAAGGGCGGCGAGCGTCTCGGGCTAGCCTTCCTCTGCGACAGCCCGGCGGAGGTCGACGCGGTGTACGCCGAACTGACCGCAGCCGGACATCCGGGGCATCTGGAGCCCTGGGACGCCGTCTGGGGGCAGCGTTACGCGGTCGTCCTGGACCCCGACGGCTGCGCCGTCTCGCTCTTCGCCGCCAACCCCTCGTAGCCGGTCCCCGAGAGGTAGCCGCCGAGCGTCGTCCCGGCCAGCTCCCGCATCTCACGGGCCAGGTGCGCCTGGTCCGTGCAGCCGGCGGCGTACGCGGCCTCGGCGTAGGGCGTGCCCTCCCGGACGAGGGCCAGGGCGCGCTGCAGCCTCAGGACCCTGGCCAGGGTCTTGGGGCCGTAGCCGAAGGCGGCGAGGGAGCGGCGGTGGAGCTGCCGGGCGCCGAGCCCGACGCCGCGTGCGGTGGCGGTGACGGAGCGCCCCTGCCGCAACTGTGCGGC
>NZ_NEUF01000028.1 GCF_002910915.1 Streptomyces sp. SM10 | reverse complement strand
CTCGACGAGGCGCTCGTACAGGGCCTCGACGAGCAGCGGGTGCGGTCCGAGCGGGGCCGCGACGCGGGTGCGCAGGTGGCGCGCGGCCGAGGCGGTGCGGGGCAGGTCGTGGCGGACGTGGTGGCCGCGGCCGAGCAGCAGCGGCACGAGCACCGCGTCCCCGCCGGGGATGCCGTCCAGGGTGTCCGGCAGCAGGGGTTCGTTCAGCTCGATGTGGCCGAGCCGGACGTCGAGCCCGGGCCGCAGTTCCCGTACCCGGTCCAGGAGCTCCAGGACGGTGCGCAGGGCCTGCGGGTCCCGGCTGCCGTGCGCGACGGCGACCAGGGTGGGGGCGGATGTCCGGATGCGGTGCATGGGCCTGCGGGTTCCGTTCGGGGAGACGAGGCTGAGCTGGTTTCCGAGCTGCGAGGTGATGCGGGTCAGGAGTTGCGCCGTGCTGTCGAGGGGCAGGGACTCACGGGGGTGTTCCGGTGCCGTCTCCGTCATGCACCGATGGTGCCGGGCGGAGGTTGCCGGGCCGTTTCGCACCGGTGACGGGTCTTTGCCTCGCCCTCACCGGGACCGGCCCCCCGGTGTCAGTACCTGTTCACACCGCACCGCGAACCTTTCGCCCCCGTCGTTCGTCCCTCTCCTGAGGGATCCGGTACGAGCGCGGGGGGCGCCGCATGCGGCTGAGGACACCGAGGGGGTGCGGCCGTCCGCGGCTCGGCGCTTCGGGAGGGCTCGCCGCCGTGCGTCCGCGGCTGCCGCGCACCCGGCGGGGGCGGCGGCTGGTGCAGGCGCTGATGGCCGCGTGCGTGGTGGCGCTGGCGCCCGCGACGTGGCTGCACGCCACGGCCGACGCCCGGGTGCGGACGGCGTCCGACGTCCCGGCCCGGCAGGTCGCCGTGGTGTTCGGTGCGGGCCTGTGGGAGGGGCGGCCCTCGCCGTACCTCGCGCACCGCCTGGACACCGCCGCCGAGCTGTACAGGAACGGCACGGTGCGGGTCGTGCTCGTCACCGGGGACAACAGCCGCGTGGAGTACGACGAGCCCGACGCCATGCGCGCCTATCTCATCGGGCGGGGGGTGCCGGACAGCCGGATCGTCAGCGACTACGCGGGCTTCGACACCTGGGACTCCTGCGTGCGGGCGAAGCGGATATTCGGGGTCGACCGGGCCGTTCTGGTGAGCCAGGGCTTCCACATACGGCGGGCGATCGCCCTCTGTCGGTCCGCCGGGATCGACGCGTACGGGGTGGGGGCCGACGACGTACACGATGTGACCTGGTACTACGGCGGGACACGGGAGGTCCTCGCGGCCGGCAAGGCGCTCCTGGACGTCGTGTTCGAGCCGGATCCGCACTTCCTGGGTCCGCGCGAGCCCGGGGTGACGGAGGCGCTCGCCGAGGACCTCACGGCGGCAGGAGGGGCGGGCTGAGGTGTGCGTACCGGGGGCGTAACCGGACGCACCGGTCCTCGTAATACCCGCCTCGCACGCTGGCTGCATGGCCCGCACCGAGACGTCCACCCACTGCCCGTACTGCGCGCTCCAGTGCGGGATGAAACTGCGACCGGTCACCGACGGCGGGGTGGTCGAGGTCGTGGAGCGGCCCGAGTTCCCCGTCAACCGGGGAGCCCTGTGCGGCAAGGGGCGCACCGCGCCGGCCGTGCTCGCCGCCGGGGTGCGGCTGACGGGTCCCCTCGTGCGCGACGTGGACGGTGAGCTGGCGCCGGCGAGCTGGGGGGAGGCGCTGGAGCGGATCGCGGACCGGCTGCGCGGGACGCGGGCGGAGCACGGCGCGGACGCCGTGGGCGTGTTCGGCGGGGGCGGGCTCACCAACGAGAAGGCGTACGCCCTCGGGAAGTTCGCCCGGGTGGTGCTCGGCACCTCTCAGATCGACTACAACGGCCGCTTCTGCATGTCGTCGGCGGCGGCGGCGCACCAGCGGGCGTTCGGCCTCGACCGGGGACTGCCCTTCCCGCTGGAGGACGTCCCCCGGACCGGGTGCGTGATCCTGGTCGGCTCGAACCTCGCCGAGACGATGCCCCCCGCGCTGCGCTATCTGACCGAGCTGAAGGAGAACGGCGGCCGGCTGATCGTGATCGATCCGCGCCGGACCAGGACCGCCGAGCAGGCGGATCTGCACCTGGCGCCCCGGCCCGGCACGGATCTGGCCCTCGCGCTCGGCATGCTGCACATGGTCGTGGCCGACGGCCGGGTGGACGAGGAGTTCGTCCGCACCCGGACGAGCGGCTGGGACGAGGCCAGGGCGGGTGCGATGGCGCACTGGCCGGAGCTGGTGGAGCGCCTCACCGGGGTGCCGGTTCCGCAGCTGCGCGAGGCCGTGGAGATGTTCTGCGGCGCGGGGAGCGGGATGGTGCTCACCGCGCGGGGGCCCGAGCAGCAGGCCAAGGGCACGGACACGGTGGGGGCGTGGATCAACTTCTGCCTGGCCACCGGCCGGGCGGGCCGCCCGCTGTCCGGCTACGGCTGCCTGACGGGCCAGGGCAACGGCCAGGGCGGCCGGGAGCACGGTCAGAAGGCCGACCAGCTGCCCGGGTACCGCAAGCTCACCGACCCGGCGGCGCGCCGTCATGTGGCAGGGGTCTGGGGCGTCGATCCCGACTCCCTGCCGGGGCCGGGCCGCAGCGCGTACGAACTGCTGGAGGCTCTGGGCCAGGACGTGCGGTCGCTGCTGGTCATGGGGTCGAACCCGGTGGTGTCCGCTCCGCGTGCCGGGCACATCGAGGAGCGGCTGCGGTCGCTGGACTTCCTGGCGGTCGCGGACGTGGTGCTGTCGGAGACGGCGGCGCTGGCCGACGTGGTGCTGCCGGTGACGCAGTGGGCGGAGGAGAGCGGGACCACCACGAGTCTGGAGGGCCGGGTGCTGCTGCGGCAGCGGGCGGTCACGCCTCCGGAGGGGGTGCGCAGCGACCTGGAGGTCCTGCACGCGCTGGCGGGACTCCTGGGGCACGGGAAGGGCTTCCCGGCCGAGCCGGAGGAGGTCTTCGATGAGCTGCGTCGGGCCTCTGCGGGCGGTCCCGCCGACTACTCCGGCATCACCTACGCCCGGATCGAGGCGGAGGACGGGGTGTTCTGGCCCTGCCCGGACGAGGAGCACGCCGGGACGCCCCGACTGTTCCTGGACCGGTTCGCGACGGACGACGGGCGGGCCAGGTTCGTCCCGGTCACGCACCGGCCGTCCGCGGAGGAGACGGACGCGGAGTACCCGGTGGTGCTGACGACCGGACGCGTCGTGTCCCAGTACCAGTCAGGGGCGCAGACCCGGCGGGTGGCCGAGCTGAACGCCGCCGCGCCCGGGCCGTTCGTGGAGCTGCACCCGCGGCTCGCCGAGCGGATCGGGGTCGCCGAGGGCGAGCGGGTCGCGGTCACCTCGCGGCGTGGACGGGCGGTGGCACCGGCCCGGATCACGGTGGCGATCCGGCAGGACACCGTGTTCATGCCGTTCCACTGGCCGGGCGAGGGCCGCGCCAACTCCCTGACGAATCCGGCTCTGGACCCGGTGTCGCGGATGCCGGAGTTCAAGGTGTGCGCGGTGCGGGTGGAGGCCGCCGGCTGAGCCAGTCGCCTCCCGGTACGGGCGTGCCGCAGGTGCGAAGGGAACCGGCCACGGCGGCGGCCGCGAGGTAGACCCAGGCGCGGACGGACCCGCCGGGGACCGTGCCGGGCCCGCCGGGGCCCGGGGGCTCCGCGCCCGGCCGCGCCTCCGGCACGGGGAGGGCCGAACGCACCACCCGCTCGTACAGATTGCGCGGGTGCCCCGGCCCCAGGTACTGCTCCAGGTCGTCCAGGAGCCCGAGCAGCTCCGCGTACGCCCCGGGTGCGGCGGTGACCATCGTGCCGTGGACGGTGCCGTGGCCCTCGTCGGCGTACGGATGGCCGGGGCCCTCGTAGAGCAGGGTGCCCGGCAGCACGGCGGACCGTTCCTCGCGGGTGCGGCCCCGGAGGAACCGGTCGTGGTCGGGCTCCCCGGGGAGCGGCGTCCCGTACACGAAGAAGGGCAGCCGGCCGTCCGTCACAGGGACGCCACGGGCGCCGTCTCCGCGGACACCCAGGCGAGATAGCGGTCGCTGCCGCGCACCACGGGCACCGCGATGATCTCCGGTGTCGTGTACTCGTGCGCCGTGAGGAGGTGCGCCTCCAGTTCGTCGTACCGCTGGGCCGTCGTCTTGAACACCACCTGCCACTCCTCGGCGGACTCGACGGCGCCCTCCCAGCGGTAGACGGAGGTGACGGGTGCCGAGATCTGGGCGCAGGCGGCGAGTCGCGCGTCCACCGCGCTCCGGGCCAGGGCCTGGGCCTTCTGCTCGCTGTCGGTCGTGGTCAGCACGGCCAGCCACGCGGGGTCGGTCATCGTCGGATCTCCTCGTCTCGGCATGCCTGGGCCCCTCGATTGTCGGCCTCCGCGGTCTCAGCCGCCGTACGGGCGCCGGGTCCTGGCCTCGCGCAGGGCGAGGCCCCACCAGACGAGCTGGTCGAGCATCCGCTTGGCCGCCCCGCTGGCCGGCGCCGGGTCCTTGGGCACCCCCCGGTCGTCGAAGAGGGCGCCGGCGTGGTGGAAGGAGACGGTGTCGCGCACGGAGACGGCGTGCAGTTCGGCGAAGACCTGCCGCAGGTGCTCGACGGCGCGCAGGCCGCCGGAGATCCCGCCGTAGGACACGAACGCGACGGGCTTGGCCTGCCATTCGGTGAAGTGCCGGTCGATGAGGCTCTTCAGCGGGGCCGGGTAGGAGTGGTTGTACTCGGGGGTCAGCACGACGAACGCGTCGGCACGCGCCAGTCGCGGGGCCGCCGGGGCGGCGCCGGTGGCGGGCGGTTCGGTCTCGGCGACATCGATCAGCTCGGTCTCGATGTCCGGGTGTCCGGCCGCCTGCCCGAGGAACCATTCGGCGACGACGGGCCCGAAGCGGCCCTCGCGGTTGCTGCCGAGGATGACGGCCACCTTCAGCGGGGCGTCGGACGAGGGGAGATCAGGTGTGGTGAGGTCCATGCCGAGCAGCCTCACACCTCAACCAAGATTGAGGTCAAGTGCCGACGCTCCGGCACCTACGCTGGCAGCCATGACCACTCCCCTGTCCGACGTGTACGCCGAGTTCGACGGCCGGCCCGCCACCGAGGAGGACCTGCGGATCCCGGCCTTCGCGGGCTACGGACACTTCACGGCGATGCAGGTCAGAGACCGTACGGTGCGCGGTCTCGCCCTGCATCTGGACCGGCTGGACTCCGCGAACCGGGAACTCTTCGGACTGCCCCTGGACGGGGAGCGGGTGTGCGAACTGATCGGCCACGCGCTCGACGGCGCCAGGAGGTACGACGCGTCGGTCCGGGTCCACGGCCTCATGCCGCCGGGAAGCACGGAGCCGGTGCCGATGGTGACGGTACGGGGACCGGCCCCCGAGGACCGTACGCCGCGCAGTCTGATGTCGGTCCCGTTCGCGCGCTCCGTGCCGCACATCAAACGATCCGGCGAGTTCTGCCAGATCTACTACGGGGAGCAGGCCCGGCGGGCGGGGTTCGACGACGCGCTGCTGACGTCGCCCGCCGGCATGGTGACCGAGGGGGCGATCACCAACATCGGCTTCTGGGACGGCGCTTCGGTGGTCTGGCCCGACGCGCCCGCCCTCACCGGCATCACGATGGCGCTGCTGGAGAGCGGGCTCGCACGGGCGGGCCGGCCCTCGGTCCGGCGCGGGGTGACGCTGGACGGAGTGGGTGCGTACCGGGCGGCGTTCGTCAGCAACTCGCAGGGCATCGCCCCGGTCCACCGGATCGACGACACCCTCTTCGCCGTGGACGAGGACCTGATGGAGCTGCTCGGTCAGGTGTACGACGGCTCCCCTCGCGAGAACGTCTGACCGCCCCGGCGTGCGGGACCATGGGGCCATGCAGATCCACATCGAAGCCTCGGGCCTCCCGGGCCGCACCTGCGGCCCCGACACCGACTTCGCCGGTTTCGACAACATCCACGTCGGTGTGCAGCGCAAGGACCGGCCCGGCGAGCTGCTCGGCGTGCACCCCGGCGACGCGGCGCGCGCCGCCTGGACCCTGGACTGCACCACCGCGTCCTTCACGGAGGGCGTCGAGGTGTCCGGCCCGTACATCCAGAACCGGCTCGGCGGACGCTTCGTCTACCTCTCCTGGGGCACCGTGGACGACTCCGGCTCCTTCACCATGTTCCGGCGCGCCAAGCTGATGATGAGCGACATCGACCCCGGGGTCCTGGAGGCCGCCGCAAGGACCGGGCACCTCACCGCGCGGCTCCGTCTGACCGACGGCCGGGGACAGCCGCGGTGCGCCCGTGTGCGCCCACCGGACATCACCTGGTCCGCGACGGACGGGCGCGACGTGTGTGAGGCCCGGGACGCGGGGACATGACAACGCCCTCGCCGGCCCCTGAGGGGGAATGGGCCGGTGAGGGCGGTTGCCGTGGGGCCGGCGGGGGGGCTGCCGTCCCGTGGGGGGTAAGGAGCGTGTTCCCGGCGAACCCGGGTCCACGCATGTGATGCACGTCACATCCGAGGGGCGGGGGCGGTCACCCGATCGGCACCGGGCGGCCCCGGCGACCTCCCGCACCGCCACGACCTGCACCGGACCGGGCCGACGAGCGCCGCCCCCGGGGCCGAACGGGTGAAAGCTGACGATATGTCAGCATGCGTCCTGCGGTCGTGGACCGTTACCTCGGAGGCAGGACACATCCGTCTGCCCGGAGGATTCCCATGCGCAGCCCCGCCCGCTTCGTGACCGGTACCGCCGCCGCGGCCCTCACCGCCGCCGCGCTGGGGCTCGCGGCCCCGTCCGTCCACGCGGAGGCCCTCGGCAGACCGGAACTCACCGCCGCGACGGCAGCGCTCGGTGCGGCGGACTGCGGACTCGACGGTGCGACGGAGTGCGACAGCGCCGCGGCGGCGCCCGCCGAACCGGAACCGGCCGGGGAGCCGGGAGCCGGGGAGGCGGCGCCGCTCGAACCGCTCGACTCCCTGGAGCCGCTCGACTCCCTGGACCCCGCCGACGATCCGGCGGCGGTCTCGGGGCCGGCCTGGTCGGAGACGGACGAGACCGATGCGGAGGCCGGCGACGAGGCCGTGCCGCTCCAGCCGCCCGGGGCCGGCACGGGCACGGCGCCCGGACGGCGCCCCGAACCCGTCCCGCCCGGGACCGACCCCGGCGCGAAGCCTCCCGTGCAGCCCGGCCACCGGCCCACGACCGCGCCCAGCCCCAGCAGGCCCTCCGGACACGTCGGGACGGGTGTCGGCGGCAGCGCCGCCCCCGACACCGCCCAGCTCGCCGCGGGCGCCGGCCTCGTCGCGGCGGCAGCCGTCAGCGGCGCCCTGCTCCTGCGCCGCCGCCGCACGGGCGGCCTGTACCGCTGAGGGCGACCGGCAGAGGACGGGACGTGGACAGGACAGCGCTGAAGGCCAGGGGCTGGCTGGTGGTCATCGCCGCACTGTGCGGGACGTGGCTGGTCCACATCGGTGCGGCCGTCAGGACAGTCGCCCCCCAGCCGTCGGCCGCCGAGGCCTTCGCCGCGGGTCCGGAACTGCGGCCGGGCACACCGGTCGCCGAACCGCTGCGTTCCTCCGGACCGGTCAGGATCCGCATCCCCGGCATCGGTGTGGACGCCCCCATGACGGGGCTCGGACTGGGCGCGGACGGCAGCCTCGACGCGCCGCCGGCCGGGAACCGCAACCTCGCGGGCTGGTTCGAGGGCGGGACCCCGCCCGGGGCCGAGGGAACCGCGATAGTCGCCGGCCATGTAGACAACGCGCAGGGTCCGTCCGTCTTCTACGCCCTCGGGTCCCTGAAGAAGGGCGCGGCGGTCGAGATCGACCGCAGGGACGGACGCACCGCCGTCTTCTCCGTCGACGCGGTCGAGGTGTACGGGAAGGACGACTTCCCCGACAAGCGGGTCTACGGCGCCACCGCGCACGCCTCCCTGCGGCTGATCACCTGCGGCGGCGGTTTCGACCGCGAGACGGGCTACCAGGGCAACGTCGTGGCGTACGCCCACCTCACCGAGGTGCGCTGATCAGGCCGTCCACTGGTCGAAGCCGAGCTTGGCGACCAGCGAGAACACCACGACCAGCAGGACCCCGCGGACGAAGTCGCTGCCCTTCCTGAGAGCCATCCGGGCGCCGAACATCCCGCCCGCCAGATTGAATACGGCCATCAACGCGGCCAACTGCCACAGGACGGTGCCCTGGTAGGCGAACATCGCCAGCGCGCCGGCGTTGGTGCAGACGTTCACGATCTTGGCCGTGGCGGAGGCGGTGACCAGGTCGAGGTGGAGCACGGCGGTGAGCGCCAGCACCAGGAAGGTGCCGGTGCCGGGCCCGAACAACCCGTCGTAGAAGCCGATTCCGCCGCCGACCAGCACGATCGCGGTGACCGTACGGGCCCGGGTGACCTTCCTGCCCTGGCCGTCGCCGGCCGCCGCCGTGCCGAAGGACGGCCGCAGCATCACGAAGGCAGCGACGGCGAGCAGCACCACCATGATCACCGGGCGCAGCACGTCGCTGCTGATGCCCGCCGCGAAGAAGGCGCCGGTCATCGATCCGGCGAGGGCCATGAGCCCGATCCGTACGGCGGTTCCCACCTGGACCGGCGCCTTGCGCACATAGGTCACGGCGGCGCCCGACGTGCCGACGATGGCGACGGCCTTGTTGGTGCCGAGGACGTGCGCGGCCGGGACGTGCGGGAGGCCGAGCAGCAGGGCGGGCAGGAGGAGCAGCCCGCCGCCGCCCACCACCGCGTCGATCCAGCCGGCCGCCGCTGCGGCGAGGCAGAGGACGACCAGGGTGGTGAGGGTTATGTCAGGCATGCTCACGACCTTAGACGGGCCGGCATCCCCTCCCTCACAGAGGACGCCGTCGCGCGCTGAGCGCAAGGTTCCCCCCGGGAAACAGGAGAGATGCGGTCGGGTAACACCGGCCGCGCACTCTCGTGGGCATGAGGACAGAGACGGAGAACGCGGCGCGGGTGGTGGTGATCGGCGCCGGGATGGCGGGCGCACGGCTCGCCGCCCGGGTCCCCGGTGTCACCGTCATCGGCGAGGAGGCCCACGCACCGTACAACAGGGTGCTGCTGGCCGAGGTGCTCGCCGGCCGGTACGAGCCGGACGTCATCGCGCTGCCGCCCGCCGAGGTGCGGCGCGGGGTGCGGGCCGTCCGGGTCGACCGGGCGGAGCGCCGGGTGCTCTGCGACGACGGCCGCGTCATCGGCTACGGGCGCCTGGTGCTGGCCACCGGCTCCAACCCGGTGCTGCCGCCGCTGCGGGGTCTCGGACGCACGCTCCCGGACGGGGTACATCCCTTCCGCACCCTCGACGACTGCCTGGCCCTGCGCGCCGCGGTACGCCCCGGCGTGCGCGCCGTCGTCATCGGCGGCGGGCTCCTCGGGGTGTCGGCAGCCCGCGCACTGGCCGAGTGCGGCGCCCAGGTCGTGCTGGCCCAGCAGGGCGAGCACCTCATGGAGCGGCAGCTGGACGCCGAGGCGGCCGGGATGCTGCGCCGGCATCTGGAGGCCCTCGGCGTCGAGGTGCACACCGAGTGCCGGGTCCGCGGACTGCGCTGCACCGACGGGGACGCCCCCGCCGTGCGGGCCGTGGAGCTGGCCGACGGCTACGAGCTGGAGGCCGAGATCACCGTGCTGGCCTGCGGGGTCCGCCCCCGGGCGGGCCTGGCGCAGGCGGCCGGCCTCGAGGTCCGCAAGGGCATCGTCGTGGACGACGAACTGCGCACCTCGGATCCGTACATCCACGCCGTGGGCGACTGCGCCGAACACGGCGGGACGGTCTACGGGCTGGCGGGCGCCGCGCTCGAACAGGCCGATGTGCTGGCCGAGGTGCTGGCCGGACGTCCCGCGCGCTACGAGGGCACCCGGGCCCTGACCCGGCTCACCCTGCGCTCGCCCTCCGCCACCCCCGCGGTCGCAGCCGGGGCGGCCGGCCCCGGCGGAGGCCTCGACCTGGCCGCCTTCGGCGACTCCCGTCCGATGCCCGGCGACGACGTGATCCGGCTGGCCGACGCCACCCGGGGCGCCTACCGCACGGTCGTCGTCCGGGGCGACCGGCTCGCGGGCGGGGTCCTCTTCGGCGATCTCGCCGCGGTCGGCACCCTCGCCCGGACCTGGCAGGACGACGAGCCGCTGCCCGCCGACATGTCACTGCTCCACCTGCTCACCAACGACGGAGGCTTCTGATGCCGGTGTCCACTCCCCCGAACGCCCCCACCGCAGGCGTGCCGACGATCGTGGTCGTCGGGCACGGCATGGTCGGGCAGCGGTTCCTGGAAGCGCTCGCCGACCGCGGCCTGACCGCCACCGCCGGGACCGCCAGGGTCGTCGTGCTCTGCGAGGAGCCCCGCCCCGCGTACGACCGGGTGCAGCTGACCTCGTACTTCTCCGGGAAGACGCCTGAGGACCTCTCGCTCGTCGAGCCGGGCTTCATGGAGCGCCACGGCATCGAGCTCCGCGTCGGTGACCCGGCCGAGAGCGTCGACCGTGAGGCGCGCACCGTCACCGCGCGCTCCGGGGAGACCTTCTCCTACGACACGCTGGTGCTGGCCACCGGCTCCTACCCCTTCGTCCCGCCGGTCCCCGGCAAGGACGCCGAGGGCTGCTTCGTCTACCGCACCATCGAGGACCTCCTCGCGATCGAGGAGTACGCGAGGACCGCGACGACCGGCGCGGTCGTCGGCGGCGGGCTGCTCGGGCTGGAGGCCGCGGGCGCGCTGAAGGGGCTCGGACTGGAGACGCACGTCGTGGAGTTCGCCCCCCGGCTGATGCCGGTCCAGGTGGACGAGGGCGGCGGCGCGGCGCTGCTGCGCACCATCGAGAACATGGGCCTCTCGGTCCACACCGGTGTGGGCACCCAGGAGGTCACCGCGGGCGAGGACGGCCGGGTCGACGGCATGGCGCTGTCGGACGGCTCCTCCCTCGCCACCGACCTCGTCGTCTTCTCCGCCGGTGTACGCCCCCGGGACCAGCTGGCCCGCGACTGCGGTCTGGCGGTCGGCCCGCGCGGCGGCGTCATCGTCGACGAGGAGTGCCGCACCTCCGACAGCGACGTCTTCGCGATCGGCGAGTGCGCGCTGGCCTCGGACGGCCGGGTCTACGGGCTGGTGGCGCCGGGTTACGAGATGGCGCTGGCGGCCGCCGAGGTGATCGCGGGCAACGCGGCCTCCTTCACCGGCGCCGACCTCTCGACGAAGCTGAAGCTGCTCGGTGTGGACGTCGCCTCCTTCGGTGACGCGCACGGCGCGGCCGAGGGCTGCCTCGACGTCGTGTACGCGGACTCCCGCTCGGGTGTCTACAAGAAGCTGGTGATCGGCCAGGACGGCACGCTGCTCGGGGGTGTCCTGGTGGGCGACGCCGACCAGTACGGCACCCTGCGGCCCATGACGGGCACCGTCCTGCCGGTCGCCCCGGAGCAGCTGGTGCTTCCGGCGGGCGCGGGCGGCCCGGTCACCCTCGGCCCGTCCTCGCTGCCCGACGAGGCCGTGATCTGCTCCTGCCACAACGTCACCAAGGGCGCGATCTGCGAGCACACCACGCTCCCCGAGGTGAAGAAGTGCACCAAGGCGGGCACGGGCTGCGGGAGCTGCGTCAAGGTCATCGGGCAGCTGCTCCCCCAGCCCGAGGACCAGGGGCTGTGCGGCTGCTTCGAGTACACCCGCACGGAGTTGTACGAGATCGTCCGCACCCTGGGTGTCACGACGTATGCCGCTCTCCTCGACTCGCACGGCCGCGAGGCTTCCCGCGGCGGTGACGGCTGTGAGGTCTGCAAGCCCACGGTCGGCTCGATCATCGCCTCGCTCGCCCCGACGGTCGGCGCGAGCGGCTACGTCCTGGACGGCGAGCAGGCGGCCCTGCAGGACACCAACGACCACTTCCTGGCCAACCTCCAGCGCAACGGCTCGTACTCGATCGTGCCGCGCGTCCCCGGCGGTGAGATCACCCCGGAGAAGCTGATCGTGATCGGTGAGGTGGCCCGGGACTTCGGCCTCTACACGAAGATCACCGGCGGCCAGCGGATCGACCTCTTCGGCGCCCGTGTCGACCAGCTGCCGCTGATCTGGACCCGACTGGTGGACGCCGGCTTCGAGTCGGGGCACGCGTACGGGAAGTCGCTGCGCACGGTGAAGTCCTGTGTGGGGCAGACCTGGTGCCGCTACGGCGTCCAGGACTCGGTGAAGATGGCGATCGACCTGGAGCTGCGCTACCGGGGACTGCGCTCCCCGCACAAGCTGAAGTCGGCGGTCTCGGGATGCGCCCGCGAGTGCGCGGAGGCCCGTGGCAAGGACTTCGGGATCATCGCCACGGCACAGGGCTGGAACCTCTACGTCGGCGGTAACGGCGGCGCGACCCCGCGCCACGCGGACCTGCTCGCCCAGGACCTCTCCGACGCCGAACTGGTCCGCCTCATCGACCGGTTCCTGATGTTCTACATCCGCACGGCGGACCGGCTGGAGCGCACCTCGACCTGGCTGGACCGGATAGAGGGCGGGCTCGACCACGTGCGCGACGTCGTCGTCCACGACTCGCTGGGACTCTGCGACGAGCTGGAGCGGCTGATGGCCAACCACGTCGCCGGCTACCGCGACGAGTGGGCCGAGACCATCAACGACCCGGAGCGGCTGCGCCGCTTCGTCACCTTCGTGAACGCCCCCGACGCCCCCGACCCCTCGGTCAAGTTCGTCCCGGAGCGCGACCAGGTCAAGCCCGACCTGGACATCCTCGCGGGCCCGGTGCTCGCCATCCGTACGCTTGAAGGGACCTCTTCCTGATGACGACCCAGACGATGGAGACGGCGCAGGACACCCGGTCGATCCGGCTCGCGGACGGGGACGGCTGGATCACGGTCTGCGACCGTTCGCTGCTGACCCCGGGGCGCGGTGTGGCGGCGCTCCTCCCGGACGGCCGGCAGGTCGCGCTGTTCGTGGACCGGGCGGGGCGCGCGTACGCGATCGACAACCGGGATCCGTTCACCGGTGCGTACGTCCTCTCCCGGGGCCTGGTCGGCTCCGCCGGGGGGCGCCCGTTCGTGGCCTCGCCGCTGCTGAAGCAGCGCTTCGACCTGGAGACGGGCGCCTGCCTGGACGACGACGACGTCCATGTGCCGGTCTTCGCGGTCCGCGCGGACTGACCCCGCCCTGTTCATGACACGTTGGAGATCCGGCAACCGCGCGCCTCTACTGTCCTGACGTTCGACCCGCCGGGCCGACCGGACCGGCGGGCCAGCACGTCACCCGTGGAGTGATCGTGGAACGTCGGACCTTCTTGCGCACAGCCGTGATCGGTGGCTCGGCGGCGGCCTTCGGCGGCACCCTGTGGCGGGGTGCCGCCTCCGCCGACCCCGCACAGCCCGCCACCGGCCCCTACGGTGCGCTGCAGGCTGCCAACAGCAACGGCATCCTGCTGCCGTCGGGCTTCACCAGCCGGATCATCGCCCGTTCGGGGCAGACCGTCGCCGGCACCTCCTACGCCTGGCACAGAGCACCGGACGGAGGGGCCACCTTCACCGACGGCTCGGGCTGGATCTACGTCTCCAACGCCGAGGTGTCCTCGGGCAGCGGCGGCGGGGCGAGCGCGGTGCGCTTCAACTCCTCGGGGACCGTCACCTCCGCGTACCGGATCCTGTCCGGAACGAACAACAACTGCGCGGGCGGCAGGACCCCGTGGAACACCTGGCTCTCCTGCGAGGAGGTCACGCGCGGCTTCGTGTACGAGACCGACCCGTGGGGCGTGAACGCCGCCGTGCAGCGCCCGGCGCTGGGCCGGTTCAAGCACGAGGCCGCGGCGGCGGACCCCGACCACGGCTACGTCTACCTGACCGAGGACGAGACGGACGGCCGCTTCTACCGCTTCCGTCCCACCACCTGGGGCAGCCTCACCAGTGGCACCCTCCAGGTGCTGGTGGCGGGGGCCGGGACCAGCGGCCCGGTGACCTGGACGACGGTGCCCGACCCGGACGGCTCCCCCACCCGGACCCGCTACCAGGTCTCCGGCGCCAAGGCGTTCAACGGCGGCGAGGGGTGCTTCTACGCGGCCGGCACCTGCTGGTTCACCACCAAGGGCGACAACCGGGTGTGGGCGTACGACGCGAACGCCTCGTCCCTCTCGCTGGCCTACGACGACTCGCTCGTCACGGGCGGCGGCGCCCCGCTGACGGGCGTCGACAACGTCACCCGCGCCGTCTCCGGCGACCTGTACGTCGCGGAGGACGGCGGCAACATGGAGATCTGCCTGATCACGCCGGACGACACGGTCGCTCCGTTCCTGCGGATCAGCGGTCAGTCCGGCTCCGAGATCACCGGGCCCGCCTTCTCGCCGGACGGGCGGCGGCTGTACTTCTCCTCGCAGCGAGGGACCAGCGGCAGTTCCTCCGGCGGGATCACCTACGAGGTGACGGGGCCCTTCCGATCCTGACGCACCCCTTCGGCAGCGGTCGCGGAGCGGTTCCGCGGCCGCTGCCTCCCCGGGGTGTCAGGCCTGGCCCTGGACCGCGGCCGGGTCCATCCAGACGACCTCCCAGATGTGGTGGTCGGGGTCCTGGAAGGAACGGCCGTACATGAAGCCCTCGTCCATGGGCTCGTTGGCGGGCGACCCTCCGTTGGCGAGCGCGGCGTCGGCCATCTCGTCGACCTTCTCGCGGCTCTCCGCACTCAGGGCGATGAGGACCTCGGTCGTTCTCGACGAGTCGGCGATCTCCTTCTTGGTGAAGTCCTTGAAGCGCGGCTCGCTGATCAGCATGGCGAAGATGGTGTCGCTGATGACCAGACACGCGGTCGACTCGTCGCTGAACTGCGGGTTGAAGCCGAAGCCGAGCTTCCCGAAGAAGTCCTTCGTCGTCCCGAGGTCCTTGACCGGCAGGTTCACGAAGATCATCTGAGGCTGGGGCATGATCGATTCCACTCTTCCGTCCGGCACTCTGCGGTGCTTCCGCGCGCTCCGTACGCGCGCTCACGAGAGGTAGACGACGGCCGCGCGCGGAACTCATCGGTCGGCGCGCGGGCTCTCCCCGGGCGCCCGGGAGGCGGGCCGCGCTCAGGGCACCGGGAGCGGCGCCCCGCCCCTGAGGAGGGCCGCGCCCAGCGGGGTCAGCGTGTGCAGGACCGAGCTGCCGTGGCGCAGGGTCCGCACCAGTCCGGCCTCGCGCAGCACGCAGGCGTGCTGGCTCGCCGACGCGAGGGAGACCCCGGTCCTGCGGGCCAGCTCACTGGTCGTGCAGCCGCTGTCGATGGAGCGCAGGACCGCGGAGCGCGTGTGCCCCACGAGCCGGCCGAGCCAGGGTCCGGGCTCCGCGAAGGCCGGGGCGCCGGGGTGGGTGACCGGGTAGACGAGGACCGGCGGGAGGCGTGGGTCCCGGTAGACGACGGGGGTGCCCCGGCAGAAGAACGACGGCTGGAGGAGCAGCCCCCGCCCGTCGAGGCGCAGGTCCCGGTCGACGGGGTAGTCCGCCTCCAGCACGGGCGCACGCCAGCGGATCATCGGCGGCAGGGTGGCGAGCAGCTCGTCCGCGCCGCCGTCCAGCAGGGCGCGGCCGCGTACGGCACGGTCGGCCTCGACGCTCGCCCGGATGTGCGGCCAGTACGGCTCCACCGCGGCGCGGTGGTAGGCGCGCAGGGTGGAGATGAGGCGTCCCAGCGGCTCCGTACGCCCCTCGACGAGCGCCTCCGCCAGAGCGCCGGACGTCTGTACGCCGGAGGGCCGGCGCGCGGGGGTGCCGTTCCCGGACAGCAGTCCGATCTCGCCGCGTATGCGGTCCACGGGTGTGTCGCGCAGCGCCTCCATTCCGGCATCGAGCCCGTACGGCTCGGCGGCCCCCTCGGAAGGCGTCAGGAAGTCGGGGAAATAGCCCCGGGGCGGGACGATCGCGGAGAGCAGACGCGTTTCGCCATTCAACCGGTTGCGGGATTCCTTCCGCCATTTCCCGAAGACCGTGGAACCCCGCCGGTCCCTCAGCCGGTGAAAACTGAGAACGGTCTCCCACATCGCGTCCGGCCTCGTGGCCATCCGCACGCGCGAAAGGTCCACTCCGGACACATGGATACGCAGCACCGAACCCCCACTGTTGCACTCGCAATTGCCCCCGCCGAAGCGTATGCACAGCGTCACAGGAGGTCACCACGGGGTTTCGGCCACAGTTGAAATGTCTCGCCCGAATCCACGCCACCCGAAAGGCTGTACGACGTCGGGTGCGCATCCGGCGTCACCGAATGAGCGGATGAGGGCCGTGGGGGGCCTTGCCCGTTCGGCGGCGGTGAGCGACGGTGCGGCTCCGCACCCGGCAGGGGTAAGCGGGCGCGGCCCGGGGATGGGGATCCCCCGGCCGCGCCCGGTCCTACGCCCCCGCTTTGCGCACCGAACGGTGAAAAGGCCGCCACCGGGACGGCCGCTTAAATGGTTCGTCGTTCAATTGACGAAGCGGCGGCACCCCCGCACAGGGTGCCGCCGCTTCCTGGTAATCCGGCTCCGCCGTCGGGCCGATGAGGGTCTCTGTGAACCGCCGGCGGTGTCCGGAGTCGCGGGGCCCCGGCCCCGGGGCCTCAGCGGCTGTCGCTGCCCCGCGATTCGGCGGCCGCCCGGCCCGCTTCCAGCCGGGCCACCGGAATGCGGAACGGCGAGCAGGAGACGTAGTCCAGGCCCACCTCGTGGAAGAAGTGCACCGACTCCGGGTCCCCGCCGTGCTCGCCGCAGATGCCGAGCTTGAGGTCCGGACGCGTGGCGCGGCCCGCCTCCACGGCGCTGCGCACGAGGGCGCCGACGCCGTCCTTGTCGATCGTCTCGAACGGCGACACCCCGAAGATGCCCTTCTCCAGGTACGCGGTGAAGAACGAGGCCTCCACGTCGTCGCGGGAGAAGCCCCACACCGTCTGGGTGAGGTCGTTCGTGCCGAAGGAGAAGAACTGTGCGGCCTCGGCGATCTGACCGGCGGTCAGCGCGGCACGGGGCAGCTCGATCATCGTGCCGATGGACAGGTTCAGCTCGGTGCCGGTGGCCGCCTCGACCTCCGCGATGACGCGGTCGGCCTCCTCACGGACGATCTCCAGCTCCTGGACCGTGCCGACGAGCGGAATCATGATCTCGGCGCGCGGGTCGCCCTTGGCGTTCTTGCGCTGCGCCGCCGCCTCCGCGATGGCGCGGACCTGCATCGCGAACAGACCGGGGATGACCAGACCCAGACGGACGCCGCGCAGCCCCAGCATCGGGTTCTGCTCGTGGAGCTTGTGCACGGCCTGCAGCAGACGCAGGTCGTTCTCGTTGGCGTCCTTGCGGGACTCGGCGAGCGCGACCCGCACGGAGAGCTCGGTGATGTCGGGCAGGAACTCGTGCAGCGGCGGGTCGAGCAGCCGCACGGTGACGGGCAGCCCGTCCATCGACTCGAACAGCTCGATGAAGTCGGCCTTCTGGAGCGGCAGCAGGGCCTCCAGCGCCGTCTCCCGCTCGTCGTCGGTGTCCGCGAGGATCAACTTCTCGACCATCTCGCGGCGCTCGCCGAGGAACATGTGCTCGGTGCGGCACAGCCCGATGCCCTGGGCGCCGAAGCGACGCGCCCTGGAGGCGTCCTCGGCGTTGTCCGCGTTGGCCCGTACGCGCAGCCGGCGTACCCGGTCGGCGTACGCCATGATGCGGTGCACGGCGGCGACGAGCTCGTCCGCGTCGTCGGCGCCCGCGTGCATGCGGCCCTCGAAGTACTCGACGACCGGGGACGGGACGACGGGGACCTCACCGAGGTACACCTTGCCGGTGGAACCGTCGACGGAGACGAGGTCGCCCTCCTCCACGACGGTGTCCCCGACGGTGAGCCGGCGGCGCTTGGTGTCGACCTCGATCTCCTCGGCGCCGCAGACACAGGTCTTGCCCATGCCGCGGGCGACGACGGCCGCGTGCGAGGTCTTGCCGCCGCGCGAGGTCAGGATGCCCTCGGCCGCGATCATGCCGTCGAGGTCGTCGGGGTTGGTCTCCCGGCGGATGAGGATGACCTTCTCGCCGGACCGCGACCACTTGACGGCCGTGTACGAGTCGAAGACGGCCTTGCCCACGGCCGCACCCGGGGAGGCGGCGATGCCGCGGCCCAGCAGCACGCTGGCGGCGCCGTGGTCGAAGCGCGGGAACATCAGCTGCGCGAGCTGGGCGCCGTTGACCCGCTGGAGCGCCTCGGCCTCATCGATGAGCCCCTGGTCGACGAGCTGGGTGGCGATGCGGAAGGCGGCGCCGGCGGTGCGCTTGCCGACCCGGGTCTGGAGCATCCAGAGCTGTCCGCGCTCGATGGTGAACTCGATGTCGCAGAGGTCCCTGTAGTGGGTCTCCAGCGTCTCCATGATCTTCATCAGCTGGTCGTACGACGTCTTGTCGATCGACTCCAGCTCGGCGAGCGGCACGGTGTTGCGAATGCCCGCGACGACGTCCTCGCCCTGGGCGTTCTGGAGGTAGTCGCCGTAGACCCCCTGGTGGCCGCTGGCGGGGTCACGGGTGAAGGCGACGCCCGTGCCGGAGTCCGGGCCGAGGTTGCCGAAGACCATCGAGCAGATGTTGACGGCCGTGCCGAGGTCGCCGGGGATGCGCTCCTGGCGGCGGTAGAGCTTGGCCCGGTCGGTGTTCCACGAGTCGAAGACCGCCTTTATGGCCAGGTCCATCTGCTCGCGCGGGTCCTGCGGGAAGTCCCGTCCGGCGTCCCGGGTGACGATCTTCTTGAACTGCTTGACCAGCTTCTTCAGGTCGGCCGCGTCCAGGTCCACGTCGACCGTGACGCCCTTGGCCTCCTTCGCGGCCTCCAGCGCCTCCTCGAAGAGCTCGCCGTCGACACCGAGCACGGTCTTGCCGAACATCTGGATGAGACGGCGGTAGGAGTCCCAGGCGAAGCGCTCGTCACCCGCCTGGGCGGCGAGGCCGACGACCGAGGCGTCGGAGAGGCCGATGTTGAGGACCGTGTCCATCATGCCGGGCATGGAGAACTTCGCGCCGGAGCGGACGGAGACCAGCAGCGGGTCGTCGGCCTGGCCGAGGTTCTTCCCCATGCGCCGCTCGAGCGCGGTGAGGTGCGCACTGACCTCGTCGCGCAGCTCGGCCGGCTCGTCACCGCTGTCGAGGTAGACCTTGCAGGCCTCGGTGGTGATGGTGAAGCCCGGAGGGACGGGCAGCCCGAGGTTGGTCATCTCGGCGAGGTTGGCGCCCTTGCCGCCCAGAAGATCTTTCAGATCCTTGTTGCCCTCGGTGAAGTCGTAGACGAACTTCTGGGGATCTTTGTTTTCCGACACGGGTCTCGACTCCTCGAGGACGCGGTGGCTGCCCTGACGGCGAGGAACATACCCAGATCGAAGGTGTCTGGGTACGCCCACTTGCGCGTCATGAGGTCTCAACCACCCGTCCGCCAGCAGATCGAAAGTAACGCGAGAGCACCGCCCACAGGAGGAATGCGTTCAACCCTTGAAGTCAAGATGACGGAAAGTGACGACTTTCGATACATGTGTCTACGTGGAGTGGCGGATGCTTTGATCGATCAAAGTAAACACGCCTGGCACCCAGTGCCGCCATTTGAGAAGTACAGCCTGCGAAAGTGCGCTCATCTGAGCCACACGCCCCTCAGGGGTGGCGAGAATCACGCCTCCGAGGGCGCTCAGATGTCACGATCCGGACGCCCGAAGGCCCACACCTGGTCATCCCTGAGCCACGAACTGAAGACACGCAGTGACGAAGGGTCCGCGAAAGGAGAGCGGACCCACACAGCCACCCTCGGATCGCAGCGAATGACGTCCGATCCGACGAGAAAAGCCCGCTCATCTGAGCGGGCCCTCTGTGGGGCACCCGGTGCCCTTGCGCAACGGCCGGCGCTCAGCCGCCCGAGGTGTCCAGCTCGGCGTCGGCGCTCACGCCCGCGCAGTCGTAGGGGTCCTTGAGCCAGCCGTCCGGCAGCGCCACCCGGTTGTTCCCGGAGGTACGCCCCCGGGGGCCGTCGGCGCCGTCAGGCCAGGGCTGGTCCAGGTCGAGCTCCTGGAGCTGCCCGCCCAGCTCCTCCAGCGACGAGGTGACCGCGAGCCTCCGGCGCATGTCCGAGCCGACCGCGAAGCCCTTGAGGTACCAGGCCACGTGCTTCCGGAAGTCGATCACTCCGCGGCTCTCGTCGCCGATCCACTCCCCCAGCAGCGTCGCGTGGCGCAGCATCACGTCCGCGACCTGGCGCAGGGCGGGAGCCTGCCTGGTGCCCGTGCCCTCGAAGGCGCTGACGAGGTCGCCGAAGAGCCAGGGCCGGCCCAGGCAGCCACGGCCGACGACCACGCCGTCGCAGCCGGTCTCCCGCATCATCCGCAGGGCGTCGTCGGCGCTCCAGATGTCGCCGTTGCCGAGGACGGGGATCTCGGGGACGTGCTCCTTGAGGCGCGCGATGGCGTCCCAGTCGGCCGTGCCGCCGTAGTGCTGGGCGGTGGTCCTGCCGTGCAGGGCGACGGCCGTGATGCCCTCCTCGACGGCGATGCGTCCCGCGTCGAGGTAGGTCGTGTGGTCGTCGTCGATGCCCTTGCGCATCTTGATGGTGACCGGGAGGTCGCCGGCCTGGGCCACCGCCTCGCGGAGGATCGCCCGCAGCAGGGGCCGCTTGTACGGAAGCGCGGAACCGCCGCCCTTGCGGGTCACCTTGGGGACGGGGCAGCCGAAGTTCAGGTCGATGTGGTCGGCGAGGTCCTCGTCGACGATCATGCGGACCGCCTTACCCACGGTGACCGGGTCCACCCCGTACAGCTGGACGGAGCGCGGGGTCTCGCTCGCGTCGAAGTGGATGAGCTGCATCGTCTTCTCGTTGCGCTCGACCAGCGCCCGCGTGGTGATCATCTCGCTGACGAACAGTCCCTTGCCGCCCGAGAACTCACGGCACAGGGTGCGGAAGGGGGCGTTGGTGATGCCGGCCATGGGGGCGAGCACGACCGGCGGCCGCACGGTGTGCGGGCCGATCCGGAGCAGCGGGAGGGCAGGGGCGAGCGTGGTCATGGCCCCATTGTCCCGCACGCGGGCGGCGGCGCGGGAGCCGCCCGTTCAGGTCCCGGCGAGAGCCGTGGCCAGCAGCCGCTCCAGCGCCTGGCGGGACTCCTCGTCCGAGGGGACGTACGTCACCAGGCGTGGGCCCGCCGAGGGGCCCAGCCACAGATCGGTGTGGTCGAGGCGGAGCAGCCCCACCCGGGAGTTCCGGAAGATCTTGGTCCGGTTCGAGGGGCCGACGACCTCGTGCCGGGCCCAGATCTCGCGGAATTCGGGCGAGGCAGCCTCCAGCCGCCCCAGCAGGGCCTTCCAGGCGGGCTCCGCCAGGTGCTCCGCCATCGACGCCCGGAACTTGGCGGCCATGACCCGGTTCGCCGCCGGCAGGTCGACGACGGAGGCGCGCCAGTCCTCGTCGAGGTAGCCGAGCAGCATGCAGTTGCGGTCCTCCGGGGCCACGGCGTCCAGGTCGCACAGCAGCCTGCCGTAGGTGCGGTTGTAGGCGAGGATGTCGTAGCGGCTGTTCTGGACGCAGGCAGGGAAGGGCTCCAGGCGCGTGAGCATCTCGTGGACGGCCGGGGCGATGCCCGTGCAGGCCGAGCCCGGCGCGGGGTCGACGGCCCCGGCGAGGGCGAAGAGGTGGGTGCGCTCGCTGGGGTCGAGCAGCAGGGCGCGGGCCAGGGAGTCGAGGACCTGCGGCGAGACCTGGATGTCGCGCGCCTGCTCCAGCCACGTGTACCAGGTGACGCCGACGGCCGAGAGCTGGGCGACCTCCTCGCGGCGCAGCCCGGGGGTCCGCCTGCGGCTGCCCCGTGGAAGACCGACCTGCTCGGGGGTGATCCGCTCGCGACGGCTGCGCAGGAATCCGGCGAGCTCGTGCCGCCGGACCTCGCCGGTCCCGGGTATTTCGGTCGCCGTGGTCGTCATGGTCCCAGCCTGCCGAATGTCCGGGCGGATGGCCAGGTGCTCCTGGTACCAGGATAAGGAGACTCTGGTACCAGGCTGGGGACGGGTCCATCGTCGAGGGCGTGAGTGAATCCTCTGTACTGACGAACGCGTCCGGCACCGGCACCCCGGTGGCGCGGTACGACCACCCCGCGCCGGTGCTCGGCGGGCTCGGGCTGTTCACCGTACTGCTGGGCGCGGCGCTGCCCCTCATCGACTTCTTCATCGTCAACGTGGCCCTGCCCACCATCGACCACGACCTGGCCGCGGGCCCCGCCCTGCTCGAACTGGTCGTCGCGGGCTACGGCCTCGCGTACGCCGTGCTGCTCGTCCTCGGCGGGCGCCTCGGCGACATGGCCGGACGGCGCAGGCTCTTCCTCATCGGGATGGCCGCGTTCGGCCTCACCTCCCTCGCCTGCGGACTGGCACCGGACGCCTGGACCCTGGTGGCCGCCCGGGTGGCGCAGGGAGCCGCGGCGGCGCTGATGCTGCCACAGGTGCTCGCCACCATCCAGGCGGCCACGTCCGGGCACCGCAGGGCGCGGGCCATGAGCCTGTACGGGGCGACGGCCGGGCTCTCCATGGTCGCCGGGCAGATCCTCGGCGGGGTCCTGGTCTCCGCGGCGCCGCTCTCCTCCGTGTTCGGCGAGAGCGCGGGCTGGCGGTCCGTCTTCCTGGTGAACGTCCCGGTGGCGGTGGCGGGGCTGTTCCTGGCCGCCCGCTCGCTGCCGGAGAGCCGTTCGGACCGGCCCGCCCCCGTCGACGTGCCGGGCACGCTGCTGCTGGCCCTCTCCCTGACGACGCTGCTGGCCCCGCTGACCGAGGGGCGGGCGGCCGGCTGGCCGCTGTGGACCTGGGTGTCCCTGGGCGTGTTCCCGTTCGCCGCGGTGGCCTTCTACCGCGTGGAGCGGCGGGCCGACGCGCTCGGCCGGACGCCGCTGGTGCCGCCGAGCCTGCTGCGGCTGGAGTCGCTGCGGCGCGGACTCGCCCTGGTCGTGCCGTTCTCCATCGGCTTCGGCGGCTTCATGTTCGTGATCGCCGTGGCCCTCCAGCAGGGCCTGGAGATGGGCCCGGCCGCCGCCGGTCTGTCACTGGCGCCGATGGCCGCCGCCTTCTTCGCGGCCTCGCTGGCCGGCCCCCGGCTGGTCCGGCGCTTCGGAAGCCGGGTCGTGACGGCCGGCGGGCTGATCCAGGGCGTGGGCGTCGCGGTGCTGGCGCTGACCGTGTGGCGCGGCTGGCCGGACCTCGGGCTGCCGGGACTGCTGCCGGGGGTCGCGCTCGCGGGGCTGGGGCAGGGGCTGCAACTGCCCGTCCTCCTCCGCATCGTGCTGTCCGACGTGCCGGCCGAGCGGGCCGGAGTGGGCGGCGGCGTGATGACGACGACCCAGCAGGCCGCACTGGCGCTCGGCGTCGCCACGCTCGGGACGCTCTTCCTCGCGCTGGTGCCGGGATCGGGCATGCGGGACGCGCTGATCGTGACGCTGCTGGTGCAGCTGGCGGCCGTCGTCCTGACGACGCTGCTGAGCCTGCGGCTGCCCCGCGCGGTGGGGTGAGGGGGACGGGCGCGGGCCCGGACCACCGAGGTGGTCCGGGCCCGCGGTCGTACGGGTGGCGGAAGGACGTCAGCTCTCCGCCGGTGCGTCCTGCGCCGGTGCGGCCTCGGTGGCGGCACGCTCACGCATCTTGCGCACCAGCTCCTGCTTCCTGTCCTCGGCGGCCTTGCGGTCGTTGTCGCGCGCGGGGCCTGCGCCCTGCTGTTCGGCGCGGGACAGCTTCTTGCGCTGTCCGCCGACGCCGAGAAGGTTGTTGCGGCTCTTGGCCACGGGGTTCTCCCGTTCGTGGTGAGGGGGTGAGGATGACGCCTCGTGTATCGATCCGCTGGGCGACGGGCGGTCGGCCCGTCGCGCGCTCACTCGTAGATCTGGAAGAACGAATACATGGCCATGAAGGTACCCCGGGCGAAGAGGCACCTCATCCGGTTTTTCTCCGGCCGTGCGACCGAGGCGGTCAGGCCGACCGCCCGGCCATGCGGCTGAGTCGGTCACGTCGACCGCCCGGCACGCGGCTCAGGCGGTCGGGTCGACCGTGGCCTGATGGGCCTCGGTCAGGTGCTCCTCGGCCTTGAGCCAGGGCAGGAACTGCGCCCCCTTGCGCCATCCGCAGGTGCCGCAGGTCAGCTGCCGCTGCATCCCCGACTTCCGTACGTGGACGACGTGTTCACGGCCGTGCTGGTCCCATCTGCTGACCTTGCTCGTGGTCATGGACGGCATCCGGGCCTCCCCTGTGGACGAGTGGGTCCAGTCTGCACGAGGCCCCCGGCTCCGTGCGCCGGAACCGGGGGCTTCGTGGGGCCTTCGTCATGAAGACGGGGTGCGGTCAGCAGCCCAGCAGGCGGGAGCCGAGGTAGCTCTGGATCTGGTCCAGGGAGACGCGCTCCTGCTTCATCGTGTCGCGCTCGCGCACGGTCACCGCGTTGTCGTCGAGGGTGTCGAAGTCGACGGTGACGCAGAACGGCGTGCCGATCTCGTCCTGGCGGCGGTAGCGGCGGCCGATGGCGCCCGCGTCGTCGAACTCGATGTTCCAGTTCTGCCGGAGGTCGGCGGCGAGGCCCTTGGCCTTCGGCGACAGCTGCGCGTTGCGGGACAGCGGCAGGACCGCGACCTTGACCGGCGCCAGGCGCGGGTCGAGGCGCATCACGGCGCGCTTCTCCATGACGCCCTTGGCGTTGGGCGCCTCGTCCTCGCTGTACGCGTCGAGGAGGAACGCCAGCATCGAACGGCCGACACCGGCCGCGGGCTCGATGACGTACGGCGTGTAGCGCTCGCCCTTCTCCTGGTCGAAGTAGACGAGGTCCGTGCCGGAGGCCTCGGAGTGCGCCTTGAGGTCGTAGTCGGTGCGGTTGGCGACGCCCTCGAGCTCGCCCCACTCGCTGCCGCCGAAGCGGAAGCGGTACTCGATGTCAGCGGTGCGCTTGGAGTAGTGGGAGAGCTTCTCCTGCGGGTGCTCGAACCACCGCATGTTCTCCTCGCGCATGCCGAGACCGGTGTACCAGCTCCAGCGCTGCTCCATCCAGTACTCCTGCCACTGCTCGTCCTCGCCCGGCTTGACGAAGAACTCCATCTCCATCTGCTCGAACTCGCGCGTGCGGAAGATGAAGTTGCCCGGAGTGATCTCGTTCCGGAAGGACTTGCCCATCTGCGCGATGCCGAACGGCGGCTTCCTGCGCGAGGTCTGCAGCACCTGGCCGAAGTTGGTGAAGATGCCCTGGGCGGTCTCGGGGCGCAGGTAGGCGACCGAGCCGGAGTCCTGCGTCGGGCCGAGGTGGGTGGAGAGGAGGCCGGAGAACGCCTTGGGCTCGGTGAAGGTGCCCTTGTTGCCGCAGTTGGGGCAGTTGAGGTCGGCCAGGCCGTTGACGGGCGGCTTGCCGTGCTTCTCCTCGTACGCCTCCTCCAGGTGGTCGGCACGGTAGCGCTTGTGACAGGAGGTGCACTCGGTGAGCGGGTCGGAGAAGGTGGCGACGTGGCCGGAGGCCACCCAGACCTCGGGGGCCAGGATGACCGACGAGTCGATGCCGACCACGTCCTCGCGCGCGGTCACCATGTAACGCCACCACTGGCGCTTGAGGTTCTCCTTCAGCTCGACGCCCAGCGGCCCGTAGTCCCACGCGGCCCGCTGGCCGCCGTAGATCTCACTGCAGGGGTAGACGAAGCCACGGCGCTTGCTCAGGCTGACGATGGTGTCGATCTTGTCGGCGGCCACGGTGCTCTCTTCATTACGACGGCGGAACTGGACAGGGACGACGCGCGACGCCTCGGCGGAGGTGGTGATCGGGAGACGGGCGGGCGAATACCCCAGATTACCGGCGGGCGCACCCTCTGGATCAAATCGGTGGGGCGCATCGCGGTCACCGGGTTCGGTACCGGGCATCTCATCGGCCTTGTTGACAATCGTTTCCACTTTTGTTGAAAATGACTGTCATGAACGTACGCCGCCTCATACCCACAGCCGCCGTCGCCGGAGCAGTCACCCTCGGCCTCACCGCGCTCTCCGCCTGCTCCTCGTCCGACGCGGCCGGGGGCGGGTCCGACGGCAGGCTGGACGTGGTGGCGTCCTTCTACCCGATGCAGTTCCTGGCCGAGGAGATCGGCGGGACGCACGTCTCCGTCACCACGCTGACGAAGCCGGGCGCCGAGCCGCACGACCTGGAGCTCTCCCCCCGGCAGGTCGGCTCCCTGAGCGACGCCGACTACATCCTGTTCCTCAAGGGCGTCCAGCCCGCCGTCGACGACGCCGTCGAGCAGGCCGGCGTCGAGGACACCGTGGACGCCGCGGATCTCACCACACTCGAGAAGCACGGCTCCGAGGTCGGCCACGACCACGGGCACGAGGAGGAGGGCGAGGAGCACGGCGGCGGGGAAGAGGCCGGACTCGACCCGCACATATGGCTGGACCCGGTGAAGTACGCCGAGGTCGCCGAGGGGGTCGGGAAGTCGCTGGAGAAGGCCGACCCCGACCACGCCGCGGACTACCGCAAGAACACGGACGCCCTGGTCACCGAGTTGAACGCGCTGAACACGGCGTACGAGACCGGTCTGAAGAACAGCGCCACCAAGACGTTCGTCACCACCCACTCCGCCTTCGGCTACCTCGCCGAGCGCTACGGCCTCACCCAGGAGGGCATCGCCGGCCTCGACCCCGAGGCCGAGCCCAGCCCCGCCCGGATCGACGAGATCCACCACGTCGCCGAGGAGAGCGGGGCCACGACCGTCTTCTTCGAGAAGCTCGCCAGCGACAGGACCGCGAAGACGCTGGCCAAGGACCTCGGCCTGAAAACCGCGGTCCTGGACCCGCTGGAGGGAATCACCGGCAAGTCCGCCGGTGCTGACTACCTCGAGGTCATGAAGTCCAACCTCACCGCGCTGCAGAAGGCCCTCGGCGCGAAGTGACCCCCGAACCAGCCGCAGCACCGGAGGCGACCGTGCCCGATCCCCGTACGCCAGAACCCGTGATCAGCATGCGCGGAGCCACGGCGACGCTCGGCTCGCGCCCCGTGCTGCGCGGCGTCGACCTCACCGTCCACCGCGGCGAGGTCGTGGCGCTGCTCGGAGCCAACGGCTCGGGCAAGTCCACCGCCGTGCGCTCCGTCATCGGCCAGGTGCCGCTCACCGGCGGCACGGTCGAGCTCTTCGGCACTCCGCTGCGCCGCTTCCGCCGGTGGGCCCGCGTCGGGTACGTACCGCAGCGCACCACGGCGGCGGGCGGGGTCCCCGCCACGATCCGCGAGGTCGTCGCCTCCGGGCGGCTGTCGGTCACGAAGCTGAGGCTGCCCGGCCGGGCGGACCGGGCAGCAGTGGACCGGGCCATCGAACTCGTGGGCCTGGCGGACCGTGCCGGTGACTCCGTGGACGCCCTCTCCGGCGGCCAGCACCAGCGGGTCCTGATCGCCCGCGCGCTGGCCTCCGAGCCCGAACTGCTGATCATGGACGAGCCGATGGCCGGGGTCGACCTGGCCAGCCAGGAGATCCTCGCCACGACACTGCGCGAACAGGTCGCCGGCGGCGCGACGGTACTGCTCGTCCTCCATGAGCTCGGCGCCCTGGAACCGCTGATCGACCGGGCCGTCGTGCTGCGCGACGGCTGCGTCATGCACGACGGACCGCCCCCCGAGGCCGTGGGCCAGCACGCCCTGCCCGGCCACGACCACGTACACCCCCACGCGGCCTCCGAGCCCGTCCGGACGGGACTGCTGAGCTGATCATGCTGGAATTCCTGAACCCCCCCTTCATGCAGCGGGCCCTGATCGCGGCCGTCCTGGTCGGCATCACCGCACCCGCCATCGGCATCTACCTCGTCCAGCGGCGCCAGGCCCTGATGGGCGACGGCATCGGCCACGTCGCGATGACCGGCGTCGGTCTCGGCTTCCTGCTCTCCACCAGCCCCGTCTGGATGGCGACGCTCGTCGCCGTGGCCGGTTCCGTCGTGATGGAGCTGATCCGCTGGTACGGCCGCACCCGGGGCGACATCGCCCTGGCCATGCTGTTCTACGGCGGCATGGCGGGCGGGGTGATGCTGATCAACCTCTCGGACACCGGATCCAACGCCAATCTGACGTCGTACCTCTTCGGATCGCTGTCGACGGTCTCCGAAGAGGACATCACGGCGATCGTGCTGCTCGCCGCCTTCGTCGTGCTGGTCACCGTGGGGCTGCGCCGACAGCTGTTCGCGGTCAGCCAGGACGAGGAGTTCGCCCGGGTCACCGGACTGCCGGTGCGCGCGATCAACCTGCTGGTCGCGGTGACGGCCGCGGTCACCGTCACCGTGGCGATGCGGGTCGTCGGCCTGCTGCTGGTCAGCGCGCTGATGGTGGTGCCGGTCGCCGCCGCGCAGCAGATCGCCAAGTCCTTCAAGGTGACCTTCGTGCTGGCCGTCGCCATCGGCACGGCCGTCACCCTGGCCGGGACCGTGACCTCGTACTACCAGGACGTGCCGCCCGGAGCGACGATCGTCCTGCTGGCCATCGCCGCATTCGTCCTGCTGACGGCGCTCGCCGCGCCGCTGGCCCGCAGGCGCGCCCGGAACGCCGGAAGCGGGGCCGACCGGTGCACCCTTGAGGTACCAGGGGCCCGCCCGGCCCCGGACGACGTGCGCGTGTGACCGTGCCCCCGGGACGGACTGGCACAATGGCCCGACATACGTACGGGCGACACGAGGAGGCAGCTGTGGCGACGGCGCCGATCAGTGGCACGAACGCGGCTCCGGTACGCGGCCGGTCCACCCGGCAGCGGGCGGCGGTCGCGGCGGCGCTCGACGAGGTCGACGAGTTCCGCAGCGCCCAGGACCTGCACGACGTGCTCAAGCACCGGGGCGACTCGGTCGGACTGACCACGGTCTACCGCACGCTCCAGTCCCTCGCCGACGCCGGCGAGGTCGACGTCCTGCGCACGACCGAAGGCGAGGCCGTCTACCGGCGGTGCTCGACCGGTGACCACCATCACCACCTGGTCTGCCGCGTCTGCGGCAAGGCCGTCGAGGTCGAGGGTCCCGCCGTGGAGCAGTGGGCCGAGACCATCGCCTCGCAGCACGGCTACGTGAACGTGGCCCACACGGTGGAGATCTTCGGGACCTGCGCGGACTGCGCGAACCCCGAGGGCTGACCCCTGCCGCACGACGACCGGCCCGTGGAGGGGGCCCCGGCACCGGGGCCCCCTCCACGCGGTGTCAGCCCTTCGTGATCTCCTCGGCGCCACCGAAGCGCCGGTCGCGCCGGGCGAACTCCAGGCAGGCGTTCCACAGGTCGCGACGGTCGAAGTCCGGCCACAGGACGTCCTGGAAGACCATCTCGGCGTACGCGCTCTGCCAGATCAGGTAGTTGGACGTGCGCTGCTCGCCACTGGGGCGCACGAACAGGTCCACGTCCGGCATGTCCGGGTAGTAGGTGTACTTCGCGAACGTCTTCTCGTTGACCTTCGAGGGGTCGAGCTTCCCGGCGGCCACGTCCTCGGCGATGCGCTGCGCCGCGTCCGCGATCTCGGCCCGGCCGCCGTAGTTGACGCAGAAGTACAGCGTCAGCTTGTCGTTGTCCTTCGTCTGCTCCTGCGCGACCTGGAGCTCCTGGACGACCGACTTCCACAGCTTGGGCATGCGGCCGACCCAGCGGATCCGGATGCCGAGCTCGTCCATCTCGTCGCGGCGGCGCCGGATGACGTCGCGGTTGAAGTTCATGAGGAACTTCACCTCGTCCGGCGAACGCTTCCAGTTCTCCGTGGAGAACGCGTACAGCGAGAGGTTCTTGACGCCCATCTCGATGCAGCCCTTGAGGACGTCCATGACGACGCCCTCGCCGACCTTGTGGCCCTCGGTGCGCGGAAGACCCCGCTCCTTGGCCCAGCGGCCGTTCCCGTCCATCACGACGGCGACGTGCTTGGGCACGAGCTCGCCGGGGATCTTCGGCGGGGTGGCGCCGGAGGGGTGCGGCTCGGGGGTCTTGTACTCACGCCGGTTACGGCCGCCGAGCATCCCGCGTACTGCCATGGGCTTCTCTCGTCTCCCTCTGTCACTTCTCTACGTACCGCAGCGAGCGCAGGCCGCGCTCCAGATGCCAGTGCAGATAGGCGGACACGAGTCCGCTCCCCTCCCTGACATGGCGCGCCTCGGACGCGTCCGCCGTCTCCCAGTCGCCGGTGAGCAGGGCGCTCAGCAGTTCGACGGCCTCCGCCGAGGGTACGACGCTGCCGGGCACCCGGCAGTCGCCGCATATGACCCCGCCCCCCGCGACGGAGAAGAACCGGTTCGGTCCGGGCATTCCGCACTTGGCGCAGTCGTCGAAGCTGGGGGCGTAGCCGTTGACGGCGAGGGAGCGCAGCAGGAACGCGTCCAGGATGAGGTTCGGCGCGTGCTCGCCGCGGGCGAGGGTGCGCAGACCGCCGACGAGCAGCAGGTACTGCTGGACGGCGGGCTCGCCCTCGTGGTCGGTGAACCGCTCGGCGGTCTCCAGCATCGCGGTGCCCGCGGTGTAGCGGGCGTAGTCGGAGACGATCCCGCCGCCGTACGGGGCGATCGTCTCGCTCTGGGTGCACAGCGGCAGACCGCGGCCGACGAGCTCGCTGCCGCGCGCGAAGAACTGCACGTCCACGTGGGAGAAGGGTTCGAGCCGCGCCCCGAATTTGGACTTGGTGCGGCGCACCCCGCGCGCCACGGCACGCACCCGCCCGTGGCCGCGGGTCAGGATCGTGATGATCCGGTCGGCCTCGCCCAGCTTCTGCGTACGCAGCACGACGCCGTCGTCCCGGAACAAGCTCATGGCCCCATTGTCGCCCACCGGGGCGCCTGCCCGGGAAGGGGCTCCAGGACCGGCAGGGGGCCCGGGACGCGGGCACGGGAGTCCCGGAGGCCCGGCCGAGGTCTACGACGGCGTACGCGCCGCCTCCAGCAGCTTCGCCGTGTCGGCGGAGCAGAGCTGGAGCGCGCTGCCCACCGTGGTCAGCACGTGACGCTCCGCCTGGGTGTAGGGGCCGTCGGCGAGCGCGATCCTGGCACCCCGCAGCAGGATCGCCTCGCGCCCGGGCACGGCCAGGTGCGGTGCGAGCGGCTCCAGGACCTCGTGGAGCTCGATGGCGAGGGCGGGCCCGCAGGCCTCGGCCGCGGGATCGGTGCCGTCACCGTGCCCGGTCTCCGCGGCGAGCACCTCGACGATGGTGAAGAGCTGCTCCTGGGAGCAGTCGTCGAGGCCGGCGTCGCGGACGGTGGCCGCCGCGGTCTCCAGGACCGTGCGGGAGGTGGTACCGCCCGCGGCGAGCACGGCCAGCGTGACCGTGTGGACGGCTTCCCGCAGCATGGCGGAGAACCGCGTGGTGGTGGGGTGGTCGAGGGTGTCGGGCGCGAAGTGCGTCCCGCAGGCCGCACAGGCGACGACGGGCCCCGCGCTGCCGCGGGCCAGCAGGGGCAGGCCGAGGACGGTGAGGCGGTGCCGGCCGGTGAGGCGCCGGTAGTTGCGGTCGCCTCCGCAGCACGGGCAGAAGAACTCGCCGTCACCGACGGTGTCCCAGACGGTACGGATGCCGTAGATGCGCAGTCTCAGGGCGCGTTGTCCTTTGGCTGTCCGCACGTCGCACACCTCCGTAACGCCACGGCAACATTGCCGCGTTGGACGTGATGTTAGCCACATGCGTGAGGCGGCGTCAGTATCCCGTAGGTCAAATCACCGGGAGATGGCCGAACCCCGTCCACCCTCGGCGGGTGAACGGGGCTCTCGGGCCGAGCAGTTCAGCGGCGTATCCGTTGTTTGTCCGGAATGCCGCGCGGTGGCGTCAGCGGGTCGCCCGGTTGACCGCGGAGACGACCGCCTTCAGCGAGGCGCGCGTGGTGTTGGCGTCGATACCGATGCCCCACAGCACCTTGTCGTCGATCGCGCACTCGATGTAGGAGGCGGCCTGGGCGCTCGCGCCCTCGCTCATCGTGTGCTCGGTGTAGTCCAGCAGACGGGCGTCGATGCCGATGGCCTGCAGCGCCTCGAAGAACGCGGAGATCGGGCCGTTGCCGGAACCGGTCAGCACGGTGTCCGCGCCGTCCACGGTCGCGTCGACGGTGATCGTGTCCCGGCCGTCGGAACCGGTCGTCGTCTGGCCGGAGCGGATCTGCACGCGCCCCCAGGCGTTCTCCGGGTTGGGCAGGTACTCGTCCTGGAACGTGGACCAGATCTGGGCCGGCGTGACCTCGCCGCCCTCGGCGTCGGTCTTGGCCTGAATGATCCGGGAGTACTCGATCTGCATCCGGCGCGGCAGGTCCAGCTTGTGGTCGTTCTTCAGGACATAGGCGATTCCGCCCTTGCCGGACTGCGAGTTGACGCGGATGACGGCCTCGTAGGAGCGGCCGACGTCCTTCGGGTCGATCGGCAGGTACGGCACCGCCCACTCGATGTCGTCGACGGTCTTCCCCTGGGAGGCGGCGTCCGCCTCCATGGCGTCGAAGCCCTTCTTGATGGCGTCCTGGTGGGAGCCTGAGAAGGCGGTGTAGACCAGGTCGCCCGCGTAGGGGTGGCGCGGGTGGACCTCCATCTGGTTGCAGTACTCGCTGGTGCGGCGGATCTCGTCGATCTGCGAGAAGTCGATCTGCGGGTCCACGCCCTGCGAGAAGAGGTTCATGCCCAGGGTGACCAGGTCGACGTTGCCGGTGCGCTCGCCCTGGCCGAACAGGCAGCCCTCGATGCGGTCGGCGCCCGCCATGATCGCCAGCTCGGCGGCGGCGACGGCGGTGCCCCGGTCGTTGTGCGGGTGGACCGACAGGCAGACGTAGGGGCGGCGGGTCAGGTTGCGCGACATCCACTCGAAGCGGTCCGCGTGGGTGGACGGCGTCGAGCGCTCCACGGTGGCGGGCAGGTTCAGGATGATCTCGCGGCCCTCCTCGGGCTGCCAGACGTCGCAGACCGCCTCGCACACCTCCAGGGCGAAGTCCAGCTCGGTGTCGGTGAAGATCTCCGGGCTGTACTGGTAGCCGAAGATCGTCTCGTCGCCCAGGATCTTGTCCGCGTACTCCATGACCAGCCGGGTGCCGTCCACGGCGATCTGCCTGACCTCCTCCTTCGAGCCGCGGAAGACCACGCGGCGGAAGGTGGGCGCGGTGGCGTTGTACAGGTGGACCGTGGCCCGGTGGGCACCGCGCAGTGACTCGACGGTGCGCTCGATCAGTTCCTCGCGCGCCTGCGTCAGGACGGAGATCGTCACGTCCTCGGGGATCGCGCCCTCTTCGATGATGGAGCGTACGAACGCGAAGTCGGTCTCGCCGGAGGACGGGAAGCCGACCTCGATCTCCTTGTAGCCCATGCGTACGAGCAGGTCGAACATCTCGCGCTTGCGGGCCGGCGACATGGGGTCGATCAGGGCCTGGTTGCCGTCACGCAGGTCGGTGGACAGCCAGCGGGGGGCCCGCGTGATGCGGTTGTCCGGCCAGGTGCGGTCGGCGATGTCGACGGCCTCGTAGCCGCGGTACTTGTGGACCGGCATCCCGGAGGGCTTCTGCAGCTGCCCGGCGTTGGTCACGGGGGTGGGTCCACCGACGGGGGCGTCGTTGTGCACAAAGGGATTCACTGCGGTCATGGCGTACGGCTCCTCTGAGGTCCAGCAGGGGCGGCCGACTGTGTCGCTGCAACAGCGAACTCCGCGGGGAGGGAGCCGGCCTACGACTACAGGCCCTCGCCGCGGCAGCTAAGAAGGAGCAGCCCGAAACGCATGATGCGGCAACACTAACCGAGGGACGCCTGATACGTCGGTCCGTATCAGTATGCGGGATCGGAGCGATGTGGAGACAGAACGGTGATACATCACTCCATTTCGTCAATCACGATCGCAACCAGTGACATGGCGGTGACGGAGTGCCACAGTCATTTGCATGCAGCCTCGACCGAACCACGGGCTCCAGCCCGTCTTCTGCACCATCGTGCCGCCCCACGTCCTCGACAAGCTGTCCCAGGCCGACGACCCGGCCCTGGCCGATCCCGCACGGCGGACCCTGGAGGCCGACGGGGCCCGGCGCCACCACCGGCGGGTGACCGCGCTGGCCTGGACCCCCCAGGCCGCCGGCACCTCCGCCCCGGTTCCCAGCAAGCCCCACCGCACCCTGTACGACTGCCGTCACGGCACGGACCTGCCGGGCGTCAAGGTCCGCGACGAGGGCGACGAAGCCACCCAGGACGCCAGCGTCAACCGCGCGTACGCCGGGCTCGGCGCCACCTTCGACCTGCTGCTCACGGAGTACGGCCGGAGCTCGATCGACGGCAAGGGGCTGCCGCTCATCGGCTCCGTGCACTACGACGAGAAGTACAACAACGCGTTCTTCGACGGCGAGCAGATGGTCTTCGGGGACGGCGACGGGGAGATCTTCCTCGACTTCACCGTGGCGATCGACGTCATCGCCCACGAACTGGCGCACGGGCTCACCCAGTACACCGCCAACCTGGCGTACGAGGGCCAGTCCGGCGCGCTCAACGAGTCCGTGTCGGACGTCTTCGGCTCCCTGGTCAAGCAGTACTCGCTGGGCCAGAGCGCGGACCAGGGCGACTGGCTGATCGGCGCGGGGCTGCTCGCCCCCCGGGTCAGCGGTGTCGCCCTGCGGTCGATGAAGGCGCCGGGCACGGCGTACGACGACGACGTGCTCGGCAAGGACCCGCAGCCCGCGTCGATGGACGACTACGTCGAGACGGACGAGGACAACGGCGGGGTCCACATCAACTCCGGCATCCCCAACCGTGCCTTCTACCTGCTGGCCACCGCCCTCGGCGGAAACGCCTGGGAGCGGGCCGGCCGGATCTGGTTCGACGTGCTGACGGGGGGCGAGCTGGCCCAGGACGCGTCGTTCACGGACTTCGCCAGGCTCACCGTCGCGGCCGCGCAGCACAGGTTCGGGGAGGGAGACGAGGCCGAGGCGGTGCTGAAGGCATGGTCGGAGGTGGGCGTGCCGACCCGCTGAACGGGTAGAACCACGCGGGACCGTCCGGGCGGGGTCAGGCAGGAGCCAGCACACATGCGCATTCAGGTGAGCCGGACCGGCGGGTTCGCCGGCATCGCACGCCACGGCGAGGTCGAGACCTCGGGACGGCCCGACGCCGCGGAGTGGGAGGCCCTGGCCGAGACGGTGCTCGCCGCCGGCCGGGGCGGCCCGCCCGCGGGGGTGCCGGACGGTTTCCGCTACAGGATCACGGTCGGCGACCGGACGGTCGACTGCGCGGACCCCCGGCTGACCGAGGCGCAGCGAACGCTGATCTCCGGGGTGCTGAAAGAGGGCGCGTAGTCCCGGGCCCGGCCGTCCGAAGGGGCGGCCGGGCCCGGGACCCGCTCAGAGCCCCCGCTTGCGCGGCTGCTCCGGGACCACACCCGCACGCCGCACTCAGAACCCGAGCTTGCGCAGCTGCTTCGGGTCGCGCTGCCAGTCCTTGGCGACCTTCACGTGCAGGTCCAGGAAGACCGGCGTGCCCAGCAGCGCCTCGATGTGCTTGCGCGACTTCGTGCCGACGTCCTTGAGCCGCTGGCCCTTCGGGCCGATGATGATGCCCTTCTGGCTGGGCCGCTCGATGTAGACGTTCGCGTGGATGTCCAGCAGCGGCTTGTCCGCCGGACGGTCCTCGCGCGGCAGCATCTCCTCGACGACGACCGCGATGGAGTGCGGCAGCTCGTCCCGCACGCCTTCCAGCGCGGCCTCACGGATGAGCTCGGCGACCATCACCATCTCGGGCTCGTCGGTGAGGTCGCCCTCCGGGTAGAGCGGGGGGCTCTCGGGCAGGAGCGGGGCGATGAGGTCGGCGAGCAGGCCGACCTGGCCTGCCCCTCGCCCACCACCACCCTTGCCTGAGGGACTACGTCCCGCCCCCTGCTCCTCCTTCACGGCCGAGACGGGGATGATCTCCGCCCACTCGAAGCCGAGCTCGTCCGCCAAGGCCGAGACGGCCAGCAGCTGCTCCGCGAGCGCCTTGGACTCGACCAGGTCGGTCTTGGTGATGATGGCGATCTTCGGGGTCTTCTTGATCCCGGCGAGTTCCTTGACGATGTACTTGTCGCCGGGGCCGAGCTTCTGGTCGGCGGGCAGGCAGAAGCCGATGACGTCGACCTCGGCCCAGGTGGTCCGTACGACGTCGTTCAGCCGCTCCCCGAGCAGGGTGCGCGGCTTGTGGAGGCCGGGCGTGTCCACCAGGATCAGCTGGGCGTCGTCGCGGTGCACGATGCCCCTCACCGTGTGCCGGGTGGTCTGGGGGCGGTTGGAGGTGATCGCCACCTTCTGACCGACCAGAGCGTTCGTGAGGGTGGACTTGCCCGCGTTGGGTCGGCCCACGAAGCAGGCGAAGCCGGCCCGGTGGGGGGCGGTGTTCTCAGCCTGCTGCGCAGCAGCTTCTGTGTTCGGTCGAGCGCTCATGGCGCCCATTCTCCCCGATCCGGGCGGCGGCGATGCACAGCAGGGCGCCACCGCCCCGAATCAGCCCGCGGCCACCGCCGACCGGAGCGTGCCGTCGGGCCCCGCGAGCAGCACGGGTGTGTCGGGACCTCCCAGGTCACGGACGGCGGCACGGTCGGTGTCCGAGGCGGTCGCCGCCTCGGAGACGACGGCCGCCGCCTCAAGGGACGTGGCGCCACTCGCCACCGCCATGGCGACCGCGGTCTGCAGCGCGCTGAGCTTCAGCGACTCCAGGGCCACGGTGCCGGCGGCGTACGTACGTCCCGTCTCGTCCCGGACCGCCGCGCCCTCAGGCACTCCGTTGCGGGCGCGGACGCTGCGCGCCAGCGTGACGATCTTGCGGTCCTCGGGGCCGAGGTCGGTGCTCTCAGTCATGTGCTGAGCATACGAAGGGGACGGGTGGCCGCCGCGCAACGGGGTCCGCTCACCCCGGGACGGGGTACATCGAGCCACGCCGGCCCTCGGGAGAGTCGAGCCACTGGAGCTTTGCCTCCGTGCCGGTGTCGGGCAGCGGGGTGTGCAGGATGATCACCAGGTCCGGACGGGCCGGCACCCGCAGCTGGGTGGATTCCACCATCAGCGTGCCGACGAGGGGATGCTGGAACTCCTTGCGCACCTGCCCGCCCGGGACGACGTCGCGCAGGTCCCAGAGGGCGGCGAATTCGGGGCTGAGCTCCCTGGCCTCCTCGACCACGGCGCGGAAGCCCTCGTCCTCGGGAGAATCGGAGCAGGCGGCGCGGTACTGGGCGACGACCTGGGAGGCGATCGTCTCCCAGTGCGTGGACCGGGCGCGGTACACCGGGTCGGTGAAGAAGGCGATCATGCAGTTCTGCACGATCCCGGGGCGCATGCCGAGCACCGCCGACGCCGCGTCGTTGTAGAGCACGGTGTTCCAGTAGCGGTCCATGATGTGGGCCGGGAAGGGCATCCAGGCGTCGATGAGCCTGCTCAGGCCTTCACACATGTCCGTGTGGGCCGGATCGACCTCGAGGGCGGGCGGGTTGAGCCCGGCCAGCACGTAGAGGTGACGGCGCTCCGCGCTGCTGAGCCGCAGCACCCGCGCGACGGAGTCCAGGACCTGCGGCGAGACGGTGATGTCGCGGCCCTGCTCCAGCCACTGGTACCAGGAGACGCCCACGCCCGCGAGGACGGCGACCTCCTCGCGGCGGAGTCCCGGTGTGCGCCGGCGGGCACCGCCGTCCGGCAGGCCCGCCTCGGCCGGGGTGACCCTGGCCCTGCGGCTCATCAGGAACTCGCGCAGTTCGCCGAGACGGTGCGGCTTCTCGTCGGTGCCGGCCCGGACCGTGGTGGTCCGGACCGCTCCGGTGTTCTGGGCCGGTGAAGCCACGTACTCCCCCTGGTGTGCGTGTGCGTTCCTGCCTGGTGGTGCGGCCAACAGGATAAGTGCCCGCTCCCCACGGATATTCCGGTCCATCCAGTCTGTGGGACATGGCGATCGAAACCCCGACTTCCGTCCCCGCCGGTACTCCCGGCCCCGTTGCCCGCCCCGCCCCGCCCGCGCTCTCCGGCCGGGCACGACTGGTGCTCCTCGTGCTCTGCGCCGCCCAGTTCATGGTGGCCCTCGACTTCTCCGTGCTGAACGTCGCGCTGCCCGTCCTCGGTGAGGACCTGGGGCTGAGCCGGTCCGGACTCCAGTGGGCCGTCACCGCGTTCGCGCTGCCGTCCGGCGGCTTCCTGCTGCTCTTCGGCCGGATCGCCGATCTCTACGGCAGGCGGAGGCTGTTCCTCTCCGGCCTCGCCGTCTTCGGGGCGTCCTCGCTCCTGGCGACGATGGCCTGGGACCCCGCGTCCTTCCTGACGGGGCGGGCGCTGCAGGGACTCGGAGCGGCCGTGATCGTGCCGACCGGAATGTCGCTGCTGACCACCACCTTCCCCGAGGGGCCGCTGCGGGACCGTGCCCTGGGCATCAGCGGGACGCTGCTCTCCCTGGGCTTCACCACCGGCATGGTGGCGGGCGGCGTGCTCACCGACACGCTGGGCTGGCGCTCCACGATGGGCCTGCTGAGCGTCGCCGCGGTCGTCGTCCTGGCCCTGGCCCCGAAGCTCCTGGCGGAATCGCGCACCCCGGACCGGCCGAAGCTCGACGTGCCCGGGGCCGTCACCGTGACCGGCGGCCTGCTCGCGCTGATCTACTCGCTGTCGACGGCGGCCGAGCGCGGCTTCGGCGGTACGGACGTGCGGATCACCCTGGTCCTGGGAGTGGCCCTGCTGGCCGCGTTCGTCGTCGTCGAGTCACGGTCGGCGGCCCCGCTGGTCTCCCTGCCGATGCTGCGGCGCCGTACGGTCGCGTTCGGCAATCTGGGCGGCCTGGCGACCTTCTCGATGATGAGCACGATCGTCTTCGTCCTGACCCTCTACCTCCAGGACCTGCTGGGGCTCTCGGCCTTCGGCACGGGGCTCGTCTTCGGGGTCCAGGGTCTGGCATCGGTCGCCGCCGGGGTCTTCGCCCCGAAGGTGATCGGCCGCATCGGCGCACGCCGGGTGCTGGTGTTCTCGCTGCTGGGCCAGGGCCTGTTCATCGGGGCGCTGCTCGGCCTCGGTGAGGACTCGGGTGTCTGGCTGGCCACGGTGGCGGTGTCGCTGGCGAGCGCCTGCCACCTGGGCGCCATCATCGCCTACGGGCTGACGGTGACCTCCGGCGTACCCGACGGGGAGCAGGGCCTGGCGACCGGCCTGGTCACCACGACCCAGCAGGTCGGCATCACGATCGGCATCCCGCTGCTGGGGGTCCTGTCGACCACGCAGGGCTCACTGTTCGACGGTGTACGGCTGGTGGTGACCGCTGCTGCGGTGATCCTCGTCGCGACGGGCCTCGCCGTGGGAGCGGGCCTGCGGCGGGCCTCCTGAGTGCCGCGCCTCAGGCCTCCGGCAGGGGCTACGGCCGGTCCAGGCGGAGGCGTTCCGCCTTCGGGAGCCCGGCCACCACCAGGTCGTAACTGTCCTCCACGAGCTCCCGGACCATGCGGTCCGGGAGCTCGGTGACCGTCACGGTGTTCCAGTGGCGCTTGTTGAGGTGCCAGCCGGGGACGATCGCGGAGTGCTCCTTGCGGAGCCGCAGCGCCTCGTCCGGGTCGCACTTGAGGCTGATCTTCAGGGGCGGCGCGTCGAGCGCGCTGAGTGCGAACATCTTTCCCAGGACCTTGAAGACCGAGGCCTCGGGCCCGAAGGGGAACTCCTCCGTGCTCGCGTTGAACTCCAGGCAGAACGTGCGCAGCTCCTGGGGCGTCATGCCTCTTCCGATCCCTCCGGTTCGACCAGCACCGTGACGATCTTGTTCCTGCGGCCCGCCGGGGACTCGGCGGTGAGGCGGAGTTTGCGCCCGTCGGGCAGGTCGACGATCGAGGAGGCCCCGGAGATCGGGACCCGGCCGAGCGCCTTCGCCAGCAGGCCGCCGACCGTCTCCACGTCCTCGTCGTCGTAGGCGTCGAGGCCGAACAGCTCCCCGAGGTCCCCGATGTCGAGCCGGGCGGTCACCCGGAAGCAGCCGTTCTCCAGCTCCGTGACCGGCGGGAGTTCACGGTCGTACTCGTCGGTGATCTCGCCGACGATCTCCTCGAGGATGTCCTCGATGGTGACGATGCCGGCCGTGCCGCCGTACTCGTCGATGACGACGGCGACGTGGCTGCGGTCCTGCTGCATCTCGCGCAGCAGGTCGCCGGCGTTCTTCGTGTCGGGCACGAAGGCGGCGGGGCGCATCGCCGTGGAGACCAGGTCGGCCTCCGCGTCCCGGTTGATGTGCGTCTTGCGGACCAGGTCCTTGAGGTAGACGATCCCGACGATGTCGTCCTCGTTCTCCCCGGTGACCGGGATGCGGGAGAAGCCGGAGCGCAGCGCGAGGGTCAGTGCCTGACGGACCGTCTTGTACCGCTCGATGCAGACGAGGTCGGTGCGGGGGACCATCACCTCGCGCACGAGGGTGTCGCCGAGCTCGAAGACGGAGTGCACCATGCGGCGCTCGTCGTCCTCGATGAGCGACTCCTGCTCGGCGAGGTCGACCATCGCGCGCAGTTCGGCCTCACTGGCGAAGGGTCCCTTGCGGAAGCCCTTGCCCGGGGTGAGCGCGTTGCCGAGGAGGATGAGGAGCTGCGGGACCGGCCCCATGATCCTGGCCAGCGGCAGCAGGACGTACGCCGCCGCCGTGGCGGTGTTCAGCGGGTGCTGGCGGCCGATGGTGCGCGGCGAGACCCCGATGGCGACGTAGCTGACGAGGACCATGACTCCCATGGCGAGGGCCAGGGCCTGCCAGGTCTCGTCCAGTTCCTCGAGGCACGCGTACGTGACGAGGACACCGGCCGACATCTCGCAGGCGACCCGGACGAGCAGGGCCACGTTGAGATAGCGGGTGGGGTCGGCGGCGACCTGTTCCAGCTTGGCGCTGCCGCGGCGCCCCGCCCGCACGGCCTCGGCGGCACGGAAACTCGACGTACGCGCGATCCCTGCCTCGGCGCAGGCGGCGAGCCAGCCGACGACGACCAGCAGGACGGCGCCGGTGATGAGGGGGACGCTCACGAGACGGTGGGGGCGGGGGACGGACCGGTCAGACCGCGCTCGCCGCGCCAGCCGTCGACGATGGCCGCCTGGAGGCCGAACATCTCGGCCTTCTCGTCCGGCTCCTCGTGGTCGTATCCGAGGAGGTGCAGCACCCCGTGGACGGTGAGGAGCTGAAGCTCCTCGTTCATCGAGTGCTGCGTCGCGGCGTCCTCGCCCTGCTTCTTCGCGACCTCCGGGCAGAGCACGATGTCACCGAGGAGCCCCTGCGGGGGCTCCTCCTCGTCCTTCGCCGGGGGACGGAGCTCGTCCATCGGGAAGGACATGACATCCGTCGGGCCGGGGAGGTCCATCCACTGGATGTGGAGCTGCTCCATGGCGGCGGTGTCCACCACGATCACCGAGAGTTCGGACAGCGGATGGATCCGCATCCGGGCGAGGGCGTAGCGGGCGATGTCGAGGATCGCCTGCTCGTCGACCTCGGTTCCGGACTCGTTGTTGACGTCGATCGACATGGTGCGCTGCGACTACTTCCCGTTGCGGCCGGTGCGGCCCTCTGCGTTGTCGTACTTCTCGTACGCGTCGACGATACGGCCGACGAGCTTGTGCCGGACGACATCCTGGGAGGTGAGCCTGGAGAAGTGGACGTCCGGGACGTCCTCCAGGATGTCCTGGACCTGACGCAGACCGCTCTTGGTGCCGCTGGGCAGGTCGACCTGGGTCACGTCGCCGGTCACGACGATCTTCGAGTCGAAGCCGAGGCGGGTGAGGAACATCTTCATCTGTTCGGCGCTGGTGTTCTGCGCCTCGTCCAGGATGATGAAGGCGTCATTGAGTGTCCGGCCACGCATGTAGGCCAGCGGCGCGACCTCGATCGTGCCCGCGGCCATCAGCCGGGGGATCGAGTCGGGGTCGAGCATGTCGTGCAGGGCGTCGTAGAGCGGGCGCAGATACGGGTCGATCTTGTCGAAGAGCGTGCCGGGCAGGAAGCCGAGCCGCTCCCCCGCCTCCACGGCGGGCCGGGTCAGGATGATCCGGCTGACCTGCTTGGACTGCAGGGCCTGGACCGCCTTGGCCATGGCGAGATAGGTCTTGCCGGTACCCGCGGGACCGATGCCGAAGACGATGGTGTGCTTGTCGATCGCGTCGACGTAGCGCTTCTGGTTGAGCGTCTTGGGACGGATCGTGCGGCCGCGGCTGGACAGGATGTTCTGGGTGAGCACCTCGGCGGGGGTCTCGGCGCCGTCCCCGTCGCCGGTGCCGGCCGCCCTGAGCATGGCGATCGAGCGTTCCACAGCGTCCTCCGTCATCGGCTGCCCGGTGCGGAGCACCAGCACCATCTCATCGAAAAGGCGCTGGATCAGGGCGACGTCCGCCGCGCTGCCAGTCGCGCTTATCTCGTTGCCCCGGACATGGATGTCGACGGCCGGGAACGCCGTTTCGATCACGCGCAGCAGCGAATCGCCCGATCCCAGGAGCATCACCATGGGGTGAGCCGGCGGGATGCTGATCCGGGCCGTCGCCTGCGGGTGTGTGGGTGACTGAGTCATGGGCCGGCCCTCGGGCCTGCGCATACCTCCCGTTGCAGGGCCTTCGCTGCTCGACGGCCTCCGGAGTACCAGCGTACGACTCCCCACCGACAACGCCGAGAGAATTACCGCGTGATCATCCGGCGTTCACTGACGGAAGCCGATGGTCGGCACCGCGCGGCGCAGGGGCCAGTCCCTGCTCGTGGCGGGCAGCAGCTCCTCCAGGAAGGCGTAGCGCTCCAGTGCCACCGGATCCTGGTCCGCGCAGGTGCGCACCTGCTGCCACCAGCCGGCGACCTCCGCCCATCCGGGTGCGGACAGCGATCCGCCGAACTCCTGCACGGACAGGGCCGCGGTGAGTCCGGCGAAGGCGAGGCGGTCGGCGAGCGGCCAGCCGGCGAGCGTCCCGGTGACGAATCCGGCGACGAAGACGTCGCCGGCCCCGGTGGGGTCCAGTGCCTCCACCTCGATGGCGGGCACCTCGGCGGCCGTTCCCGTCGCCCGGTCCACCGCGTAGGCCCCCTCGGCGCCCAGGGTGACGACGGCCAGCGGCACACGCTCGGCCAGGGCGTGGGCGGCGGCGCGCGGGCAGGAGGTGCGGGTGTAGCGCATGGCCTCCTCGGCGTTGGGGAGGAAGGCCAGGCAGTGCCCGAGGTCGGGCAGGGCGTCCAGGTCCCAGCGGCCGGTCTCGTCCCAGCCGACGTCGGCGAAGACCATCGCGCCGTTCCGGGCGGCACCGGCCACCCAGGGCTCGCTGCGGCCCGGGGCCAGCGAGGCGACGGCGGCGCGGGCGCGCGGCGGGCAGTGCGGGAGCGTGCGGCCGGGCACGGGAGAGGGTGCGGGCGCCGGGGCCTCGTGGCCGTGCGAGACCATCGTGCGTTCGCCCTCGTACGCCATGGAGACGGTGACGGGCGAGTGCCAGCCGGGGACGGTGCGCGACATCGACAGGTCGATGCCCTCGCCCTGTTCGAGGGCGTCCCAGCAGTACTCGCCGTAGTGGTCGTCGCCGAACGCGGCTGCCAGCGAGGTGTGCAGGCCGAGCCGGGCGAGTGCGGTGGCCATGTTGGCGACGCCGCCGGGGCTGGAGCCCATCCCCCGGGCCCAGGACTCCGTCCCGCGCACCGGGGCGCTGTCCAGCCCGGTGAAGATGATGTCGAGGAAGACCGTGCCGGTCAGGAAGACGTCGCAGGCCGGGTCCTGGGGGGCGCGCAGCCCGAGCAGCGGGTCGATGCCTGGATCAGTTGTGCTCACCGTGCGCTCCCCGGCTATCTGGACAGTGCGAGTTCCGGCCAGTGTGCCGGATCCGTTCCCGCTTCCCCAGGGCCCGCGCCGCGGCACGCAGAACCACTCCCACCTGCATAAACATGCGCAGCTACCCGGCCTGATCCTGCATAAACCTGAACGTGACCCAGATCACATCGAGCCGCCTTTCCGTCGCCTGGGCGCGCTTGATACAAATTGCCCCGCGAGCACCGTCCGGGACTGTCGACGGCGAGTGCCGCTTCTCCCGCGTTTCTCGCTCCACCCTCCCCTGCGTTGATTCGCCGTACCCTCCCCTCCCCTGCCCCACCCCTGCTCCGCCCGCTCCACCCCCCTGCCTTCTTCTGCCTCCTCTGGCATGTCTTCGGGAACGCCCATGTCCTCGCGCCCTCGCGCCGCGTGGCCCCTGGTTGCCGTGTTCACCGCCGGTTACCTCGCCGCCTATCTGCTCCCCACCATCGTCGGCCGCCTCAGCACCTATCTGGGGCTCAGCTCGGCCCAGGCCGGTCTGGTCGGCAGCGCCCTCCTGCTCAGCTCCGCCTCGGCCGGCTTCGCACTGGCCGGACGCGTGGAGAGATACGGGGCGCGGAGACCGGCGCGCGCGGGGCTGCTGCTCGCCGTCCTCGGGTACGGCTGCGCGGCGCTGACCACCTCGGTGCCGCTGGTCGTCGCGGGTGTCGTGGTCGGCGGCTTCGGCTCCGGCGCGGCAACTGCCGTCGCGGCGTCCGGGATCGCGGCGCAGAGCGATCCGCACCGGACCTCGTCGCTCGGGCTGCTGAGCGTCTCGGCGACGGCGGGCGCTCTCTACCTGACGGTTCCTCACCTGGGCGGCGGCCACCGGCTGCCGTTCGCGTCCATCGCGCTGGTCGCCCTGCTCGTCTGGCCGGCCACCTCCCGGCTGGGCGGCCCGGAGCCCGTCAGCGTGACCTCGTCGGTCCAGGGGCGGCTGCCGCACCGCCGGTCGGGTCTGGTGCTGGCGGGCGGCATGCTCGTCTGGTCCATGGCGCAGAACGCGCTGTGGGGCGTGAGCAGCCGCATCGGCGCCGTGCAGGTCGGCCTCTCCGAGGTGACGGTCGGCGCCGTGTTCGCCGCCGCGCTGGGAGCGGGACTGCTCGGCGTCATGGGCGCCGGGATGCTGGGTGCCCGGATCGGGCGCGCGGTGCCCATCGGCCTCGGGACGATGATCATCGCCGGGAGCATCGTGCTCAGCTCCTCCGCCGAGGACCTGGGGTCGTTCGCCACCGGTGAGATCGCGTGGAACACCTTCTACCCGGTGGTCCTGTCCTACCTGATCGGTCTGGCGGCCTCACTGGACGTGCGCGGCCGCTGGGCGGTCCTCGCGGGCTCGGCGGCCTCCGTCGGCACGGCCTGCGGCCCCCTGCTCGGCAGCGTGCTCTCCGAGCAGGCGGGCTACGCGGTGATGGGCCTGATCCTGGGGGCCGCCACGCTCCTGGTCGCGGCCCCCGTCACCGCGGTGGCGCTGCACACCGGCGGACGCCCGCTGGTGCCCGGCTCCGTCCGGCGCAGGGGCGGTGCCCCCGCGGCACTGCTCGCCGCCACGACCAACAGCCTCTCCGGCGCGGTGCCCAAGCTGGGTGCGCCGGAGCAGGCGGTGGCGGAGATCAGCGTGCCCGCGCTGCGGCGCAGGCGGCTGGTGCGGAGCGCGATCCGGACGGCGGGACCGTCCGGAGGGGACGGTCAGTCGAACGCGTACGCCTCGACCTCGGACAGGTAGCGCGCCCGGCGTTCCTCGTCGTGGTCGAGGAACGCCGCCTCGAAGGAGTTGCGGGCCAGCGTGCGCAGTTGCTCGCGGTCCAGCCCGAGCGCCTCGTGCACGGCGTGGAAGGTGTCTCCGGCGTATCCGCCGAAGTAGGCCGGGTCGTCGGAGTTCACCGTGCAGAGCAGACCCGCGTCCATCATGGCCCGCAGCGGGTGCTGTTCCAGGACGTCGATGGCGCGCAGCCGGACGTTGGAGAGCGGACACAGCGTCAGCGGGATCCGTTCGGAGACCAGCCGGTCCACCAGCTCCGGGTCCTCCATGCAGCGCAGCCCGTGGTCGATCCGCTCGACGCCGAGGACGTCCAGGGCCTCCCGGATGTACTCCGGCGGGCCCTCCTCCCCGGCGTGGGCGACCTTGCGCAGGCCGAGGGCCGTGGCCGCCGCGTACACCTCGCGGAACTTCGCGGGCGGGTGCCCGACCTCCGCCGAGTCGAGGCCGACGGCGCTGATGCGGTGCAGGTACGGCTTCGCGGCCTCCAGCGTCTCCAGCGCCGATTCGGCGGACCTGTCGCGCAGGAAGCACATGATCAGCTGGGTGGAGATGCCGTGCGTCTCCTCGCTGCGGTCGAGCGCCCTGCCGAGCCCTTCGACGACGGTGCCGATCGGGACGCCGCGGTCGGTGTGGGCCTGCGGGTCGAAGAAGATCTCCGCGTGGCGGACGCCCTGGGCGGCGGCGCGCGCGAGGTAGGCGTCCGCCAGTTCGGCGAAGTCCTCCTCGGTGCGCAACACGGCCATCAGGGCGTAGTACAGGTCGAGGAAGCTCTGGAGGTCCTCGAAGAGGTAGGCCCTGCGCAGCTCTTCGGTGTCCGCGTGGGGCAGGTCGATGCCGTTGCGCGCGGCGAGTGCGAAGGCCAGCTCGGGTTCGAGGGTCCCCTCGATGTGGAGGTGGAGTTCGGCTTTGGGGAGGTGCACGGGGTTCTCGTTACGTTACGTGTGGCGGGTGGGTACCGGGACCCTGATCAGGTCCTGGGCGATGGTGAGTCCGCCTTCGAAGCCGGCTGCCCTGGCCTGCTGCTCGAAGACGTCCGGGTCGGTGTAGCGCTGGGAGAAGTGCGTCAGCACGAGGTGCCGTACGCCCGACTCCTTCGCCACCCGGGCCGCCTGGCCGGCGGTGAGGTGGCCGTGGTCGGCGGCGAGCCCGCCGTCCTCGTCGAGGAAGGTCGACTCGATGACCAGCATGTCGCATCCTTCGGCGAGCGCGAACGCGCCGTCGCAGAGCCGGGTGTCCATGACGAACGCGAAGCGCTGTCCGCGGCGGGTCTCGGAGACCTCCTCCAGCGGGACGCCGCGCAGGGAACCCTCTCGCTGGATCCGTCCGACGTCGGGGCCCTCGATGCCGCGCCCGGCCAGCTTCCCTGGCAGCATGCGCAGCCGGTCGGGCTCGGTGAGGCGGTAGCCGTAGGACTCGACGGGGTGCGAGAGCCGGTGGCTGTCCAGCGTGTACGCCCCGGTGGTGGCGAGGACGCCGTCGGCGGAGACCGGGACCTCGGTCAGCTCGACGGACTCGCGGTAGGCGGTGGAGTACCGCAGCCGGTCGAAGAAGTGCTGTCCGCTCGCCGGGAAGTGGGCGGTGACGGGGTGCGGGACCCGGTCGAGGTTGATCCGCTGGATCACGCCGGCGAGGCCCAGGGAGTGGTCTCCGTGGAAGTGGGTGACGCAGATCCGGTTGATGTCGTGCGCGGCGACGCCCGCCCGCAGCATCTGGCGCTGGGTCCCCTCGCCCGGGTCGAAGAGGATGCCCTCACCGTCCCACCGCAGCAGGTAGCCGTTGTGGTTGCGGTGGCGGGTCGGCACCTGGCTGGCGGTGCCGAGGACCACGAGTTCTCGTACGGACACGGGCAGGTCCTGCCTAGCCGGGGGGCCACTGCATCCCGCGTCCGCCCAGGACGTGGGCGTGCGCGTGGAAGACGGTCTGGCCGGCGCCGGCACCGGTGTTGAGCACGATGCGGTACCCGGTCTCGGTGATCTTCTCGTCGGCGGCGACCAGGCCCGCCTCACGCAGCACGTCGGCGGCGGCCTGCGGGTCGCCCGCGGCGAGCGAGGCGGCGTCCGGGTAGTGCGCCTTGGGGATGACCAGGACGTGGGTCGGGGCCTGGGGGTTTATGTCGCGGAAGGCGACGGTCGTCGCGCTCTCGCGGACGATGGTCGCCGGGATGTCCCCGGTGACGATCTTGCAGAACAGGCAGTCGGTCTGCGGCTCTCCTGCCATGAGGGTGCTCCTGAGGTCGCGGTGATCGGGTACGGGCAGCCTAGCCGTACTGCCCGTGAGCGTTGTCGACGCCGCAGCCGATGCGTCGGCGTGCCGGTCCGTGACTCCGCGCGGTCTCCCGTGGGAGACAGCCGACCCGGCGGTAGGGGACGGCGGTGCGAGCCGGTCCGCACCGGCGATCGGGGGCTGCCGGTACCGGCCGGCACCGGCGAGCAGGGCGGGACGCGGGCCCGCGTCCCGCCCTGCCGCCCTACTCCGCCGTGTCCGTCGACGGCAGGGGCGGGGCCGTCTTCGCCGGTGTCCGCCTGAGCGACTCCAGCGCGATCCGGATCGCCTCGTCCAGCTGCGGGTCCCGCCCCGCCACGTGGTCCTGCGGGGCCGTCACGACCTCGACGTCCGGGTCGACGCCGTGGTTCTCGACGCCCCAGCCGTACCCCTCCAGCCAGAAGGCGTACTTGGGCTGGGTGACCAGCGTGCCGTCGACCAGGCGGTAGCGGCTGTCGATGCCCACGACACCGCCCCAGGTGCGTGTGCCGACCACCGGGCCGATGCCGAGCGCCTTGATCGCCGCGTTCACGATGTCGCCGTCCGAACCGGAGAACTCGTTCGCCACGGCCACGACCGGTCCGCGCGGCGCGTCGCCCGGGTAGCTGGCGGGCTGCATGCCGCGCGGCAGGTCCCAGCCGACGATGCGGCGGGCCAGCTTCTCCACCACCAGTTGCGAGGTGTGCCCGCCGCGGTTCTCCCGCACGTCGACCACCAGTCCCTCGCGGGCGACCTCGGTGCGCAGGTCGCGGTGGATCTGGGCCCACCCCGAGCCGACCATGTCGGGGACGTGGAGGTAGCCGATGCGACCGCCCGACCGCTCGTGCACGTACGCCCGCCGGTCGGCGACCCACGCGTGGTAGCGCAGCGCCTCCTCGTCGGCCACGGGGACGACGACGACATGACGGGGGTCGCCGCCGTCGACCGGGGAGACGGTCAGCTCGACGGGCTTGCCGGCCGCGCCGGTGAGCAGCGGTGCGGGCCCGGTGAGAGTGTCGACGGGCCGGCCGTCGACCGCCAGGATCGCGTCCCCGGGCCGCACGGCGACGCCCGGCGCGGCGAGCGGGGCCCGGGCGGCCGGGTCGGAGGTCTCCGAGGGCAGGATCCGGTCGATGCGCCAGCGTCCGTCGTCGGCGCGGGAGAGGTCGGCGCCGAGCAGCCCCTGCCGGGTGGAGTCGTCGTACCCGCCGGAGGGGGCCATCACGTACGCGTGCGAGGTGCCGAGTTCGCCCTGCACCTCCCAGAGCAGGTCCATGAGGTCGTCGTGGGTCGCGACCCGCTCCAGCACCGGGCGGTAGCGGTCCAGGACTCCGTCCCAGTCGATGCCGCCCATGTCGGGCCGCCAGAAGTTGTCCCGCATGATGCGGCCCGCCTCGTCGTACATCTGGCGCCATTCGGCGGCCGGGTCGAGGGTGCGGCGGACACGGGAGAGGTCGACGGTGACCTGGTGGTCGCCGTCGTCGTCCGAGCCCTGGGAGACCCGGCTGTCGGAGGGGACCACCCGCAGCTCGCCGCCGCTGAGCAGGACCACCCGCCTGCCGTCGCCGCTGACCGTGAACCCGTCGGTTGCGGAGGCGAGTTCCTCGCAGCGCAGCTTCTCCAGGTCGTACCGCACGAGGGCGGTCCCCTCGCCGCGGTCGCCGGGCGTCGCCGCACCGGTGCCGAGCACTCCGGTCACCGGGTGGCGCAGCCAGAGCAGCCCGTCCTTGGCGGCCCGGAGCGAGGAGTAGCTGCCGGCCTCGACGGGCAGCGGCACGATCCGGTCGGCGAGACCGTCGAGGTCGATGCGGGTGACGGGGAGCGCGGTGGGGTTGTCGTCGTCGTCACCCTTCTCCTTCTCGGGCGGGCGGCCGTGGAGCCACGGCCCGAACGGGGAGGGTGTGGTGGCGCCGAGCGTCAGCAGGTGCGGTCGGCAGGAGCCGGCGAACGCCATGTCGAAGACGTGTGCGTCGTAGACCGGGTCGAAGGTCCGCTCGGAGAGGAAGGCCAGGTGCTTCCCGTCGGTGGTGAAGGCGGGGGCGAAGTCACGGAACCGCAGCGGGGTGGCTTCGGTGACCGACAGGTCCGCGAGGTGGGCGAGCCGGAGCTGGCTGAGCGACTCGGCACCGGGGTGCGACCAGGCGAGCCAGGAGGAGTCGGGCGAGAAGACGAGCCCGGAGGCGTCGCCGTTGCCGCTGCGGTCCACCTCGTGGACCTCGCCGCTCTCCCGCTCGACGACCAGCACCCGCCCGTCGTGGGCGGCGACGGCGAAGCGGCTGCCGTCGGGCGCGGGGGCCAGGTCCAGGACCCGGCCGATCCGGCCCGCCGCGAGGCGGCGCGGTGCGGTGCCGGGCGCGGTTCCGGTGGCGGGGGCCACTTCCAGCGCGTCGTCGCCCTCGGCGTCGGTCACCCACACGACATGCGGGTCGCCGTCGGCCTGGAAGGTGCGCGGGAGCCTGGCCCGTACGCCGGGTTCGGTCGCCAGCGCGCGGGCCGGGCCCTCGCGGTGGGTGACCCAGTGGACGGCGCCGCGGGACCCGACCGCGCTGCCGCGGCCGGTACGGTCCGGGGACACGCCGTGCAGGTGGCTCCCGGCGTGCACGACGTGCGGCTGCAGGTCGGCGCGCTGGCCGCCGAGCCGGATGTCGAGGAGGCGGGCCTCGTCGCTCTCCAGGCTGTCCAGGAGCCGGAGTTCGCCGGCCCGGGCAAAGGCGACACGGGTGCCGTCGGTGGTGGCCTGCCGGGCGTAGAAGCCGTCGATGCCGCTGTGACGGCGCAGGTCCGTGCCGTCGGGCAGGGAGGAGTAGAGCGCGCCGACGCCCTCGTGGTCGCTGAGGAAGGCGATCCGCTCACCGACCCACAGGGGGCATTCGATGTTGCCGTCGAGGTCCGCGTGGATGCGGGTGAACTCCTCGGGGCCACCGTCCTCGGGCCGGTCCGCGGCGGCGATCCAGAGCTTGCCGGCCGTTCCGCCGCGGTAGCGCTTCCAGGCGGCGGCCTCGCGTCCCATGGTGGCCGAAAGCAGCAGGACCCGTCCGCCGGGTCCGTACGCCAGGGAGCCGACCGGACCGTAGGGCAGGGTCCGTGCGGGGCCGCCGTCGACCGGGACGGCCCGGGCCCAGCTGCGCCGCAGCGAGACCTGTCCCTGGGTGCTGATGACCAGCACATCGCCGTCGGGGGTCCAGCCGCGCACGGAGGTGCGCGCGTCGCCCCAGTGGGTCAGCCGCCGGGCGGGGCCGCCGTCGACAGGCGCGATGTGCACCTCCGGCGCCCCGTCCCGGGTGGAGGTCCAGGCGACGAGACTGCCGTCGGGTGATATCCGCGGCTGGGTCACGGGGCGGTTGTCGGCGCTCACGCGCCAGGCTCGGCCGCCGTCGAGCGGCGCCAGCCAGACATCGTCCTCGGCGGTGAAGGCGATCAGGTCGCCCTGGACATGGGGATACCGGAGGTAGGAAGGCTGTGTCACACGGATCACCCTAGGCCGCGGTCCCCTCCGGAGGACCGGAGTTGGCCGGAGTCCGCCGTACGGCGGGCCTCCGGTCACGCGTCTCCCGGCCGGCCGTTCCGGTCACCGTCAGGACCGGCCGGCTCCCCCGCGGGCGAGGCGGTTGCGGTGGTTGCCGGGGCCGGCCGCCCGGCCCCGCGGGCGCTCGCCGCCCCACCGGTCCCGGTGCCTCCCCGCGACGCGCGCTACGACCAGCGGCCCGTGCGTCCCAGCAGCAGGGCCGTCGCCGCCGTGCCCGCCGTGGAGGTGCGCAGGACGGTCGGTCCGAGCCGGCAGGTCCGGGCGCCGACGGCCGCGAACGCGGCCAGCTCGTCCCGCGAGACCCCGCCCTCGGGGCCGACGACGAGCACGATCCCGCCCGATCCGGGCAGGTCGACGGTGGCCAGGGCCTCACTGTCGTGGTCACGGTCCTCGTGCAGGACGACGGCCAGGTCCGCGGTGGCCAGCAGGGCTGCGACCTGCTTGGTCGTCATGGCCTCCGCCACCTCGGGGAAGCGCACCCGGCGCGACTGCTTGCCCGCCTCACGGGCCGTGTTGCGCCATTTCGCCAGGGACTTCAGACCCCGGTCGCCCTTCCACTGCGTGATGCAGCGCGCGGCCTGCCAGGGCACGATCGCGTCGACGCCCGTCTCGGTCATCGTCTCCACGGCGAGCTCACCCCGGTCCCCCTTGGGGAGCGCCTGGACGACGGTGATGCGGGGAGCGGGAGGGGGCTCCTCGTGCACCGGTTCCAGGCCGGTGACCACGAGCCGGTCCTTGCCCTCGGCGGCCCCTACGACGCCTTCCGCCCAGCGGCCGCGCCCGTCGGTGAGGACGACGTCCTCACCGGGGTTCAGCCGCTTCACCGAGACGGCGTGCCGCCCCTCGGGTCCCTCCAGGACGAACTCCGGCCCGCCGGGCAGCTGTTCGACGACGAAGACCGGTGCCGTCACGGGGCACTCCTCACGCTCACGGCCGCTCGCGCGGCTTCCATCTCGGCGGCGAGCAGGCCGACGAGTTCCCCGGCCGGCAGCTCGCGTGCCATCCGGTGGCCCTGGCCCGCCCACAGGGCCATGCCCTGGGCGTCCCCGGCCTGGGCGGCCGCTGTGCGCAGCCCGCTGGTCAGCTGGTGCACCTGCGGATAGGCGGCCGGGGCGTACGGGCCGTGCTCCCGCACGAACCGGTTGACCAGTCCGCGCGCGGGGCGGCCGGAGAACGCCCGGGTCAGGGTCGTGGTCACGAACAGCGGGTTGGTCAACGCCTGCTTGTGCAGCGGGTGGGCCCCCGACTCGGGGCAGGGCAGGAACGCCGTACCGAGCTGGGCCGCATCGGCGCCCGCGGCCAGGACGGCCGTGATCTGGGAGCCGAGCATCAGTCCGCCGGCGGCGATCACCGGGAGGTCCACGCAGGCGCGGACCTCGGCGACCAGGGAGAGCAGCCCGGTGCCGGTGAGACCGGCCTGCGGGTCGTCGCGGTGCGTGGACTGGTGGCCGCCCGCCTCCGTGCCCTGGACGCAGAGTGCGCCGGCCCCCGCCCACTGCGCGTTCCGCGCCTCCTGGGGCGAGGTCACCGTGACGACGGTGAGCGTGCCGGCGGCGGCGAACGCGTCGAGGACCTCGCGGCTGGGGCAGCCGAAGGTGAAGGAGACCACGGGTACGGGGTCCTCGAGCAGGATCGCGACCTTGGCCTCGTAGCCGTCGTCCCCGTCGGCGTCCGGGTCTCCGAGGGGGGTCCCGTACCAGGTGGCCTCGCCGGCGAGCTGGTGGCGGTAGACCTCGACAGCGCTCGGGTCGGCGACCAGCGGCTGGGGCATGAAGAGGTTGACGCCGAAGGACCTGCCGGTCGTCCGCCGGACCTGCTTCACCTCGTTGTACATGCCGTCCGCCGTCTTGTACCCGGCGGCGAGGAAGCCGATCCCCCCGGCCTCGCCCACGGCCGCGACCAGTTCCGGGCGTGACGCGCCGCCCGCCATCGGGGCCTGCACGATCGGGTAGCGGCAGAGACCGGTCAGCGCCAAGGACATGACCGCATCGTGCCACGTCCGGCGGATCGTGCCGAATCGGCCCTTTCACACGGCCCGGGACCGCCGCACACACGGCACCGCCCGCCGGTACGGGACCGGCGGGCGGTGCTGCGGGCGGTGCGGCCGCCGGGTTCAGCGGCCGTTGAAGGCGTCCTTCAGGCGGGAGAACAGCCCCTGCTGTCCCGGCTGGAACTGGCCCGTGGGCCGCTCCTCGCCGCGCAGCCGGGACAGCTCCCGAAGGAGCTGCTCCTGCTCCGGGTCCATCTTCGTCGGGGTCATGACCTCGACGTGCACGATCAGGTCGCCGCGTCCGCCGCCGCGCAGGTGCGTGATGCCCCGCCCGTGCAGCGGGACCGACTGTCCGGACTGGGTGCCCGGCCTGATGTCGATCTCCTCCAGACCGTCGAGCGTCTCCAGCGGCACCTGGGTGCCGAGCGCCGCGGCCGTCATCGGGATGGTGACCGTGCAGTGGAGATCGTCGCCGCGCCTCTGGAACACGGCGTGCGGGAGCTCGTGGATCTCGACGTAGAGGTCGCCGGCGGGGCCGCCGCCGGGGCCGACCTCGCCCTCGCCCGCGAGCTGGATCCGGGTGCCGTTGTCGACACCGGCGGGGATCTTCACGGTGAGGGTGCGCCGCGAGCGGATGCGGCCGTCACCGGCGCACTCGGGGCACGGGGTCGGCACGACCGTGCCGAAGCCCTGGCACTGCGGGCAGGGCCGCGAGGTCATGACCTGGCCGAGGAACGACCGGGTGACCTGGGAGACCTCGCCCCGGCCGCGGCACATGTCACAGGTCTGCGCGGAGGTGCCGGGTGCGGCGCCCTCGCCACTGCAGGTCGTACAGACGACCGCCGTGTCGACCTGGATGTCCTTGGTCGTGCCGAAGGCCGCCTCGGAGAGGTCGATCTCCAGCCGGATCATCGCGTCCTGGCCGCGCCGGGTGCGCGAACGGGGTCCGCGCTGCGACGCCGTGCCGAAGAACGCGTCCATGATGTCGCTGAAGTTGCCGAAGCCACCGGCTCCGAAGCCACCGGCGCCACCACCACCGCCCGAGGCGGACAGCGGGTCACCACCGAGGTCGTAGACCTGCTTCTTCTGCGGGTCCGAGAGCACCTCGTAAGCGGCGTTGATCTCCTTGAACCGCTCCTGGGTCTTCGGATCCGGGTTGACATCCGGGTGCAGCTCGCGTGCGAGCCGCCGGAATGCCTTCTTGATCTCGTCCTGGGAAGCGTCGCGGCGCACGCCGAGTACGGCGTAGTAGTCCGTGGCCACTTACGACTCCGCCAGGATCTGTCCGACGTAACGTGCCACTGCGCGTACCGCTCCCATCGTTCCGGGGTAGTCCATGCGGGTCGGTCCGACCACGCCGAGTTTGGCGACTGCCTCGTCGCCCGAACCGTAGCCGACCGCGACGACGGACGTGGAGTTGAGGCCCTCGTGGGCGTTCTCGTGCCCGATCCGTACGGTCATGCCTGAATCCGTCGCCTCACCGAGCAGCTTCAGCAGCACGACCTGCTCCTCCAGTGCCTCCAGCACCGGCCGGATCATCACAGGGAAGTCGTGCCCGAAGCGGGTGAGGTTGGAGGTGCCGCCGATGATCAGCCGCTCCTCCGTCTCTTCGACCAGAGTCTCGAGAAGGACCGAGAGCACCGTCGAAACGGTCCCCCTGTCCTCGGCCTCGAAGGACTCCGGCAGGTCCTGCACCAGCTGCGGGACGTCCGCGAAGCGGCGTCCCACGACCCGGCTGTTGAGCCGGGCCCGCAGATCCGCCAGCGACATGTCACCGAACGGTGCAGGGCAGTCGATCATACGCTGTTCGACCCGGCCCGTGTCCGTGATCAGCACGAGCATCAGCCGGGCCGGGGCCAGCGACAGGAGCTCCACGTGCCGGACGGTCGACCGGGTCAGCGAGGGGTACTGCACGACGGCGACCTGTCTGGTCAGCTGCGCCAGCAGCCGGACCGTGCGGCCCACGACGTCGTCGAGGTCGACCGCGCCGTCGAGGAAATTCTGAATGGCCCGGCGCTCCGGCGACGACAGGGGCTTGACCCCCGCGAGCCTGTCGACGAAGAGCCGGTAGCCCTTGTCCGTCGGGATGCGCCCCGCACTCGTGTGCGGCTGGGCGATGAAGCCCTCGTCCTCCAGCACCGCCATGTCGTTGCGCACGGTCGCCGGGGAGACCCCGAGGCTGTGCCGCTCCGTGAGCGCCTTGGAGCCGACGGGCTCCTCGGTGCCGACATAGTCCTGGACGATGGCGCGCAGCACTTCGAGTCTGCGTTCACTGAGCACCGCGCACACCTCCAGCTGTGGTTCTTCGGCTTCCGCCTGGCACTCTGTGCGTTCGAGTGCCAGCAATTCCCCCGGCCAGTGTACGGGGGCGAGGTGGTCCCGGGGCAAGGGCGACCGGCCACGCCGCCGCAGGACCGCGCAGGTCGTTGCCGATAGCGTCGCCGTATGGACGTCTGTTGGGAAGAGTTCGGCTGGGAGCGGTTGGGCAACGGTACGGGACGGCGGCGCCTCCCCGTCTGGGACGCGACCACCGCGCTGGTGGCGGGGGCGGACGGGGCGCTGCTCTACGACACCGGTGCGACGCTCCGGGAGGGCGTCGAGCTGCGGACGCAGGCGGAGGGCCTGCTCGGCCGGAGGGTGACGCATATCGCACTGAGCCATCCGCACTTCGACCATGTTCTGGGCACCGCGGCCTTCTCCGGGGCGGCGGTGTACGGCGCGGTCGGCACGGCGGAGCTGCTGGGGCGGAGCGCCGGGGAACTGCGCGCGGACGCGGTGCGGCACGGAATGAGCGAGGCGGACGCCGCGGCGGCCACGGACACGCTGGTGGCACCACGGCACCAGGTGAGCGGCGAGTGGACGCTCGACCTCGGCGGCGGGCTCCAGGTGCTGCTGGCCAACGTGGGCCCCGGCCACAGCGGCCACGACCTCGCGGTGCTGGTGCCGGGCTCCCCCGTCGTGGTGCTCTGCGGCGATCTGGTCGAGGAGTCCGGTGAACCGCAGGCCGGTCGGGACGCCGTCCCCTCCCACTGGCCGGCGGCGCTGGACCGGCTGCTGGAGCTGGGCGGCGAGGAGGCGCTGTACGTGCCGGGGCACGGGGCGGTGGTGGACGCGGCGTTCGTACGGGCGCAGCGCGATCACCTGGCCTCGCGCTTCGGCGTGTCGTGAGAGGGGCCGCGCTTATCGTCGTGGCATGCGCAGCTACCAGCCGGACCTGACTCCGCCGTGGAAGAAGTCCGCTCCCGCCCCCGAGGTGCCCGCCGAGCCCGACCTGGTCGTCGAGGAGGCCGTCACCGGCTTCTGCGGGGCGGTGATCCGGTGCGAGAAGACGGCCCAGGGGCCGACGGTCACGCTGGAGGACCGCTTCGGCACGCACCGGGTGTTCCCGATGGAACCGCGGGGCTTCCTGCTGGAGGGCAGGGTGGTCACGCTCGTACGCCCGTCGGCCGGCGGCCCCGTCCGCCCCGCGCGGACCGCCTCCGGTTCGGTGGCGGTGCCCGGGGCGCGGGCCCGGGTAGCGCGTGCGGGCCGGATCTACGTGGAGGGGCGGCACGACGCCGAGCTCGTCGAGCGGGTGTGGGGCGACGACCTGCGCATCGAGGGCGTGGTGGTGGAGTACCTGGAGGGGATCGACGACCTCCCGGCGATCGTCCGGGAGTTCGCGCCCGGTCCGGACGCCCGGCTGGGTGTGCTGGTCGACCATCTGGTGCCCGGCTCCAAGGAGTCCCGGATCGCCGCCCAGGTCACCGACGGGCACGTGCTGGTGGTGGGGCATCCGTACATCGACGTCTGGGAGGCCGTGAAGCCGTCGTCCGTCGGCATCCCCGGCTGGCCGGTGGTCCCACGCGGCCAGGACTGGAAGACGGGCGTCTGCCGCTCGCTGGGCTGGCCGGAGAACACGGGTGCGGCGTGGCAGCACATCCTCTCCAGGGTCGGCTCGTACAAGGACCTGGAGCCTCAGCTGCTCGGCCGTGTCGAGGAACTGATCGACTTCGTCACCCTTCCTTCCTGATGTCCCGGAAGCGTTGAGGAGGATCCGGTATCGATCCCCGTGAACTCCTGCGCCGCACCCTCACCATCCGTTATTGAGAGGTGACTGCAGGGTCGGCCGGAGGGAAGGCACGGGGGCGGATGACGCGCGAAGTGTGGCGGGACAGTGCGGAGAACGAGGCGGCCTCCGCCGTCTTCCACCTCATGCAGGAGCTGATCGACCAGTACCGGGTCAACCGTCCGGTGATGCCCCTGATCGTGGCCCAGGCCGAGGACGCCTCGGCCGGCCCGGGGATCGACAGCCGGGTCGAGCAGATCGTGCACCAGGTCCACCGGGCGAACCAGCTGCGCCGGGTCCCGGTGAAGCTGCTCGACGGCGGCGGGGACACCCCGTACGACGCGGCGCTCGCGATGGTCCGCACGCTCACCGAGCGTGCCTGGGAGACCCGGGGAAGCTCGCAGTACAAGCCCTTCGCCTTTCCCCGCTCCCGTCTGCTCGCCGCCATCGAGCAGGCCACGGAGACGGTCGTCGCGCGGCCGGAGGGCTTCTCCCCGCGCGAGCGCGACGAACGGATCCTCGAACAGCTCGGCAGCCTGCGCTGGCGGGCCAGCCGGTCGGGGCGCAGCACCTGGTGGGACTCGCTGCGTGCCTCGGTCCGGCCGGAGACGTTCCTGGGGGCCGTCTTCATCGCCGTGCTCAGCGTGCTGCTGGGTGAGATCGGCTGGCTGCTGACCGCCGTGGTAGCCGCCGCGGCCCTGCTGGGCCTCGCGGTCGTACGGCTGCTGACCACGACGGCGCCCCCGCTGCTCTGGCTGCGCGGGGCCAGCAGATGGCTCGCGACCACCTCTTCACTGGCCGCGTCGAGCACCGCGTACCCCTCGGACGGCTGGTCTCGCCTCTCCCCCAGCCGTTCGTGGCGGGTGATCCGCGCGCGGGCCGCCGCCGTCGCCGAGCGCGTGGCCGACGCGGGGGCGGGTGACGAGCACGCGCGCCAGTTCCATCTGGAGCTTCGGGTCCAGGCGCTGCTGGAGGACCTGCTGGACAGCTACCGGCCGCACGCCCTGGACTGGCGGCGCAGCAAGCGCACCGTGCCGCCGGTGGTGTTCCTGCCCACCGCCACGCAGGACAACGGCGGGATCCTGCTGATCAACGCCGTGAACAACGTCCGCTCGCGGCGCAGCGAGGTCGATCCTCTGCTGCTGCTCGCCTCCCTGCCCGCCGACCGGATCATGCGGCACACCCCGCCGCTGCCCCTGGTGCCGACGCCGAACGCCGGCATGAGGTCGGGGGCCCGCGCGCGGTACGAGAGCTGGGTGGACGACCTGAGCATCGGCCAGGCGCCGGCGGCGGCCGTGTCGCTGGCCTGGGTGCTGCGGCTGCCTCTGTCCACCGGGCAGCTGACCCATGAGCACGCGCACGCGCAGCTCGTCACGCATCGCGTCCGCCGGACCTGGGCCTGGTGGGTGATGTCGGGGAAGACGGTCGCCGTGGTCCTGGTCTGCGCCCTGCTGGGCACCTTCCTGTGGAGCGAGCACTGGAAGGAGACGTACTGCTACGGCCCGCTCGCCGGGCGCAGCACGGACGCGGTTCTGCTGGAGGGCCCCGGCGGGGCCAAGGAGTGCATAGGGGTGGCGACGGCCCCCCAGGTGCGGTTCGCCGAGGGCAACACCCTGCGGCTGAACGGGGTGGGCGAGGGCGTCACCTTCGAGCGGGTCGAGCAGGCCGTACGGGAGCAGAACGCCGGCATCGGCGCGGACGAACCGCATGTCACCGTCGTCTACGCGGGCCCGCTCACCGGCAGCGACGCGAACAAGGAGGACACCCGCAAGGGCCTGGAGGAGCTGACCGGTGTCTATCTCCACCAGCGGTTCGTCAACGACACGGCGAATCGTTCCGTCAAGCTCCGGGTCCTGACGGCCAACGGCGGCCAGGACATGCTGCGGCAGACGGCGGCGGTCAGGAAGATCATCGAGGTGGCCCGGCGGAACCCCTCCGTCGTCGGCGTGGTGGGCCTGGGCCGCAACACCACGGAGAGCGCGGCGGCCACCGGTCTCCTCCAGCGTGCCGGACTGCCGCTGGTGGACACCACGAACTCCGGCAGCGACCTGGCCCGCGAGTACCCGAACTACTTCGGCCTCGCCGCGACCGACGAGGAGCAGGCGGACGCCGTCGGGCTGATCGCCGGGCGGCTGGCGGACCGGCTGGACGATCCGCAGGCGGTCGTCCTGTCCAGGAAGGTGGCCAACGAGGACAAGGACCGCTACACGACCGAACAGCGCAGGGTCGGACTGGAGATGCTGAGACAGACCGGCTTCACCGTGGCCGCCGACACCCAGTACTCCCTGTCCAAGGACGGCGGCTCCGCCAATCTCGACACACCGCTGCACGCGATCTGCGGGGCGGAGCGCGTGCCCGACGCGCTGTACTTCGCGGGTCGGGTCGAGGACGTCAACACGCTGATGTCCGGCCTCGGGCAGACCGCAGGCTGCTCGGACAAGGCCATCACGGTCTTCACCGGGGACGATCTGGCCAAGGCGCGTTTCGACGACTCGACGAAGCTCGCGGACAAGGTCACGCTCTACTACGGGGCGCTCGCCCCCATGAACCGGGGCGGCGGCCGGGCGTTCTACGAGGACTCCCGCAAAACCCTGGAAGCGCTGCTGCCCGAGGGGCGGCAGCTGCCCGCGCTGCCGAAGGAGCACCCGTACGAGGACCGGCTCTTCGCCAGCGGGCAGACCGTCATGTCCTACCAGGCGACGGCGGCCCTCTACGCCGCCGCGACCCGCGGCGACAACCCGCAGAGCGCGGCGGAGACCTGGGCGACGCTCTACTCGGTGGCCCTGCACGACATGCCGACCGGGACCATCACCTTCCGGGGGACGATCCCGTACGCCGACCAGAAGGTGCACGGTCTGAACGTCGTCGAGGTCACACGGCCGGGGCCGGACGCGCGGAGCCGTGTGGTGTGCGGCCGGGCGGCGGGTGACCGGAAGCCGCTCACGCGGGCGGACTGCGCGGTGCCGTAGGGGCTCCTGCCCCCGGGCCGCCCCGGCCTTCCCCGGCCGGCCCGGTCAGTCGACCAGGTCCCGCACCACGGCGTCGGCCAGGAGACGGCCGCGCAGGGTGAGGACCGCGCGGCCCTCGCCGTACGGCCCGGGCTCCAGCAGCCCCTCCTTCACCGCGCGGCCGGCCGCCGCGAGCCCGGCGGGCGCGAGCAGCGAGAGCGGGCAGCCCTCGACGAGGCGCAGCTCCAGCAGGATGCGTTCGACCCGCCGGTCCTCGTCACCGAGCACCTCGCGGCCGGCTCCGGGCGAGCGGCCCTCGGCCAGGGCCTGCGCGTAGGCGCCGGGATGCTTGACGTTCCACCAGCGCACCCCGCCGACGTGGCTGTGCGCCCCGGGACCGGCACCCCACCAGTCGGCCCCGCGCCAGTACAGCTCGTTGTGCAGGCAGCGTCCCTCCGGCGTGCGGGACCAGTTCGAGACCTCGTACCAGGAGAAGCCGGCCGCTGCCATCGCCTCGTCGGCGATCAGGTAGCGGTCCGCGTGGACGTCGTCGTCCGTCATCGGGACCTCGCCCCGGCGGATGCGACGGGCCAGCTGGGTGCCTTCCTCGACGATCAGCGCGTACGCCGACACGTGGTCGGGACCGGCGCCGATCGCCGCGTCCAGTGAGGCCCGCCAGTCGTCGTCGGACTCGCCGGGGGTGCCGTAGATCAGGTCGAGGTTGACGTGCTCGAAGCCCGCCTCACGGGCCTCGGCGACACACGCCTCCGGCCTGCCGGGGGTGTGGGTGCGGTCCAGGACCTTCAGGACGTGCTGCCGGGCGCTCTGCATGCCGAAGGAGACACGGTTGAAGCCGCCCTCCCGCAGCGCAGCCAGGTACGCCGGGTCGACGGACTCCGGATTGGCCTCCGTGGTGATCTCGGCGTCCTCGGCCAGCCCGAACTCCTCCCGGATCGCCGCGAGCATCCGGACGAGGTCGGCGGCGGGCAGCAGCGTCGGCGTACCGCCGCCGACGAAGACCGTACGGACCGGGCGGGGGTCGTCGCCGAGCACCTTGCGGGCCTGGCGGACCTCCTCGACCAGATGGGCCGCGTAGTTGTCCCGGGACGCCAGGGCGCCCCCGGAGCCGCGCAGCTCGGTCGCGGTGTAGGTGTTGAAGTCGCAGTAGCCGCAACGGGTGGCGCAGTAGGGCACGTGCAGGTAGAAGCCGAGCGGACGGCCTGCGGCGCCTTCCAGGGCATGGCGGGGCAGCGCCCCGTCGTCGGGCACGGGCTCACCATCGGGCAGTACGGAAGGCATACCGTCCATTGTCACTCGCCGGCGGAGGTGCCCCGGACATCCGTGCGGCCGTCCCCGTCGACCTGGATCACGAGCAGGGCCAGGTCGTCGTCGGGCGGGCGCTCGGCGAAGGTGTGGACGGCCCGCTTGATCCGGTCGGCTATCCCGGCGGCGGGCAGCCCGGCACATCCCGCCAGAACCCGTGCGAGGCCGTCGCCGTCGTCGAACATCAGCCGCCCCGAGCGCCGCTCCGTGATCCCGTCGGTGACGCAGAGCAGGCTGTCGCCGGGCGCCAGGTCGAAGCTCTGGCTGTCGTACGCCACGTCCTCGACGACTCCGAGGAGCACCTGCGGCTCGGCGGCCGGGCGTACGGAGCCGTCGGGGCGCAGCAGCAGCGGGAGGGGATGGCCGGCGCTCGCCACGGTGCAGCGCACACCGCCGTCCGGGAGCGGCACGAGGGAGCCGTACAGCAGGGAGAGGAAGCGGGACTGGGTGCCGTCCTGGAGCTGCTCGCCGTCCTGGAGCTGCTGGCCGCCGGCCGCCGCGACCATGAGGGCGGCGGCCTCGGCGGCCTCCATGGCGTCGTCCAGCAGGAGCCGGTTGAGACGGTCGAGGACCTCGCCGACGCGGAAGCCCTCCCGGGACAGCAGACGCAGCCAGGGGCGTGCGAGGCCGGTGACGACGGCGGCTTCGGGCCCGCTGCCCTGGACGTCGCCGAGCACGAAGCACCAACGGCCTCCGGGGCACGGGAACAGGTCGTAGAAGTCGCCGCCGACGACGCCGTCGTCCCCGGGCTCGTACACCAGCGCGCTGGTGACCCCGGGTATCTCGGCGACCTTGCTGGGCAGCAGGCCGCGCTGGAGGATCCGGCTGATCGTGGCCTGGCGGGTGTAGGCGCGGGCGGCTCCCACCGCGAGGCCGACCCGGCGTACGAAGTCCGCGAGGAGCACGGCGACCTCGTCGGGGATGTGGTCGGTGCCCTCACGGCCCACGAGGACCGCGCCGAACGTCCGCCCGCCCGAGATGATGCGGTGGGCGAGCGCGGCGCCCGTCCCCTCCCCGCGCTCCGCCGTGGCACTTCCGGGCCAGGGCATGGGCACCGGGCCGGTGCCGACGCTTCCGGGTAAGCGGAGCGGCTCCTTCTCCAGTGCGGGACGCAGCAGCGCGGTCCGCGTCTCGTCGCTGTGCCAGACGCCCGCGAGCCGGGGTGCCGCCGCCGGGCCGCCGCCCTCGCTCTCCAGCCATATCGCACACCAGTCGGCGAGGCGGGGCACCAGGAGCGGACCCGCCGTCGACGCCACCAGGTCCTCGTCGAGCTGGCCCGCGAACAGCCCGGAGGCCTCGGCCAGGAAGGAGAGGCCACCGCGCCCGGCCCAGCCCGCGTCGTCGCGCGCGGTCCGCCCGGACGCGGGGGCGAGGATGCCGCCGGCGCGCGGACCGCGTCCACGGGCGCCGGCGTCGTCCGCCGGCTCGTCGGGCATGCCGTAGCGGTCGTCGCCCAGGAGCCGGGCCCAGACGGTCTTGAGTCCGGTGCGGTAGGTGATGCCCCAGGACTCGGCGAGCGTGGCGACGAGCTGCAGCCCCCGGCCGTACTCGGCGGGGTCGGGCCGCTCGGCCCGGCCGTCGCGCACCGACCGGGCGGGGTGGTGGTCGGTGATCTCCAGCACGAGCGCGGCCGGCTCGGGTCCGGCAGAGTCCTCCAGCCGCAGGAGCAGCTCGACCGTCGTGCCGGCGTGCACGACCGCGTTGGTGACCAGCTCGCTGGCCACGGTCAGCGCGTCGTCGGTGAGCCGCTCGCCGAACTCGCCGGCGGAGGGCAGACCGAGCCCCGTCCAGTCGCCCAGCGCCGCCCGTACGAACCGGCGGGCGGCGGCCGAGGCCTGCGGGATTCCGGGCAGGCTCGTGCGCGCGACCGGGCGCGCATCCTCGCCCTGGCCTGCGATGACGATGCCGGGACGCTGAACGATGTCCCGCTGCAAGGGAATGGGCCCCACGGTGCGGCTCCTGACGGTCTCGCGTAACACCGCTGACGTATCCCGACAGAGTGACAGACCGGGCGTGCCCATAAGCGTCGAGTGACGTAAGTGGCCCGAGGCGGAACGGGGACGGGCCGGGGCCTGAGGGTGCTCCCGCATCCTCCGGCCCCGGCCCGTCCGGTCGTGCTCCTCGGCCTCCAGGGTCTTTCGTACCGGTCAGGCCCCGCGAGCCCGGCATGATCCGAACGAGAGACCCTAGGCCTCGCGGGAGCCCGCGTACATGTCGTCGATGAGGCCCTTGTACTCGCGCTCGACGACCGGCCGCTTCAGCTTGAGGCTGGGGGTCAGCTCGCCGTGCTCGATGTCGAGGTCGCGCGGGAGCAGCCGGAACTTCTTGATGGTCTGCCAGCGCTGGAGGCCCTCGTTGAGCCGCTTCACATAGCCCTCGATGAGTTCCACGGCCTGTGGGGAGGCGACCACGTCGGCGTAGGGCCTGCCGCCCAGCCCGTTCTCCTCGGCCCAGCCGAGGATGGTCGGCTCGTCGAGCGCGATGAGGGCGGTGCAGAAGTTACGGTCCGCGCCGTGCACCAGGATGTTGGAGACGAACGGGCAGACCGCCTTGAACTGGCCCTCGACCTCCGCCGGGGCGATGTACTTGCCGCCGGACGTCTTGATCAGGTCCTTCTTGCGGTCGGTGATCCGCAGATAACCGTCCTGGGAGAGCTCGCCGATGTCGCCGGTGTGGAACCAGCCGTCGGACTCCAGCACCTCCGCGGTCTTCTCCGGCAGCCGGTGGTAGCCCTCCATCAGGCCGGGGCCGCGCAGCAGGATCTCGCCGTCGTCGGCGATCCGGACCTCGGTGCCGGGGAGCGGCTTGCCGACGGTGCCGGTGCGGTAGGCCTCGCCCGGGTTGACGAAGGAGGCGGCGCTGGACTCGGTGAGTCCGTAGCCCTCCAGGATGTGGATGCCCGCGCCGGCGAAGAAGAGGCCGATGTCGGGGGCGAGCGCGGCGGAGCCGGAGATGCAGGCCCGGAGCTGCCCTCCGAAGGCCTCCCGGATCTTCGCGAAGACGAGGGCGTCGGCGACCTTGTGCTTGGCCCCGAGGGCGAAGGGGACGGAGGCCTTGCCGGTGCGGCGGAAGTTGTCCTGCGACACCTTCGCGTACTCGCGGGCGACCTCCGCCGCCCACTGGAAGATCTTGTACTTGGCGCCGCCGCCGGCCCTCGCCTTGGCGGCGACCCCGTTGTAGACCTTCTCGAAGATGCGGGGAACGGCCGCCATGTACGTCGGCCGGACCACCGGGAGGTTCTCGATGATCTTGTCGACGCGGCCGTCGACCGCGGTGACGTGACCGACCTCGATCTGGCCGGACGTGAGGACCTTGCCGAAGACGTGGGCGAGCGGCAGCCAGAGGTACTGGACGTCGTCGGAGTTGATCATCCCGGTGGAGACGGTCGCCTTGGCCATGTACGACCAGTTGTCGTGCGGCAGCCGTACGCCCTTGGGGCGGCCGGTGGTGCCCGAGGTGTAGATCAGGGTCGCCAGCTGGTCGGCCGTGATGGCGGCGACCCGCTCGGTGATCGCGTCCGGCTTCTTCGCCAGGTGTTCGGCGCCCCGGGCCTCGAGCTCGGCCAGCGTGAGGACCCACCCCTCGGGGTCGCCCTCGGCGGGGCCCGCACCGGCCGGGTCGATGACGACGACATGGGCCAGGTCGGGCAGCGAGTCCCGGCTCTCCCTGGCCTTGGCCAGCTGCGCGGCGTCCTCGGCGATCAGGACGCGGCTGTCGGAGTCGGCCAGGATGAAGGCGGACTCCTCGGTGTTCGTCGACGGGTAGACCGTCGTCGTCGCGGCGCCCGCGCACATCACGCCGAGGTCGGCGAGGATCCATTCGACGCGGGTGGAGGAGGCGAGCGCGACACGCTCCTCGGGCCGGACACCCAGGGCGATCAGACCGGCCGCGATGGCGTTGACCCTCTCGGCGGCCTGCGCCCAGGTCAGCGACTTCCATTCGTCCGGGCCCTGGCCCGAAGCGGCCGGCACGGGGAAGCGGTAGGCCTCTCCGTCCGGGGTGGCCGCCACGCGGTCGATGAAGAGGGTCGCCACGGAGGGCGGCCGGCTGTCGATCAAGGTCTGTGTGTCGCTCACGACGTCCTCCGGGCCTGCGGCATTGCTACGACCGGCTTATGGGTGCTGCTGCTTGTATGTCCTGCTTCTCGTTCCCGCTCGGCCTGCTTGTTTAACTGGCGAGTAACTAACGGGTGGTGATCAGAGTAGAGCGCGCGGGACCGTCACGTAAGAGGCAACAGGCAGCCGCTTGATAACGAACCGGGCCCCTGCGCCGCGGATGTCCGCGGCGCAGGGGCCAGTTGGGCTACTCCCGGGTACATCCGAAAAGGCACGGCGGGGTGGTCCGGGCCGGAGGGGGGCCGGCGTTACTTCTTGGCCTTGCCCTCACCGGCCGACTCGTCGGTCGACAGGACGGAGATGAACGCGTCCTGCGGCACCTCCACGTTGCCGACCATCTTCATCCGCTTCTTGCCTTCCTTCTGCTTCTCCAGCAGCTTCCGCTTACGGGAGATGTCACCGCCGTAGCACTTGGCGAGGACGTCCTTGCGGATGGCGCGGACGGTCTCACGGGCGATGACCCGGGAGCCGATGGCCGCCTGGATCGGCACCTCGAAGTTCTGCCGGGGGATGAGCTTCTGCAGCTTGGCGACGAGCCGGACACCGTACGCGTACGCCTTGTCCTTGTGCGTGACCGCGGAGAAGGCGTCGACCTTGTCGCCGTGCAGCAGGATGTCGACCTTGACGAGCTGCGCGGACTGCTCGCCGGTGGGCTCGTAGTCCAGCGAGGCGTAACCGCGGGTCTTGGACTTCAGCTGGTCGAAGAAGTCGAAGACGATCTCGGCGAGCGGCAGGGTGTAGCGGATCTCGACCCGGTCCTCGGAGAGGTAGTCCATGCCGATCAGGGTGCCGCGCCGGTTCTGGCAGAGCTCCATGATCGCGCCGATGAACTCGCTGGGCGCCAGGACCGTGGCCCTGACGACCGGCTCGTGCACCTTGTCGATCTTGCCCTCGGGGAACTCGCTCGGGTTGGTGACCGTGTGCTCCGAGCCGTCCTCCATCTCCACGCGGTAGACCACGTTGGGGGCGGTGGCGATGAGCTCCAGACCGAATTCTCGCTCCAGGCGCTCACGGATGACGTCGAGGTGCAGGAGGCCGAGGAAGCCCACGCGGAAGCCGAAGCCGAGCGCGGCCGAGGTCTCCGGCTCGTACACCAGGGCGGCGTCGTTGAGCTGGAGCTTGTCGAGCGCCTCGCGCAGGTCCGGGTAGTCGGATCCGTCCAGGGGGTAGAGCCCCGAGAACACCATCGGCTTGGGGTCCTTGTAGCCGCCCAGCGCCTCGGTCGCCCCCTTGTTCAGGGAGGTGATGGTGTCACCGACCTTGGACTGCCGGACGTCCTTCACACCGGTGATGATGTAGCCGACCTCGCCCACGCCGATGCCGTCGGCCGGCGTCATCTCCGGGGAGGAGACACCGATCTCCAGCAGCTCGTGGGTGGCACCCGTCGACATCATCCTGATGCGCTCACGCTTGTTGAGCTGGCCGTCGACGACCCTGACGTAGGTCACGACACCGCGGTAGGCGTCGTAGACCGAGTCGAAGATCATCGCGCGGGCGGGGGCGTCCGCCTGGCCGATCGGGGCCGGGACGTCACGGACGACCCGGTCGAGCAGCGCGTCCACGCCGACGCCGGTCTTCGCGGAGACCTTGAGCACGTCCTCGGGCTGGCAGCCGATGAGGTTGGCCAGTTCCTCGGAGAACTTCTCGGGCTGCGCGGCGGGCAGGTCGATCTTGTTGAGCACCGGGACGATGGTGAGGTCGTTCTCCATCGCCAGGTAGAGATTGGCCAGGGTCTGCGCCTCGATGCCCTGGGCCGCGTCGACCAGGAGGACGGTGCCCTCGCAGGCGGCCAGGGAGCGCGAGACCTCGTAGGTGAAGTCCACGTGGCCCGGGGTGTCGATCATGTTGAGGATGTGGGTCGCGCCCTTGTCCTCACCCTCGGTGGGCGCCCAGGGCAGACGGACCGCCTGGGACTTGATGGTGATGCCGCGCTCGCGCTCGATGTCCATCCGGTCGAGATACTGGGCGCGCATCTGCCGCTGATCGACCACTCCCGTCAGCTGAAGCATCCGGTCGGCAAGAGTCGACTTGCCGTGGTCGATGTGCGCGATGATGCAGAAATTGCGGATCAGCGCCGGGTCGGTACGGCTCGGCTCGGGCACGTTGGTAGGAGTCGCGGGCACGCAGGGTCCTGATTCTTGAGACGCCGGACGCCGTGTCTCGGGTCGATGTCGGGTCGGACGGATCGATACGTAGCCTCCATGGTCCCACGCCTGCGGGACCGGGACCGGTTTGGGCCGCTCCGAGGGTGACTGCTACCGTGGGCAGCTGTGCCTCGTGGCCCTCAGAAGCAGCGGGGCGCACATAGAAGATCCAACGAACCTGAAAAGGCTCTTTCGTGGCGAACATCAAGTCCCAGATCAAGCGGAACAAGACGAACGAGAAGGCGCGCCTGCGCAACAAGGCCGTCAAGTCCTCGCTCAAGACCTCGATCCGCAAGGCCCGTGAGGCTGCCGCTGCCGGTGACGTCGAGAAGGCCACTGTGGCCGTCCGTGACGCGTCGCGCCAGCTCGACAAGGCTGTCTCGAAGGGTGTCATCCACAAGAACGCCGCCGCCAACAAGAAGTCGGCGCTGGCGCTCAAGGTTGCCGCCCTCCAGGGCTGAGCTACTGATGTGATCGCCGGTAAGGACTCAGCGGGCCCTCTCTCCCGTTCCTGACCGGCACCCCGCGCCGCACACCGAACCTGCGTTCGCCACGCGGGTGCGGCGCAACCAAGCGTGAACCGAAGGCCCCGGCCGATGTCCTCCCCAGGACGACGGCCGGGGCCTTCGTTTGTCCCCGGGGCGCGTGTCTGTCCGGGCCCTCGTCTGTGTCCGGGGCACGTGTCTGTCCGGGCCTTCGTACGTGTCGGGTCTCGTCGGGGCACACATCTGCCCGGGGCACGTGTCCGGGCGGTGCTGCGTCGGCAGCCACCTTGAGGCGCGCCTCTGCGCCGCGTCGCGTCGGCGACCAGCGCGGAACCTGTCGCTCCACCGCACAGCGCCCACCCCGGGACATTGCCGCCCAACGCCTAGCGGCCACCGGGACGGGCCGCGCGGGCGACGGCGACCACGGCCTTCTCCAGGGCGTACTCCGGGTCGTCGCCTCCGCCCTTGACGCCCTCGTCGGCCGCCGCGACCGCGATCAGCGCCGCCGCGACCCCGTCCGGTGTCCATCCGCGCATCTGCTGCCTGACCCGGTCGATCTTCCAGGGCGGCATGCCGAGCTCACGGGCCAGGTCCGCGGGACGTCCGCCCCGGGCCGAGGAGAGCTTGCCGATGGCCCTCACACCCTGCGCGAGGGCGCTGGTGATCAGGACGGGGGCGACGCCGGTGGACAGCGACCACCGCAGCGCCTCCAGCGCCTCCGCGGCCCGGCCCTCGACCGCCCGGTCGGCGACGGTGAAGGAGGAGGCCTCCGCCCGGCCCGTGTAGTAGCGGCCGACGACCTCCTCGTCGATGGTCCCCTCGACGTCCGCGGCCAGCTGCGAGACCGCGCTCGCCAGCTCCCGCAGGTCGCTGCCGATGGAGTCCACCAGGGCCTGGCACGCCTCCGGGGTCGCGGAACGCCCGAGCGCCCGGAACTCCGACCGCACGAAGGACAGCCGCTCGGCCGGCTTGGTGGTCCTGGGGCACGCCACCTCACGCGCCCCGGCCTTACGCACCGCGTCCAGGAGGCCTTTTCCCTTGGCTCCGCCCGCGTGCAGGAGCACGAGCGTGATCTCCTCGGCGGGGGCGCCCAGGTACGCCTTGACATCCTTGACGGTGTCGGCGGAGAGGTCCTGCGCGTTCCGCACGATCACCACCTTGCGCTCCGCGAACAGCGAGGGGCTGGTGAGTTCCGCGAGCGTGCCGGGCTGCAGCTGGTCCGGCGTGAGGTCCCGGACGTCCGTGTCGGCGTCGGAGGCGCGCGCCGCGGCTACGACGTGCTGCACGGCACGGTCCAGGAGCAGGTCTTCCTGGCCCACGGCGAGCGTGACGGGGGCGAGCGGATCGTCGGTGGAACTGCGTCTGGTGGCCATCGCCGTCCAGCATCCCACGCCCCTGTGACAACCCCGCCGGGCAGCCGCCCCGGCGTACGGCCGAGCTCCGGCCGTACCGGAGAATGAGCGGGTGAGCGATGTGAGACATGTGCTGGTGCTGCCCGACCGGGACGCCGCCGAGGAAGTCGCAGGGGAACTGCACGACCGGTTCGGCGTCACCGAGGAGCCGCAGCTGGTCCGGGACGCCCTGGCCGGCGAGGACGACGCCGAGGACGCCCAGTGGCTGGTGGTGGTCGAGGACCCGGCCGCACGGCTGGACTCCGCGGCCCTCGACGCGTTCGCCGCGGAGTACGAGGGCTGGCTGGAGACCCCGTAGAGACCGCGTCCGTACGCCGGTACCTGGGCAGGTCGGTACCTGGCCATGCCGGACCGTGGGCCGGTACGCCGGGGCACCAGGGCCGGTACGCGGGGTCATCGGGGCCGGCACCCCGGGGTGTCAGCCCCTGGGGACGATCTGGATGTCCATCTCGAGCTTGATGCTCGGTCCGACCACGGCGATACCGCGCGCCGGCATCGTCTGCCAGGTGAGCGTGAAGTCCTCGCGGTGCAGCTCGGTGGACGCCCGGCGGGCGGCCGGGGTCTCACCCTCCAGGCCGTTGCCCAGACCGAGGTACTGGACGTCCAGGGTGACGGTGCGGCTCAGCTCAGCGGGTTTGCACCGAGCTGTGCCGGGCTGTGTTCCGCTGTACACAGGTATCACCGAACATCCGTATTGCCCAGCCTCTCGACTCCTGTACGCGGACTGCGTCTGTCACGCTGTCAGGGGCGTTCGCACCGAGGGCGGGTGGCTGAGCAAGATCCCGAAGTGGTCACGGTAGGCGGCGAGTACCGCGGCGTCGTCACCCAGCTCCGTCGTATGCCGCTCACCCTGCACGGTGGTGATCAGGGTGCGGCCCCTGAGCGTCACCCGGCCGTCACCCGTGTTCCGGGAGCAGACCAGGGACCGGGTGAAGTGCGAGTCCGGCGAGGTGCGGTGATACCAGGAGCCGGCACGGAAGTCCGCCAGCACCCGCGGGCGCAGATCCAGGCGGAACTGCCGCGAGCCGTCGCGCAGCAGGTCGAGGTCTCCCTGCGGCGCCTCACGGAAGCGGAACCTGCCGGAGGGGTCCTCCTGTTCGGTGCGGGCATCGAGGTCGAGCGGATGCAGCGCGTGGTCTCCGAACCCGACGTCGGCGAGCCAGGGACCCGTACCGTCGTCGGTCTCCACACGCAGGGCGACATGGTCATACGGGATGCCGAGGCGACCGCCGTCGCCGAAAACCCGCGCCTGGAGCGGGGTGACACGGAATCCGAGGCCGCGCAGCAGCGAGGCGAAGGCGCCGTTGAGCTCGTAGCAGAAGCCGCCGCGACGGTCCGAGACGACCTTGTCGACGAGCTTCTCGTCCTCCAGGACGATGTCCTCGCCGAGGTGGATCGAGAGGTTCTCGAAGGGAACGGCCGTCAGGTGGCGGAGCTGCAGCTCGCACAGGGCCGCGGCGTCGGCGCGAACGGGGCGCGCGGCACCGATACGTTCCAGGTATGCGTCCACCCGGGCAGGGGTCGGGGCGTGGGCCGGCTGCGCGAGTTCCTCGTTCATACCTGAAGTCTGTCGCGGCGCGCCGGGCCACGTCATGAGCCACTGGGCCTAGGACCGACGACGGATGTGGCGGCGCGAGCCGATGGCTAGCGTGTGGGCCATGACGGAGCGAGAGCCGGCGCGCGGCTCGGAACAGCGTAAGCAGGACGTACTCGATCGTCTGGAGAAGGACGAGGACGCCTGGGTGGCGACGGCCTCGCCCGACGGTGTGCCGTGCCTGGTGCCGCTGTCGTTCGTCTGGGACCGGAACACACTGCTGCTGGCCACGCGGCGTACCAATCCGACGGCGGTCAACGTCACACCGACCGGGCAGGTGCGGGTCACGCTGGGGCACACCCGCGACGTGGTCCTGATCGAGGGGACGGCCGAGATCGTCGAGGGGGCGGACCTCTCCGCCGACTCGGGCGACGCCTTCGCCGAGAAGCTCAGCTGGGACCTGCGTGGGCGTCCCGCATGGGTGTACCTGCGCGTCACGCCGTACACCGTCAAGGCGTGGCGCGAGGAGAACGAACTGGCTGGGCGCGATCTGATGCTCGGCGGCACCTGGCTGGCCTGACGGCGCCCTCAGCAGCTGCCGGTGCGGGTTCCGGTAAAGGTGCGAGCCCTGGAGCAAGGCTCGGAGCGAGTTCGGGTGCGGGCGCCGGTGCGGGCACGGGTGCGGGTAGCGGTGGGGCAGTGGTGCGTGGCACCAAGCGCGGATCGGGTTCATGAGCGGCCTGCCGCACGCAGTCCCGCACCGGTGCCCGTCACCGCGATCGCACCGTGGATGTCGGTGCGCAGCACCTTCGCCCCCGTCTCTTCGAGCGCTTCGACCGTACGGCGCGACGGATGGCCGTACGGATTCTCCGTGCCGCAGCTGATCAGGGCGAACCTCGGGCGGGCACTGCGCAGGAGCGCCGCGTCCTGGTGAGCCGAGCCATGGTGCGCGACCTTGAGCACGTCCACCCGGGGCAGGGCGGGATAGCTGCGCAACACCCCTCGCTGAGAGGGTGGTTCGAGATCCCCTAGGAGGAGCAGAGTCACCCCGCCGGACCGCGCCAGGAGCGTGACACTCGCATCGTTGGGCTCTTGCGTCACGTAGGCCGGTGCCGCACCGGGCGCGCCGGGGGCGGGCCAGAGCACCTGCCAGTCCACCGGGCCGGAGCGGCTCCGCTCCCCCGCTACGGCCCGGGCCGTCGGGATGTGTGCCGCTGCGGCCGCCCTCCTCACGAAGGCTGCCTGCTCTGGCGGTTCGTCGAGATGCGTGGTCTGGATGGCACCCACCTCGCGGCCCCGCAGGACACCCGGCAGCCCGCGTACGTGGTCGGCATGGAAGTGGGTCAACAGCAGAAGGGGAACGCGGGTGATGCCGAGGTCACGCAGGCACCGGTCCACGAGGCGGGGTTCGGGGCCGGCGTCGACGACCACTCCGGTGCCGTCTCCCGCGGCCAGCACCATGGCGTCCCCCTGCCCCACGTCGCACAGGGCGAACGCCCAGCCCGGCGGCGGCCATCCCGTCATGAGGCGGGTGAGGGGCACCGGTCTCAGCACCGCGAGCACCAGAAGAAGGGCTGCGGCGGAACACACCCAGGGGTGGCGGGCCAGACGGCGGGCCGACAGAAACAGCCCTGCGGTGAGGAGGGCCAGGAGGGCCGCCCCGCGCCATCCGCCCGGCCAGTCCGCCTCCGCCCCGGGAAGGGCGGCACCGGTGCGGGCCACCGACGCGATCCACCCGACGGGCCAGCCGGCGACCTCGGCCAGCACCTTCGCCACCGCCATGGACGCGGGTGCCACGGCGAGGGCGGCGAACCCCAGTACCGTCGCGGGCGCCACGGCGAACTCGGCGAGCAGATTGCAGGGGATCGCGACCAGACTCACCCGCGACGCGAGAACCACGACCACGGGCGCACAGACCGCCTGAGCTGCTCCGGCGGCGGCGAGCATCTCCGCGAGCCGTGCCGGTACCCGGCGTCGCTGAAGCGCATCGCTCCATCTCGGGGCCAGGGTCAGCAGCGCACCGGTGGCGAGGACGGACAGCAGAAAGCCGTAACTGCGGGCGAGCCACGGGTCGTACAGCACCAGCAGCAGAACAGCCGCGGCCAGTGCGGGAATCAGTGATCGGCGGCGGCCCGTCCCGATGGCGAGCAGCGTGATCAGGCCGCAGGCGGCCGCCCGCAGAACGCTCGGCTCGGGACGGCAGACGATCACGAAGGCGAGCGCGATCCCGCCCCCGGTCAGAGCAGTCATGCGCAGGGAGATGCCCAGCCTGGGAGCCAGGCCGCGGCGCTCGCTGCGCGATGCTGTGCCCGGTGGTCCGATGAGCAGGAAGAGAAGGATGGACAGGTTCGCGCCGGAAACAGCGAGCAGATGGGTGAGGTCGGTGGCCTTGAAGGCGTCGTGCAGGTCGGGCGGGACCCGCGAGGTGTCGCCGACGACCAGCCCCGGCAGGAGCGCCCGTGCGTCGGCGTCGAGCCCGTCCGTGGCCTGCCGGAGCCCGGACCGCAGGTGCCCTGCCGTGCGCTGGGCGAGAGTGGGCTGCGAGACGACCTGGGGCGGGTCGGCCGCGTCGGTGCCGAGCACGGCGGCGATCCGCTCCCCCTCGTGACGGGGTGGTGCGAGCCGGCCGCTGATGCGGAGGCCGGTCGACGGCAGAAGCCCCTGCCACCGCGCTGCCGCCGCCCCCGGGGCGACCATGACGAGGACAGGGGTGCGGAGCCTGGTCACCGTGCCGTCGGGGGCGGTCAGCCGGTCGACCTCCGCATCGATGAGCAAGGACACGGGTGTGCTGTGGTCGCCCCGTACCCGTGGCCGCGTCTGACGGGGATCGGACGTGACCGTCACGTCTGCTTCCACCCGCGCGTACGCGTCCGCCAGTCCGGGGACGGGCCCACTGCGAGCGTTCGCCCCGTGGAGCCCTGCCACCGCCGCT
>NZ_NEUF01000027.1 GCF_002910915.1 Streptomyces sp. SM10 | reverse complement strand
GAAGTCGCGCGCCGGCCGACGCGTCATCGGTGTCCCCGACGAACTGGTGAGGCTGCTGGAGCTGCACCGCAGAGAGCAGGCACGCGAGCGGGCGATCGCAGGGGAGGACTGGCGAGAGTCCGGGTTCGTCTTCACCTCTCCCGTGGGCGAGCCGCTGGTGCCGAGCACGGACTACGGCACCTGGAAGCGGCTGCTGGCCGATGCGAAGGTTCGGGACGGGCGCCTGCACGATGCCCGGCACACCTCGGCGACGGTTCTGCTCATCCTCGGTGTCCCCGAACGGGTCGTGATGCAGATCATGGGCTGGTCGTCCACGGCGATGGCGGCCCGGTACCAGCACGTGACGGGCGGCATCCTCGCCGACGTCGCGCAGCGGGTCGGAGGACTCATCTGGGAAGTGGCCAAGGAGCCCGACGAGAGCGGCGCGGAGGGCTCCGCAGGGTCTCGATGAGACTGCAGATGAGACTACGGGCCTAGAGGAACGCCGAAGGGCCCCACCGCAAGCGGTGGGGCCCTTCGACGTATTGCCCGGTGAGAGCAATGGCGGAGGATACGAGATTCGAACTCGTGAGGGGTTGCCCCCAACACGCTTTCCAAGCGTGCGCCCTAGGCCACTAGGCGAATCCTCCGCGGCAAACAATACAAGACGTTGGAGGGTGCTCGCGAACACGTTCCCCGGAGATCGTTCCCGACCCTCTTCGGAGGGGGAGCGGGTGGACGGCGGGGGGCGGGGATCGGCTAAGGTGGGCGTCAGCCCCTCACGTGGCGCTATCTGACTGAACTCCCCCAGGGCCGGAAGGCAGCAAGGGTAGGTTGGCTCTGGCGGGTGCGTGGGGGGCCCTTGCGTGTCCGGGGTACTGGTGTCCCGCCGGGCGGCGGTCCCGGGCGGGACCGGTTGTCGGTCCGCCCCGATAACCTCGTATGTGTGTCGTCCCTTGCGCTGTACCGCCGCTATCGCCCCGAGTCCTTCGCCGAGGTCATCGGTCAGGAGCATGTCACTGACCCGCTGCAGCAGGCCCTGCGGAACAACCGGGTCAATCACGCGTACCTGTTCAGCGGGCCGCGCGGCTGTGGAAAGACGACCAGCGCGCGCATCCTCGCCCGCTGTCTGAACTGCGAGCAGGGGCCCACGCCGACCCCCTGCGGCGCGTGCCAGTCCTGCCAGGACCTGGCGCGCAACGGCCGGGGGTCGATCGATGTCATCGAGATCGACGCGGCGTCCCACGGTGGCGTGGACGACGCCCGTGACCTGCGGGAGAAGGCCTTCTTCGGGCCCGCGTCGAGCCGGTACAAGATCTACATCATCGACGAGGCGCACATGGTCACCCCGGCAGGGTTCAACGCCCTGCTGAAGGTGGTCGAGGAGCCGCCGGAGCATCTCAAGTTCATCTTCGCGACCACGGAGCCCGAGAAGGTCATCGGCACGATCAGGTCGCGTACGCACCACTATCCGTTCCGTCTGGTTCCCCCCGGGACCCTCCGCGGCTATCTCGCGGAGGTGTGCGGCAAGGAGAACAGCCTCGTCGAGGACGGTGTGCTGCCGCTCGTCGTGCGGGCCGGTGCGGGTTCCGTGCGTGACTCGATGTCCGTGATGGACCAGCTGCTGGCCGGAGCAGGCGACGACGGTGTGACATACGCCATGGCGACGTCGCTTCTCGGCTATACGGACGGGTCCCTGCTGGACTCCGTCATCGACGCCTTCGCGTCGGGCGACGGGGCGGCGGCCTTCGAGGTCGTCGACCGTGTGATCGAGGGCGGCAACGACCCGCGCCGCTTCGTCGCCGACCTGCTGGAGCGGCTGCGTGACCTGGTGATCCTGGCCGCCGTGCCGGACGCCGGGGAGAAGGGGCTCATCGACGCCCCCGCCGATGTGGTGGAGCGGATGCAGGCCCAGGCCTCCGTCTTCGGGGCCGCGGAGCTGAGCCGCGCCGCCGACCTGGTCAACGAAGGGCTCACCGAGATGCGCGGGGCGACCTCGCCCCGGCTCCAGGTCGAACTGATCTGCGCCCGGGTGCTGCTGCCCGCAGCCTTCGACGACGAGCGGTCGCTCCAGGCCCGGCTCGACAGGCTGGAGCGCGGGGCGGCGTCCTTCGCCGCGGCCGGTCCCGGGCCCGCCGTGGGATACGTGCCGGGTCCGGAGGCCCATGGGGCCGGTGTCGGGATGCCCGCCGCCGGTGCCGGAGGCCCCGCGGCGGCCCGTGCGGCGGTCCGGGGCGAGGTCCCGGCCGGT
>NZ_NEUF01000026.1 GCF_002910915.1 Streptomyces sp. SM10 | reverse complement strand
GCTGCGCACCCTGACCCGAGAACAACACCGCCGACCGGCCCTCGACCACCTCGCCCCGCACGGCCCGGTCACCGATCAGCACAGCACGGTGCTCCAACGCCGCACGCGTCGTCGCCAACGAGAACCCGACATCCAGAGAATCATGGCCTCCGGCGAACGCGGACAACCGCTCCACCTGCGCAGACAGACCCGCCTCGGACTTCGCCGACACCACCCACGGCACCACCGGCACCGTGACAGGGGCTGAGGAAGCGATGGCCCCCGCCGCAGGCGGCGCCTGCTCGAGAATCACATGCGCGTTGGTGCCGCTGATCCCGAAGGACGACACCGCGGAACGTCGTGCCTCACCCGTCTCCGGCCACGCCACCGACTCCGTCAGCAACTCCACCGAACCCGCCGACCAGTCCACCTGCGACGACGGCTCATCCACATGCAACGTCCGCGGCAACACACCATGCCGCATCGCCAACACCATCTTGATGATCCCGGCCACACCCGCCGCCGCCTGCGTGTGACCGATGTTCGACTTCAATGACCCCAAGTGCAGCGGTCGGGCCTCGTCACGTCCCTGCCCGTACGTCGCGAGAACTGCCTGCGCTTCGATCGGGTCACCCAGCGCGGTACCGGTTCCGTGTGCTTCCACGACGTCCACCTGAGAGGCAGACAGACCGGCGTTCAGCAGCGCCTGCCGGATCACCCGCTGCTGTGACGGGCCGTTGGGCGCCGTCAGCCCGTTACTCGCACCGTCTTGATTGACCGCACTTGCCCGCACGACAGCAAGCACCTCGTGCCCGTTCCGCCGCGCATCCGACAGCCGCTCCACCAGGAGCACGCCCACACCCTCGGACCAGCCGGTGCCGTCCGCGGCTTCCGCGAAGGACTTGCACCGGCCGTCCTCGGCAAGGCCACCCTGCCGGGAGAACTCCGAAAACGTCACCGGAGTGCCCATCACCGTCACACCACCGACCAGTGCCAGCGAGCACTCACCCGACCGCAGGGCCTGAGCGGCAAGGTGCAAGGCCACCAGAGACGACGAGCACGCCGTGTCGAGCGTGACGGCCGGCCCTTCGAGCCCGAAGGCGTACGAGATGCGGCCGGACAGAACACTCGTCGCATTACCCGTGAGCAGATGCCCTCCGACGCCCTCCACCTCACCGGCATTCGCGCCCGATGCATATCCCTGGCTCGCGGCTCCGGCGAAGACGGCTGTACGGCTGCCTCGTACGGAGAGCGGGTCGATCCCCGCACGCTCGAAGGCCTCCCACGACGTCTCCAGCAGCAGGCGCTGCTGCGGGTCCATCGCCAGCGCCTCACGCGGCGAGATACCGAAGAACTCCGCATCGAACGAGGCGGCGTCGTGCAGGAAGCCGCCTTCGCGTGCAAAGGAGGCATTCGGTTCTACGGCCCAGCCCCGGTCGACAGGGAAGCCGGTGATTCCGTCGGCCTCCGCGACGAGCAGCGCCCACAGGTCCTCCGGGGAACGGACGTCCCCGGGGAGGCGGCAGCTCATGCCCACGATGACGAGCGGGTCGTCACTCCAGGCGGACGTGGCTGTCTCGGACTTCTCCGAGCCCTCCTCTGCACCGAAGAGCCGCGCACTGAGGTAGTCCGCCAGAGCAGCGGGGTTCGGGCAGTCGAAGACAAGAGTGGTGGGTAGACCGAGCCCGGTTTCCTTCTGCAGAAGGTTCCGCAGCTCGACGGCCGTAAGGGAATCGAACCCCAGTTGCTGAAACGCTCGGTCCGCCGGGATCCTGGCCGTGTTCCGGTGCCCCAGAACGGATGCGACCTGCCGGCGCACGAGGTCGAGCAGCGCAGACGCCCGCTCCGCCTCCGAAAGCACGCCGAATTGGTCCGGAAGGGAAGAGGGTCGACTTTCGGCAGAGGCGGGTTCATCCAGCTCGGTGAGTTCGCTCAGCAGAGGGCTCGTACGCATGGCGGTGAACGTCTGCGTGAAGAGCTGCCAGTCCACGTCGGCGACCGTGATCACGGAGTCGCTCTCCTGGAGCGCTTGCGCGAGTCCGGTGACCGCCATAGTGGGCGCCATCGCGGTCAGGCCATGTCGACGGAGGTGCTCTGCGGCTTCTCCGTCGGCCATGCCGCCTTCGGCCCAGGGGCCCCAGGCGATGGAGGTGGCGGTCAGACCGCGGGCCCGGCGCCGCTCGGCCAAGGCATCGAGATGCGCGTTGGCCGCCGCATAAGCGCCCTGACCACCACTGCCCCAGACCGCGCTGATCGACGAGAACAACACGAACGCATCCAGACCACGGTCACCGAAAACCGCATCAAGGTTGTCCGCACCCGTCACCTTCGCACGCAACACCCCGGAAAACTCATCCGCCGTCATACCCACCAGACCGGTCATCTGACCGACCCCCGCCGCATGGAACACCGCGCGCACCGGACCGCCGACCGACTCGACCTCCTCCACCAGCCCCGCCAGAGCACCCCGATCACTCACATCACACGCAGCGACCACAACCTCGGCACCCAGCCCCTCCAACTCAGAGACCAGCTCCCCCGAAACCGAACCACCACGGCTCACCAACACCACACGGCCGGCACCCTCACCCACCACCCACCGGGCCACATGCCCACCCAAGGCACCCGAACCCCCCGTCACCAACACCGTCCCACCCACAACAACACCCGCACCCCCACCCGACCCCGGGGCACGCACCACACGACGCCCGAACACACCCGAGCCCCGCACCGCTACCTGATCCTCACCACCCCCACCGGCCAACACCCCACACAACCGGCCCAGCACACGCTCGTCCACAACCCCCGCGACATCGACCAGCCCACCCCACACCTGAGGCAACTCCAGCCCCGCCACACGCCCCAGACCCCACACCTGAGCACCCAACGGATCCACCACACCATCAGCACGACCCACCGACACCGCACCACTGGTCACACACCACACACGCACCGGCACACCCACACCGGCCAGAACCTGAACCAACCCCAACGTCCCCGCAGCATCCAACAACGACACCACGCCCGAAACGCCTACCAGACGCTCCCCCAACACCCCACCGTCAACAACACCATCGACCACCAACACACCCGCACCACGAGCCACCAACCCCGACACCACCGGGCCATCAACCACACCCGACCCACACACCACAAGCCAACCACCCGGGAGCGACTCCGACACCACACCCCCAACCGACTTCCACACCACCCGATAACGCCAGGA
>NZ_NEUF01000025.1 GCF_002910915.1 Streptomyces sp. SM10 | reverse complement strand
AGACGCTGACCTTCCACCAGCCCGAGATCGCGATCGTCTCGAACGTGACCGGTCAGATGGTGTCGGGTGACGAGATCTGCACCCCCGAGTACTGGGTGCGCCATGTGCGTGAGGCGGTTCGTTTCGTCGACGGGATGCGCACCCTCCAGGACCAGGGCGTGTCCGTGTTCCTGGAGCTGGGCCCCGACGGGGTCCTGTCCGCGATGGGCCAGGACTGTGTCGAGGACTCGGTGTTCGCTCCCGCGCTGCGCAAGGACAGGGACGAGCCGAAGACGCTGGTCACCGCGCTCGCGGAGCTTTACGTACGCGGGTCGGTGGTCGACTGGGCGGCGTACTTCGCCGGCACCGGCGCCCGCCGGGTCGACCTGCCCACCTACGCCTTCCAGCACGAGCGTTACTGGCCGAGCGCGCCGCTCGTCCAGGTCGGTGGATCTGGCGGCGCACGGAGTGCGATCGACGCCGAATTCTGGGACGTAGTCGCACGCGGTGACGTCGATACCTTGGCCAGGACACTCGACGTGGGAGAAACCGGTGCGCCGTCCCTCGCGAGCATGTTGCCCGCGCTGTCACAGTGGCACCGCAACCGCAGCGAAAGCCTGGCAGTCGGGTCCTGGCGCTACCGGGTGAGCTGGACCCCTGTCGACGACACGCCTGAGCCCGCGCTCACCGGCGTCTGGGTTCTCGCGGTTCCCCCGGGAGACACCGACCAGCCTCTCGTCGAGGACTGTGCGAGATCCCTCCGAGACCACGGGGCGACCGTCGTGCTGCTGCCCGTGGACGGCGGACCGGACGACGTCACCACGATCGGCGACCGGCTGCGTGAGACCGTCGACGAACACGGAAGCCTGTCCGGAGTTCTGTCGCTGCTCTCCTTCGACGAGCGTCCCCATCCCGTACACAGCGTGCTGCCGTCCGGTTCGTTCGCCGTCCTGGCCCTACTGCGGGCGATGACCCGGCTGGAGCTGGAATCGCCCCTGTGGTGCGCCACCCGGACGGCCGTGTCCGTCCGGCGCTCCGACGTCCTCGCCCGGCCTGTGCAGGCACAGACCTGGGGCCTGGGACGAGTCGCCTCGTTGGAACACCCGAAGGTGTGGGGCGGCCTCGTCGACCTCCCGGGGGAGGTGGACGCCCGCGCACTGAAGCGGTTGGTGGCCGCCCTCGCGGGCACGGACGGCGAGGATCAGCTCGCGGTGCGCGGCACGGGGGTGTTCGTCCGACGGGTGCTGCCCGCGACGCCGGACGGATCGGCGCCCGCGCGGTCCTGGAAGCCGTCCGGCACAGCACTCATCACCGGCGGAACCGGGGCGCTTGGCGGGCACGTCGCGCGCTGGTTGGCTGCGGACGGAGCCGAGCACGTCGTCCTCACGAGCCGTAGAGGTGACGAGGCGTCAGGAGTCACCGAGCTGGTGGCCGAGCTGGAGAAGCTGGGCAGCAGGGTCACCGTCGCCGCATGTGATGTGACCGACCGGACTGCCGTGGCCGGTCTGCTGGAGCGGCTCTCGGCCGCCGGGGACACGGTGCGTACGGTCGTGCACGCGGCAGGAGTCGGCAGGCTCGCCCCGCTGACGGTGACGGACGACGACACGTTCGCGGACATCGCTGTAGCCAAGGTCGCCGGAGCCCGGTACCTCGACGAACTGATCGATCACGACGACCTCGACGCGGTCATCTACTTCTCATCGGTTTCGGCCGTCTGGGGTGTCGGAGACCACGGGGCCTACGCGGCGGCCAATGCCTATGCCGACGCGCTCGCCGAACAACGGCGTGCCGAGGGCGTGCCCGCTCTGTCCGTGGCCTGGGGGCCGTGGGCCGGTGGCGGAATGGTGAGTGAGGACGCCAAGATCCTCCTCGACAGGCAGGGCGTACGCCTCATCCAGCCCGCGTCGGGCATCGCCGCGCTCCGGCAGGCCCTCGAACACGACGACACCACCGTGGTGATAGCCGACGTCGACTGGGAACGCTTCGCGCCGATCTTCACCATGGCGCGAGCCCGTCCCCTGATCGCAGACATCCCGCAGGTGGCAGCGGCCATCGGGGACACGGCGGCGGAGCCGGCCGGTGGGACGGACGCCGCCCCGGCCCTGCGGGCGGAGCTGATGGTGATGTCCGAGGCCGACCGGGCTCAGCTTCTGCTGGATCTGGTACGCGGACACGCGGCGACCGTCCTCGGACACGCGTCACCCAAGAGCGTCGAAGCAGGGCGGGCCTTCAGGGAACTCGGCTTCGATTCGCTCACTGCGGTCGAACTGCGCAACCGGCTCAATGCCGCGACCGGCCTTCGCCTTCCGGCGACGTGCGTCTTCGACCACCCGACACCGACTGCACTCGCCGGCCATCTGCAGGCAGAAGTCCTGCAGGACGCCGAAGGCGAGCTGCCTGCCGGCGAGGAACTCGACCGCCTGGAACAGGTCCTGGCCGTCCGCGCGCATGACGACCTCGGCCGGATGCGAGTGGTCATGCGCCTGGAATCCCTTTTGTCCAAGCTCAACGAGGCGAACGGGACGACCGACCGGGACAGCGGCGCGGAGCGCTACGAGTCCGCGACGAACGAGGAGTTGTTCGACCTGATCGACAACGACCTCGGGATCTCTTGACGTGGCAAGCATGAATTTTCCTGTACGACTCACGGGAGCGATGTACTGATGGCGGACGAAGAGAAGCTGCGCGAGTACCTGACCAAGGTGGTCGGCGAGCTCCAGCAGACTCGCCAGCGACTTCGCCATGTCGAGTCCGGCGAAGCGGATCCCATCGCGATCGTGGCGATGAGCTGCCGCTATCCGGGCGACGTGTGCTCCCCGGAGCAGCTGTGGGACCTGGTGGCCTCCGGGGGCGACGCCATCGCGGGGTTCCCCGCGGACCGAGGCTGGGACCTCGAGAAGCTGTACGACCCGGACCTCGACCTCGCGCACCCGGGCACCTCGTACGCGAACGAGGGCGGCTTCCTTTACGCCGCCGCCGACTTCGACCCCGGCCTCTTCGGTATCTCGCCGCGTGAGGCGCTGGCGATGGACCCGCAGCAGCGCCTGCTGCTGGAGACGTCGTGGGAGGCCTTCGAGCGTGCGGGGATCGACCCGCTCTCCGTACGAGGCAGCCGCACGGGCGTTTTCATCGGTGCCTCCACCCAGGGTTACGGCATCGGTATGGCAGCGTCGCCCGGCTCTGACGGGCACGCTCTGACCGGGGATGTCACCTCTGTGCTGTCCGGCCGGGTCTCCTACACGCTGGGTCTTGAGGGCCCGGCGGTGACGGTGGACACGGCGTGCTCGTCGTCGCTCGTCGCCATGCACTGGGCGATCCAGGCGTTGCGTTCCGGTGAGTGCACGCAGGCGCTGGCCGGTGGTGTCACCGTCATGTCCAACCCCGGCGTCTTCGTCGAGTTCTCCCGGCAGCGAGGCCTGGCGGCCGACGGCCGATGCAAGGCGTTCGCCGAGGCTGCGGACGGTACGGGCTGGGGCGAGGGCGTGGGCATGCTCCTGCTCGAGCGGTTGTCCGACGCGCGGCGCAACGGCCACCAGGTACTGGCGGTCGTGCGGGGATCGGCAGTGAACCAGGACGGAGCGTCCAACGGTCTGACCGCGCCGAACGGCCCCGCGCAGCAGCGCGTGATCAGCCAGGCGCTGGCCAGCGCCAGACTGTCACCCACTCAGATCGACGTCGTGGAGGGCCACGGCACGGGCACCCGGCTGGGTGACCCGATCGAGGCGCAGGCGCTGCTCGCTACGTACGGGCAGGACAGGGCAGCGGACAGGCCGCTGCTGCTGGGGTCGATCAAGTCGAACATCGGCCACACGCAGTCCGCTGCGGGTGTGGCCGGTGTGATCAAGATGGTGATGGCGATGCGGCACGGCGTGTTGCCGCGGACGTTGCATGTGGATGAGCCGTCGTCGCAGGTGGACTGGTCGGCGGGTTCGGTGGAGTTGCTGACGGAGTCGGTGGCGTGGCCGGAGACGGGCGAGGCGCGCCGGGCGGGTGTGTCGTCGTTCGGGATCAGCGG
>NZ_NEUF01000024.1 GCF_002910915.1 Streptomyces sp. SM10 | reverse complement strand
GGCGACCCGCAGCCACGGCATCGGCGCGCGCGGGGCGCGTGCGGGACGGGCCGGCGGCTCCTCACCCATGCCGCGCTCGACCCGGGCCAGCATCCGGGCCCGGTCGGGGCGGTGGGAAGCGGCCGCCGTGCGCAGCCGCTCCCGCAGGTCCTCGTCCATCAGAGCCTTCCTCCGGTGCGCTGCCCGGCGGCCGCCACCTGTACCTGTGCCGCCGGGGTCTCGGATCCGAGCAGCCGCTGGAGTTCCGCCACACCGCGCGACGTCTGGCTCTTCACCGTACCGACCGACACACCGAGGACGAGGGCGGTGTCCCGTTCGGACAGGTCGAAGGCGTGCCGCAGCACCACGCACGCACGCTTGCGGAACGGCAGCCGCCGCAGGGCCCCTTGGACGTCGACCACCGCCGACACGTCGGGGCCGTCCGCCGCGTAGCCGTCCCCCGCGCCGCGGGGCGCCCAGAACAGCGCGATCCGGCGGCGCTCGCGCACCGCGCTGCGGATGCGCGTACGGGCCAGGTTGGCGACGACGCCCCTCGCGTAGGCCGCCGGGTGGTCGGCGCCCCTGATCCGGTCCCAGCGGTGCCAGAGCGCCATGAGCGCGTCGGCGGCCAGGTCGTCCGCCGCGTCGGCCTCACCCGTCAGCAGATGGGCGAGCCGGGCGAGTTCGGCGTAGTGCGCCTCGAAGAACGCCCGGAACTCGGCGGCAGCAGCATCATCCACGCCTGTGCCCACGGAAACCTCTCCTCTGCTCCTCCGCACGGGATTCCCGCGCGCTCGAACCGGTTGTGTACGTTCCCAGTCGGGGGGTGCGGGGCGAGAGCGTACCAACGCCTGCCCCGGAAGCGCTTCGACGCGTGTGTGACTCCAGTAAGGCGTAACACCGCGAAAACCTGAACCCCCCTGCGTCAGGTGAAGCGCCGGGCGGGCGATCCGGCGGCACACCGGGAACAGCACGACGAGGCCGGCCCGGGGCGTGATCACGCAAGACGTAACACGGCGAAAACCTGAGAACCCCGTGGCCGGGCCACAATCCGGCTGACCGTCGCGTGATCCGTACACCAGGAGGAGTGCCATGCCGGACAGACCTGAGACCACCCCGCCCGTGAGCAGGGCCGAGGACGCCGCCGAGGTCCCGAAGCCCGCGGTGTCCCCGGAGGGCGCCGTCCCCGACGGGCCCGTGGCCAGGGCGACCGGCCGGCGGGCAGCGGTCGACCGCTTCTTCTCCATCAGCGCCCGCGGTTCGGACTTCGGACGTGAGATACGCGGTGGCTTCGCCACCTTCTTCACGATGGCCTACATCCTGGTGCTCAACCCGATCATCCTCGGATCGGCCGAGGACAAGTTCGGCGACCACCTGTCCGGGCCTCAACTCGTCACCGCCACCGCCCTGGTGGCCGCGGTGATGACCGTCGTCATGGGGATCGGCGGCAATCTGCCGCTGGCCCTCGCCGCGGGGCTCGGCCTGAACGCCGTCGCCGCCTTCCAGCTCGCCCCCCTCATGAGCTGGCCCGACGCGATGGGGCTCATCGTCATCGAGGGCCTGCTGATCTGCGTCCTGGTGGTCACCGGGCTGCGCGAGGCGATCATGCACGCGATCCCCGCGTCCCTCAAGCAGGCCATCAGCGTCGGCATCGGGCTGTTCATCGCGTTCATCGGCTTCGTCGACGCCGGCTTCGTCTCCCGCATCCCCGGCGAGACCGGTTCCGTGCCCGTCCAGCTCGGCGCCACGGGACATCTCTCCGGATGGCCGGTCCTGGTCTTCTGCCTCGGCGTCCTGCTCACCGTCGCCCTGCTCGCCCGCAGGACGAAGGGTGCCATCCTCATCAGCATCGTCGTGACCACCGTCGTAGCCGTGATCATCAACGAGATCGCCGACATCGCCCCCACCGCGTGGGGCCTGACCGTGCCCGCCGTCCCCGACGACCTCGTGGCCGCCCCGGACTTCGGGCTGATCGGCTCCTTCAGCCTCTTCGGGGCGTTCCAGCAGGTCGGTGTCCTCACCATCGTGCTGCTGGTCTTCACCCTGCTGCTGAGCGACTTCTTCGACACCATGGGCACCGTCGTCGGCGTCTCCCACGAGGCGGGACTCCTCGGCGAGGACGGCAAGGTCCCGCGCCTGGGCCGGGTCCTGCTCATCGACGGTGCGGCGGCCGTCGCGGGCGGCGCTGCGTCCGCCTCCTCGGCCACGTCCTACGTCGAGTCCGCCGCGGGCGTCGGCGAGGGCGCCCGTACCGGCTTCGCCTCCCTCGTCACCGGCGGCCTCTTCGCCGTCGCGCTGTTCCTCACCCCCCTGGCCACGATCGTGCCGGCCCAGGCCGCCGCGCCCGCCCTGGTCGCCGTCGGCTTCATGCTGATGGCGCAGGTGAGGCACATCGACTGGGAGAAGTACGAGGTCGCCATCCCGGCCTTCCTCACGATCGCCGTGATGCCGTTCACGTACTCGATCACCAACGGCATCGGCGCGGGATTCGTCTCCTACGTCGTGATCAAGGCCGTCCTCGGCAGGGCCAAGGAGATCCACTGGCTGCTGTGGGGCACGGCCGCGCTGTTCGCCGCGTACTTCGCGATCGACCCGATCGAGCAGCTGCTCGGGGTGAAGTAGCCACGGGCGTCCCGCCGCCGCCCGGCCGGGCGGCGGCGGAAGCGCTCACCCCTTCAGGGCCGCCTTCATCATCTTCTGCGCGATCGGCGCGGCCAGGCCGTTGCCGCTGACCTCGGAACGGGCCGCCCCGGAGTCCTCGACGACCACGGCGACCGCGACCTGCTTGCCGGTGGAGTCGTCCTCGGCGTACGAGGTGAACCAGGCGTACGGGGTGTTGCTGTTGTCCACGCCGTTCTGCGCGGTCCCCGTCTTGCCGCCGACCTCGGCGCCGTCGATCTTCGCGTTGCTCCCGGTGCCCTCCTCCACGACCGTGACCATCGCGCTGCGCAGCTGCTCGGCCGTCGACTCCTTCACGACGCGCTCGGTGTCGCCGTCCGGGTACTCCTGCAGCGTGGAGCCGTCGGCGTCCTTCACCTTGGAGACCATGTGGGGCGAGGCCAGCTCACCGCCGTTGCCGAGGGCCGCGGAGACCATGGCCATCTGCATCGGGGTGGCGGTCACCTCGAACTGCCCGATGCCGGTCAGCGCGGTCTGCGCCTTGTCCATGTCCTTCGGGTAGACGCTCTCGGACGCCCGCACGGGCACGTCCAGCTCCTTCGTGTCGAAACCGAAGGCGTCGGCCATCTCCTTCAGCTTGTCCTGGCCGAGATCGGCCGCGACCTTGGCGAAGACGGTGTTGCAGGAGTACTGGAGCGCGGTGCGCAGCGTGGCGTTCTCGCAGGGCGCCGAGGCGTTCTCGTTCCTCAGGACCGTGCTCGTGCCCGGCAGTGTGTACGGATCGGGGCTGTCCGTGGCCTCGTCGACCGAGTCGTACAGGCCGTTCTCCAGCGCCGCCGAGGCCACCACCAGCTTGAACGTCGAGCCGGGCGGCAGCGGCTGCCGCAGTGCCCGGTTGACCAGGGGCTTGCTCGTGTCGTCGAGCAGCTTCTGCCAGGTGCCGGAGTCCCCCGTCCCGCTGATGTCGGACGGATCGTACGAGGGCGAGGAGACCATCCCCAGGATCCGCCCGGTCTCCGGGTCCATCGCGACGGCCGCGCCCCGGTCGTCGCCGAGTGCGTCGTAGGCGGCCTTCTGCACACCGGGGTCGATGGTCGTCAGCACGTCTCCGGGGGCCGTCTGCTTGCCGGTGATCAGATCCGCGGGATTCTTGAGCCGGTCGTCGGTGCCGTCGAGGACATCGCTGTAGATGCCCTCCAGCTGCGTGGCGCCGTAGGCCTGGGAGCTGTAGCCGGTGACCGACGCGTACAGATCGCCCTGGGGGTAGGTGCGCTTGTAGCGGAGGTCGTCGCCGTCCGTCTCCTTCGAACCGGTGACCGGGGATCCGGCCACGATGATGTCGCCGAGCGGCTGCGCGTACTGCGCGATCGTGTTCCGCCGGTTGTGTTCGTCGTCTGCGAGCGCCCGGCCGTCGTACGCCTGCACCCAGGTCACCCGCACCAGCAGGGCGAGGACCATGAGCAGACAGAAGACCGAGGCGCGCCTGATCGTCTTGTTCATCCCGCTGGAGGGACGAACGGGGACACCTGGGGCGTTCCCGTTCGTGTTCCTTCTCACCGCTTTCTCAGGCACGCCGTACCGGCCCCGGGGCCGGTACGGCGTGCCCGGCGGTCAGAGCCTGCGGGTCGCCAGGGTGAGCCGGTCGCGGGCGTCGAAGAGGGCGTCCTTGACCATCTGCTCGTGCGCCGGGGTGAGCCGGGCGACCGGGACCGAGCAGCTGATCGCGTCGCGCGACGGCGTGCGGTACGGGACCGCGACGCCGAAGCAGCGCAGACCCAGGGTGTTCTCCTCGCGGTCCACCGCGTATCCCTGCTCGCGGATGACGTGCAGTTCCTCGATGAGCTTCTCGCGGTCGGTGAGGGTGTGCTCGGTCAGCGCCGGCAGGGTCTCGGGCAGCATCGTGCGGACCTGCTCGTCACTGTGGGTCGCCAGCAGCGCCTTGCCGAGCGAGGTGGAGTGGGCGGGCAGCCGGCGGCCGACACGGGTGAAGGGACGCAGGTAGTGCTGGGACTGCCGGGTGGCGAGGTAGACCACGTTCGTCCCGTCGAGCCGGGCCAGGTGGATGGTCTCCGTGGTGTCGTCGGAGAGCCGGTCCAGAGTGGGGCGGGCGGCCGCCACGACCTCGTCGCCGTCGATGTAGGAGGTGCCGACGAGCAGGGCCCTCACGCCGATCCCGTAGCGCGTGCCCGTGGCGTCGGTCTCCACCCAGCCGAGCTCCACCAGGGTGCGCAGCAGCATGTAGAGGCTGGACTTGGGGTAGCCGACGGCCTCCTGCACAGCGGCCAGCGAGTGCATGCCGGGGCGCCCCGCGAAGTATTCGAGGAGTTCCACCGTCCGTACCGCGGACTTGACCTGTGCCCCACCGGGCTCGCCGACCGACATCCCTTGTGCCCCTTCCAGCCTTCTTGCACGACCCTGCGACTTCTTGCCAACACGGAGCGCCCGGAAATAGAGTTCCTGTGTATTCACGTTCAGGAACGCTGTTCAGAATACCGAACAACTTCTCCTGTGTGGCAGTGGAACGGAAGGAAATACGGTGGCAGCAGCACCAGTCTGGAGCGTCGACCCCCGTACGGGGAACCCGCGCGAGCAGGTTGCGGTGGAGGCTACAGCGGAGGAGGTCGACCGTGCGGTCCGGGCGGCGCACGCCGTGCGCGGCGCGCTGGCCGACCGCACCGTGCGCGCCGCCTTCCTGCGCACCGCGGCCGACCTCCTCGCCGAGGCCCAGGAACACGTCATCGAGGCGGCCGACGCGGAGACCGCGCTCGGCCCGGCCCGGCTGACCGGCGAACTCGCCCGCACGGCCGCCCAGCTGCGGGCCTTCGCCGAGGTCGTCGACGAGGGGGCCTTCCTCGACATCCACATCGACCACGAGGACGGCAGCCGGACCCCGCCCTGGCCGGACCTGCGCCGCTACAAGATCCCGCTCGGTGTCGTCGCCGTCTACGCCGCCAGCAACTTCCCGCTCGCCTTCTCCGTCCCGGGCGGCGACACCGCCAGCGCGCTCGCCGCGGGCTGCCCGGTCGTCGTCAAGGCGCACCCCGACCACCCCGCGACCTCGGAGATCTGCGCCTCGCTGCTGCGCAGGGCCGCGGCGCAGAACGGCCTTCCCGAGGACGTCCTGACCGTGGTCCACGGCTTCGAGGCGGGTGTCGAGCTGGTGAAGCACCCGCTCGTCTCCGCCGCCGGATTCACCGGCTCGATCCGCGGTGGCCGCGCCCTCTTCGACGCGGCGGCGGCCCGGCCCACCCCGATCCCCTTCCACGGCGAGCTCGGCTCGCTCAACCCCGTCGTCGTCACCGAAGCGGCAGCCGCCGAGCGCGGTGAGCAGATCGGCGCCGGACTCGGCGGCTCGATGACCATGGGCGCCGGGCAGTTCTGCACCAAGCCCGGCTTCGTGTTCGCCCCCTCCGGCGAGGCGGGCGACCAGCTGCTGAAGTCGCTGACCGAGACCGTCAGCGGCACCGGCGCCGGTGTCATGCTCGACCACCGGATGCGCGACGCCTTCGTCCACGGGGTGGCCGAGCGCGCCTCCCTCCCGGACGTCGAGGCTCCGGTCACCCCGGGCGCGGGCGGCGAACACACGGTCTCCCCGGGCTTCTTCACCGTGCCGGCGCAGCGCCTCGCGCAGGAGGGGCCCCACGACGCCCTCCTGGAGGAGTGCTTCGGCCCGGTCACCGTCGTCGCCCGCTACGAGACGCCGGACGAGATCACCGCCGTGCTCTCCCGGCTGCCGGGCAACCTCACCGCCACCCTCCAGATCGCCACCGAGGAGGCCGACGGCAGCGCCGCCGGGCTCCTGGCCGAGCTGACCCCGGTGGCCGGACGCGTCCTGGTCAACGGCTGGCCGACCGGTGTCGCCGTCGCACCAGCCCAGCACCACGGCGGCCCCTACCCGGCCACCACCTCCACCTCGACCTCGGTCGGCGCCACGGCGATCGAGCGCTGGCTGCGCCCGGTCAGCTACCAGTCGACCCCCGAGGCGCTGCTGCCCCCGGAGCTCCGCGAGGACAACCCGCAGAACCTGCCGCGCCGGGTCGACGGGCGCCGCGCATGACGGCCGTACACCTCCCCGAGCTCCCGTTCCCCCTGGAACCGGCGGGTCCCGAGGGCGGATGGGCGTACGCCGACGGCGTGCTGACCGGCTCGGCGGGTGCGAAGCAGGACCGTTTCGTCCCGCCAGGCGGCGAGAGCCTGGAGCCCGCGTCCGACGCACCGCGCCTGCTCGGTGGCGTGCCCGAGGGCGACTTCCAGCTGATCGCCCGGGTGGACGTCGGCTTCGCCGCCGCCTTCGACGCGGGGGTCCTCTACCTCCACGTCGGCGAGCGGGAGTGGGCGAAGCTCTGTCTGGAGCTCTCCCCAAAGCGCCCCACGGTCTGCACCGTGGTCACGCGGGGCCACTCCGACGACGTGAACTCCGCCGTGGTGGAGGGGAACAGCCACTGGATGCGCCTCAGTCGTGTCGGCAGTTCCTTCGCCTTCCACGCCTCGGCGGACGGTGAGCGGTGGACCTTCGTCCGGGTGTTCACCCTCGGCACGGAGGAGGAGCGGGCCGCGGCCCGCGTGGGCTTCCTCGTCCAGTCACCCACGGGCGACGGCTGCACCGCGTCGTTCGACAGGATCGTCTTCCGGCCCACCGGCCTCGGCGACCTGCGCGACGGCAGCTGACAAACCCGCGCCCACAGAGACCGAGGGCCCGGATCCGAGAGGATCCGGGCCCTCGGTCCGTGCCGGGCCCCTCTTCGCCGGCGAGGCCCGGTGGCACGGTGCGGCGCTCGACCTCTGCCTTCACGCCGAGACGGGGCTCAGCCCGCTCCAGTGGCTGCTGCACCAGCGCATCGAGCGTGCCCGCGAGCTGCTGGAGACCACGACCCTGCCCCTGGACCAGGTCGCCTGCGCCAGCGGTCTCGGCTCCTCCGATGCGATGCGCCGGCACATTCGGCGCAGGCTCGGGCTGCCCCCGAGCGCCTACCGCACCTCCTTCGGCCGAGTCGCTTCCGGGGCTTCGGGGGCCCGCGGGGAATCAGGTGCCCGGGTCCTGCGTTGAACCGGCGGCGGAGGCCCCCTCCGCACCGGGACTGCAGAGCTGGAGAGTAGAAGAGTCATGCGCGTCGAGATATGGAGCGACATCGCCTGCCCGTGGTGCTACGTCGGAAAGGCCCGCTTCGAGAAGGGGCTCGCCGGCTTCGCCCACCGTGACGAGGTCGAGGTGGTCCACCGCTCCTTCGAGCTCGACCCGGGCCGGGCCAAGGGCGACACGGAGCAGGTCCTCGACATGCTGGCGCAGAAGTACGGGCGCACCGTCGAGGAGGCCCGCGGCATGGAGGCCAACGTCGCGGCGAACGCCCAGGCCGAGGGGCTCGGCTACCGCACCGAGGGGCGCGATCACGGCAGCACCTTCGACATCCACCGGCTGCTCCACCTCGCCAAGGCCCGCGGGCGCCAGGACGAGCTGCTGACGCTCGTCTACCGGGCCAATTTCGCCGAGGAGCGCTCGGTCTTCGACGACGTGGTGCTGGCCGGCCTGGCCGTCGAGGCGGGGCTCGACGCCGACGAGGCGCGTGCGGTGCTGGCCGACCCCGAGGCGTACGCCGCTGACGTGCGGGCCGATGAGCGCGAGGCCTCGGAGCTGGGTGCCAACGCGGTGCCCTTCTTCGTCTTCGACCGGCGCTACGGCATCTCGGGGGGACAGCCCGCCGAGGTCTTCGTGCAGGCCCTGGAGCAGGCGTGGAAGGACCGTCAGGCCACCCGTCTCACCCAGGTCGGCGGGGACGCCGCGGCGTGCGACGCCGACGGGGTCTGTGAAGTCCCGCAGGTGGAGGTGTCCGACCAGCGCGTATAAGGATGTCTTGGGTGTGCCGCTCAAAGATGCGTGATTGACGTGGAGTTGAGCGGCCGTCAGGCTGGACCGCATGGAGAATTCTGCGATCGACCAGGTCAGGGCAAGTGAATTCGCATCCGAATCCACGTATCTCAACACCTCGACCTGCGGGCTGCTGCCCCGCCGGGCCGTCGAGGCCGTCATGAAGCTGGCCGGTGAGAGCGCCCTGGGTGTCCGGGGCGGTGTGGGCAGCTTCGACTCGGTGGACGCCGCCCGCGCCGGCTTCGCGCGGCTCGCCGGTGTCCCGGCCGCCCGGGTGGCGGTCGGCGGCTCCGTCGCCGCGCATGTGGGGCTCGTCGCGGCATCCCTCCCGTCGGGGGCCGAAGTCCTGGCGCCGACCGGGGAGTTCAGTTCCGTCGTCAGCCCGTTCGCCGCGCGGGGTGACCTCAAGATGCGCTACGTCCCGCTGACGGAGCTGGCGGACGCGGTGCGGCCCGGTACCGCGCTCGTCGCCTTCTCGGCCGTCCAGTCGGCCGACGGCCGGGTCGCGGACCTGGACGCGGTCCGCGCGGCTGCTGCCGCACACGGAGTGCGGACGATGCTCGACGCCAGCCAGTCGGCGGGATGGCTGCCGCTGGACGCCGGGGCGTACGACTACACCGTCACCGGCGGGTACAAGTTCCTCATGTGCCCCCGGGGTTCGTCGTTCCTGACCGTGACCGAGGAGGCGCAGGAGGCCCTGCCGACGCTCTTCGCGAACTGGGCCGCGGCGGAGGACCGCTGGGGCAGCACGTACGGGCCGGTCGAGAAGCTCGCCGCCGATGCCCGGCGTTTCGACGAACCGGTCGCGTTCCTCGCCTACCACGGGGCCGAGCAGTCCCTGGGGCTGCTGGCCGAGGTCGGGGTGGAGGCCGTGCACGTCCGTGCCACCCGGCTCGCCGCCCGCTTCCGGGAGGGGCTGGCGTCCCTCGGCCACGCCGCGGTGCCCGGGACCTCGGCGATCGTCGCCGTGCCCGGCCTGGGCGGCAAGGAGCCCGATCTGGCGGCGGCCGGGGTGATGGTCTCGGCCCGGGCGGGGAACCTGCGGGCGGCCCTCCACCTGTACAACACCGAGGCCGACGTCGACCGCGCCCTGGAGGTGCTGTCCGGCTGACTCCGGCCCGGACGTGCTGTCCGGAGAGCCCGGGTCACGGCGCGGGGCAGTCCCCGGACCCCTGGCAGAGGTTCTCCTCCACCCGGGCGAGCAGCCGCGTCAGCTCCGCGCGCTCGGCCGGTCCGAGCCCGGCGAGAGTCTGCTCCTCCAGGCCCGACCAGGCGTCGCGCACCTCGGCGCGCAGGGCGCAGCTCTTCTCCGTCGCCTCGACCAGGACGGCCCGGCGGTCGTCCGGGTCGGGGCGACGGCTCACGTGCCCGGCCTGTTCGAGGCGCTGGAGCATCTTGGTGACGGTGGACGGGTCGAGGTCCACGGCCTTGATCAGCTCGGCCTGGCGGACCGCCCCGGTGTCCCACAGGTGCATCATCAGGAACTCCTGGCCCGGGTAGAGCCCCAGCCCCCTGAGCAGTCGGCCCGCCGTACTCCGGTGCAGCCGGGCGACCCGTGAGACGGCGTGGCTGACAGGGCCGCCGAGGGCCGCGCTCGGCAGCCCGCCGACGCAGGCGGGATCGGCGGAGGTGCGGGTGTCGGCCTGCATCGTGACTCCTCAGTGCGGTGCCGCTGCCCGGTTCGAGGCCGGGTTCATGACGTCCCTGCGCATATTACCTTGGTCGGCCAATTAATGCGTTACAGTGGCCTCGCGTCGATTACTTGGCCGACCACATAATCTCCCGGAGGCTCCCATGACCACCGTGTTCGATCCCATCGACCTTTCCGGTACTCAGCTCTCCAACCGCATCGCCCTCGCGCCGATGACCCGCAGCAGGGCCGGCGAGGGGGGCACGGCCACCGACCTCACCGTCGACTACTACACCCAGCGCGCCTCGGCCGGGCTGATCATCACCGAGGGCATCCAGCCGTCCGTGGTGGGCCAGGGATACCCGTCGACCCCGGGTCTGCACAGTGCCGAGCAGGTCGCCTCCTGGCGCAAGGTCACCGACTCGGTCCACGCGGCCGGCGGCCGGATCTTCGCCCAGATCATGCACGCGGGCCGGATCGGTCACCCCGTCCTGCTGCCGGACGGACTGACCCCGGTGGCGCCCTCCCCGGTCACGGCGCCCGGACAGGTCTACACCCACGTGGGCCCGAAGGACTTCGTCGAGCCGCGCGAGCTGACCGACGCGGAGATCCGCGCGACCGTCGGCGACTTCGTCACGGCCTCCCGCAACGCCGTGGAGGCGGGCTTCGACGGCGTCGAACTGCACGGCGCCAACGGCTACCTGATCCAGCAGTTCCTGGCCCCCAACACCAACCTGCGCACCGACGGGTGGGGCGGCTCGGAGGCCGCCCGCATCCGGTTCGCGGTGGAAGTGGTCAAGTCGGTCGCCGCCGAGATCGGTGCCGAGCGCACCGCGCTGCGGATCTCGCCCGGAAACCCCTACAACGGAATCGAGGAGCCCGAGCCCGACGCGCTCTACACGGCGCTCGTCGCGGAGCTGGAGCCGCTCGGCCTGGCCTACCTGCACGTGCTGGAGCAGGCCGACACGCGTGAGCTGACGCTCGCGCTGCGCAAGCGGTTCACCGGGACGCTCGTCATCAACGTGTTCTCCGACGGGCCGACCGGGCCCGAGCACCACGCGGTCATCGACGACGGGATCGCCGACATCATCGCCTACGGTGCGCTGTTCCTCGCCAACCCGGACCTTCCGGCCCGGCTGAGGGCCGGTGGACCGTTCAACACTCCGGACCCGTCCACCTTCTTCGGCGGCGATGCGAAGGGCTACACCGACTATCCCGCGCTGACGGCCTGAGGCCGCCTGCGGCAGCCCCGTCCCCCGGTGCCGTGAGCCGCGCCCCGGGGGCGGGGCTGCCGGTGAGCACGCTGTCACCAGCCGCGAACGAGGGGTGTCACGAGGCGCCGCTCGGCCCCCGCGGTGTACGGCGAGGGGGGCGGCCGGGAGTGCCACCCGGGCGCGCGGCGGCCGGAGCGCGCGCCCGCTTCCGAGCTCGGTCACCGGTTCGATCGCCACGCCGGCCCCGCCCTTCCGGCCCCGCCGCGGTGAATCCGGTATGTACTGCGGCAGTGCGGGCCGGCCGGTGTCTTCTCCGCGCCGTACCGGTCTGTACGCCGAACACCGACTCACGGAGGCATGACGCCATGCGGAAACTGGCCTTTGCCATGAACGTCAGCCTGGACGGCTACATCGCCGCGCCCGGCGACGACATCGGCTGGAGCGAGCCGAGCGACGAGCTGTTCCAGTGGTGGTCCGACCGGGTGGGCGCGACGGGCCTGGCACTGTACGGGCGCAAGCTGTGGGAGGCGATGAGCTCCCACTGGCCGACCGCCGACAAGCAGCCGGGTGCCACACCGGCGGTGATCGAGTACGCCGGCCGCTGGCGGGACATGCCGAAGGTGGTGTTCTCCTCCACGACCGGCACGGTCGACCGGAACACCCGTCTGGTCACCGGCGACGCGGTCACCGAGATCACCAGGCTCAAGGCCGACGACGGCGGCCCCATGGACATCGCCGGTGCCACACTCGCCGCGGCGGCCATGCGGGCCGGGCTGATCGACGAGTACGCGATGGTCACCCATCCGGTCCTGGTGGGCGGCGGCACGCCGTTCTTCACGGCCCTGGACCACCGGGTGAACCTGAGCCTGGTGGAGACCCGGACGTTTCCCGGCGGCCTGGTCCTGACCAGGTACGTGACCAAGCGCTGAGCGCTCGGCGTCGGATCGGCGCGGGCTCCGGGCGCCCACCGGGGTGATCCGGGACGGCCCGAAAACAGTAGCCATGGACATAGTAGCCATGTACTCTATGTGTCATGAGCAGGACTTCGCCGGAGCCCACGCCCGGCTTTCTGGTGTGGCGGCTCGCCAACAAGTGGCGGGTCGCCGTCGATCGCGCGCTGGCTCCGCTGGGTCTCACACACGCGCAGTACGCGCTGGTGGCGTCGCTGCACGGCATGCGGCGCACCGGTGAGCGGCCCAGCCAGCGCGGGCTCGCCGACCACACCGGCCTGGAGGCGCTGTACGTCTCCAAGCTGGCGCGCGCCCTGGAGGCCTCCGGGCTGATCGAGCGCACCCGCGATCCCCGCGACCCGCGTGCCGTGCAGCTCGCCCTCACCGAGCGGGGCCAGGACGTCACGCGGCAGGCCATCACAGCGGTCCAGCAGCTCCTTCAGCAGTTGCTGGAGCCACTCGGCGGCCTCGACGGTCCGCGGACACGTGCGTTCACCGACGAGCTGACGACCCTGCTCGACGTACCTCTCGCTCCGTCCGTACCGAACGACGAGACCACTCAGGGGACGACGCCATGACGACCACCGCCTCCACCACCGCACCCGCCGCCGACGCCCGCACCCTCGGCCTGGCCCACCACGCCGCCCGCGGCGTCCTGGAGCACTTCCTCACGCGGCACGGCGCCACGTTCCCGCAGCAGGTCACCCTGCGCGCCGCCGTCACCGCCGAGGCCCCGCAGACGCCGGACGACCTCGTCACCCAGGTCCGGGGCTTCCTCAAGGCCGATCCGGCCGACATCCGTGTCATCCTCGACGAACTCCTGGCCGAGGGGCTGCTCGTCGAGGCCGGACCGCACCTCCGGCCCACGGACGCGGGGCGCGAACTGTTCGCGGCCGTGGCCGCGGAGACGGCCCCCGTCTCCGCCCGCGTCTGGGGCGGGATCCCGGCCGAGGACCTGGCCGCCGCCGGCCGTGTCCTCGCCCTGGTCACCGAGCGCGCCGAGGCTGAGCTCGCGGCGCTGGAGGCCGCCTGACCGCCCGAAGGCCCCGCGGCGCACCGGGCATCCGTCCTGACGACCCGTCAGTAGGCGGGTGTCCGACCGGCCCTACGAGGTCAGGACCAGCCGGCGGCGGCCGTCGATGAGCTCCCGGGCCGGTCGCCGAAGAGGTGCTGCGGTCACCACGCCAGGAGGGTGTCCGCCGACGTGGCGGTGATGATCGCGTCGGCGAGCTCCGCCTCCCGGCGGTAGCCTGCCAGGACCCCGGTGGCAGGCACGTCCGGGCCCACCTGCCAGGCGTCCTCGCAGTCGCCGAGGCCGCCGATGACGTCCCGGTCCCCGGCGACGACGGCACGGAACCAGAACGGTTCGACGTCCAGGGCGAGATGCCGCGTGAGCCCCAGGCCGGACCACCCCGACGGCCGGCCGAGTTGCCGTCCTCGAACATCCGGCCCTTCCGCCCCGCGCAGGTGGCGCGAACGGCGATCTTCCCGCACCACCCGCGCGGAGACCGTCGGAAGCCGGGGAGTACGGCACACCGGACGGCCCCCGTGGGAGACTTCGGCCGTGAACGACATGACGGCGCACGACCTACGGATCAGGCCGGGCACCCCGGCCGACGCACCGGTCATCCTGGACATGCTCGATGCCGCCGTGGCCTGGATGAACGCCCGCGGCAACACCGAACAGTGGGGCACGGTCCCGTATTCGCAGACCACCGGCGGGGCCGCCCGGGTCGAGCGCTACACCAACGAGAACGCGCCGTACGTCGCGGAGCTGGACGGCGAGCCCGTCGGGGCGATGGTGCTCGACCACGGCCCCAGCCCCCGGATGCCGATCGCCGCGGCCGGGGAACCGGAGCGGTACGTACGCCTGCTGGTCTCCGACCGGACGCACGCCGGCCGGGGCATCGGCGCGGCCCTGCTGGCCCACGCCGTGGAGGAGACCCGGCGGGCGGGAGTCGATCTGCTGCGGGTCGACTGCTGGGCGGGCGGGGGAGGGGAACTGGTCGCGTACTACGAGCGCAACGGCTTCGCCCCCACGGACCGCTTCCTGTCCGGGACCTGGCCCGGACAGGTGCTGGCCATGCGGCTGGGCTGACGCCCCCGGCTCGAGCCGGCCGACTGCCCCCGCGAGCCGAGGCCCCGGCCGGCCGACGGCCCCGGCCGCCCCGGGCCGAGACCCGCCGGCCCCTACGCCGACTCGCGGCGCACCAGCTCCGTGGGGAGGATGACCGCGGCCGGGTCCTCCCCGCCGATCTGCGCCAGGAGCACCCGCACCATCTCGGCGCTGATCCGGTCCCACGGCTGGCGGACCGTCGTCAGCTCGGGACGCGCGGCGAGCGCGGCGGGGGAGTCGTCGAACCCGCCGACCGCGACGTCCTGCGGCACCCTGCGCCCCGCCCGCTCCAGCGTGCTCAGCACCCCCTGCGCCATGAGGTCCGACGCGACGAACACCGCGTCCACGTCGGGCGCCCGCTCCAACAGCAGCGATGCCGCGGCCTCACCGCCGGCCCGGCTGTAGTCGCCCGGCACGATCAGGGACTCGTCGACGGGCAGCCCGCACTCGGTGAGCGTCTCGCGGTAGCCCGCCAGCCGGTCCACACCGCCCGGGGTGTCCAGCGGCCCGGTGACCGTGGCGATCCGGCGCCGCCCCGACTCGTGCAGGAAGCGCACCATGTCACGGGCGCCGTTGCGGTCGTCCGCCGCCACGTAGCTGACGCGGGACCCCTGACCGAGCGGCTTCCCGCAGGCCACCAGCGGGACGCCGGCCTCGTACAGCTGCGCGGCGACCGGGTCGCCTGAGTGGCTGGAGACCAGCAGCACCCCGTCCACGTGCCCGGCGATGTAGCGCATGTTGCGACGGCGCTCCGCCTCCGTGCCTGCGATCATCAGCAGCAGCGGGATGTCGTGCGCGGCGAGCGCGGTGGTGCAGCCGCGCAGCAGCACGTTGAAGTTCGGGTCCTCGAAGAAGCGCTCCTGCGGCTCGGTCAGCAGGAACGCCACCGAGTCTGAGCGCCCGGTGATCAGGGACCGGGCGTGCCGGTTCACGGTGTACCCGGTCCTGCGGATGGCGGACTGAACCGCGTCGAGTGCGGCCGGGCTGACGTTGTGACCGCCGTTGAGCACCCGCGAGACCGTGCCCCGGGAGACCCCGGCCTCCCGGGCGACGTCGTGGATCGTCGGCGGCCTGCGGCGTCCCGCGCCGTTCTGTTCTGTGCGGCTCATGGTGCTCGATCTTTCATGAAGAGACGCCCTGTTGAGGAGCAGTCAGGACTTTACGGCGCCGGAGAGCAGGTCGAGGCTCCAGAACCGCTGGATCACGAGGAACAGGACGATCAGCGGGATGATCGCCAGCAGCGCGCCGGCGATGACCAGCGTGTAGAGCGCCGGGGTGGTCGCCCCCTGCTGGAGCAGCGTGTAGAGCCCCAGGGTCACCGGGAACTTCTCGTCGTCGCCGAGCATGATGTAGGGCAGCAGGAAGTTGTTCCAGACCGCCACGAACTGGAACAGGAACACCGTCACCAGTCCCGGCAGCATCATCGGCAGCGCGATGGTCCGGAAGATCCGCCACTCGCCGCCGCCGTCCATCCGCCCCGCCTCGATCACGTCGGCCGGCACCGCGGCCGACGCGTAGATCCGGGCGAGGTAGACGCCGTACGGGGAGAGGATCAACGGCAGCAGCACCGAGAGGTAGGAGTCGGTCATGTCGGCCTCGGCCAGCAGCAGGTACTGCGGCACGGCGAGGATCACCGGGGGCATCAGAACCCCGGCGAGCAGGATGTTGAAGACCGTCTCCTTCCCCCGGAAGCGGTACACGGCCAGCGCGTACCCCGAGACCGCCGACACCGCGGTCGACAGCAGGGCGCCCACCCCCGCGTAGAAGGCCGAGTTGGCCATCCACCTCCAGTACACCCCGTCGCGGTACTCCGTGAGGTCGGCGAGGTTGTCCGCGAAGCCGGAGCCGGGCAGGAAGGTGAAGGTGGAGAACAGCTCGCCGCCGGACTTCGTCGACGCGACCAGGACCCACAGGACGGGCAGCAGGCAGTACACGGCGCCGAGCAGCAGCGCGGCCGTCGGGACGAGCGGGAGGCGTCGGCGGCCGGCGGCGAGGGGCTGGGTGCTCATCGGGAATCTCCCTGCTTCGTACGGGAGTTGGCTGCCTTGAGGAAGCCGAAGGACAGGAGGAGGGTGACCAGGGCGATGATGACCGCCTGGGCGGACGCCGCGTGGATGTCGTTGTTGACGAAGGCGTCCTGGTAGACCTTCATCAGCGGACTCCAGGTGGTGGAGAGGGAGTTGGTCAGCGGCTTCAGGGTGGTGGGCTCGCTGAAGACCTGGAGCGTCGCGATGATCGAGAAGAAGAAGGTCAGGATCAGCGACGGCGCCACCATCGGGATCTTGATCCGCAGCGCGATCTGGAGCTGCGAGCAGCCGTCGAGCCGCGCGGCCTCGAAGATCTCGGCGGGGATCGCCCGCAGCGAGGTGTAGATCACGATCATGTTGAAGCCGGTGCCGCCCCAGACCGCGATGTTCGCCAACGAGAGGTACAGCGGTCCGCCGTCCAGCAGATCGGGCTCCGGGAGCCCCATCGCGTCGAGCACGTACAGGAAGGGACTGACGTCGGGCAGGTAGAGGAAGCCCCACATCAGCGCGGCGATGACGCCCGGGATCGCGTACGGCAGGAAGATCGCCAGCCTGGTGAAGCCGCGCACCCGGAGCCCGTCGGTGTCCAGGAGCAGGGCGAAGAGCAGGGCGAGGCCGAGCATCACCGGGACGACGATCGCGCCGTAGCCGAGGATGCGCAGCGCCCCGTGGAGCAGCTCCGGGTCGGAGAGCGCGTCGGTGTAGTTGGCGAGGCCGGCCCAGATCTCCTCCCGGGCGCCCTTGCCGAGCCCGAGCCCCTTGACCTCGGTCCGGCGGAAGCTGAGGTGGACGGCGTAGCCGATGGGCAGGGCGAAGAAGAGCAGGAACAGGACGGTGGCGGGGATCAGGAAGACGTACGGGGCGCTCCTGACCCCGGACGCCTTCCCGCGGGGTGCGCGTGTCACTCGGAGACCCCGAAGCCCTGCTTCTTCAGGTCCGCGACAGTGGCGTCCTGCATCGCCGTCAGTGCGGCACCGAAGTCGGACCTGTTCTTGGCGGCGGTCGCGAAGTTGTCCTTGAAGGCGCTGTACGCGACGTTGACGTTCGGTCCCCAGGCGGCCGGGGCGGTGCCCTGGGCGATCTTGGCGGCCTCGGTGTAGAAGGCGGGCTGGTCGGAGAAGTAGTCCGGCGCCTTCGCGAGCGCGCCACCGGTCTGGGCGGCGGTCGCGGCGGGGTAGATGCCGCTCTCCTTCACCAGAGCGGCGAGCGCCGCCGGGTCCGTGTTCAGCCACTTCGCGAAGGTGGCGGCCGCCTTCTTGTTCTTGGAGTCGTTGGTGACGGCCGTGGAGGAGCCGCCCCAGCTGCCGGTGACGTTCTCACCCGCGGTCCACTGCGGGAGCGGGGCCATCGCCCACTTGCCCTTGGTGTCGGGCGCGGCGGTGGTCAGGGTCCCGGGGGCCCAGACCGCGCTGACCCAGGCGACCTGCTTGCCGGTGTTGAGAGCCTTGTTCCAGGCGGGGGTGTACATCGGCTGGTTGTCGATGGCGCCCTCCTTGACGAGGCCGCCCCAGAAGTCCGCGACCTTCCGCGTCGCCGGGTCGTCGATGGCGACCTTCCACTTGTCGCCGCCGGCCGTCCACCACTGCGCGCCCGCCTGCTGGGCGAGGCCCGCGAAGAGACCCGAGTCGTTCGAGGAGAAGGTGGTGAGGTCCTTGTCCGGCGCCTTCTTCTTCAGCGCGCGGGCGGTCCCGGCGAACTCGTCCCAGGTCGTCGGCACCGTGAGGCCGTACTGCTCGAAGAGGTCCTGGCGGTAGTAGAACATCAGCGGGCCCGAGTCCTGCGGCAGGGCGTACAGGGCGTCCGAACCGAGCGTGGCCTGCTGCCAGATGCCCTCGGCGAAGTCGCCCTTCGCGTCCCCCGCCTCCTCGGATATGTCCGCGAGGACGTCGTTGGAGACGAGGGTGGGGAGCGCCTGGTACTCGGCCTGGACCAGGTCGGGGGCCTTGTGCGCCTTCGCCGCCGTGATGATCTTGGTGACGAGGTCGTCGCCCGACGCCTGCTTCTTCACCGTGACGGTGATGCCGGCCTCCCTGCCCGGCCCCTTGTTCCAGATGTCCGCGACCTTGTCCAGGCCGGGCGCCCACGCCCAGTACGTGAGCGAGGCCGGTCCCGAGGCGGCCGGCTCGTCGCCGCCGTCGTCCGAGCCGCACCCCGAGAGCAGGGCGGTGGCGGCGAGAGCGGCGGCGGTGGTCACCGCGACGGTGCGGTATTTCATGGTTTCTCCCCTGACGAGACCGGCGAGCGCCTCGGCGAGGTGGCCGAGAGAGGCGCTGTGAGCGTTCACAGTAGAGAAACGAAACCGACACTTGTCAATGGTTGTTGCTGTGCGGTTATGTTGGCCATGCGCCGCCGAGAGTGTGTGTGCACGTTCCCAGAAAATGTCCCGAAGAGCCAGGAGCTGTCCATGCCGTACTCAGAATCCGCTCCGTACCCGGTGGGCCTGCACAGGCTGGCCTTCGGCGGCGACTACAACCCCGAGCAGTGGCCCGAGGAGGTCTGGCACGAGGACGTGCGCCTGATGCGGGAAGCCGGTGTGACCATGGTCAGCGTCGGGATCTTCTCCTGGGCACTACTGGAACCCGAGCCGGGCGCCTACGACTTCGGCTGGCTCGACCGGCTCCTGGACCTGCTGCACGTCAACGGCATCCGCGCCGACCTCGGCACCCCCACGGTCGCCCCGCCCGCCTGGTTCTACCGCGCCCACCCCGAGGCCCTGCCCGTCAGCCGGGACGGGGTCCGGTACGCCTTCGGCTCACGCGGCGCCCTCTGCCACAGCTCGGCCGCCTACCGCGCGGCGGCCGCCGGCATCACCGAGCAGCTCGCCCGGCGCTACGCGAACCACCCCGCCCTCGCGATGTGGCACGTCCACAACGAGTACGGCGTCCCGGTCAGCGCCTGCTACTGCGACAGCTGCGGCGCACACTTCCGCCGCTGGCTCACCGCCCGGCACGGCTCGGCCGAGGCGGTCAACGAGGCCTGGGGCACCGCCTTCTGGGGGCAGCGCTACCGGAGCCTGGAGGACATCGACCCGCCCCGCACGACCCCGACCGTCGGCAACCCCGCCCAGCAGCTCGACTACGCCCGCTTCGCCGACGCCACCATGCGGGAGAACTTCACCGCCGAACGCGACATCCTGCACCGCCTCGCCCCTGGCGTCCCCGTCACCACCAACTTCATGACCGCCCTCAGCCAGTGCGAGTCCGTCGACTACTGGGCCTGGGGCCGCGAGGTCGACCTCGTCACCAACGACCACTACCTGATCACCGACGGGCGGCGCACCCACGTCAACCTCGCCATGGCCGCCGACCTCACCCGCTCCGTCGCGGGCGGCGCTCCCTGGCTGCTGCTGGAGCACTCCACCAGCGGCGTCAACTGGCAGCCCCGCAACCCCGCCAAGCGCCCCGGCGAGATGGCCCGCAACAGCCTCGCCCATGTCGCCCGCGGCTCCGAGGGCGCGATGTTCTTCCAGTGGCGCCAGTCCCGGCGCGGTGCCGAGAAGTTCCACTCCGCGATGGTTCCGCACGCCGGCACCGACTCCCGGATCTGGCGCGAGGTGAGCGCGCTCGGCGCCGGCCTCGGCCGGCTGGAGGAGATCCGGTCCACCCGGACCGTCGCCGACGTGGCGATGGTCTGGGACTGGGAGTCCTGGTGGGCACAGCGCCTGGAGTGGCGCCCGAGCCAGGAGCACGACGCCCGTGAGCGCGCCGACACCTTCTACGCCTCGCTCTACGACCGCCACCTCACCGTCGACTTCGCCCACCCCGCCGCCGACCTCTCCGCCTACCCCCTCGTCGTCGTCCCCGCCCTCTACCTCGCCACCGAGGAGACCGGCCGCAACCTGCGCCGCTACGTCGAACAGGGCGGCACCCTCGTCGTCTCGTACTTCTCCGGCATCGTCGACACCGACGACGCCGTGCACCCCGGGGCCTACCCGGGAGCGCTCCGGGACGTGCTCGGGCTGACGGTGGAGGAGTTCGCCCCGCTCGGTGAGGGCGGCTCCGTCCGCCTGATCACCCCCGAGGGCGCCCCCGAAGGGCCCGAGCTGACCGGTGACCTCTGGTCGGACGTCGTGATCCCGCTCGGAGCCGAGACGCTCTGGTCGTACGCCGACGGCATCCCGGCCGGCCGCCCCGCCGTCACCCGCAACAGGCTCGGCGAAGGCACCGCCTGGTACGTCTCCACCCGGCTGTCCGGACCCGACCTGGACGCGGTCCTGGACCGCGCCGCCGCCGACGCCCGGATCGACCCCCGCACCGACCTGCCCTACGACGTCGAGGTCGTACGCCGCACCGGGGAGACCGGCAGCTACCTCTTCGTCATCAACCACAGCGATGCCGACGCCGGGGTGGCGCTGGACGCCCCCGGCACCGAACTCCTCACCGGCGAGCCCGCCGCGGACAAACTCGCCGTTCCGGCGGGCGCGGTCCGCGTCGTACGGCTCGACGGCTGAGGCGCCCGCACGTTCCCCCGCACCACGGTCGAAGGGACATCGACGATGTACGGAACGACGCACACCCGCGCGAAGGCGGCCGGGGCGGTGGCCGCGCTCTCCGGCCTCGTGTTCGCCGCGCTCCCCGCGCAGGCCGCCCACGCGGCCACCGCACCCGTCAACACCGGCTTCGAGTCCGGCGCCACCGGCTGGTCGACGTACTCGGCCGGCGGGCAGGACGCCGCCTCCTTCACCGAGGCGGGCGGTCACGGCGGCAGCACCCGGCTCAGCCACTGGTCGGCCTCGGCGTACAAGGTCGAGACCTTCCAGTACCTGAGCGGCCTCACCGACGGCACGTACACCCTCAGCGCCTGGGTCCGCTCGGGCGGCGGCCAGAACTCCGCCTACCTGGCCCTGCGCAACTGCGGCGCCGCCGAACAGCGCACCGACCTGCCGCCCACCGCCGACGGCGCCTGGGTCAGGCTCGTCACCTCCGTCAAGGTGACCGGCGGTGCGTGCACGATCAGCCTCAACTCCGACGCGCACGCGGGGGAGTGGGCCAACTTCGACGACATCGCCTTCACCCCCGGCGCCACCGGGCTGAGCATCAGGGGCGGCGACCTCTCCACCCTCCCGAAGAACGAGGCGCACGGGGCCACGTACAGCAATGCGAGCGGCACGGCCGGGGACGCGATGAGCATCCTCAAGAGCTCCGGGATGAACTACGTACGCCTGAAGGTGTGGGTGAACCCCGCCGACGGCTACAACGACAAGGCCCACGTCCTCGCGATGGCCAAGCGCGCCAAGGCCCTCGGCATGAAGACCCTCATCGACTTCCACTACTCCGACGCCTGGGCCGACCCCGGCAAGCAGAACAAGCCCGCCGCGTGGTCCGGACACGGCTACAGCCGGCTGCGGACCGACGTCTACAACCACACCCACGACGTGCTGAACGCCCTCAAGGCCCAGGGCACCACGGCCGACATGGTGCAGATCGGCAACGAGATCAACGGCGGCATGCTCTGGCCGGAGGGCTCCACCGGCAACTGGTCCCAGCTGGCCGGCCTCATCACGTCCGGAGCGAATGCCGCGAAGGCGGTCTCCTCCAGCACGAAGGTGGCCCTGCACCTCGCCGAGGGCGGCGACAACGAGGGCACCCGCTGGTGGTTCGACAACGCGGTGGCCCAGAAGGTGCCCTTCGACGTCATCGCCCTCTCCTACTACGGCTACTGGCACGGCTCGCTGTCGGAGCTCCAGACCAACCTCGACGCCGCCGCCTCCCGCTACGGCAAGCCGGTGATGGTCGCCGAAACGGCCTACGCCCACACCCTCGCGAACGGCGACGGACTGGAGAACAACGTCGCCACCGCCGACCAGCTCGTCAGCGGCTACCCGGCGACACCGGCCGGGCAGGCGGCGAACCTCCGGGACGTCATGAACGTCGTCGAGGCCGTCCCGAACGGCCGGGGCCTGGGCGCCGTCTACTGGGAGCCCGCCTGGACCGCCGCCACCGGCAGCGGCTGGGACCCGGCCGACCCGGCGTCGGGCAACGCGTGGGAGAACCAGGCTGTCTTCGACTGCAACGGCAAGCTGCTGCCGGCGGCCGCCTGGTTCTCGCACCGGTAGGCGGCCCGGCGGTCCGGACCGCACACGTCGGTCCGGACCGCCGCAGCGGAAGAGGGGTCAGACGGGGCGGGGACCCTCGACGTTGGCCACCACCCTCCGGAGCACCTTCAGCGCGGCCACGTACTCCGCGTCGCTGATCCCCCGGCCGGAGGCCCCGGCGGCCCAGGCTCCGGTGGCTCACCGCTCCAGCGGCGCGCCGTGCCACCTCCACGAGGTGACGCGGTCGCGGCCCGGCAGATCCGCGCGGCCGGTGGACCACAGCAGGACGGTCCACCGGTCCTCGTCGTCCGGGGCGTCGGGGAACAGCCGGGCCAGCACGCGGTCGCAGAGGTCCCGGGGCGGGGTCCAGGAGAGCGACAGCCCGGTGGCCACGTCGTGGAGGTGCACCAGGGTCTCGACGACACCCATCGCGGCGAAGCCCTCCGGGTCGGAGACGCCGTACGAGTGGTACGAACGGAGATCGGGGGAGGCCGTACGCACCATCGCGGTCAGCAGCGCGCCGCTCGCCTCCAGCGTCCGGAGCAGGCCGGCGGTCCCCGCCTCGGGGTTCGCGAAGATCGAGTTCGAGGGGCCGCCCTCGCGGTCCGGGGCCCAGCGGTAGGGGACCTCGGTCTCCAGGGAGGGCTTGCGCGGGCCGAGCTGGACGGCGTATGCGAAGAGGTCGTCGCTCAGATGCTCCACGGTCTCCCAGCAGTCCCACGTCAACGACCCTGCGGGGACACGCCAGTTGTCCACCGGGGACGCCGTGAGGGTGTCTACCGCGAGCCGTACCGCCAGCGTCACGTCGTCGGCGGTGATCGGCAGCCGTGTGCCGGTCAGCGCCGCGCGTTCGGCGGCCCCGCACTCCACGCAGAACTCGTTGCCCTCCGGATCGGCCAGCGTCGCCCAGCCCCGGCCGTTCGGCTTGCGGTGGTCCGCGACCAGCGTGGCGCCCAGGGCGAGCAGCCGCTCGACCTCCTCGTCGCGGGTACGGCGCTCGGGGCGGATGTCCAGATGGATCCGGTTCTTGCCGCTCTTGGGTTCCGGCACCGTGATGAAGAGCAGCGCGGCGCCCGGTGCCTCCACGAGTGCCTCGGGATCGCCGGGCGCGTCGTCGTCGGAGACCGGCGAGCCGAGCACCTCGGCCCAGAAGAGGGCCAGTTCGTAGGCGTCGGCGCAGTCGATGGTGATGTGCTGTACGAGCGAAGTCATGGGCGCCACTGTCTCCGCTGATCCGCGCCGGGTCCAGCGAGTTGTACGGTCCGGTGGCCCCTACGGGCGGGTCAGGGCCGCCCGCACCAGGGATCGTGCCAGCTCGATGCCGCACGGGAGGGTGGCGAGCGGGAGGGGCTGCGTGGCGAGGGCGCCCTCGTGCAGCACGAGGAGCTGGGTGGCCAGTGCGCCGGGGGCCGAGCAGCCCCCAGCGGTGGCGAGGTCCTCGAACAGGTTCACGAGCCAACGCTTCTGGTCCGCGGCGATGACGTACGCGGGATGGGAGGCGTCCGGGAGCTCGGCCAGGGCGTTGATGAACGCGCATCCGCGGGCGTTGGTCCCGCTCCAGACCCGCAGCGCCTCGAAGGGGGCGGTGACGGCCTCGACCGGGTCCTCGCAGGCGTCGACGGTGGCGCGGACGAGCGACTGCCAGCGCCGGTCGCGTTCCGCGAGGTAGGCCGCCACGAGCCGGTCCTTCGAGCCGAACTGGTTGTACAGGGTCCGCTTGGTCACCCCCGAGCGCTCGGCGATCAGATCCACGCCGACCGCCGTGATGCCGCGGCTGTAGAACAGCTCCTCGGCGGCCGCGACGATGCGCTTGCCTGCCGGCGTCAGGGGGCGTGCGTCCTGCATCAGCATTCCTTCACCGATCGGTGTACCGTCGAGTGTGTTCACAGATCAGTATACCTAGCAGGAGGTCGAGCGATGGACGTGCCCGGAACCATGCGCGCAGTGCGGATCGCGAAGCACGGAGGGCCGGAGGTCCTCCAGCCGGCAGAGGTCGCCGTGCCCGTGCTGCCGGCGGGAGAGGTGCTGGTCAGGGTCGCCGCGGTGGCGCTGAACAACACCGACCTGTGGACCCGTGAGGGTGCCTACGGCCGGCCGGGAGACCCGGAGGCGCTGTCCGGCTGGCGAGGCCCGCTCGACTTTCCGCGCATCCAGGGCGCCGACGTGGCCGGCCGGGTGGTGGCCGTCGGTTCCGGCGCGGACGAGAGCCTCGTCGGCCGCCGGGTGGTCGTCGACCCGGCGATCTACGACTCGGAAGGACCGGACGCGAACCCGGTGGGCCTGATGGGGAGCGAACGCGACGGCGGTTACGCGGAGTACGTCACCGCGCCCGCCGGGCGTGTGCACGACGTGACGGACTCCCCGCTCACCGACGACCAGCTCGCGACGCTGCCGACCGCCTACGGTACGGCGCTGGGCATGATCGAGCGGGGCAGGCTGGGCACGGGCGAGACCGTCCTGGTCTCGGGGGCGTCCGGGGGCGTGGGCCTCGCGCTGATTCAGATCGCCCGGGCCCGCGGTGCGAAGGTGCTCGCCGTCAGCAGCGGATCCAAGATCGACGCGGTGCGTGAGGCGGGCGCCCACGAGGTCCTCGACCGGGCACGGGACGTCGCCGAGCAGATCCGGGCCGTCGCCCCGGAGGGCGTGGACGTCGCACTGGACGTCGTCGCCGGGGACCTGGTGGGCTCGGTGCTGCCGCTGCTGCGCGAGGGCGGCCGGTGGGTCGTCGCCGGTGCACTCGGCGGGTACGAGGTGGCGTTCGACGTGCGCCGGCTCTATCTGCACAACGCACAGGTGATCGGCTCCGCGATGCACACGCCCACGCACTTCGGCCTCCTCATGGACCTGGCCCGGCAGGGCACGATCCAGCCCGTCATCGCCGCGACGTACCCCCTGGAGCAGGCCGCCCGGGCGCAGGAGGCGCTCGCCCGCAGGGGCCACGTCGGAAAGATCGTCATGCACCCGTGAGGAGAGAACGTCCATGGCGAGGCACAGGACGAGGACGAGGACGGGGCGGGACGCGTGCTGCGTCCCGCCCCGTCCGGCCGTCCTGCGTCCCTACTTCACCGGAGTGAAGTCGCGTGCCCCGATGAAGTCGGGCCGGCGGATCGGAGCCGCGAAGGGCTCCTGCGCCTCGTTGTCCACGCTGTTGAAGACGATGAAGACGTTGCTGCGCGCGTACGGGGTGATGTTGTCCCCCGAGCCGTGCATGCAGTTGCAGTCGAACCAGGTCGCCGAACCGGCCGCGCCCGTGAAGAGCTTGATGCCGTGCCGGTCGGCCATCTTCGTCAGCGCCTCGTCGGACGGGGTGCCGGCGTCCTGCATCTGCAGGGACCGCTTGTAGTTGTCCTTCGGCGTCTCGCCCGCACAGCCGAGGAACGACTTGTGCGAACCGGGCATGATCATCAGCCCGCCGTTGGTGTCGTAGTTCTCGGTCAGGGCGATCGAGACAGACACGGTCCGCATGTTCGGCAGACCGTCCTCGGCGTGCCAGGTCTCGAAGTCCGAGTGCCAGTAGAAGCCCGAGGCACCGAAGCCCGGCTTGACGTTGATCCTTGACTGGTGGACGTACACGTCGGAGCCGAGGATCTGGCGGGCGCGGCCCACCACACGCTCGTCGCGGACCAGGTTCGCGAAGATCTCGCTGAGCTTGTGCACCTCGAAGACGGACCGCACGCTCTGCGACTTCGGCTCGATGATCGAGCGCTCGTCGGCGCGGACCAGCGGGTCGGCGATCAGCCGGTCCAGCTCGGACCGGTAGACGGCCACCTCGTCAGGCGTGACGAGCTGGTCGACCGTGAGGAAGCCGTTCTCCTCGAAGCCCTGGAGTTCCTTGGCGGTGACCGGCCCGGGCGCGCCCGGCGCGGACCAGATGACCGGGTCCTGGCGGGGAGTGGTCATCTCGGCGGCGCCGCGCGAGGGGTACAGATCGGTGCGTACATCGGTGGTCATGGGTTCAGCCCTCCTCTGTCAGCAGCGGGTAGACACCGTTCTCGTCATGGTCCTCCCGCCCGGTGACGGGAGGATTGAAGACGCACACGCAGCGGAAGTCGGTCTTGGGCCGCAGCGTGTGGTGCTCGTGCCCGTTCAACAGGTACATCGTCCCGGGGGAGATCCAGTGCGTCTCGCCGGTCTCGTCGTTGGTGAGCTCGGCCTCGCCCTCGGTGCACAGAACGGCCTCGATGTGGTTGGCGTACCACATCGACGTCTCCGTGCCCGCGTACAGCACGGTCTCGTGGAGCGAGAAGCCCACCTTCTCCTTGGCGAGCACGATGCGCTTGCTCTCCCAGGTACCTGAAGCGGACTTGATATGCCGGTCGGTGTTCTCGATGTCACTGAAAGATCGGACGATCACGGTGGGATGGTGCCTTTCTCTTCTGTCCTGCTCAGTTGTGCCTGCGCGGGGGTGTGCCCCGCTCAGGCGGTCTCGCGGACGGAACGGGCCAGCGTGCGCAGGCCCTCGTCCAGCTCTTCGGGGGTGACGGTCAGCGGCGGAAGCAGCTTCACGACCTCGGACTGCGGGCCGGAGGTCTCCAGCAGCAGGCCCAGCTCGAAGGCGCGCTTGCAGACCGCGGACGCGCGCTCGGGGTCGGTGAACTCCAGGCCCCAGACCAGGCCGCGGCCGCGGAACTGCGCGGTGTCCTCCTCGCCGCAGATCGCCAGCAGGGTCTGCTCGACCTGCTCGCCGCGGGCGAGGGTCTGCTTCTCCATCTGGCCGTCGGCCCAGTAGGCGTCGAGCGTGGCCGCGGCGGTGACGAAGGCCGGGTTGTTGCCGCGGAAGGTTCCGTTGTGCTCGCCCGGCTCCCAGACGTCCAGCTCGCCCTTGAAGAGGCAGAGCGACATCGGCAGGCCGTAGCCGCTGATGGACTTCGACAGCGTCACGATGTCCGGGACGATGCCGGCCTCCTCGAAGGAGAAGAAGCCGCCGGTACGGCCGCAGCCCATCTGGATGTCGTCGACGATCAGGAGCATGTCCTGGCGGTGGCACAGGTCCTGGAGCGCGCGGAGCCACTCGGCGCGGGCGACGTTGATGCCGCCCTCACCCTGCACGGTCTCCACGATCACGGCGGCGGGCTTGTTCAGCCCGGACCCCTGGTCCTCCAGGAGCCGCTCGAACCAGAGGAAGTCGGGCACCTGGCCGTCGAAGTAGTTGTCGAACGGCATCGGGGTGCCGTGCACCAGCGGGATGCCGGCGCCGGCGCGCTTGAAGGCGTTGCCGGTCACGGCGAGCGAACCGAGCGACATGCCGTGGAAGGCGTTGGTGAACGAGACGACGGACTCGCGGCCCTTGACCTTGCGGGCGAGCTTCAGCGCCGACTCGACGGCGTTCGTGCCCGTCGGGCCGGGGAACATCACCTTGTAGGGCAGGTCACGGGGGCGCAGGATCACGTTCTCGAAGGTCTCGAGGAACGCCCGCTTCGCGGTCGTGGCCATGTCCAGGCCGTGGGTGATGCCGTCGCGCTCGATGTAGTCGATCAGCGCGCGTTTCAGCACCGGGTTGTTGTGTCCGTAGTTGAGGGATCCGGCGCCGGCGAAGAAGTCCAGGTACGAGTGGCCGTCCTCGTCCGTGAGCCGGGCGCCCTGCGCGCGGTCGAACACCGCGGGCCAGCTACGGCAGTAGCTGCGCACTTCGGACTCAAGGCTCTCGAAGACACTCAGGGCGGGCGGGGTGATGGTCACAGCGAATCTCCTGCTCGAGGGGGGGGTGTGACAAGCGGCGGGTCAGGCATGCCCCGAGGATCCGCGCCCGGGCGGGGCGCGGAGGGGCGATGGAGGCCCTAGAACGGACCGATGCGGTACAGCACCTCCGGCAGGTGCGTTCCCTCGGGGAACAGCGACCCGTCGAAGAGCACCTCGCGCTCCAGCGGCGCGTCGTGCCGCTGGGCGAAGGAGGTGAACAGCCGGTCGGAGGCGGTGTTGTCCGGGGTGATGGTCGTCTCGACCGATGCCAGCCCCTGGTCGGAGGCGACACGCGTGGTCAGCGCGTCCAGCAGCGTGGCCGCCAGTCCCTTGCCACGGTGGGACCGGTCCACGGCCACCTGCCAGACGACCAGCGTCTCGGGGCGGTCGGGGCGGATGTACCCGGTCACGAAGGCGACCGGGTCGCCGTTCTCGTCGCGGGCGACCACGGAGGTCGCCGCGAAGTCACGGCACCACAGCAGGTAGCTGTACGAGGAGTTGAGGTCCAGGACCTCGGAGTCGCGGGCAATGCGCCAGATCGCAGCTCCGTCCTCCACTCGCGGGGCGTCGATCCTGATGAATTCGCTTCGGGCACTTGCAAAATCTGCTGGTGCGGCGGTCATGTGAATTGAATTTACCTAGTGAAAATCAAAATTGCATCGTCAGAAGGGGTTGGGTGAACGGGCTCCATGTGTTATCACGCGGGCGCGGGCCGACCCCGATGGGATGAAGGATTCAACCATTTTGTCCCGAATTAATCGCCCAAATGGGTGACGCTGTGGAGTCGGTCACAAGGTTGTAACCTTCGCGATACCCACTCGGATTGCACGGAACGCACCCGTTGGAACTGCTGTGTTTAGGAAATGGATGAGCGGGAAGAAGAATGCGGGGAGCTGCTCACGGAAAAGCAGCTCCCCTTTTTTGTCCCCAGAATTGGCTTCCGGTGCGGCCGAAATGCATTCAGTTGCTCGGCCAGGTTTCGGCCACGGCTGCCCGGGCAGCATCGGGATCGGCGTCCCGCCCCGCGTCCGCCAGTGCGCCGCCCAGGGCCGTCAGGGACGCCAGCACCGCGTCCCGCGTCGCGTCCGCGCCGTAGTGGTTGACCCGGACCATCTCCTTGGAGAGGGCCCCACCGCCCGCGATCAGCGGCAGTGAGGGGTCGGCCGCCAGCGCCCGCTCGACCAGCGCCGTGGCGTCCACCCCCGCCGGTGTGCGCAGCGTCGTGGCCACCGGGGCCGCGTCACGGGTGTCGTGGACGTACGGCACCAGCCCGCCCCCGAGCGCCGTGGCGCCCGCCCGGGTCGCCGCCGCCGCCGACGCGTGCCGCGCCATGACGCGGTCCGGGCCGTCCGCCTCGATCCGCTCCAGGCACGCGTCGAGCGCCAGCATCTCCAGCTGCGCGGGCGCGTGCGGCAGCGCCCTGCGGCCCCCGTCGATCCAGCGGGCCTTCCAGTCGAGCAGCGAGAGGTACGACTGGCGGGGGGCCCGCGGGTTGGCTGCCATCCGCTCCCACGCCCGGGCACTCACCGACACCGCGGACACCCCGGCCGGGCCGCCCATGGCCTTCTGCGCGCCGATGACGCACAGGTCCACGCCCCAGGCGTCCACCAGCAGCGGCTCCGCACCCACGGACGCCACGGCGTCCACCATGAACAGCGCGCCGTGCGCCCGGACCACCTCGCCGATCTCGCCGACCGGATTGGTGTTCCCGGTCGCGGCCTCGGCGTGCACCAGCGACACGAAGTCGATCTCCGGGTGCTCCGCGAGCGCCCGCCCGACCTGCTCGGCGGTGACCGCGGTGTGGAAGGGGACCGCGAGGTCGACGACCTCGGCGCCGCAGTCGCGCAGCCAGTTCCCGAAGGTCTGTCCGTAGGGCCCGGTGACGACGTTCAGCGCGGTCGAGCCCGGCCGGGCGCCGCCCCGGATGCAGCCTTCGAGGGGCAGCAGCGCCTCTCCCTGCATGATGACGACGTCCTGCTCGGTGTGGAGGAGGGCGGCCACCCGCCGCTCGATCGCCGCGAAACGTGCGGCGGTGAGCGGGGCGAGGTCGAGGAACGGGTGCGTCACGGTGGTGCTCTCTTCGGGTCGGCCGGTGCGCGGTCAGCGCCTGCGTCGAGGGTACCCAGCACCACCCGGCCCCCTGGGTGGGCCGCCTCGTACAGTGCTGTCCATGAGTGATCACGAGGTGGCACCGGTACTGAGGATCAAGGGGCGGGTGCTCGTCGGACCCGACGCCGACGAGGTGAGGGACGGGCTCTGGGCCGTCGACGGGCGCATCACCTACGAGCGGCCGCCGGGCGCGGACGGCGCCGTGACGCTCACCGGCTGGGTGCTCCCCGGTCTCGTCGACGCGCACTGCCACGTCGGTCTCGGTCACCAGGGCCCCGTGGACGCCGCGACCAGCGAGAAGCAGGCCCTCACCGACCGGGAGGCGGGCACCCTGCTCATCCGGGACGCCGGATCGCCCTCCGACACCCGGTGGGTGGACGACCGGGAGGACCTGCCGAAGATCATCAGGGCGGGCCGGCACATCGCCAGGACCCGTCGCTACATCCGCAACTTCGCCCATGAGATCGAGCCCGGCGACCTCGTCGCCTACGTCGCCCGCGAAGCGCGCCGCGGCGACGGCTGGGTGAAGCTCGTCGGGGACTGGATCGACCGGGACGCCGGGGACCTGAGCGCCTGCTGGCCCCGCGCCGAGGTCGAGGCCGCGATCACCGAGGCGCACCGGCTGGGCGCCCGGGTCACCGCACACTGCTTCGCCGAGGCCGCACTGCGGGACCTGGTGGAGGCGGGGATCGACTGCATCGAGCATGCGACCGGACTGACGGAGGAGACCATTCCGCTCTTCGCGGAGCACGGCGTGGCGATCGTCCCGACGCTCGTCAACATCGCCACCTTCCCCGACCTCGCGGCCGGTGGTGAGGCCAGGTACCCCCGCTGGTCCGCCCACATGCGCCGGCTCCACGAGCGCCGGTACGAGACCGTGCGCGCGGCCTACGACGCGGGGATCCCGGTCTTCACCGGCACGGACGCGGGAGGATCGCTGGCCCACGGCCTGATCGCCGACGAGGTCGCCGAGCTGGTGAAGGCCGGCATCCCGCCTCTCGACGCGCTCTCCGCGACGGCCTGGGGCGCGCGGCGGTGGCTCGGCCGGCCGGTGCTCGAGGAGGGGGCCCCGGCCGACCTGGTGGTCTACGACGAGGACCCGAGGGCGGACGTACGGGTGCTGTCGTCCCCGCGGCGGGTGGTGCTCAACGGGCGGGTGATGGGCTGATCCCTGCTGGCCTCGGAACGGGCGCTGTGTTGACCGGCGGTGACCACGGGCCCCGCCTCTCGTTGGAACCTGTCGGTCCGGTGTGCCGCACCGGTGCGGGGGTCCCTGGCACGGTGAAACGGGTGAATCCTAGGAACTCCTGTGCCGGTGGATTCGAATGTGCACGCGGAAACCCCTCTTTGGAGTGAACTGGCTTTAGGGATCCGCCAGTTCACTCTCTGTGCGTAAAGATTCACGGAGTCGAGGCCACCGGTGCCCGCGATGTCCCCCATTGGACGGCGCCGGCGGCTCCATGTCTCTTGTGGGGGTTCCACCATCTTGAACAGCAACACCTTCCGTCTGGCCGCTCTGTCGATCGCTGCCGCACCCGTCGCCCTGCTCGTCGCCGTCCCCGCGCACGCAGCCACCGCGACGAGCCCGGCCACCCCGGCCGGCGGCCACGGAAAGGCGAGCGCGGTCGTCCTCCGCGCCGGGCTCGACGTCTCGCTCCTGAACAAGTCGGTCCAGGTGCCGCTCAAGGCCACGCTCAACGAGGTGCACGCTCCGGCGAGCGCCGGGAAGACCGCGCTCAGCGTGGAGCTCGACGGCGCCGAGAAGGGCCGCCCCGTCCACGTGCTGAAGGCCGATGTCGCCACGGCGGACGCCACCGTGGACGCCCGTAAGGCGGAGGGATACACGAATCTCGCCGCGGCGCGGGTGCACGTCCCGGGGCTGCCGCTGCTCTCGCTGATCGAGGTGGAGAAGGTCACCTCAAAGGCGGTGTGCGAGGTGGGCCACAAGCCGGTCGCGGAGTCGAACGTACTGGGGCACGTGTCCGTGCTCGGCAAGAGGATCCGGCTCACGTCGGGCGGTACGACGAGGGTCGAGGTCCCGGGTGTCGGCGAGGTGACGCTCGACCTGTCGAAGACCGTGACGACCTCGCGGACGGCTGCGGCGACGGCTCTGCAACTGCGTGTCTCCGTGAACCCGCTGAAGCTGAACGTCGCCGAGGTGGAGGGCGAGATCACGCTGGCCGAAGCCACGTGCGAGACGCCCCGGCGCGGCGGTGGCTCCGGGGGCGGGGGCTCGGACGACGGTGGTGCGGAGAACGGGGGGTCCGGGGACGGGGGATCGGAGGACGGCGGCTCGGGTGGCTCCGGGGACGGTGGCTCCTCCGGTGACGGCGGATCGACCGGCGGCGACAACGGTCCCGGCGACACGGGCGGCAGCGGTGACGCGGGGGACACGGGCGGCACGGAGAAGCCGGTGGACGTGAAGCCGCAGACCGGCACCGACCCGGTCCAGGCCTCCGGCACCGGGGACCTCGCCGAGACCGGATCCAGCTCGTCGACCCCGTACATCGCGGGTGGCGCGGCCGTGCTCCTGGCCGCAGGCGCCGGCGCCACGGTCATCGCCCGCAGGCACGCCCGGGGCTGATCAACACCCTCGGTGGGCGGTGCCCGTGTGTGGGAGCGCTGCTCTCGCGGTGAGCGGCGCCCGCACCCTGGAGCACCGCTCACCGCCCCCGGGGAGCCGTCAGCCGGCGGCTCTCCGGGGCAGCCCTTGCAGGGCCAGGTCGAGCGCCTGCAGGAACCGGTTGGTCGTCACCCGGTCGCGTACGGCGAGCCGCAGCCACTCGCTGCCCAGTCCGGGAAACGTGTCCCCGCGCCGTGCCGCGAAACCGCGCGAGCGCAGGAGGTGGCGTACCTCGTCCGCCCGTTCCAGCCGCAGCAGCACGAACGGCCCGGCGGCCGGATCCACCACCCGCACCTCGCTGAACTCCGCGAGTCCGGCCAGCAGATGTGCCCGGTCCACGGCGATCTGGTCCGCCGCGTCCGCCGCCTCGACCAGTGCGCGCGGCTCCATGCACGCCTCCGCAGCCGCCAGCGCGGGGGAGGAGACAGGCCACAGGGGCTGTGCCTCCTGCAGCAGGGCCACCGTCGCCGGATCGGCCAGCACGTAGCCGATCCGCAGACCCGCCAGCCCCCAGGTCTTGGTCAGGCTCCGCAGGACGACGAGCCCGGGAAGGTCCTGGCGGTCGCACAGCGCCTCACGCTCGCCCGGCACGGCGTCCATGAATGCCTCGTCGACCACCAGAGTCCGTCCGGGGCGAGCCAGTTGCTCCAGCACCCCCGCGGGATGGAGCACGGACGTCGGGTTGGTCGGATTGCCGACCACCACCAGGTCCGCCTCCCCGGGAACCGCCGAGGGATCCAGCCGGAAGCCGTCCTCCGGACGTAGCACCACCCGTCCCACCTCGTGCCCGGCCGCACGCAGGGCCGCCTCCGGTTCCGTGAACTGCGGGTGCACGACGACCGGCCTGCGGGCGGGCAGCGCCCGCGCGATCAGTACGAACGCCTCGGCGGCGCCCGCCGTGAGCAGCACGCGCTCCTCGGGCAGCCCGTGCCGTCCGGCGACCGCCGTTCGCGCGGGCCGGCCGTCCGGATAGGCGGCCAGCGAGCCCAGCGACGCTGCTATCCGCTCCCGCAGCCACTCCGGCGGGGTGTTGGTCCGTACGTTCACGGCGAGATCGGTCAGGTCCAGGCCGCGTACTTCCTCGTCGCCGTGGTGCCGCAGATCGGGCCCGGCGCTCTCGATGTGCTTCGTGGGGGGCAGCATGGCAGCCATGGTGGACGGCCCGGCGCCATTCGTCGATGCCGGATTCCCGGCCGGTCGCTCCCGGCGGGCCACCGCGCAGGTCGCCGAGGCCGACTTCCGCTTGGGTACCAGCAGTTCACCGGCGTCCACGAGCGCCGCGGCCTCCGCCACGGACCGGGTGCCCACCGCCGCACGAGGAGCCCTCGACGGATGGGGCACAGGGACCTCCGCCAGAGCCGCGGCCGGGTACGACCGCAGGGGAACCCCCAGGCGTACGGCGGCACCGGCGATCCCGGGCTCGTCCGCCCTGGTGTCGAGCGTGGCCAGTTCGGTCAGGTCGCCGGCCTCCGGGCCGGCCTCCTCCAGCGTCCTGAGGACCAGCCCGAGCACCTCCTCGACCGGGACGCCCCGACGGGCGCCGACACCGACGACGAGCGCGGCTCGGGTCATGGGAGGAGGTCCTTTCTGGACATGGGCAGGGACACGGGCATGGACACCGGCAAGGGGCGCAGGCAGGGACACGATCAGGGCACCGGCAAGGCCGCCCGGACGGACACGGGTAAGGGAGCCCTGAGGTGCGGGAGGAGGGGTGGATCCGCTAGCAAGGGCCCATGGCGGTATTCGTCGCGCTCGGCGCGTTCCTGATGACCCTGGCGGGCGGCTGGGTCGCGCAGCGCGTCAGCGACCGCCGTCACCTCGTGCTCGGCTTCGCCGGCGGACTGATGCTCGGCGTCGTCGGTCTCGACCTGCTGCCCGAGGCGGTGGAGGCCGCGGGCGGAGTCGTCTTCGGCGTCCCGGCCGCCCTGCTGTTGTTCGTGGGCGGCTTCCTGACGGCGCATCTCGTCGAGCGTTCACTCGCCGTACGCCAGGCGGCTCACGGGGCGGGCGAGGAGCGGGTGCCGCAGGTGGGGCTGACGGCGGCGGCCGCGATGGTGGGCCACAGCCTGATGGACGGCATCGCGCTCGGCGCCGCGTTCCAGATCGGCGGAGGCATGGGAGCCGCCGTGGCGCTCGCCGTCATCACCCACGACTTCGCCGACGGATTCAACACGTACACGATCACCAGCCTCTACGGGAACGCCCGGCGCAAGGCGCTCCTGATGCTCTACGCGGACGCCCTCGCACCGATCGTGGGCGCGGCGACCACCCTGCTGTTCACCCTTCCGGAGGAACTGCTCGGCTGCTATCTCGGCTTCTTCGGAGGCGCGCTCCTCTACCTTGCCGCGGCCGAGATCCTTCCCGAGGCGCACCACGACCACCCGGCCCGCTCCACACTCCTGTGCACCGTCGCGGGGGTGGGCTTCATCTGGCTGGTGGTCGGCATCGCGGAGTGACGTCACGCCCGGCACCGCTCCACGAACCGCCGGGCCACTCCGGGCGCCGCCGCCCAGTGGGTGTGCAGGTAGCTCGCGTGCACGCCCCGCTGCACGAATCCCTCCACCCGCCGCTCCGGCTGATGCAGCCCCCACGCGGGCGTCGGCCCCGCTCCGGGCTCCAGAACCGTCCGGTGGAACTCGTGCCCGCGCAGCCGGGACCCGGCCGCCGCCAGCACGCTGTCCGACACCGCCACGGCCTGCCGGTAGCCGAGCGTCAGCCGCTCGGACATGCGGGCCGAGGCATCCAGTACCCCGCACATCGGCCGCCCGTCCAGCTCGCGGGCCAGATAGAGCAGCCCCGCGCACTCCGCGGCCACCGGTGCGCCGGACAGGGCCAGCTCGGTCACCGCCCGCCGCAGGGGCTCGTTCGCCGACAGCTCCGGCGCGTAGACCTCGGGGAATCCGCCGCCGACGACCAGCCCCGCCGTGCCCGTGGGCAGTCTCTCGTCGTGCAGGGGGTCGAAGACGGCCACCTCGGCGCCCGCGGCCGTGAGCAGTTCGGTGTGCTCCGCGTAGGCGAAGGTGAACGCGGCGCCGCCCGCCACGGCGATCACCGGACGTGCCGCCGGGGCGGGACGGCTCTCCGGCTCCCACGCCACGTCCGGCAGGGCGGGAGCCGAACGGGCCAGCGCCATCAGGGCGTCCAGGTCGCAGCCCTCCCGTACGCGGTCACCCATCGCCCGTACGGCGTCCAGGGCGTCGGTCTGCCGCTCGGCGACCGGGACCAGCCCCAGATGACGGGAAGGTGTCGCCACCTGCGGAGCCCGCCGCAGGACCCCGAGCACCGGCAGCCCCGACTCGTCGAGCGCCTCACGCAGCAGCGCCTCGTGGCGGTCGGACGCCACCTTGTTGAGGATCACCCCGCCGATCCGCACCTCGGGGTCCCAGGAGGCGAAACCGTGGACGAGGGCCGCGACCGAACGCGACTGCGACGACGCGTCGACGACCAGCACGACCGGTGCCCGCAACAGCTTCGACACCTGGGCGGTCGAGGCGAGTTCACCCTGCCCCGACGCCCCGTCGTACAGGCCCATCACCCCCTCGACGACGGCCAGGTCGCAGCCGCTCGCGCCATGGGTGAAGAGCGGGGCCATCAGATCGGGCCCGCACATGTACGCGTCGAGGTTGCGCCCCGGCCTCCCGGTGGCCAGCGCGTGGTATCCCGGGTCGATGTAGTCGGGCCCCACCTTGTGCGGGGACACGGCGAGGCCACGCCCCGCGAACGCGGCCATCAGCCCCGTGGCGACCGTGGTCTTGCCACTGCCCGACGCCGGTGCGGCGACGACCAGACGGGGAACGCTCACCACTCGATGCCTCTCTGGCCCTTCTGGCCGGCGTCCATCGGGTGCTTGACCTTCGACATGTCGGTCACCAGGTCGGCGGCGTCGATCAGCGTCTGCGGGGCGTTGCGCCCCGTGATCACCACGTGCTGGGTGCCCGGCCGGTCGCGCATGACCTCGACGACCTCGTCGGTGTCGATCCAGCCCCAGTGCATCGGATAGGCGAACTCGTCGAGCACGTACAGCTTGTACGTCTCGGCGGCCAGGTCCCGCTTGACCTGCTCCCAGCCCTCGCGGGCCTTCTCCTCGTTGTCCAGCTGATTGTCACGCTGGACCCAGGACCACCCCTCGCCCATCTTGTGCCAGTCGACGGTGCCGCCCTCGCCGCTCGCCCCCAGCACCTTCAGCGCGTTCTCCTCGCCGACCTTCCACTTCGCCGACTTCACGAACTGGAACACCCCGACGGGCCAGCCCTGGTTCCAGGCCCGCAACGCCAGCCCGAAGGCCGCCGTCGACTTGCCCTTGCCGACGCCCGTGTGGACGAACAGAAGCGGCCGGTTGCGCCGCTGACGTGTCGTCAGCCCGTCGTCCGGTACCGATACCGGCTGTCCCTGTGGCATTAAGCGGCCCTCCCGGCAGCAGTGATGTCCTTGACCAGCCCTGCGATCGAGTCGGCGCGCAGCTCGTCGAGCGTGACCGCGCTGCCCCCCAGATCCCGGGCGAGCTGTGCGGCGAGACCGAGGCGCACGATCCCCGACTCGCAGTCCACGACGACGGACGCGGTCCCCTCCGAGGCATGCAGCCTCCCGGCCCGCGCCGCCAGCGCCACCGGGTCGACGCCCCCCGTGGCGCGCCCGTCCGTCACCACGACGAGCAGCGCCCGCCGCGACGGATCACGCAGCCGCTCCACCCGCAGCACGTCGTGCGCCTTCAGCAGCCCGGCGGCCAGCGGGGTGCGCCCGCCGGTCGGCAGCGTCTCCAGCCGCGCGGCGGCCGCGTCCACCGAGGAGGTCGGCGGCAACGCCACCTCCGCGTCCCTGCCCCGGAAGGTCACCAGTCCGACCTTGTCCCGGCGCTGGTAGGCGTCCAGCAGCAGCGACATCACCGCCCCCTTCACGGCGCTCATCCGCCGGCGGGCCGCCATCGACCCGGAGGCGTCCACGACGAACAGCACCAGGTTCCCCTCGCGCCCCTCCCGCGTCGCCTGCCGCAGATCGTCCCGCCGTACGACGAGACCCCGCCCCGACCGGCCGCGCGCCCGCTGGTGCGGCGCCGCCGCCTGCACGGTCGCCGCCAGGTGAAGCTTCGTCAGCGCCCCCTCGGGCCGCCGGGACCCGGTGGTCCGCCCGTGCTCGGTACGCGCCCGGGACCGCCGCCCCGCCGCGCCCTCTCCGAGCCCCGGCACGCTGAGCATCTTCGTGCGGAACGGCTCACCGGACCGCACGGGCCGCTGCTCCCCGGCGCCCAGGCCCGGCGGCGGCGCGTCGCCGGACCCGGACTCCTCCCGGCCCTCCGTGCCGGGACCGCCCTCGTCGGCGCCGCCCCCGTCCGTGCCGCCCTCGTCAGGACCGCCCCCCTGCGGGGGAACTCCGCCGCCGGGCCCGTCCGGGTCCGGATCCTCGTCGCCCCCGCCCTCCTCGTCCGCGGCGTCCCTGAGGGTGTCGTCCAGCTTCTCCTCGTCCAGCCCGGGGGCGTCGAAGGGATTGCGCCGGCGCCGGTGGGGGAGCGCCAGGAGCGCCGCCTGGCGCACGTCGTCCTCGACGACCTCGTCCCGGCCCGCCCACGCCGCCAGCGCCGTCGCCGTACGGGCCATGACGATGTCGGCACGCATCCCGTCGACCTCGAACGCGGCGCACGTCGCCGCGATCTGCCGCAACACGCCGTCGCCGAGCACCACACGGGGCAGCAGGGCGCGCGCGGCGGTGATCCGCTCACGCAACGCGGCCTCCTCGCCGGCCCACCGCGCGGCGAATCCCACCGGATCGTCGTCGTAGGCGAGCCGCCGCCGTACGACCTCGACCCGCAGGTCCGTCTCGCGCGAGGCGGCCACCTCCACGGTCAGCCCGAAGCGGTCCAGCAGCTGCGGCCGGAGCTCGCCCTCCTCCGGGTTCATCGTCCCGACCAGCAGGAAGCGTGCCGCGTGCCGGACGGACACGCCCTCGCGCTCGACGTACGAGGCGCCCATCGCCGCCGCGTCGAGCAGCAGGTCCACCAGGTGGTCGTGGAGGAGGTTGACCTCGTCCACGTACAGGATTCCGCGGTGCGCGTCGGCGAGGAGCCCCGGCTCGAAGGACTTCACGCCCTCCGAGAGCGCCCGCTCGATGTCGAGCGCCCCGACGAGCCGGTCCTCCGACGCGCCGACCGGGAGCTCCACGGTCCGCGCCGGACGTGACACGCCCGCCGCCGCCTCGTGGGGGCCGTCGGGACACGCCGGGTCGGGCGCCTCGGGGTCGCACGAGAAACGGCACCCCGTCACGACACCGACCTCCGGCATGAGCGCGGCGAGCGCCCGTACGGCGGTGGACTTGGCGGTCCCCTTCTCACCCCGGACCAGCACTCCGCCGACGGCGGGACTGACGGCGTTGAGCAGGAGTCCCAGCCGTAGATCGTCCTGCCCGACGATGGCGGTGAAGGGATACGGCGTGCTCACGGAGCCTCCTCTGTAGCGTTCACATCAGTACGTTCGGGCCCGGCCGCACCGGGTGCCACGCGTGCGGGAGCCGGCACGGGCGGCGCCCCCGGTGCGAGGAAGGGCAGCCCCTCCGGCGCCCCGTCCTCGATCAGGCGCCACAGCGCGTCCGTGTCCGCGTGTTCCTCGATCAGGTCCCCCAACCGGTCCAGCTGCTCCTCCCGCAACGCCTCGAAGCTCGTGTCCGGAGCCGCCGTGAACCGCCGGCCCGCGGCCCGGGCGACCTCGCCCAGGAAGGCCCGGCGGAAGGAGTCGCTCTCCAGCGACCCGTGCCAGTGCGTCCCCCAGACCGAGCCCACTCGGCACCCGTCCAGGAACGGCTCACCGCCCCTCACGTCGGCGACCCCGTGATGGATCTCGTACCCCTCCACGGGCTCTCCGAGCGCTGTTCCGACGGGCCGCTCCAGGACCTTGTCCCGGCCGAAGCGGACCCGGACGGGCAGCAGTCCGAGCCCCTCGACCAGACCGGCCCGCGACTCCACGTCGTCCTCGATCGACTCGCCGAGCACCTGGAACCCGCCGCAGATCCCCAGCACCGGGCGCCCCTCGGCGGCACGCCGCAGCAGGGCGCCCGCGAGTCCCCGCTCGCGCAGCCACGCCAGTGCCTTCACGGTGCCGCGCGTCCCGGGCACGATCACGAGGTCCGCGTCGGCGAGCTCCTCCGCCCGGTCCACGAACCGCACCACCACACCCGGCTCTGCGGCCAGCGCGTCCACGTCCGTGAAGTTGGACATCAGCGGCAGTGCGCACACCGCGACCCGCAGGACGTCCTCGCCGTGCGGGGGCGCCACCACCGACTCCCGCACGGTCCCGCGCATCGAGACGCGCAGCCCGTCCTCCTCGTCGATGCCCAGCCCGTGGGCGTAGGGCAGTACCCCGTAGGTCCGCCGCCCGGTGAGCCCGAGCAGCATGTCGAGTCCGGGCTCCAGCAGCGACACGTCACCGCGGAACTTGTTGACGAGGTACCCGGCGATCAGCGCCTGGTCCTCGGCGCTCAGCAGCGCCGTCGTGCCGAAGAAGGAGGCGAACACCCCGCCCCGGTCGATGTCCCCGACCACCAGCACCGGAAAGCGCGCGGCCCGCGCGACGCCCATGTTCACGATGTCCGTGCGCCGCAGATTGATCTCGGCCGGGCTGCCCGCTCCCTCGCAGATCACGGCGTCGTACGTGGACCGCAGCTGCTCCAGACAGTCCGTGACCGTCCCCAGCAGCGCCTCCTGCCGCCCCCCGTGGTAGCCGCGCGCACTCATCTCGCCGACCGGCTTCCCCATCAGGACGACCTGGCTCGAGCGGTCACCGCCCGGTTTGAGGAGCACCGGGTTCATGAGCGCCGACGGCTCGACCCGGGCGGCCTGCGCCTGCATCGCCTGGGCACGGCCGATCTCCGCCCCCTCACGGGTGACGAACGAGTTCAGCGACATGTTCTGCGCCTTGAACGGCGCGACCTTCACCCCCCGGCGCACCAGCCACCGGCAGATTCCGGCCGTGACGACGCTCTTGCCCGCGTCCGACGTGGTTCCGGCGACCAGCAGCCCGCCGCTCATGTGGTTCTCCGTCCCATGGCCAGGCGCCCCGCCGCGCACACGGCGAGGGCCAGCACACTCACGCGGCGCGACAGCCGCACCGCGCGTTCGATGTCCGTGACCCGCACCTCGCGGCCGGCCTCTCCGCCCAGCACCGGCCGGTGCTCGACCCGCCCGCCGTACGCGAGGGTCCCGCCGAGCCGTACGCCGAGAGCGCCCGCGAACGAGGCCTCCACGGGACCCGCGTTGGGGCTCGGATGCCGCCCCGCGTCCGCCCGCCAGGACCGGACGGCCTCGCGCGGACGCCCCCCGGCGGCCACGGCGAGCGCGGCGGTGAGCCGGGCCCCGGGCCAGCCGACGACGTCGTCGAGCCGGGCCGACGCCCAGCCGTAGCGGCGGTGGCGGGGCGACTTGTGCCCGACCATGGCGTCGAGCGTGTTCACGGCCCGGAAGCCCACCAGGCCCGGTACGCCGCCCAGTGCACCCCACACCAGGGCTCCCACCACGGCGTCGGAGGTGTTCTCGGCGACGGACTCCACCACGGCGCGGGCGATCCCCGGGCCGTCCAGGGCCTGCGGATCACGGCCGCAGAGATGCGGCAGCCGCTCGCGGGCCAGCTCGATGTCCCCGGCCGCCAGGGCCCCGCCGATGGCGCGGGCCTCCCGGCCCAGCGACGTGCCCCCGACGACGGACCAGGTGGCGGCCGCGGTCAGCGCCACGGCGGCCGCGGGACGGTTCCGTACGGCGCGGGCGGCCAGCGCGGCTGCGCCCGTGGCACCCCCGGCGCAGACGAGCGTGTGCAGGGCCCCCCAGCCGCGGTGATCGCGCCACAACAAACTCTCGGCGCCCGCCGCTGCGCGCCCGAAGGCGGCGACGGGATGGCCCCGCCGGGGATCACCGAGCAGCAGGTCGCCGATCAGGCCGGCGGCGGCGCCGTACGCGAAGACGCGGTCGGCTCGCACCCCTCAGCCGGCCGTCGCGCCTCGAAGGGCCTTCGTGAAGGGTGGTGCAGCGACCGACGCAGGGCAGCCAGGCATGGCGTATGTCCTCACTCAGGGTCCGCGCCCTGGTACGACGTGACCGGCGACGAGAGTCTCCTGGCTTCCGGATCCGCAGGTCCTCCGGCCTTCCAGTCCGCGGTGGCGGACCGTGACTTCCGTGTGGAGGCTGCTCCCCGGTGACAGTGGCGGGACCGCGCCGGATTCGCACCGGCTTCCTCTCCTGTCGCCGTAAATGGCTCCGGCAGTCCACCACGCCCCGTGAAGGCCCGTCAACCTGCCGTTGACCTGCGAGGCTTCAGTGTGCTGAGACGCACATCGGGCCGGACACACCGTGGGGTGTGTCCGGCCCGATGTGCGTCCGGGTGTCAGGCGACGATCAGATAGATCCCGTACGTGACCGCCGCCGCGCACAGCGCGAAGCAGGCGTACGCGCCGGTGCGCGCCAGGACACCGCCGCCGGCGCTCCGCGCCGTCGCCGTCTGCCGGGCGAGGCCCGTGATGCCCAGGGTGAAGAGGCCGACCAGCGCGACGGTGATCACGAGGCTGACGCCGAAGACGGAAGCGAGAGCTGCCCAGTCGATGTTCATGCGGATCTGTCCTTACACCGTGGCCGGTCGGGCCGGGTCGGCCTGGGTGTCCGGGGCGGGGATGGTGGTCTTGAGTTCCGGGACGGCCACGCCGACGGGCGGCGGGCTGACGGCCGCGATGGCCGTGGTGACGACGCCCGCGGGCTCGTCCGTGCCGTCGTTCACGTTGGTGTGGTCGACCGGCTTGCGGCGGGACAGCAGCCAGATGGCGCCGGAGCCGACGACGAGCAGGACGGCGACGACCGCGACGCCCCAAGGGCCCTGGTTGGTCAGGAACTCCGCTCCCGCGCCGACCAGGCCGGCGGCCGGGAGCGTCAGGCCCCAGGCGACGAACATCCGGGTGGCGGTGGACCAGCGGACCACGCCCCCCTTGCGTCCGAGGCCCGCGCCCATCACCGCACCGGAGCACGACTGGGTGGTCGAGAGGGAGAATCCGAGGTGCGAGGAGGCCAGGATGACCGTCGCCGCGCTCGTCTGGGCCGCGAAGCCCTGCGGCGGACGGAGGTCGGTGAGGCCGCTGCCCATGGTGCGGATGATGCGCCAGCCGCCGAGGTAGGTGCCCAGCGCGATGGCGATACCGGCGGAGGCGATGACCCAGACCGGCGGGTTGGAGCCGGGGGAGAGGACGCCGCCGGTGACCAGGGCCAGGGTGATGATGCCCATGGTCTTCTGCGCGTCGTTGGTGCCGTGGGCCAGCGAGACGAGACCGGCCGAGGCGATCTGGCCGGCGCGGTAGCCCTTGGCGGTCGACTTCAGCTGGGCCTCGTCGGTGATCTTCCGGTTGAGGCGGTACGTCAGCTTCGTGGCCAGCAGCGCGGCGAGACCCGCGACGAGGGGCGCGGCGATGGCGGGCAGCAGGACCTTCGTCACGACGGTGCCGCCGTTGATCGAGGACCAGCCGGCCGACATGACCGCGGCACCGATGAGGCCGCCGAAGAGTGCGTGGGAGGAACTGGAGGGCAGGCCGACCAGCCAGGTCAGCAGATTCCACAGGATCGCGCCGACGAGCGCGGCGAAGATGACCTCGGTTCTGAGGCCGTTCTCGTTGATGATCCCGCCGGAGATCGTCTTGGCGACCTCCACCGACAGGAACGCGCCGACCAGGTTGAGAACGGCGGACATGGCCACCGCTGTCCTGGGCTTGAGAGCGCCGGTCGAGATGGTGGTGGCCATCGCGTTGGCGGTGTCGTGGAAACCGTTCGTGAAATCGAACACGAGAGCTGTCACGATCACGATCGCGAGCAGCAGCGTGATGTGTTCCATTTACCCAGGCAATCGTTCGACGTCATTGGCACGTGGAACGTAAGCAACCAGGGTGAACGGAAGATGAACTGGACAGGGCGGCGTGGTGACCTCAACCGTGCGCGCCAATTCCGCTTGTGAGGGTCGAGGGCATCCGGAAGCTTCCGTTCCGTTGCGGCGACCGGCCCGGCGCCGCACCCGCCGTCCACCGCCCCGCTCGACGGCTCCCCCCGGAGAGACATCGCTCACGTGACCCTAGGATCTCCGCCATGACTGACGTGCGACAGGACGCGATCGAGCAGGCGTGGGACGGTGTCCTCAGGACGGCCCGGCGGACAGCGGCGGAAGGCCTGGTCGTCGGCACCTCGGGCAACGTGTCGGCCCGGGTCGGTGACGTCGTCCTGGTCACCCCCAGCGGGGTTCCCTACGACCGGCTGGGCCCCGGGGACGCGGTCGGCGTCGACCTCGAGGGACGCCAGGTCCTGGGCGGCCTCGCCCCGACCAGCGAACTGCCGCTCCATCTGGCCGTCTACCGGGACAGCGATGCCGCGGCCGTCGTCCACACCCACGCCGTGCACGCCACGGCCGTCTCCACCCTCGTCGCCGAGGTGCCGTTGATCCACTACGCCGCCGCCATGATGGGCGGCCCCGTCCGCACCGCCGCCTACGCGCGCTACGGGACGCCGGAACTCGCCGACCACATGCTGACCGCGCTGCGCGGCCGTACCGGCTGCCTGCTGCGGAACCACGGCACCGTCACCTACGGGAACACCCTGGACGAGGCCTACGACCGCACCGCCCAGCTCGAATGGATGTGCAGGCTCTGGCTCACCGCCAGCTCCGTGCCCGGACACCGCCCGTCCCTCCTCTCCCCGGCCCAGCTGCGCGAGGTCCAGGACGCCCTGGAGGGATACGGCCAGCCCGGCTGAGCCCGCCCCGCCACACGTACGGCCGCCGCCCACTGGCAGCGGGCGCCAGGGCCCAGGACACTGGAGCCGTGCGCCCGGCAACAGCGGCGGCAGTGGCCGCAACCTCGATCCTCGGCGCCGGCGCGGCAGCGGTCGCCGCCGGCCGCTACGCCAGCGACGTCGCCCTCGGGGCGCCCTCGCCACGTCCCTTCCCCGCGGACCGGCGCCTGACGGTCCACGCCACCGCGGCCGGACAGGTCACCCTGACCCGCTCCTTCTCCGCGCTGCGCCCCGGTACGTACGGGCTGGCCGGCCGGGGCGTCCACGCCGTGGTGGGTCCGGTGGCCGAGCAGCCGCCCGGCCCTTCCGCCGACACCGTCGTGCGCCGGCTGGAACGCGTCACCCTCGGCAGCCTCAAGCCGGGCACCCGGGTCCGCCTCACCCCGGAGCTCCACCGCGGCGACCCCCTCGCCGCCCTCGGCCTCGCGTACAAGGAGGTCGAGGTCCCCGGTGAGCTCGGAGCCCTGCCCGCCTGGTTCGTACCCGGGGCCCGCGACACCTGGGTGATCACCGTGCACGGTCTGGGCACGACCCGGGACCACCCCCTCAACGTGCTGGGTTTCCTCCACGACCAGCAGTTCCCCGTGCTCGACCTGGCCTACCGGGGCGATCCGGGCGCCCCGCGCTCCCCGGACGGTCTCACCCACCTCGGCGAGTCCGAGTGGCGCGACCTCGACGCGGCCATCCGCTACGCCGTGCGCTACGGGGCCGAGGGCGTGGTCCTCCACGGCTGGTCGTCCGGAGCCTCGATGGCCCTGCACGCCGCCGTCAACTCCGCCCTCCGCGACCGCGTCCGCGGTCTCGTCCTCGACTCCCCGGTCATGGACTGGCGGGTCACCCTGCGGGCCCTCGCCTCGGCGCGGGGTGTCCCCTCGGCGCTGCTGCCCCTCGCCGTCCGTGCCGCCCAGGGCCAGACGGGTCTGCGTGGCGCCCCGCTGCTGGACACCTCGGTGCCGACGGCCCTGCACGCCCCCACCCTCATCGTCCACGGGCCCGACGACACCCTGGCTCCCTGGCAGCCGTCCCGGGAACTCGCCGCACGCCGGCCCGACCTGGTGTCCCTGCACACCGTGGCCGAAGCTCCCCATGCGGCGATGTGGAACGTGGACCCGGCCGGTTACGAAGAGGCGCTCCGGCGCTTCCTCACGCCCCTGATGTGAGCTGATGGGCGGGAACCGCCCGGTTGATGACCCGGCCGGGAAGCCTCCCGAACCCCGGTGACACGGCTTCCGTTTGGGCTTTCGGCCTGTCAGAGGCAAGACTGCTCCTCGTGACGTCCCGTACCCCGCGCGACTCCAGGCTGCGACTTGTCCGCCCGCGACCCCAGGCGACCGCCCGTAAGGCAGTGACGACCCGGCGCACCCGGCCGGCCCCCCGCCCACCCGAGGGCACACCGGCCCCGGCGGAACTGGCCCGCCAGGCCAGGGCCGTCCTCGCCGACGCCGTACGGATCGCCCACTGGGCCGCGGACGGTACGAGTCCGGGCTCCGTCCCCCTCGCCGCGCAGGCCCTGCGACGGGCCTCCGCCGCGCTGGAGCTGTCCCCGGCCCAGGTGCTGGCCGGCTGGGACCGCGCCAGGCTGGCCGGACTCATCGAGCTGCACGGCGAGACCGCCCGCCCCGGCTGGCGTCTGCGCGCCTGGGACCGGGACGACTCCGCCGTGCTCCGCGGCTGGGTGGCGCTCTTCGACGCCTGGTCCCTCGTCCACGCCTCACCCGACGGCATCGAGGCCACCTCCGTGGCGGAAGCCGTCGAGGCCGTGCCCCAGGTGCTCTCCCTCCTCCAGCTCTCGGCGGGACCCGTCACCGTGCCCGCGCTCCTCGACCTGCTCGGCCAGCGCGTGGCCGAACTCCACGAGGAGCGGTGCGAGGTGCCCTACGGGCCGCAGGAGCAGCCCGCCCCCTCCGCAGCCCCCTCCGCCCGCCTGAACGCGCTCCTGCTCGACTGGGCCCTGGAGGGCCTCGCCTCCGTAGGCGCCCTCACACTCGGCTCCGGCCACGCCACCCTCACCCCGCTGGGCAACTGGGCGGTCTGGGTCAAGCTCGAACAGATCTGCGTGGCCGCCCAGAGCCCGGCCGGCAACATCGAACAGTCCGCCGCCGACATGCTGCTCGGCTGCGCCCGGCTCACCCCGGGCCCGGCCCGCGCCGAATACCGCGCCTGGCTCGCCGCCCGTACCGTCGGCAGCGCCGTGGCCGAGCTGCTGGCCGTCGCCCGGGGCGAGGACGCACTCCTGCGCGGCCTGGCCTTCGAGGCCCTGCGCGTCGTCGGAGCCCCCGCGGAGCCCGTCGTCCGCTCCGTCGTCACCGAAACACCGCTGCGCCCGTACGCGCTGCTCTGGCTCGCCGAGTACGAGGGAACCGACCCGGACGACGCCCAGGACGTCCTCAGCCGCGAGGAGGCGACCTGGCTCTGGGTCGACACCGCAGCCGCCGTGGCCGACCACGGCGAGACGGGGCTGCTGGTCCGCCACCTCGACTCCGCCGTCCAGGGCACGGTCCCCGCGCTCCTGGACGAGGTGCGCGCCGTCGGCCACCCGCGGACCGTCCAGGTGCTGGTCGCCCTGGCCGCCGCCCACCCGGACCCGGCCCTCGCCAAAGCCGTACGCCGGGCCGCCTTCCAGGTGCACACCGGCGGGATCTGACCGCCGGGGCCGCGTGGCCCCGGGGCGGTCAGCCCGAGGATCCCGGGGCGTACGTCCCGAAGCTCCAGACGTTGCCCTCCGCGTCCCGCGCCATGTAGTCGCGGGAGCCGTACTCCTGGTCGGTGGGTGGCATGAGGATCTCCACACCGTGCTCCACCGCCCGTGCGTGGTGCTCGTCCACCTCGTCCACGACCACGTACACCCCGGCAGGGCCGGCGTCGGCCATCGCCCGGGCGAAGACGCCCGCGCCCCCCTTGGAGCCGAGCATCACCCTGCCGTTGCCGCAGGACAGCTCGGCATGCAGGACGCTGCCGTCCTCGCCCTCGTACACCACTTCCTCGGTGAACCCCAGGGCCCCGGTGAGCACGGCGATCGCGGCCTTCGCGTCGTCGTACAGCAGCGTCGGGAAAATCGTGGGAACGCCGTTCGTGCCCGCCATCACGCTCACCCTCTCCAGCTCACACGCACCGTTGTGGTGTGATCTCCGTCTCAGTCTCTCACCGGCCACCGACAATGCCGGGCGGGCCCGCCGCACCGGCCCGGCCCCCGTCACGCGTGCGACCCGGTGCTGGGTACCGGACGCTTCGCCGTACCCCGCCCGCGCACGCGACGGGGTGCGGTGGCGCTGTGACGGGCCGGGAGCAGGCGGAAAAGCACGTGGACACCGCCAGTAGACTGGGTCCATGGCAATTCTCCTTGTGCACTAGACGGCGTCGAGTCGTGAGCCCGCTGTCCCTCCGCCGTCCATACCGCCCTGGAGTATTTCCGTGATCACCGCCTCCGGCATCGAGCTGCGCGCCGGCGCCCGCATCCTCATCGAGTCCGCTTCCTTCCGTATCGCCAAGGGCGACCGCATCGGCCTGGTCGGACGCAACGGCGCGGGCAAGACCACCCTCACCAAGTGCCTGGCGGGCGAGGGGACGCCGGCCGGCGGCACCATCACCAACAGCGGCGAGGTCGGCTACCTCCCGCAGGACCCGCGCACGGGGGACCTCGAGGTCCTGGCCCGCGACCGCATCCTCTCCGCCCGCGGTCTCGACGAGATCCTGCGCAAGATGCGGGAGAACGAGGAGCGGATGGCGAACGGCAAGGGCGCCACCCGTGAGAAGGCGATGAAGCGGTACGAGCGCCTGGAGACGGAGTTCCTCACCAAGGGCGGGTACGCCGCCGAGGCGGAGGCCGCCACCATCGCCGCCGCGCTCAGCCTGCCCGACCGGGTGCTCGGCCAGCCGCTGCACACCCTCTCCGGTGGTCAGCGCCGTCGTGTCGAGCTCGCCCGCATCCTGTTCTCGGACGCCGACACCCTGCTCCTCGACGAGCCCACCAACCACCTCGACGCGGACTCGATCGTCTGGCTGCGCGACTACCTCAAGAGCTACCGCGGCGGCTTCATCGTGATCTCCCACGACGTCGAGCTCGTGGAGACCGTGGTCAACAAGGTGTTCTACCTCGACGCCAACCGCGCGCAGATCGACATCTACAACATGGGCTGGAAGCTCTACCAGCAGCAGCGCGAGGCCGACGAGAAGCGCCGCAAGCGCGAGCGCCAGAACGCCGAGAAGAAGGCCGCCACCCTCAACGCCCAGGCCGACAAGATGCGCGCCAAGGCGACCAAGACCGTCGCCGCCCAGAACATGGCCAAGCGTGCCGACCGGCTGCTCTCCGGTCTGGAGGCCGTGCGGGTCTCGGACAAGGTCGCCAAGCTGCGCTTCCCCGACCCCTCTCCGTGCGGCAAGACCCCGCTGATGGCCGAGGGCCTGTCCAAGTCCTACGGTTCGCTCGAGATCTTCACCGACGTGGACCTGGCCATCGACAAGGGCTCCCGCGTCGTGATCCTCGGCCTCAACGGCGCGGGCAAGACGACCCTGCTCCGTCTGCTCGGCGGCGCTGAGAAGCCCGACACCGGCGAGGTCATCGAGGGCCACGGCCTCAAGCTCGGCTACTACGCGCAGGAGCACGAGACCCTCGACCCGGACCGCTCCGTCCTGGAGAACATGCGCTCCGCGGCGCCCGACCTCGACCTGGTCGCGGTCCGCAAGACGCTCGGTTCGTTCCTCTTCTCCGGCGACGACGTGGACAAGCCGGCCGGAGTGCTCTCCGGCGGTGAGAAGACCCGGCTCGCCCTGGCGACGCTCGTCGTCTCCTCCGCCAACGTGCTGCTGCTCGACGAGCCCACGAACAACCTCGACCCGGCCAGCCGTGAGGAGATCCTCGGGGCCCTGCGCACCTACAAGGGCGCGGTCGTCCTCGTCACCCACGACGAGGGCGCGGTCGAGGCGCTCCAGCCGGAGCGGATCATCCTGCTGCCCGACGGGGTCGAGGACCTCTGGGGTGCGGACTACCGTGACCTCGTCGCCCTGGCCTGACCCTCCGAGGCTCCCGGAACCGGTGCGGAGCCCGGTGATCCAACGTGTCTGGATCATTCGGCCCATCGGTGATCCATCATCTGGGTGAGCGGGTCTCGTACCCCGGCGCGGCGCCCGGCAGATAGCTGCCGGGCGCACTCATTTCGGGCCACTCCGCCCCGTACGGCCCTGACCTGGCCGTTTCTGCCGCAAAGCCTCCCCGAGGGCTCCCCAGCCCCTGCGAATGCGGGATTCCGCTTGTGTCGGACCGCTTTCGGATGCGGAAACCGGTCGTACCTACCTTGCCGAATGGGTGGCCAGGAAGCCCAGGAGGGGTGATCATGAGAGTCCAGAGCGCACTTCCTTGAGGAGGCACGGGTGGCCGAGACTCTGAAGAAGGGCAGCCGGGTTACCGGCGCCGCGCGTGACAAGCTCGCGGCAGACCTGAAGAAGAAGTACGACTCCGGTGCGAGCATCCGGGCGCTGGCCGAGGAAACCGGCCGCTCCTACGGATTCGTCCACCGGATGCTCAGCGAGTCGGGAGTCACGCTGCGGGGACGCGGCGGAGCGACTCGAGGCAAGAAGGCCGCTTCGGCCTGACGGCGGGCAGTGGTCAGGAGCTGGCCCAGGCCGGCTCCGCGAGCCCACCGGAACACGGGGTGGCCACCCGGCCGACCATCAGGTCGTCCGGGTGGTTACTGTTCAGTACTTGCCAGTAAGTGCTGACTGCACCCGATCCGGAGGCGCTCCATGACCTCGCTCGACTCTGTGCTCGACAAGGACGGCGTACGGCTCACCGTCGATGACGCGGTTGCCACGGTGACGCTCACCAACCCGGCCAAGCGCAACGCTCAGTCTCCCGCTCTGTGGCGGGCGTTGGCAGAGGCCGGACGGGCGCTCCCCGGCAGCGTGCGGGTCGTCGTGCTCCGCGGCGAGGGCAAGTCCTTCTCCGCGGGCCTCGACCGGCAGGCGTTCGCACCCGAGGGATTCGACGGCGAGCCGTCCTTCCTCGACATGGCGCGCGGTCCTGAGTCCGAACTCGACGCGACCATCGCCGAGTACCAGGAGGCGTTCACCTGGTGGCGCCGCAACGACATCGTGTCGATCGCGGCCGTCCAGGGGCATGCCATCGGTGCCGGCTTCCAGCTCGCCCTCGCCTGCGATCTCCGCATCGGCGCCGAGGACGTGCAGTTCGCCATGCGCGAGACCAGCCTCGGTCTCGTGCCCGACCTCACGGGCACCCACCCCCTGGTGAACCTCGTGGGGTACGCCCGCGCGCTCGAGATCTGCGCCACCGGCCGCTTCGTGCACGCCGAGGAGGCCGAGCGCACCGGCCTCGCCAACCTCGTGGTCCCCGCGGACCAGCTCGACGCGGCTTCACGCGACCTGGCCGCGGCCCTGCTCGCCGCCCCGCGTGACGCGGTCGTCGAGACGAAGGCGCTGCTGAGCGGCGCCCTCTCGCGTACGTACGAGGAGCAGCGCACCGCCGAGCGCGCCGCCCAGGGCCGCCGCCTGCGCGACCTCGCCGGGATCGCCGACTGAACCTCTGAGGCCCCTCGCCTGCCGGGCGGTGGGGGGCCGGGTCAGCCCCGGTCCACCACGGTCGTCACGAGGACAGCGACCGTCGGCCGGCCCTCCACGGCCCCGGCCACCGCCCCGCGCACCGCCTGAGCCACGTCCAGGGTCCGGCGGTCCCCGGCCGTCGCGAGCTCCACCTGGACATGACCCTGCGTGTGCTGCACCGCGCTGCCCAGGACATGGGTCAGCGCCACGACGCCGGGGACCCCGGCCGCCGCCGCCCCCGCGGTGTCGTCCGGTTCCGCCGCGTGCACGGCGGCGGGAGGCTCCGGTGCCGGCCGGGGCTCCTCCTCCAGCAGCTCCGTCACCCGCAGGTCCACCTCCTCCACCACGAGGCCGAGCCGCTGGGCCGCCGCCGTCAGCAGCGCGGCGCGCAGCGCGTCCGCGGTGGTGTGCAGGGGCCGCCGTGCGGTCGCCGCGAAACCCGCCTCGATCCGCAGCGGTCCGGGCGGCAGGGCGCTCGGTGGTGCGGGCACCACCGGGTCGGCGGTGCGGTCCTCGTCGGCCGGGGCGATCCTGAGTGTCCCCAGGACGGCCCCGGATCCGGCCGCGGCGTCCCGCAGCACCGCAGCCGCCGCCCGTTCGGCGATCCAGGAGCCGTCGTCGGGGCCGCCCAGAGGGAGCAGTCTCCCCAGTCCGAGCCGCCGGCGTACCGCGGTGGTCCATCCGTCGGCCCGATGGGGGCCCTCAGCCGTTGTCATTGCTCCACCCTGCCCCATCCACGGCGCGGAACGGGGCAAGCGCACTTACTGTGGGCCACGGAAGTCCGACCCCGCCCCGAAGGGAACAGCGACGATGACCGACAGCCCACAGCGGAACCGGCCCGACAACCCCGGCAGTGTGTCCGGCGGGGACGACGGCAGGCAGAGCCAGCTCACCAAGCGCGGCGGGGGAGCCCCCGCCACGCGCGGACGTACCACCATCGCCGACGGTGTGGTCGAGAAGATCGCCGGAATGGCGGCACGCGACGTCGTCGGGGTCCACGCGATGGGCAGCGGCCTGTCCCGGACCTTCGGAGCGGTGCGTGACCGGGTCCCCGGCGGCAAGTCGGTCTCCCGCGGGGTCAAGGCGGAGGTCGGGGAGTCGCAGACCGCCCTCGACCTGGAGATCGTCGTCGACTACGGCGTGGCGATCAGCGAGGTCGCCCGTGACGTGCGCGAGAACGTCATCGCGGCGGTCGAGCGGATGACCGGTCTGGAGGTCGTCGAGGTCAACATCGCCGTGAGCGACGTCAAGCTGCCCGACGAGGACGACGACGAGGACGAGTCCGAGTCACGCGTCCAGTAGATCTCTCCCGCGCGGCAGTTGAGGAGCACACGATGAGCATGGCTGTGGTCGGCATGGTGGCCGGCATGGCGCTCGGTTTCGCCGGATACTTCGGCGGGTTCGGGGCCTTTCTTCTGGTGGCCGCGCTGGGCGCGGTCGGCTTCGTCGCCGGCCGCTTCCTCGACGGCGACCTGGAACCCGGCGACTTCTTCCGGAGTCGCGAGCGCGGCGACCGGCGACGGTGACAGGGGTGACCGGCCGGGTCGAGGCCGCCGAGCGCGGGCAGACCCGGATCGCCGACCGCGTCGTCGCGAAGATCGCCGCCCAGGCGGCGAAGGAGGCCGTCGACGAGCGGCCCGAGGCCGCCCCCGCGCCCCGCGCCACCGTCACCGTGCACCGCGACACCGCACGGGTCCGCATCAGCCTCGATCTGGCCTACCCCTGCGACATCGGCCGGCAGTGCGGGACGGTGCGTCGGCGGGTGGCCGAGCGGGTAGAAGCACTGGCGGGGATGGAGGTGCCCGAGGTGGCGGTGCAGGTCGAACGGCTGCACACGGCAGCGGGCACCGCACCGGAGGGGAGCATCCGATGAGCGAGCCCCAGGAGCCGGAGAACAGCACACAGCGCCTGCCCACGGTCGAGGCGGCGCCGTCCGGCGGCGTGCTCGAGATGGACCAGTCCACGTCGGGCTCCACCTACGAACCGGACCCCGCACAGGCGCAGCCGGGCGGCCGGGCAGGCCGCTTCTGGTCCGGGCGCAGGATCCCCGCCGCACTGGTCGCCCTGGTCCTCCTCGGCGGCACGGGGCTCCTGCTCTACGACGTCGCGGCGGTGCGGGCCGGCCGCCCCGCCATGCAGTGGCGACGCTCCGTCGCCGACGACCTGGCGAGCCGTCACCTCGACGACGTGTGGGTCCTGGCAGGAACCGCCCTGGCTGCCGCACTCGGCCTCTGGCTGCTCCTGCTGGCCCTGAGCCCGGGGCTGCGCGCCCTGCTCCCCATGAACCGCCGGCACGCCGGTGTGAGGGCCGGGCTCGACCGGAACGCCGCCTCCCTCGTCCTGCGCGACCGGGCCGTGGAGGTGGCCGGTGTGCAGTCCGTCCGGGTGAAGATGAGCCGCCGCAGGGCGACCGTGCGGGCCCTCTCGCACTTCCGTGAACTCGACGACGTCCGAGCCGACCTGGACACCGCCCTCGGTTCGGCCGTGGGTGAACTGGACCTGGCGAGGCCGCCCGGCCTCTCCGTACACGTGCGCCGGCCGGCGAAGAAGGGGTGACCCCGTGATCAAGACCGTCAACCGGGTCCTGCTCGGCCTGGCAGGGCTGGTCCTCGTCGTCGTCGGCGGCGCCGTCCTCGCGACGGGGCTCGGCCTCTCCGTGCCCTCCTGGTGGCCCTGGGACGGCACGGACGACGTGCTGCTCAGCAGGGCCGACCGGACCAGGTGGCGGGACGAGGGGTGGTGGTGGCCCACCGTCATCGCGGTCCTCGCCGTCCTCGTGGTCCTCGCGCTGTGGTGGCTCCTCGCCCAGCTGCGCCGCGGGCGCCTCTCCGAGGTGCTGGTCGACAGCGGTGACGGCGAGGGCGCACTGCTGCGCGGCAGGGCTCTGGAGAGTGTGCTCGGCACCGAGGCGGGCGCCCTCGACGGGGTGTCCGCCGCCAAGGTCACGCTGACCGGCCGGCGCACCGCCCCGCGGGCCGGGGTCCGGCTCCTGATGGAGCCGCATGTTGCCCCGGGGCTCGCACTGCGTGGCCTCTCCGAGGGGGCACTGACCCACGCGCGGACCTCGGCCGGGCTGGACGAGCTGCCCGCCGAGGTCCGTCTGAAGGCGGTCAAGCACCGCGTCGAGCGGGTGAGCTGACGAGCTGCGGCCCTTCGGCGCGGGGCCGTCAGAAACCGTGCCGGGAGCCGCCGTCGACCGGCACCATGATGCCCGTCAGATAGGAGGCCGCAGGGGAGAGCAGGAAGGCCGCGGTCCTCCCGAACTCCTCCGGGGTGCCGTAGCGGCGCAGCGGGATGCGCGCCTCGTTCGCCGTACGGGCGGCCTCCGCGTCACCGGACAGGGCGTCGAGCTCACGCACCCGGTCCGTGTCGATCCGGGCCGGCAGTACACCGACGACCCGGATGCCGCGCGGGCCCAGTTCGTCGGCGAGGGACTTGGCGAAGCCGGCGAGGCCGGGGCGCAGCCCGTTGGAGATCGTCAGGCCGGCGATCGGCTCGTGCACCGAACCGGACAGGACGAAGCCGATGGCACCGCCCTCGCCGAGCGCTTCGGCCGCTGTGCGGGCCAGACGCACGGCGCCGAGGAAGACCGACTCGAAGGCCGACTGCCACTGGTCGTCCGTGTTGTCGGCCAGGAAGCCCGGTGCGGGGCCGCCGACGCTGATGAGAATGCCGTCCAGCCTGCCGAAGCGTTCCTTCGCCGCGTCCACCAGGTGGCGGGCGGCCAGCGGGTCCGCGTTGTCCGCGGCGAGCCCGACCGCGTCGGGGCCGAGTTCGGCGGCGGCCTCGGCGGCGCTCTTCTCGTCACGCCCGGAGATGATCACCTTCGCCCCGTCGGCGGCGAGCGCCCGCGCGGTGGCGTTGCCCAGCCCGCGGGTCGCACCGGTGACGATGTAGACACGGTCCTTCAGTCCAAGATCCATGGCCCTATCCTGCCAAGTCCTCACGGGCGAGGTCGACCGCGCTGTTCACCAGACCGACGTGGCTGAACGCCTGGGGATAGTTCCCGAGCTGGCGCCCGGCCGCCGGGTCGTACTCCTCGGCCAGCAGCCCCACGTCGTTGCGCAGCTCCAGCAGCCGCTCGAAGAGCTCCTCGGCCTCGTCCGTGCGGCCCGTCCGCCACAGGGCGTCGACCAGCCAGAACGAGCAGGCGAGGAACGCCCCCTCGCCGCCCGGCAGACCGTCCACCGACCCGCCCGCCGTGCTGTAGCGGCGGATCAGGCCGTCGTGGGCGAGTTCGCTGCGCACCGCTTCGACGGTCCCGGTCACCCGGGGGTCACCGGCCGGCAGGAAGCCGGTGCGCACGATGAGCAGCGTCGAGGCGTCGAGCTCCCGGGAGCCGTAGTACTGGGTGAAGGTGTTGCGCACGGGGTCGTAGCCCTTGTCGCAGACCTCGGCGTGCACGGCGTCCCGCATCGCCCGCCACCGGTCGGCGTCGCCCGGCAGGTCCGGGTTCTCCTCCAGGGTGCGGACCGCCCGGTCGGCCGCGACCCAGGCCATCACCTTGGAGTGCACGAAGTGACGGCGGGGGCCCCTGACCTCCCAGAGGCCCTCGTCCGGCTCGCGCCACGTGGACTCCAGGAAGCCGAGCAGACTGAGCTGCAGATTCCAGGCGTGCGGCTTGTCGTCGAGGCCGGCTTCCCGGGCCAGCCTGAGCGAGTCGATCACCTCGCCGTACACGTCGAGCTGCAGCTGCCGCACCGCCGCGTTGCCCGTACGGACCGGTGCGGAGTTCTCGTAGCCGCTCAGCCACGTCAGCTCCGTCTCGGGGAGTCTGCGCTCTCCGGAGAGCCCGTACATGATCTGGAGGTCGGCGGGGTCACCGGCCACGGCCCGCAGCAGCCAGTCCCGCCAGGCCGCGGCCTCCCGCACATAGCCGGCCGAGACCATGGCGGCCAGGGTGAGGGTGGAGTCCCGCAGCCAGCAGAAGCGGTAGTCCCAGTTCCGTACGCCGCCGATCTCCTCCGGGAGCGACGTCGTGAGCGCCGCCACGATCCCCCCGGTGGGCGCGTAGGTCAGCGCCTTCAGGGTGATCAGGGAGCGGAGCACCGCCTCCCGGTACTTGCCGTGGTACGTGCACCTCGCCGACCACTTCGCCCAGTCCGCGAGAGTGTGCTTCAGCGACTTGTGCGGGTCGATCAGCTTCGGGCGGGGGGAGTGCGAGGGGTGCCAGGTGAGGACGAACGCCACACTCTCACCCTCGGCGACCGTGAAGGACGAGCACGTGCTCATCTGCTGGCCCCACGTCTTGACCGGCGGCTCGCTGCGCAGCCACACCGAGTCGGGGCCCGCTACGGCCACCCGGTGCCCGTGCGAGCGGCGCATCCACGGCACCACGGAGCCGAAGTCGAACCGCAGCCGCAGGACGGAGCTCATGTCGACGCTCCCGCTGACACCCTCGACGATCCGCATCACGTCGGGCGCCTTGTCGCGCTGCGGCATGAAGTCGATGACCTTGACGGTCCCCGTCCTGGTCTCCCAGAAGGTCTCCAGGACCAGGGAGTCCTCCACGTAGGCGCGCCGGGTACAGGTGTCCGTGCTGTCGGTGCCCTGGGGTGCGATGCGCCAGTGGCCGTTGTCCTCGTCGCCGAGCAGGGCGGCGAAGCAGGCGCCCGAGTCGAAGCGGGGCAGGCAGAGCCAGTCGACAGAACCGTTCCTGCCCACCAGCGCGGCCGTCTGGAGATCGCCGATGAGAGCGTAGTCCTCGATACGTGGGGTCACGCTCTGGCGTCTTCCCGAACCTGACCTCCGCTAAGCAGCGGAACCGGTGGGAACAGGCGGGGGTACCGGATGCCTCAGGCGGTCGCCGGCTCCGGCTGCGCCGCCGTCGCGTCGCCCTCGGCGGCCTGTTCGCGGTCGTGCTTCTCACGGCGCACGAGAACGACCCAGCCCACGGGGACCCCGGCGGCGAAGAGCCACCACTGGACGGCGTACGCCATGTGGGGGCCGATCGAGCTGTCGTCGGGTGCGGCGATCGTCTCCGGGCTGCCGTCGGCGGGCGCGGGGGAGGTCAGTTCCAGATACCCGCCCAGCACCGGACGGCCGAGCAGATGCGCCTGCTGGGCGCTGTTGATCAGCATCACCTGGCGGTCCGGCAGACCCTCCAGGTCCTTGATGCCACTGGCGCTCGTCGTCTCGTCCGCCTTGAGCCGGCCCGAGACGGTGACCTCGCCGCGGGGCGGGGCCGGGACCTCCGGGAACGTCTGCTGAGCGGCTGCCGCCTCGACCCAGCCCCGGTTGACCAGGACGGTGCCGCCGCCCTTGAGTTCCAGCGGGGTCAGGACCAGTACGCCGATGCGCTCGTCCTGGGAGGTGCGGCGCCGTACGACCACCTCGTGCTCGGTGTCGAACGTCCCCGTCGCCGTCACGGCGCGCCAGTAGTCGGAACGGGGGACCGTGTGACCGGGGGAGGTGAGGCGGGTGACGGGGACCGGGCGGGCCTCGAGGTTCCGGGTGATCAGCGCGTTCTGCTCGACCTTGTGCTCGTGCCGGTGCAGCTGCCAGAAACCCAGCTCGACCATCGTGGGGATCATGACGAGACCGAGGAGGGTGAGAATCACCCACTGCCGGGTCAACAGGAAGCGGTACACCCCATGACCGTACAACCGGGGTCATGGGGTGCGGCACGGAGGGTCCCTCCGTGCGGACGGGACAGCCCGTCATACTTTGTCCACGATGCCCGCCCTTCCCTCGGCGCGGGCGCAGTGGCCGCCGCAGTACCAGTGGCCGTCGACCTCGACGCCCTGGCCGATGACCTGGACCCGGCAGTGCTCACAGATGGGCGCCATGCGGTGAATGGCGCAGGAGAAGCAGTCGAAGACGTGCACCGCCCCCTGCGCGTGCACCTCGAAGGACATCCCGTAGTCGTTTCCGCAAACCTCGCAACGTGCCATGCGCCACAGGGTGGGACGCCGGGCGGCGGCGGGCGAGCCGGCGGCGGGCGAGTCGCCGCCGGTTCACTCCGATGACGGTGACGGCCTCGGCACGGCGACCGTCCCCGCCGGTGCCACATCCCTCAGCAGATGGGTGAAGGCGCTCTCCTCCAGGACCGGCGTGCCGAACGACTTGGCCTTCACCGTCTTGGAGGTCGCCGAGTCCGGGTCGTTGGTGACGAGCAGGCTCGTCAGCCGCGACACGCTGGTCGCCACGTGCAGGCCCGCCTCCACGGCACGGTCCTCCAGGAGCTCCCGGTCGATGGAGGTGTCCCCGGAGAACGCCACACGCATGCCCTGCATAAGGGGTTTGTCCGACTCGTAGCGGCCGGGATTCGGATACGGGCACGCGGGGCGCTTGCGGGAGGGACGCCAGCCGCCCTGCCCCTGCGAGGGGCGGTATCCGGCGCGCGGGGTGACGGGGGAGTCGTACCACTCCGTCAGCGGACGGCACTCCAGGAGCGGGAGGCGCACCTGGTCCCTGGCCGCCGCGTGCAGACTCGGCCGGAACGCCTCGGCCAGCACCCGCGCGTCGTCCAGCGCGTGGTGCGCGCGCTGCTGCACCACGCCGAAGTGGGCCGCGAGCGACTCCAGCTTGTGGTTGGGCAGGGGGAGCCGGAGCTCCTTGGCGAGCGCGATGGTGCACAGCCGCTGCTCGACGGGGGCGGTGACGGCGGCCCTGGCGTACTCCCGGGCGATCATCGACCAGTCGAACGCGGCGTTGTGGGCGACGAGGACCCGCCCGGCGAGCCGCTCGGACAGCTGCGCGGCGACCTCCGGGAAGAGCGGCGCGCCCTCCAGGACGTCGCTGGTCAGCCCATGGATCCAGACGGGGCCGGGATCACGTTCGGGGTTCACCAGCGTGTACCAGTGGTCCTCGACGTCACCTCTCGCGTCCAGGCGGTAGACGGCGGCGGACACTATCCGGTCGTCGCGGGCGAGTCCGGTGGTCTCCACGTCGACGACCGCGTACCCCTGGGGATACGCGGCCGGCCACGGTGCTGCGGTCTGACGGTCGTCGAGCATGGTCACAGAGAATACGGGCCGGGACCGACAGTGACCTATCCGGGCGCCCCCGGACGCGAACCCGGCGAGGACGCCGAGCAGTTGAGCGAGGATCCGGAATCGCGGGTCGGGGATGCCTGCGCGCGGGAGCGGTGAGACGCTCCCGTGGTGACGGACACACAGGAGCAGACACACGACGAACCCCACGGGGGCGGGCTCGGCACCCGGCTCAACTGGCTGCGGGCGGCGGTGCTCGGCGCCAACGACGGCGTCGTCTCGACCGCCGGCCTCGTCGTCGGCGTGGCCGGGGCCACCGGAGACCGCTCCACCCTGCTGACGGCCGGCCTGGCCGGGCTGCTCGCGGGGTCGATGTCGATGGCGGCGGGCGAATACGTGTCGGTCTCCACCCAGCGCGACTCCGAGAAGGCCGCGCTGGCCACGGAGGAGCAGGAGCTGAAGGAGACCCCGGAGGCGGAGCTCGCCGAGCTGACCGGGCTGCTGGAGGAGAAGGGGCTGAGCAGCCGGCTCGCCCGCGAGGCCGCCGTCCAGCTCACCGAGCGCGACGCGCTGCGCGCCCACGCCGACGTCGAGCTGGGCATCGACCCGGACGAGCTGACCAACCCGTGGCACGCGGCGGGGGCGAGTTTCGTCGCCTTCACGGTGGGCGCGCTGCTGCCGCTCCTGGCGATCGTGCTGCCGCCGTCCTCCGCGCGTCTGCCCGTCACCGTGCTGTCCGTGCTCGCCGCCCTGGCCCTCACCGGCTGGTGGAGCGCCCGGCTGGGCGACGCACCCGTCGGGCGCGCGGTGCTGCGGAACATGGCCGGAGGAGCGGTGGCCATGGCGGTGACCTACGGTGCGGGGGTGCTGCTGGGGGCCGCGGGGGTGTGATCCCCGGTCGGGTGCGGGGGCGGGCGGCCCCACGGCGAGACCGGCGGCTGCGGCGGATCGGCGCAACATCCCTCCCGGGAAAGCGCGTTCCTCCGTCTCTACGCCGCGCGCGCCGGAAATCCTACGCCGGAGCCGTTGGCAGAACCCACCAAACGCCGATGACGTCCCGTCTCGCATACTTGTGGGTAACAACGTCTATGCCCGGCACCTCGGACGGCTCTACGGTGCTCGCATGGAGCCGAACCTGCCCGATGTCGTGCTGTGGTCGATCCCGGCCTTCGTCCTGCTCGCCGTCCTCGAAATGGTGTCGTATCGCCTTCACCCGGACGACGAGGCCGCCGGGTACGACGCCAAGGACGCCGCCACCAGCGTCACCATGGGGCTGGGAAGCCTGGCCTTCGACCTGCTGTGGAAGATACCCGTGGTCGCGATCTACGCGGCCCTCTACGAGCTGACCCCGCTGCGCGTCCCCGTCCTGTGGTGGACGGTCCTGCTGATGCTGCTCGCGCAGGACTTCTTCTACTACTGGTCCCACCGGGGCCACCACGTCATCCGGATCCTCTGGGCCTGCCACGTGGTCCACCACTCCAGCCGGAAGTTCAACCTCACCACGGCGCTGCGCCAGCCCTGGACCTCGCTCACCTCCTGGCCCTTCTACCTGCCGCTCATCGCCCTGGGCGTCCACCCCGCCGCGCTCGCCTTCTGCTCCTCGGCGAATCTCGTCTACCAGTTCGGGGTCCACACCGAGCGGATCGACAAGCTGCCCCGGCCCTTCGAGTACGTCCTCAACACCCCGTCGCACCACCGGGTCCACCACGCCTCCCAGGGCGGCTACCTCGACCGCAACTTCGGCGGGATCCTCATCGTCTGGGACCGGCTCTTCGGCTCGTTCGCCGCCGAGACCGAGCGCCCCGTCTTCGGGCTCACCAAGAACATCGCCACCCACAACCCGTTCCGCGTCGCCACCCACGAGTACGCCGCCATCGCCCGCGACGTGCGCTCGGCCGAGACCTGGAGCGAACGCGCGGGCCGGATCTTCCGGGGGCCGG
>NZ_NEUF01000023.1 GCF_002910915.1 Streptomyces sp. SM10 | reverse complement strand
TTGTTCACGGTGCTCGCTGCGGTGGCGGCCGGGGCCGGGGTCACCGCTCCCGCGGATGCGGGGACGGGCTTGTCCGCCGTGCCGGACGTACCCGGCTTGTAGTCGGCGAAGAAGTCCCACCAGGCGCGGTCGACCGAATTCGGGTCCTGGAGGTACTGCTGGTAGATCTCGTCGACGAGCCACTCATTGGGGCCGAAAGCAGCTGCCGGGTTGGACCCGGAGCCTGCTTCTTGATCGGTCGAGATGCTCGAGTTACTGGGGGACTGAGACGACACGGCGGCAACCGCCCTCTTCCGCTTCACAAGGTGATGGACAGCGGAAATCAAGGCTACGCCTCCCCAGCCGTTACGTGCAGGCCGGGCCGGTCTTCGTCGTGCACATCACATCGGAAGCCGGGTTTCGGCGCATGAAATGGCGGGAAACAAGCAGGGTTCCGCTGCCCTTCGGGTACGCGAGGCCGCTCTGCGGCCCCTTGGACCGTATCGCTTTCCCGGCGGGGAGGGAGAAACGGGGCCCTCCGCTTCGAACGCGGAGTCAATCCTGCGTGTGGTGGTTGCCCGGAAGAGTGACCTGGATGCGGCACCCGCGGGTGGATTCGGCCACGCCGATGCGCCCGCCGTGCAGATCGACCGCCCAGCGGGCGATGGCGAGCCCGAGCCCCGTACCGCCGTCGCTGCCGGGGCCGTGCGGAGACGGGGCCTGGCCCCGGTTGAAGCGTTCGAAGACCCGGTGTCGCTCCGCCTCGGGGATGCCGGGGCCCTCGTCGACGACCTCGAGCTCCAGCGACTCGGGATACGCCCCGCGCCGCGCCAGCACCGTGACCCGGCCGTGCGGCGGACTGTGCTTGACGGCGTTGTCGATGAGATTGGCCACGACCTGGTGCAGGCGCTCCGCGTCCGCGTGCGCCGTCAGCTCGGGCGGCGACACGTCGAGGTGCAGGTGGACGTCCGTGCGGGAGTGGTTGCCCGAGCCGGAGGAGAGCCGGCGCTGGGAGGAGGCGAGATTCGCCTCCTTCAGCACACCCGACAGGTACGGCCACACCTCGAAGCGGCGTGCCTTGATGGCCACCACGCCGTTGTCGAGCCGGGAGAGATCCAGCAGGGTCTCCACCAGCCTGCCCAGACGCTCGGTCTGTTTCAGCGCCGTGCGCATCGTCTCGGGGTCCGCGGCGGACACCCCGTCCACCACGTTCTCCAGCACGGCTCTGAGGGCCGCGATGGGTGTGCGCAGCTCATGGGAGACGTTCGCCACCAGCTCCTTGCGGTGCCGGTCCTCCGCCTCGAGATCGTCCGCCATGCGGTTGATCGTCTGCGCCAGGTCGCCGAGCTCGTCGCGGCGCCCGGCCCCGCTCACCCGTCTCGTGTAGTCGCCGTGCGAGATGGAGCGCGCCACGGCGCGCATCTCGTCCAGGGGTGCGGTCAGGCCGTGCGCCACGAACTGCGTGATCAGCAGGGTGGCGATCACCGAGAAGACCGTGATGAACCGGAATTCGGTCCTGGTCCGCAGCGCGACGATCAGCAGCCCGGTCGTGATGAACACGGAGATCACCACGAGCGTGCCCAGCTTGGCCTTGATCGAGAACGGTCGCAGTCCGGTGCCGGGCCGCGTCATGGCGCGGGTGTCTCCAGGGCGTAGCCGACACCGTGCACGGTACGGATCCGTTCGGCGCCGATCTTCCGGCGCAGCGCCTTGATGTGGCTGTCGACCGTGCGGGTCCCCGAGGCGTCCGCCCAGTCCCAGACCTCGGCCAGCAGCTGCTCCCGGGACAGCACCGCGCGCGGTGTGTTGGCCAGGCAGACCAGCAGGTCGAACTCGGTCGGGGTGAGGTGGACGTCGTCGGCGCGCACCCGGACGCGGCGCTGCGCGTGGTCGATCTCCAGCTCACCGAGACGCAGGATGCCGCTGCGCGGTGTCACCGCGGCCAGCGCGGCGCGCTCGACGCGGCGCAGGAGGACGTGCACCCGCGCGGCCAGTTCCCGCATGGAGAACGGCTTGGTCATGTAGTCGTCGGCGCCGACCCCGAGGCCGACCAGCATGTCGGTCTCGTCGTCGCGTGCGGTCAGCATCAGCACCGGTACGGGGCGCTGGGCCTGCACGCGACGGCAGACCTCCAGGCCGTCGAAGCCGGGAAGCATGATGTCGAGCACCATCAGGTCGGGCTGCCAGGCCTCGGCCGCGTCGACGGCCGCGGGGCCGTCCAGCGCGGTCTGCACCAGGAAGCCCTCGGCCCGCAGCCGGGCGGAAATGGCGTCGACGATTGTCGCGTCGTCCTCAACCACCAGCACCCGGCGCTGAGCCCCGGGGGTGGCCGCGACGCCGTTGTGGGTGGTGTGTGTCTGTTCCATCGCCCCGCCCCTGCCCGTTCTCGCGGAGGCCATTCCCCCGGAGGCACGGTTATCGCTTGTGGATTTCGTCGGTGATCCCTTGTGCCGGTCAGCAGCGTAAAGGCAGAGGACGCCTCCCGGCTACGCAGGGTGTTGTCCGACGTGAAGGTGTTACCCGCGGAAAGGGGGCGGATCGGAGGAGTCGTGGTGCCCGATCCGTGACGGGACCGGGATGTGCATACGGGGTGGGGGTTCAGTCGCTCCGCAGTGCGAGATGGACCACGTCCGGCACACCTCGGGCAACGGCTACTTCTTCGGTCCTTACTGCGCGGAATCCGGCATTCCGCAGGGCCTCGCCGAAGTCGGCGGACGGCTGCGCGGACCACACCGCGAGTACTCCGCCAGGCGTCAGACGGGCTCGGCAGGCCCCGAGACCCGTGGGTGAGTAGAGGCTCTCGTTGTCCTCGGTCACGGTCCAGTCGGGGCCGTTGTCGATGTCCAGGCACAGCGCGTCGTAACGCTCCGTGGTCGCGTCGAGGTGGGCCACGAGGTCGGTGGCGAGGATCTCGGTCCGCGGATCGGCGAGCGCCGCCCCGGAGATCCGGCCGAGCGGTCCGCCGAGGTGCCAGTCCACGACGGCCTGCTCCCGCTCGACGACGACGATCCGCCCCCAGCGCGGCTCGTCGGCGGCTCGCACCAGCGAGAACCCGACGCCGAGTCCGCCGATCAGCACCGACGGGTCCGGCCGCCCGGCGGGCAGGGCGGCGAGTGCGGCATCGATCAGCAGCCGCTCGGAACGTCCGTCGGAGGTGTCCATCAGGAAGCAGCCGTTGGCGATGATCTCGAAGTCGTCGCCGCGCTCGCGCAGGACGACTTCGCCGAAGGGGCCTTCGCGCCGGTCGAGGACGACGGGGCGGTGGGCGTCGGGGGCGGGCATGGGTGCGTTCTCCGGTCTTCGGTGGGCGGGTCTCTTCGGGCGTCCATCTTTCCCTGGCGCCGGGCCCGGGGGCCAGCGGGATCCGGACCCGGCGCGCCTCCCCGGTGGCGCCTTCGGCGACCTGGGCGCGCCACGGGGGAGCGCGGTCGCCGGGTCGCCGTTGGTCCCGCGGGCCGGCTGCGGCGTGAGGCGGTGGCGCGGCAGCCGCGTCGCGAGGTTCTCGCCCGGCAACGGGGTGCAGAGGCAGGCGACGAAGAAGCCGAAGTCGTCGCGCTCCGCCTCGCCGGGCACCTCGCGGGCGGGGGAGAGGAGTAGCCCGACCCCGTCGATCACGGGGAAGGCCGCGTCGAGAGCGGCGCCGGTCTCCTCGGCCGCCGCCCTGCCCGCGTCGGCGGGTTCGTCGCCCGGGACCACCAGCAGGTCGAGGTCGGATGTGCCGGGAATGGCGGTGCCCCTCAGGATGCTGCCGTAGAGGTGGGCGCTGCGCAGCCGTGCCGGACCGAACGCGTCGGCGACGCGGAGGCGGGTCGCCTCGACCACCGGGAACTGCCGCTGCACGCGGTCGAGTACGCCCTCGCGCCGGATGGTTCCGTCCGCCGCGAGGCCTCGGTCCTCGGTGCCGGGCTCATCGCGCACGAACGGAGTCTCGCAGGCGGGAGGCTGCCCGATTGCTTGATCGCTGAGAGCGAACAGCGCCCGGGGAACAACCTGAGGCTCACAAGCATTGAGTCCACATAGCTCAACTTGCCTGCCGAAGGGGAGATCATGACTGCAGAGTCCCATGCGTCCGAGACGTCCACGCCGATCGACCTGCCCGTGCTGCCGCTGGACGACGAGGTCGTACTGCCCGGGATGGTGGTGCCGCTCGACCTGTCGGACGCGGAGGTGCGCGCGGCCGTGGAGGCGGCGCAGGCCGTCGCGCGGCCCGGGAGCGGCAAGCCCGAGGTGCTGCTCGTGCCGCGCATCGACGGCAACTACACGGGGACCGGTGTCCTGGGCACCGTCGAACAGGTCGGACGCCTGTCGGACGGCGATCCGGGCGCCCTGATCCGTGCCCGTGACCGGGTGCGGATCGGAGCGGGGACCAGTGGGCCCGGCAACGCGCTCTGGGTGGAGGGCACACGTATCGACGTGTCGCTCCCCGACCCCCTGCCGGGCTCGGCCGCCGAGCTGGCCAAGGAGTACAAGGCCCTCGCCACCAGCTGGCTGAAGAAGCGCGGCGCCTGGCAGGTGGTCGACCGGGTCCAGCAGATCGAGGACATCTCCGCACTCGCCGACAATTCCGGATACTCGCCCTTCCTCACCACCGCGCAGAAGGTCCAGCTGCTGGAGACCGTGGACGCGGTCACCCGTCTGAAGCTGGCCATCCAGTGGCTCGGCGAGCACCTCGCCGAGCAGGATGTCGCCGAGTCCATCGCCAAGGACGTCCAGGAGGGTGTCGACAAGCAGCAGCGCGAATTCCTGCTGCGGCGCCAGCTCGACGCCGTGCGCAAGGAGCTCTCCGAGCTCAACGGCGAAGCCGGGTCCGGCGGGGACGATCCCGACGACTACCGGGCGCGCGTGGAGGCCGCCGACCTTCCCGCACACGTGCGTGAGGCCGCGCTCAAGGAGGTCGAGAAGCTCGAGCGCTCCTCCGACCAGAGCCCCGAGGGGTCCTGGATCCGGACCTGGCTGGACACCGTCCTGGAGCTCCCCTGGACCGAACGGACCGAGGACGCCTACGACATCCGAGGCGCGCAGGAGATCCTCGACGCGGAACACGCCGGCCTGCAGGACGTGAAGGAGCGCATCACCGAGTACCTCGCGGTACGCAAGCGCCGTGCCGGCCGCGGACTCGGCGTGGTCGGCGGACGCCGCGGCGGCGCGGTGCTCGCCCTGGTGGGGCCGCCCGGCGTCGGCAAGACCTCCCTCGGCGAGAGCGTCGCGCACGCCATGGGGCGCAAGTTCGTCCGGGTCGCCCTCGGTGGCGTCCGGGACGAGGCGGAGATCCGCGGTCACCGGCGTACGTACGTCGGCGCGCTCCCCGGACGCATCGTCCGGGCCGTCAAGGAAGCCGGCTCGATGAACCCGGTCGTCCTGCTCGACGAGATCGACAAGGTCGGTTCGGACTTCCGAGGCGACCCCGCGGCCGCCCTGCTCGAAGTGCTCGACCCGGCGCAGAACCACACCTTCCGGGACCACTACCTGGAGGTCGAACTCGACCTCAGCGACGTGGTGTTCCTGGCCACGGCCAACGTCGTCGAATCCATTCCGGAGGCCCTGCTCGACCGCATGGAGCTGGTCACCCTGGACGGCTACACCGAGGACGAGAAGGTCGTCATCGCCCGCGACCACCTGCTCCCGCGCCAGCTGGAGCGAGCGGGTCTGGAGGAGGACGAGGTCGGCCTCGACGAGTCCGCGCTGCGCAAGCTGGCGGGCGAGTACACCCGGGAGGCCGGGGTGCGGAATCTGGAGCGGGCCGTCGCACGGCTGCTCCGCAAGGTCGCGGCCCAGCACGAGCTGGGTGAGCGGGAACTCCCGTCCACGGTGACCGAGCACGACCTGCGGGGCCTGATCGGCCGGCCGCACCACGTGCCCGAGTCCGCGCAGGAACCGGCCGAACGGCGCACCGCGGTGCCCGGGGTGGCCACCGGGCTCGCGGTGACCGGGGCGGGCGGCGACGTGCTGTTCGTCGAGGCGTCACTGGCCGACCCGGAGACCGGGGCGTCCGGACTGACGCTGACGGGCCAGCTCGGCGACGTGATGAAGGAGTCCGCGCAGATCGCCCTGAGCTTCCTGCGCTCGCACGGTGCGGAGCTGGAGCTTCCGGTGGCGGACCTCAAGGACCGGGGCGTGCACATCCACTTCCCGGCGGGCGCGGTCCCGAAGGACGGCCCGAGCGCCGGCATCACCCTGACGACCGCGCTGGCCTCGCTGCTCTCCGGGCGGCTGGTCCGTACGGACGTGGCGATGACCGGTGAGGTGTCGCTGACCGGGCGGGTGCTGCCGATCGGAGGTCTGAAGCAGAAGCTGCTCGCGGCCCACCGCGCGGGTATCACCACCGTGGTGATCCCCCAGCGCAACGAGGCGGATCTGGACGACGTCCCGGCCGAGGTCCTCGACACCCTGGAGGTCCACCCGGTGACCGACGTCCGCCAGGTGCTGGAGATCGCGCTCGCCCCGGCCTCGGCCAGGGCGGCGCGGGACAGGCTCCCGGCCGCCGCGTAGGCGTCACGCGGTGACGGGCGTGGCACCACGTCCGCGGCCGGTACGGACGGCCCGCTCTCCCCGGAGGGCGGGCCGTTCCGCGTGCCCGGCCGGTCAGGGGCGGTAGACCGTGCCGGGCACGGGCTCCGCGGGGGCCATCAGCTGGGGGACGGTGACGAAGGTGTAGCCCCGCTCCTTCAGGGTGTCGATGATGCCCGGCACCGCGGGGACCGTCCCCTTGTATATGTCGTGCAGCAGGATCACCCCGTCCTTGCCGGCCTGGTCGAGTATCCGTTTCCTGATCAGTGCGGAGTCGTTCGTGGAGTAGTCCTTGGCGGTCGCGCTCCACAGGACCTGGGAGAGCCCGAGCTCCTCGCAGACCCTGGAGACGGTGTCGTCGGTACGGCCCTGAGGAGGGCGCATCAACCGGGGCTTCTTCCCGGTGATCCGCTCGATCGCCTCCTGGGTCCGCTCCAGCTCGTCCCGTATCTCGCCGGGCTTCCTCCCGGTCAGGATCTCGTGCGACCAGGTGTGGTTGGCGACCTCGTGGCCCTCGGCCTCGATGCGCCGCACGGTCTCCGGGTGCTTCAGGACGTGGTTCTTCCCCAGCAGGAAGAAGGTGGCCGGCACCTTCTTCTCCTTGAGGACGTCCAGGAGGTGCGGGGTGTCCTCCGCCGGGCCCGCGTCGAACGTCAGCGCGATGCACTTGGCCTTGCGGCAGTCCACCGGTCCGAAGGATCCCTTGGCGTCCGAGGCGGCGTCCGCGCGGGCGGACCCGGGGGCCGTGGTCTCCATCGAGCAGCCGCCGAGCGTCAGCGTGAGGAGCGTCACGAGCGCGGCGGTGAACCCCGCGCCGAACGGTGTCATCTTTCCGGGCACAACAGGCACGGCACGTCACTCCCCATGGGTCGGCCGCACACCGGCGGTGCGGTACGCCATGACTATACATAGCGTGTATACGCACCGTGCATAGCGGGAGGGGAGAAACGACGGACCCCTGGCGACCTGGGGAGTCGCCGGGGGTCCGGTCCCGCGTCGTGCGTGCTCAGCCGTTCGCCAGCGCCACCACGCGGTCGAGCGCGCCGTTGAAGTGGTTGTGGTCGCCGACCGTCGGGCCGGACGACGTGTACTGCCACATCGTGTAGTAGCTCCAGCCGGCCGGGAGTTCGCCGACCGTGCTGTTGTAGCGGGCCACCCAGAGCGGGTTGGTGGCGCCGAAGCCCGCGTTGTTGCCGGTGCAGTCCTTCCACCAGCTGGTCGCGGTGTAGATCACCGGGTCGCGGCCGGTGCGGGCCTTGTAGGTGTTCACGAAGTCGCGGATCCAGCTGACCATGCCGGCCCGGGTCTTGCCGTAGCACTGGGCGCCGTACGGATTCCACTCGATGTCCAGCACGCCGGGCAGCGTCCTGCCGTCACGGGACCAGCCCCCGCCGTTGTCCACGAAGTGGTTCGCCTGGGCCGCTCCGCCGGTCGTGTCGGGGGTCGCGAAGTGGTAAGTGCCCCGGACCATCCCGACGTTGTAGGAGCCGGTGTACTGCTGGGTGAAGTGCGTGTTCTTGTAGTACGTCCCCTCGGTGGCCTTGACGTAGGCCCACTTCACGCCACTGCTCCACAGGGTGGACCATGCGACGTCGCCCTGGTGGCTGCTGACGTCCACGCCTTCCGTCTGGACGGCGGACGTGCCCGTCGGGGAGCCGCTTCCCCGGCCGTCGTGGGCGATCACGCCCTGGCCCATCCTCGCCGTACCCCTTTCGGGGACGGTGGCGATGCCGGTGCCGGAGGCGGCGGACGCCGCTCCGGGCACCGTGAGCAGGAGGGCGAGGGCGGCGAGGAGGGTGCCCGCCGCGACGAGGCGGGGGCGTCTGGCGGGGGTTCCGGACCTGTGCACGGGCATCGGGTGCCTCCGAGGGCTCGGTGGGGGAGCTCATGGCCCAGGAGCGGGTGCGGGACACTCCTGCGGTGCGTACGCCGCGGCGGTGACATGCCGCCCGGCTCTCCTGAAGCTACGCACGTAGACCCGCGCTCCGGAAGGGGACCTGGCCGCTGCCGGAGGTCTACGCCTGCGAAATACTGGCCCAGCTGCGGCGATGGCCGGAGTTGAAGGAAATTTTCATCGGCCCGAAAGCGTATGAGGGGTGCTGACGTGCACGGGAGTGGAAGCGGCGGTGAACACGGCGCCACGGCCGGAAGTGGTGTGGACCATGAGTTCCTCGCGCTGGAGAGGGAGTTGGCGGTCTTCCTCCGCCGCGCGCGGGCCAATTCGGGGGAGATGGCCCGCGAGGTCCACCCGGACCTGGAGGCGGCGGCCTACGGGCTCCTCGTACGGCTGGAGTCGGCCGGGAGTCAGCGCGCCACGGACCTCGCCGCGTACTTCGGAGTGGGCAAGGCGACCATGAGCCGTCAGCTGCGCGCCCTGGAGGGGCTCGGTCTGGTGGCGCGGGAGACCGACCCGGCCGACGGCCGCGCCTCGCTGGTCCGCCTGACCGGCGAGGGTCTCGCGCGCTTCCGCAGCGTCCGTGACGCGCGGCGCGGCCGGTACGCCCGCAAGCTCGCGGGCTGGGACCGGGCCGAGATCGCCGAACTGGCGCGGCTGCTGCACCACTTCAACGAGCGCGCCGGGGACTGAAGCGCGCAGGGGCGTAGGGGGTTCCCGGAGCGAGGCAGCGCCGGAAGGCGGTCTCCGGCCCGGGCCTGGCCGGATGCGGCCCGGGGGGCGTCGGGCGGCGGCGACGGGGGCGGGATCTACAGCTCCACGAGGACCGCTGTCGCGTCGTCGTGCGTCTTGCCGCGGCGCAGGTGCACGCGGCCGGTGTCGGCCCGCTCCAGCTCCCTGACCCGGTCGATCAGCCCCTGGGGCCCCTCCTTGCGCAGCAGTCCCATGGTGGCCTTCCAGTCGCCCTCCCGGAACTTCTCCGTCCAGCGGCTCGCCCCGTCGGTCAGCGCCGCCAGGGCCCGGACCTCCGCCCGGGGGGTCTCGCCGGTCACCGCGCGTGACGCGACCAGAGGGTCGGCGGCGGCCGTGAAGAAGCCGCCCTCCTTGTTCCGTGCGCGGGCGTCCGCGATCTCCTCCGAGGCGAGCGACCCCGGCGGCAGCCGGTCGAGGCGGTCGTCGAGCAGCGGCAGGACCGAGCCGTCGGCGCCCTCGACGAGCAGGACCGAGTCGGAGAGCACCAGGTGCTCGACGCGCTCGTCGTCCCAACGCGCCAGGACCACCGTCGCCTGAGGCGTACGCGGGTGAGAAAGGTCACACTGGGAACGATGCGTGTCGGCGGTGCGCCTGATGGACTCCGCGAGGATCTCGGTCAGCGTCAGATCCCTCCGCGAAGCGGACAGTTCGGCCAGAGCGCTCCCGAGCCGCGCCGCGAACCACGGAACCGAGTGCACACAGCCGTCGCTGCCGGAGGGAGGCGTGACGCCGTCGAGCAGGACGAGGCAGCCGCCCAGGCCCGCCGCGGGGGTTGTGGCGGATGCCCAGTCCTCGTTGGGGCGTTCGGGGCCGCCGGGCTCGGTGGCGAGTTCGATGCGCATCCGACCAGTCTGCACGATGTCTTCACGGAGCCTGCACGATCCCCGTGTCGGACCGTACCAGCAGGTCAGAATGGCACGGGGGAGCGGAATTCGGGCTCCCTGCATATGTGGGCGGGCATACTGCCAAAGCCTGGCCCGAAGTTCCACCCGGTGGTCCGCGCATGCCCTGCGGCGCCTGTGGGGAGACTTGTTCGCCAACTCCGGAGTGATGTTCACTCGTTCGAGTGGCGGAGCGGTTGATGCACGGCCCCCTCTCAAAAGCGCTGGAATGGTCAGAAGCCGTACGGTGCCCACCAGGGTGGGGTGGACACGCACGTGACCGTGTGTCACCTCTGCTTCAAGGGCGGACGAGTCAAGATTGCGAGCACCGGTGCAGAAGAAGCGGCCTCGGAGCAAGGACAGCACGCGCGAGGAGTCCGGGGCGATGCCTCAGGCAGCGGGTGCCGCCAAGCGGACCGTGCGGGTACGCAGCCGGCTGGTCGCCGGCGTCGCCGTCGTGGGGATCACCGTCATAGCGGCGGGCGCCCCGGCGGCCCTCGGCGCATCCTCCGATCTCAACGAGTCCCAGAGCCTGGTCACGCTCGCCGAGCTGAACCAGCAGGCGATCACCCTCGCGCACTCCCTCGCGGACGAGCGCGACGCGGTCATCGCCCACATCGCGGGCGGCCGTGAGGACGAGGACGGCAAGAAGGGCTCCACGAGCCCTGCGGCCCGCGTCGACCAGCAGGTCGACGAGATCAGGGACGCCTCGTCGGCGGCCCTGCGCCGTGACCTCGCCGAGATCCCCTCCCTCCGCCGGACGGCCCTCACCGGCAAGGGCTCGGCGATGGACGCCTACCAGGCCTACTCCGAGGTCATCGCCAAGCTCCACGACCTCGCCGACGAGCTCGCCGAGAAGACCCCGCCGCGCGCCGCGGACGCCACCCGCGCCCCGCTCGCGCTGGGCGGAGCCGTGGAGCAGGCCTCGGCCACCAGGGGGCTCCTCCTCGCCGCGCTGGCCGTGCCCGGCACGGAGCCCCAGCAGCAGATCGACCCGTTCACCGGGCTGCCCGTCCAGAGTCAGGACGCGAGCAGCAGCGAGGACGACCGCAACCGCGACGAGCTGAGCGGGGCCGCCCAGCAGGCGCGGGTGCGCGAGCTCGCCTCCCTCGCCGAGTTCGACCAGGCCGCCGGGTCCTCCGCCCGGGACAAGCTCGCCTCCACGGTCACCGGCCCCGACGTCACCACCGCGGAGAGGTACCTCACCCGGTTCACGGACCGCCCCGAGCTCTCCGACTCCGACCGGGGTGCCGACCCCGGGAAGGTCGAGGCCGCGCTCTCCGCGCGCATCGACCGCATGCGCGGGGTCGAGTCCGCGCTCGCCACCACGCAGGTCAAGCGGCTGGAGGGACTGCGCGACGACGACGTCACCGCGCTGGAGCTCCGCCTCGCCCTGCTCGGCGGCTGCCTGCTGATCGCCGTCGGCGTCTCCACGGCCGTCGCACGCACCCTCACCCAGCCGCTCGCCGTCCTGAGGATCGGGGCCGGCCGCATCGCCGCCGAGCCCGCGACCGCCGAGCCGGTCCGCTACACCGGACGCAACGACGAATTCGCCCAGGTCGTACGGTCCATCAACGCCCTGCACGGCAAGCTGCACGGGCTGCACCACGACGTCACCGGCCGGCTCGAGAGCATGGAGACCGAGCACGACGAACTGATCGCGGGCCGTGAGGCCCTCACGCTCCAGCGGGCCGAACTCCAGGTCCGCGTCGCGGAACTCACCGGACAGCTCGAGCGGCTGCGGAACACGGTCCACCACACCTTCGTCAACCTGTCGCTGCGCACGCTCGGCCTCGTCGAGCGCCAGCTGGGCGTCATCGAGGGGATGGAGGAGCGCGAGCAGGACCCGGAGCGCCTCGCGACCCTCTTCAAGCTGGACCACATGGCCACGGTCATGCGGCGCCACAGCGAGAACATGCTGGTCCTCGCAGGCACCGATCACAACCAGGGGCACGCGGGCCCGATCCCCCTCGTCGACGTACTGCGCGCCGCGGTCAGCGAGATCGAGCGGTACGAGCGGGTCACCATCCAGTCCCTGCCGCCGCACGCCCAGGTCGCGGGCTTCGCCGCCGACGACCTGAGCCACCTCGTCGCCGAACTCCTGGAGAACGCGACGTCCTTCTCCCCGCCCGACTCCCATGTCGAGCTCTCCGGCTGGCTGCTGGAGACCGGGGAGGTGATGCTCTCCGTGCAGGACGAGGGCATCGGCATGTCGGCGGTCCGGATGAGCGAGCTCAATGCCAGGCTGGCCGACCCGGCGTCCTTCGAAGCGGGCGAACAGGCCGCGGACGGGGCCGGGCTGGGGCTTCAGGTCTCCTCGCTGCTGGCGGCCCGCCACGGCGTACGGGTGCAGTTGCGCGAACAGAAGGGGAGCGGGGTGACCGCGGTCGTCGTCCTTCCGCAGGCGCTGCTGCCCAAGGCTCCGCCCGCGGCCTCCCCGCCGCCCGTACCGCTCCCGGGGGACGCGCCCACGCTGAACCTCCCGGGTTCGGTCGCCGAAGCCAACTCCAACGCACTGCCGCCCCGCTCGTCCCTCCCCGCGGGGGACCCGCTGATCACGGCCGCCGAGCGGACCCTGGAAGCCGCGGGCACCGAGGCCGCGGCCCCGCAGCCGGCCCCCGCCGAGCCCGCACCCGCGCCGGCCCCCGCCGCACCGGCCCCCGCTCCCGCCGAGCCCGCCTCCGCGGCGGTCCCCGGTGCAGGGATCGGCGAGCAGGCGGGAATCCGGGAGGAGTCCGACGCGGAGACCACCATGCAGGTCCGGCTGCCCGCGCAGCAGGACGCGCCGAGCCCGTACGCCATCGGGCCCGACCGTCACGAGCGCATCGCCGACACGAGCCCGGCCGCGCCCCCCGCCCCGGCCGCCGACGCCGTCCCGGGCCCCCGGCAGCCGCTGACAGGTCTGGGCGAGGAGGTGCCCGACCCGGCACCCTCGCCCGAGCGAATCACGGACAAGGGGCTGCCCAAGCGCACCCCCAAGGTCACCGCGGCGCCGTCGGCCCCCGCCACCGAGCGGAAGGGCAGTCTGGACAAGGAGGCCCTGCGCCGCCGGCTCGGGGGGTTCCACCAGGGTGCGAAGGACGGCCGCCGCGATGTCGAGGCGGAGATCGCCGACAGCGGCCCACAGCCCGACCACGACCGTACCGACGGTCGCATCGATGAGACGGGGGACACAGTCGAGGAGGCACGCAGTTGACTGCGCCCAGCACATTCGGGCTGAGCACCGAGGCCAGGAACCTTCACTGGTTGCTGAGCAATCTCGTGGAGGAGGTGCCAGGGGTCCACTCGGTCACCGTCGTCTCGTCCGACGGACTGATGCTGCTCTCCTCGGACCCCGGTCTCGCGACGGCCAAGGCGGCAGGACGGCGGACGGGCCCCCGGGGTTCCAGCGCCGACCTCGCCACCATCGTCTCCGGCATCGGATCCCTCACGATCGGCGCCGCCAAGCTGATGGACGGCGGCGGCGTCAAGCAGACGATGGTCGCGATGGACGAGGGAAGCGTCTTCGTCATGTCCATCAGCGACGGCTCCCTGCTCGGTGTGCACGCCACCCCCGACTGCGACATGAGCGTCGTCGCCTACCACATGGCGCTCTTCGTCGGTCGAGCCGGACACGTACTCACCCCCGAACTCCGCGGTGAGCTGCGCAAATCGATGGAGAGTACCCAGTGACGTCAGCTGCTGAACCCGTACGAAAACTCCCCGTCCGGGGAGCCGACCGCAAGGCGGCACGGGTCCGTCCGTACTCCCTCACAGGAGGCCGTACCCGCTTCGGACACGTCCTGCTCGTCGAGACGTTCGTCGCCGCGCTGGATGCTCCCGAGGAGCGCCGCGAGCTCACGAACGGCAATCTCGCCTCGCGCGTCATGCCGGAGCTCCACGCCATCGTCGAACTCTGCCGCCGCATGCGTACGGTCGCGGAGATCTCGGCCCTGCTGAAGATGCCTCTCGGCGTGGTCCGGGTGCTGCTCAGCGACTTGGCCGACCAGGGAAAGATCCGCGTCTACGGAACCGGTCACGGCACCGGCCAGCCCGACCGCGCGCTGCTCGAAAGGGTGCTCAATGGACTCCGCCGTCTCTGAGGCTCCGCTCTTCACACCGCGTCAGCGGGGGCCGCAGGACGAGCCCCGCGAGACGGTGCAGGCCTGGCAGCTCGACCACACGCGCGCGCCGGTCGCGACCAAGATCGTGGTCGCGGGCGGGTTCGGCGTGGGCAAGACGACGTTCGTCGGCTCGGTCTCCGAGATAACCCCGCTGCAGACCGAAGCGCTGATGACGCAGGCCAGCGAGGAGACCGACGACCTCACCGCCACGCCCGACAAGGTCACCACGACCGTCGCGATGGACTTCGGCCGTCTCACGCTGGACGAGGACCTCGTCCTCTACGTCTTCGGCACCCCTGGTCAGCAGCGCTTCTGGTTCATGTGGGACGACCTGGTGCGTGGCGCGATCGGCGCGGTGGTCCTGGCGGACACGCGTCGCCTCGCCGACTGCTTCGCCGCGCTCGACTACTTCGAGAGCTGCGGCCTCCCCTACATCGTCGCGGTCAACCACTTCGAGGGAACGACCGGTTACGAGGAGGCCGATGTCAGGGAGGCCCTGACGGTGCCCCCGCACGTGCCTGTTGTGATCATGGATGCGCGTAAGAGGATCACGGTCGTCGAGTCGCTGCTCGCCCTGGTGGGCCACGCGCTCGACATCGCCCCCGAGTAACGACAGACGCACCCAGTACACGTAACGGAGAACCGCGATGCGGAAGATACTCATAGTCGGAGCCGGCCAGTCCGGTCTCCAGCTGGCCCTCGGACTGCAGTCCAGCGGGTACGAAGTCACCCTGATGTCCAACCGCACCGCGGACGAGATCCGGTCCGGCCGGGTCATGTCGACGCAGTGCATGTTCCACACGGCCCTCCAGCACGAGCGCGACCTCCAGCTCAACTTCTGGGAGTCGCAGGCCCCGCGGATCGAGGGTGTGGGCGTCTCGGTCGCCGGACCCGACTCCTCCCGTGTCATCGACTGGGTCGGCAAGCTCGACGGCTACGCGCAGTCCGTCGACCAGCGCGTGAAGATGGCCGGCTGGATGGAGACCTTCGCCCAGCGTGGCGGGCAGCTCGTCATCCACGGTGCCGCGGTCTCCGACCTGGACTACTTCTCCCGCACCTACGACCTGGTGATGGTCTCGGCCGGCAAGGGCGAGCTCGTCTCCATGTTCGGCCGCGACGCCTCCCGTTCGCCGTTCGACGCCCCGCAGCGCGCGCTGGCCGTCGCCTACGTCCACGGTCTGGGCCCCCGCCCGGAGCACCCGGAGTTCGACGCGGTGCGCTGCAACCTGGTCCCGGGCGTCGGCGAACTCTTCATCATGCCGACGCTGACGACCTCGGGCCGCGCGGACATCCTCTTCTGGGAGGGCATCCCCGGCGGTCCGCTGGACGCCTTCCAGGGCATCAAGGATCCGTCGGAGCACCTGGCCAAGACGCTGGAGCTCATGGAGACGTACACCCCGTGGGAATACGCGCGCGCCACCAAGGTCGAGCTGACCGACGCCAACGCCACGCTGGCGGGCCGTTACGCCCCGACCGTCCGCAAGCCCGTCGGCCGGCTGCCCGGCGGCGGCCTGGTCCTCGGGATGGGGGACGTGGTCGTCGCCAACGACCCGATCACCGGGCAGGGCTCCAACACCGCCTCCAAGTGCGCGCACTCCTACCTGCATTCGATCCTCGAGCACGGCGACCGCCCGTTCGACGAGGAGTGGATGGAGGCCACCTTCGAGCGGCACTGGGAGAACACGCAGCACGTCGTGAAGTGGACGAACGCGATGCTCGGCCCGCCGCCGGAGCACGTGCTGAACCTGATCGGCGCCTCCGGGCAGATCCAGCCGGCCGCCGACCGGTTCGCCAACGGTTTCAACGACCCGGCGGACTTCGACAACTTCTTCTTCGAACCGGAGAAGACGAACGCGTACCTCGCCTCGCTCACGGGTGCGCAGGGCTGACACCCGCGACACCCCGGCGCACCAGGGCCGGGCCGCCGCATCCGTCACGCAGGCAGGGACGGAGGCGACGGCCCGGTTCTCATGTGCGTCTCACACGCCGCTCACGCGTCCGGGGCGTCGTAGCCCGTGTCCGACCCCGAGGCGGCGTCGTCGGGAAGCTCCGGCACGGTGTAGGAGGCCAGCGGCGTACCGTCAGGATCCGGGCGTACCGCGCCCAGCAGGGGGTTGGACGCCAGCGGCGACACCTTCACCGATGCGCCGGGCCTCGGGGCCTGCACGACGAGACCGTCGCCGATGTACAGCGCGACGTGTGTCGCCTTCGGGAAGTAGACCACCAGGTCTCCGGGGCGCAGTGAGCCGACCGGAATCCTCGGCAGTTCCCGCCACTGCTCCTGCGACGTCCGCGGGATCGCCCGGCCCGCGTCCGACCAGGCCTGCGAGGTCAGGCCGGAGCAGTCGAAGGACTCCGGCCCCTCGGCTCCCCAGACGTACGGCTTGCCGATCTGCTCGATCGCGTACCGTACGGCCTCGCTGCCCGCCTCGGACGGCGGCCGGGTCGAGCTGAGTGCCCCCGAGGCCGCCAGCGCGTCCTGGGCTGCTCCGATGTTCTTCTCCTCCAGCGCCGACACGGCGGCGATCTGCTCGGGAGACAGCGAGGCCAGCAGCGCCTCGATGCCCTTCAGCCGGGACCGCACGGCGTCGCGCTGCTTCTTCCGCTGGGCGGTCAGCACCCGCTGACGGTTCTGTGCCGACCGGGACTTGGCCTCCACCACCTCGGCGTGCCTCTCCGCGCCGGTCAGCCGGTCCACCACGGCCGACCTGCCGGCCTGGGCGCGCTCGATGACGTGGCTCTGTTCCAGGGCGCGCGCCGGGTCCTCGGCGAGCAGCAGGCGCAGATAGACGGAGAAGCCGGTGTTCCCCTGGTACTGGTCACGCGCCAGCCGCCCGGCGTCCCTGCGGCCCGACGTCAGCGCCGTCCGGGCCCTGGCGAGCTCGGCCCGTAGCCTTCCGGCTTCGGCCGCGCGTTTCCTCAGCTCCACTTCGGTGCCGTTGTAGAGCTCGCCGGCCTCCTCGGCCTTCTGGTAGAGCGTCTGCAGCTGCTTCAGCAGCCCGGCCACGCTCTGCGGCGCCGGTCCGGCGGCGGGGGGCGTTGCCGCGCCCTCGGTCGCGGAGGGAGCCGGTTCGTCCGGTCCCGATGCGCCGGGGCCGGGGCCGGTCGGCTCGGCGACGGCGGGGGAGGCGGCGACGACCGCGGCCAGCGCCGCCGTACAGAGGGCGCGTGCGACTCTGCCCGGCACGGCATCACCTCCGGTGTCAGGAGCGGTGCCGATTAATCGGACTACCCCACAAGTGGTCGGATCTCGTCCATCCGGTCACTCGGTCCGGGGTGATGCAAGGACCGCACCGGCGTGCCACCCGCGGGTGTGCCCCGAACGGCGGACGCCGGTCCCCGGAGAGGTCACTCGACGGGGAAGGCGTAGACGGCCCGTTCCCGCTGGACGATCGCGGATCCCCCCGCCGCCAGCACTCGGTACCATCCGGTGACCGCGGCGCCCTTCGGGTCCTGGACCCCGATGTCCTGGAACTTCCACAGGCGGCGCCCGTCCGCCGCGGCGAACGCGGTCACCTGTGAGCCGTCCGCGGCGAGCAGGGTCTTCCCGCCGTCGCTGAGCGTGATGGCGGGCGCGTAGCCGCCGCGAGGTGCCTCGGTGGACCGTCGCCACAGCGGCTTCCCGGTGGCCGACTCGACGGCGCCGACCTCCTGATTGCGGTTCGTGGTGTGGAGCACCGTCCCCGCCGGGAGGGGGGTACCGAAGACGGACGACGCCGTTCCGTTGAGCGTCCAGACCGGCTTCTCGGTGCCCGTCTCGAATGCCTGCAGATCGTCGCCCACCGCGCCGTACAGCAGTCCCTCCTCGTCCCCGACCGCCGAGGCCGCCGGTGAGACCGAGCCGAACCGCCGGTTCCACAGCTGCTTTCCCGTCGCGCGGTCGAAGCACCGGAAGGACGCCTTGCCCTTGGCCGCCGCGGCATCGGCGGGGGTGAGCGTGTCGGCGACCTGGCGTACGACGAGGTCGGCTTCCCGGGCGGCGATCAGCCGGTAGGCGGGGGTGCCGGGTGCCCGGCCCGCCGGGACGGGGACGCGCCACAGCTCCTCGCGCCGCACGACGTCGTACGCGAAGAAGTACGCCTTGACGGCCTGGGTGTCCTTGCCGGGCTTCTTGCCCTTCTTCGGCTTCGGCGCCTTCACGGTGACGGTGTGGGAGCCGGTGAACCAGAGGACGGACCCGGACAGCCCGGTGAGCGGGGCCACCTTCATGTTCGGGACGCCGGTGAACTGGTCCACGAAGCGCACCCGGTGTGCGATCCGCCCGTCCTTCGGCGACAGCCAGAGGAATTCGGTGGGGCTCGCCAGGAGGCAGAGGTCGTCACCCGCCGCCAGGACGGTCTGGGCGCCGGCGGCGTCGGCACGTTCCCAGACCTTCCGGCCGGTTCGCAGGTCGACGGCGGTCGCCCCGGCCGTGTCCGTCAGCACCAGCAGCTTGTCCTGCCAGATTCCCGCGGTGAGCGGGGCGGGCGAGGCGGCCGGGAGGGTGTGGATCCACCGGGGATCCGGCGCCCGGCCGGGGACGGTGGGACCCGGCGCCGGCTCTCCGGCGGACCGCTTGTCGTCGGCGGCGGGTTCGTCCGGCCCGAGGGCGGCCACCGCCGTTCCGCCGAGGACCAGTCCGGCCGCACCCGCCGCGATCGTGGTGAGCAGCGCACGCCGACTGGTCGCCGGTGCGGACGCGGAGCGCGGCGGGACGGGCGGCACGGCGGTGGGCAGGGCCGCGGGCAGAGCGAGAGGAGCGGGCGCGGGGGAGCCCTGCGGCCCGGCGGCCGGGTAGGCGTACGGGTACGGCTGTGCGGGTGCGGGTGCGGGTGCCGGCGCCGGTGAGGGTGCGGGTGGCAGGGCGGCTGCCGGTGGGCGCGGGGGCGCCGAGCCGGTGGCTTCCCGGGGGAGGGCGAGCTGGGCCGTCACCTGGTCGGACTGCGGTGCGCGTACCGCGGTTCCCAGGAAGCGGGTCGTCCGGCTGTCCTCGCCGATGTCCCCGTTGCCCGCGGCCCCGTTCGGGGATGCCCCGCCCGGGGGTGCACTGCTCGTGAGCGCCCTGCCGTCCTGCACCGGGACGGCAGGGGTCCCGCCGGTCGCAGGCACCGCGTCCCGGACCGGGTCCGCCGGGTCCTGGACCGGGTCGGCCGTGTCCTGGACCGGGTCCGCCGGGTCCTGGACCGGGTCGGCCGGGTCCTGGACCGGGTCGGCCGGGTCGACCGAAGGCTCAAGCGCCCCTGCCCGCGCCGCTTGGTCGTTCACCGCCGCCGGGAGCGGCCCGGGGAGCCAGCCGCCCTTGGCGAGGCCCGCCGCGCCCTCCAGGGCCAGCTCCGCCGCCACCGATCCCGCGCCGGGCCGGTCGTCCGGGTCCTTCGCCAGACAGCTCGCGATCAGCGCGCGCAACTCATCCGGCACGGACCCCAGTTCGGCCGAACCGTGCGCGATGCGCTCCGCCGCCTCGTCGGCGGGTCCGTCGGCGAGCGGAGTCGTGCCGGTCGCCGCGTACGCCAGCAGCAGGCCCAGGACGAACAGGTCGGACGCGGGGCCCGCCTCCTTGCCCTCCACCTGTTCGGGGGTGAGGTAGCCCAGCCGTACGGACAGCTGCCCGCTCTCCCGCGTCTCGGCGGAGGCGGCCGCACCGAGCGGGCCGAACGCGGTGAGCAGGGGGCCGTCCTCGGCCAGCAGCACCGTCTGCGGCGCCAGCCCCTGGAGCACGGCTCCGGTGGCATGGACGCGGGAGAGGGTCTCCGCCAGGCCCGCGCCCAGTATCCGCACGGCACGCTCGGGCAGCGGACCGGCGAGACCGATCGCCTCGGCGAGCGTCAGCGCGGGCACGTAGGCCGCCGCGGTCCACAGGGCGTCGTCCTCGGGCGCGGTGAGCTGGGGCTGTACCCAGCCGCCGGCCAGTCGCTCGGCGGTCCGGGCCTCGGACAGGAAGCGCCGCCGGAAGACGGGTGCGGAGGCGAGGGAGGGCCGGGCGGCGGTCACCACGACGAGGTCGTCGCCGTCCACGCCCCGGGCCAGGTAGTGCACGGCGCTCGCGCTCTCGCGGAGGCGGGCCAGCGCGGTGTACGGGCCGAAGTGACGTGGATCTTCCTGACGCAGCGCCTCCATGGCGCACCCCCCTTGTGACCGTGCCCTCGGCACCTGACCGCCGATCTTACGGGCGCGGGTGCGGGAGCGGCTCAGGACCCGCTGCGGGGCTTGCCCCAAGGCCACTTGGGCCTGAAGGGCTCACGCCCCTCGGGGGCGAACTCGTACACCCAGCCGCGCTGGAGTCCCAGCCGCTTCGAGTAGCCGGCGGGCGCGCGCCGGTACGCGTACACGGTGGCGGGGCCGCCGTCGGCGTCCGGGACCGGGACCTCGTACCACTTGGGCGGATGGCCGGTCGGCCCGAGCAGGACGGGCAGCACCCGGCCGTCCAGCGGGCCGCCGCGGAAGGACGTGTTCTCGCTTTTCACGGTGCCAGTCTGACCCAGGAGACCTCAGCCCGGCGGCAGCAGGTGCGCGGCACGGCCGGCCACCGGAACGATCAGTGTCGCCAGCCGCCCGGCCGGGCCCTCGGCGGTCTCCTGGTCCAGCAGCTCCGCCACCACGGCTTCCGTCTCCTCGTCCGAGCCGGCGGTGACTGCCAGCAGGGCCATCAGATGGTCGACCAGCCAGCTCCGGAGGTCGGAGGCCTCCGGCTGCTTCTCCTCGTCCAGCCAGATCAGGGACGCCGCCTCCACGGCCGCGATCCAGGTGCGCACCATCATCCGCAGGCGCGGCCCCGCGGGTTCCTGGCCGGGGCCGCCGCCCCGGCCGAGGTGGAGCAGGATCTGCTCGGCCGCCGAGCGGCGTACACCGTCGACGATCGTGGACGTCCGCGAGGTCTCGGCCACGCTCCCGCCGCGCAGCAGCGCGCTGAAGCCGGCGTCGTGCTGGTCGACGAAGCCGAGGTAGCGGTCAAGGACACGGCTCACGCGCTCGGTGGGCGGGCCGACGGAGGGCTCCGCGAAGCAGAGCGTCAGCTGCTCGGCGGCCGACCCCAGAGCTGCCTCGTACAACTGCTGCCTGCCGCCGGGGAAGTAGCGGTAGACCAGAGGTCGGGAGACCCCGGCGGCGGCCGCCACCTCGTCGATCGACACGTCGTCCGGTGCCCGGTGGGCGAAGAGCGTGAGCGCCGCGCCCAGCAGTTGGGCGCGGCGCTCCTCGACACCGAGCCGTCGGTACGCGCGGGCCGGCGGTGCTGCGGGTGCGGAGGTCATACCCAGAAGCCTAAGGCCGTCCGGCTCACGGGAGGCGGCCTCAGGCCAGCAGACCCGAGCTCTTCCACAGCCTGCGCCCCACTCCGTTGAGCACGCCGATGTCGTCGAAGAAGTCCGTGAGCCGCTTGGCTCCCGTCTGCATGACCTCCGCCCGGTGGCCGCTCGCCTTCACCTGCGCGACGGCTTCGTGGCGGTCCAGTCCGACGTTGTCGTAGACCTGCGGATTGACGAAGCAGACGGAGAAGACGCGCGCCGCCTCCCCGCAGTTGATGCGGGTCAGCCGGCGCTCCCAGTGGGGAGCGGTGACCATCTGGCGGCGCAGCTCCTCGCGTGCGTAGCGCACGTGCCTGGCCTCCTCGACGACGTGGATGCGGGTCACTCCGCGTACGAGTGACTGGACCCGCTCGTCGGGGAAGGTGAGGCGCTGCATCCAGTCCAGGATCTCCTCGCCGAGCAGGGTCGCGGCGAAGGAACCGGGGGTGGTGGAGATGGTCTTCAGCACCCGCGCCAGGTTGTGGTAGCGCCGGGGGACGGGATAGCTGGGCGCCCCGCCCCACTCGATCATGCGGGCGAACATCATGGAGTGCCGGCACTCGTCGGCGATCTCCGTGAGGGCGTAGCGGACGTGCTTGCTGGTCACGGACTTGTCGTAGATGTGGCGGACGAGGAGCTGCATCAGGATGATCTCGAACCAGATCCCCAGCGAGGCCAGCGACGCGGCCTCGTGCCGGGCCAGTTCCATCCGCTGGTCCTGCGACATCTTCCGCCACATCGGGGTGTCGTAGAGGGAGACCAGCTCCGGGGGCCAGAACCACTTGCCGTCCTCGACGGCCGAGTCCCAGTCCAGCTCGGTGTCCGGATCGAAGGAGTGTTTGGCCGAGGCTTCGAGCAGGCGCGCGGCGACCTGCTCGCGGTCCTTGAGCGGACCGAGCGCATCACGCAGCGCCTGGATGTCCTCGTCGGTCACTGTCGTCATGGCTGAAGGCACCTCGCAGAGGGGTTACCGGTGGTCAGGATTGCGCTCAAGGATTATGAGACTGCCTGTCAGCAAGGCAGTCAATCCCCTGTGCGCGACTTGTTGACCGCGTGTCTACCAACGTGTGAACCTGCCAACTGACGTCAGCACCACGGAATGCACGATCCTCGCCAGGCGAAGGAGCTGTCCGTGTCGACACACGACCTCTACACCACCGCCCCCGCCGCACCGACGTGGCAGGTCCCCGCCACGGGCGCGGCCCGGTTCAGCTGGGACTACGACGACGGCCGCGAACGCCTCCTCGCCCTCTACCAGAAGGGCAAGGACAAGCAGTGGGACGGCAACAAGCGCATCGACTGGAGCCTGGAGGTCGATCCCGCCGACCCGCTCGGCACCCCGGACGAGGCCCTCACGCTCCACGGCACCCCGCACTGGGCGAAGATGACCGAGCGGGACCGCGGTGAGCTGCGCAAGCACTACACCTCCTGGCAGTTCAGCCAGTTCCTGCACGGTGAGCAGGGCGCCATGGTCTGCGCCGCCCGGATCGTGGAGTCGGTCCCCGACCTGGACGCGAAGTTCTACTCCGCCACCCAGACGATGGACGAGGCGCGGCACGCGGAGATCTACGGCCGCTTCCTGCACGAGAAGGTCGGGATGCTCTATCCGATCAACGACAACCTCCAGGGGCTGCTCGGCGACACCCTGCGCGACTCCCGCTGGGACATGCCCTACCTCGGCATGCAGGTCCTCATCGAGGGGCTGGCACTCGCCGCCTTCGGTATGATCCGCGACACCACGACCAAGCCGCTGCCCAAGCAGATCCTCGCCTACGTCATGCAGGACGAGGCGCGGCACGTGGCCTTCGGGCGGATGGCGCTGCGCGACTACTACAAGCAGCTGAGCGACGCCGAACTGCGCGAGCGCGAGGAGTTCGTCATCGAGGGCTGCTCCCTGATGCGCGACCGGCTCAGCGGCGTCGAGGTCCTGGAGAACTTCGGCATCGGCAAGCAGGAGGCCAAGGACCTCTCCGAGCACTCCGAGTACCTCCAGCTCTTCCGCAAGCTCCTGTTCAGCCGGATCGTCCCCTGCGTCAAGGACATCGGCCTCTGGGGCGAACGGCTGCAGAAGGCCTACGTCGACATGGGCGTGTTCGAGCTGGGCAGCTCGAACCTGGACCTGCTGATGGCCCAGGACGAGGAGATCGCCGAGCAGTTGGACCGCGACCGCTTCGCGGTGGAGGAACAGGCGCGGGTCGCCGAGGTGGCCGACGCGATAGCCGAGGGCGGCACACCGGGGTGAGCGGCCGGTGGCGCGTGGCGTCCGTCGCCGGAGAAACGGATGTACGTGCCGGTGCAGTGCGGACGAGGCCGTGTGGCACTGGACCGACGACACCGCGCCGGCACCCGAAGGCGGCCGTCGCGCAGTACACGTCGAAGGACGACGGTGGCGTCCTGGTGCTCTCCGGCATGTACGGGAGGCTGGCGAGCCCCGCTCTCGCGCGGACCAAGATCCTGGAGGGGGCCGCAGAGTCGGACGGGGGCACGGTCGTCGTACCGGCGACGGAGTTCAGGCCCGACGGGTCCGGCGCCGTGGCCGAGTGCCAGGTCGTGCAGTACACGGACATCGACCTGGAGCAGGCGGCCGTGGAGACGCTGAAGGTCCGGGCGGAGATACGTCAGCCCATCGGCTGAGACCTGGGCAGGTGACGCTCCAGCGCGCGGGCCGTGCCGAGCAGTTCGGCATCCTGGCCCCGGCCGGTCACCAGCTGGAGACCGGCCGGGCAGCCGTCCGCGGTGAACCCGGCGGGCAGGCTCGCCGCCGGATGGCCGCTGAGGTTGAACGCCCAGGTGAGCGCGGTGGAGTAGACGTCGCCCGGCCCCTCGTGGCCGTGCGGCCGGTTGGGGGTGACCGGTGTGAGCAGCAGGGGCGTACGGGCGAAAAGGGCGTCGAGCGCGCGGTCGTTGGCGGCGCGGAGCCGCTCCGTGGCCGGCGTCGGAGCCCCCGCGCGCACCGCGAGCCAGGCATCCGCCGGGTCGAGCAGTTCGCAGGAGCCCGGCACCAGGCGTACCGCCCCCGCCTCCACCAGCCGGCCGACCGCGGCCCGTGTCACCTCCGCGACCTCGGGGGCGACGCGGGCGAAGCCGAGGTCCGGGCTGTAGACGGCCGGAACGGGGAGCCGCGCGGGGCGCGGCACGTATCCGTCCAGGAGATGGCTCAGGCAGGCCTCCGCGCGCCCGGCCGAGCTCGCCAGCAGGCCGGGGGACGCGAGGCCCGTACGGTCGGGGGAGGGGAGCAGCCCCGCCGTCGTCCTCATGCCGAACACCCCGCACCACGCCGCCGGGATCCGCACCGAACCGGCGCCGTCGCTGCCCGTCGCCACCTCCACCATGCCGGCCGCGACCGCCACCGCCGAGCCGGCCGAGGAGCCGCCCGGAGTCCGGTCGGGGCGCCAGGGATTGACCGTACGGCCGTGCGCACCCTGCCCCCAGGTCTGCCACGCCGTGCCCGGACCGGGGACCGAGGTCGCACCGACCGGGATCCCGCCCGCGGCGATCAGCCGGCGGGCGGCGTACGAGCGGATGCCCCCGGGGCCCTTCACGGCGAACGGCAGCCCGGTGAGCGGGAGACGGGACGCGGCGCCCGCCCGGGCCCGCGCCTCCTCGTGCCAGACCTCCGTGAACGCGCACAGTTCCGGATCGAGCCGGTCGATCCGGGCGAGGGACGCTTCGAGAGCCTCTGTCATGGGACCAGTCTCCTGCCCCCGGCCCACGGAGCGGGCCCCCGAACCGGGCGCCGGGCCCGCGGAACGGCACCCCGAGCCGGGCGTCACGGCCCCGGAACGCACCCCGAGCCGGTGCCGGGTGCACGGAAGCGCGCGGGGCCCCGGCGCCCGGCTCAGTCCTCCAGCGCCGCCTCCATCACCGCCCGCGCGATCGGGGCCGCGTTGCCGCCCCCGCTGACGTCCGCCCGGTCGGCCGCCGCGTCCTCCACGACCACGGCGACGGCCACCGCCGGGCGGCCGGAGTCCGGCGCCTGCGCCCAGGCGATGAACCAGGCGTACGGCGTGCCCGAGTTGTCGATCCCGTGCTGGGCGGTGCCCGTCTTGCCGCCGACCGTCACCCCGTCGATCGCCGCGTTCGCGCCGGTGCCGTTCTCCACCACGTCGACCATCATCCGCTGGAGCTGCTGGGCCGTCGTGGGGTTCATCGCCCGGTGGTACGAGTCGTCGCCCTGCTGCCGGACCGTGTCCCCGTCCTCCGTGGTCACCCGGTCCACCAGGCGCGGACGCATCAGCTCACCGCCGTTCGCCACCGCCGAGGCGACCATCGCCATCTGGAGCGGCGTCGCCGCCGTGTCGAACTGGCCGATGGAGGACTGGGCGAGCTGGTCGTCGCTCATGTCCCCGTCGAAATTGCTGCGGGCCACCCGGGAGGGGATCTTCAGGTCGTTGTCGTTGAAGCCGAAGCCGCCCACCGCCTCCAGCATCCCGTCCAGTCCCACCTGGACGCCGAGATGGGCCATCACCGTGTTGCAGGAGACCCGGATCGCCTCCGCCAGGGACGCCTTCTCGCAGCCCTTCGCCTCGTTGGGCAGCACGGTCGAGGTCCCCGGCAGGACGTAGGGCGAGGGAGTGTCGGTGTCCGCGTCCGGGTCGGTGACCACGCCGGCGTCCAGCGCTGCCGCCGCCGTCACGATCTTGAAGGCCGAACCGGGTGGATACGTCTGCCGGATGGCCCGGTTGAGCATCGGCCGGCTCGGCGCACGGTTGAGCCGGTCCCACGCGTCGGTCACCCGCGACCCGGTCCCGGAGAGGACCTCGGGGTCGTAGGAGGGGGAGGAGACCAGCGCCAGGATCCGGCCGGTGGCCGGGTCGAGCGCGGCGACCGCGCCACGCCGGCCGTCCAGGCCCTCGTACGCCGCGCGTTGCATCGAGTCCTCGATGGTGGTGACGACATCGCCGCCTGGCTGCCGGCTGCGGGTGAGGTCGCCCCACAGCGGGAGCGGGGCCAGGACCGGAGCGCTTCCGGAGAGGACGCCGTCCTCGGCGTTCTCCAGCAGCGTGGTGCCGTACGTCTGCGAGGCGTAGCCCGTCACCGGCGCGTACAGAGGACCGTGCCGGTAGGTGCGCTCGTACGCGAGCTGCTCGCCGGTGTCCTTCGAGCCCGTGACGGGCTCGTCGCCGACCAGGATGTTCCCGCGCGGCTGGTCGTAACGGTCGATGGTGGTGCGGCGGTTGGCGGAGTTCGAGTTGAGCTCGTCGGCCTCGAAGAGCTGGACGCGCCCGGCGTTCGCGAGCAGGGCGAGGAGCAGGAGCAGGCAGAAGCCGGCGGCGTGCCGGATGTAGCGGATCACGATTCCTCCGCGGCCGGCACGGTCGTGGTGTCGGGGCCGGGTGTGCGGGCCACGTCGCTCACCCGGATGAGCAGCGCCACGATGATCCAGTTGGTGACGACGGAGGAACCCCCCTGGGCGAGGAACGGCATGGCCATGCCGGTCAGCGGGATCAGCCCCATCACCCCGCCCGCGATCACGAAGACCTGGAGCGCCAGGATCGAGGCCAGGCCGATCGACAGCAGCCTCCCGAAGGGGTCCCGGAGTGCCAGCCCCGCACGGAAACCTCGGGCCACCAGCAGGGCGTACAGCAGGAAGATCGCGGTGAGCCCCGCCAGTCCGAGCTCCTCGCCGGCGGTCGCCAGGATGAAGTCGGACTTGGCGGCGAAGCCGATGAGGATGGAGTGGCCGAGCCCGAGGCCGGTGCCCAGCATGCCGCCCGCGGCGAAAGCGAAGAGCGACTGGGCGAGCTGCCCCGGTCCCTGGCCCGCGTCGATGGAGGCGTACGGGTCCAGCCAGTCCTCGACCCTGCTGTGCACATGGGGTTCGAACGAGCCGACGACGAAGGCTCCCGCGGCGGCGAGCAGCAGCCCGACGGCGATCCACCCGGTCCGCCCGGTGGCCACGTAGAGCAGGATCACGAAGAGGCCGAAGAAGAGCAGTGAGGTGCCGAGGTCCCGCTCCAGGACGAGGACACCGACGCTGAGCAGCCAGATCGCGACGATGGGACCGAGCACCCGGCCGGTGGGGAACTGCAGCTTCCAGATCCTGCGGCCGGTGTACGCGAGTGCGTTGCGGTTCGCGGCGAGGTACGCGGCGAAGAAGACGGCGAGCAGGATCTTCGCGAACTCCCCCGGCTGGAAGGAGAGTCCGCCGATCCGGATCCAGATCTTCGCCCCGTTCACCGCCGGGAAGAAGATCGGCACGATCATCAGCACCAGCGCCGCGGCCACCGAGAGGTAGGCGTAGCGCTGGAGCACCCGGTGATCGCGTAGCAGGACGACGACGGCGATGAAGAAGGCGACCCCGAGCGTGGACCAGATCAGCTGTGTCGTCGCGGCCCGGTCGCTCGGGGTCTCCAGGTCGAGCCGGTAGATCAGCACCAGGCCCACGCCGTTGAGCAGGACGGCGATGGGCAGGAGCAGCGGATCGGCGAACGGCGCGCGGAAGCGGACCGCGAGGTGGGCGAGCAGCGCGAGGATACCGAGACCGGCCCCGTAGCCGGCGACGTCGGGGGGTACGGCGTTGTTCCGGGCGAGGCCGACGGCGGCGTATCCGTAGACGGAGATGAGCACGGCCCCGATCAGGAGCGAGAGCTCGACCCCGCGCCGCTTGGGCAGGCGTAGCTCGGGCGGGCGTGCCTCCGCCGTCGTTGCGGTCATGCCCCGCAACGTAGCAAGAGGCGGGTGCTATTTCCCTTATGTCAGCTTCGTGGCACTCCTCGGCGGGCGCGACCGGGAGGAATCAGCTCTGGTAGGGGTTCCGGCCGCCGGGGGGCGCGTAGCCGGGCTGCTGCTGGGCGGCAGCGTACGGATTGCCGTCCTGGCCGCCCTGGGCCTGCGCCAGCAGCTGATCGGCCTGCTCCCTGGGTATCTGCCGCTCCCCGCCGCAGAAGGTGCACTGCGTCGCGTACTTCGTGGAGAAGGGGAACAGCGGGACGAAGAACAGCGTGAACTTGGTGACCCTCTTGCGCAGGGTGTGCGCGGCGGGATTCCCGCACCAGCCGCACACCATCGTCAGGACCGCCAGTTGGTAGAGATAGCCTCGCGTACCGAAAATGATCATGATGTGGTTCCCTTCCCCGTGTCTTCCGGAAGCGCCCGCCGGCAGAGCGCCAGCAGCTTCTCGTCCTCATAAGTGTCGTGGCTGCCGGATCCGCCGTCCATCGCCTTGTGGCGGCGTACGGACAGGAGCTCGGCGCGCAGCACCCGTATCGCGTCCGAGCCTGCACCGTCGGGGCCCATCCGCGCCAGACATTCCGCGACCCGGACCCTGACGTGGCAGTTCTTCTCCCATGCCGACAGGAGCACCGGCACCAGGTCGGCGGCCCGCCCGGTGATCTCCCACAGGGCGCTCGCCGCCTCGACCCGGAGCCACAGCTCCTCGTGCGCCAGCAGCGCCCGCAGCCGCGGCACCACCGCCCCGGCGCGCGGTCCCAGAGCACCCAGCGCGCTCACCGCCGCCCGGCAGTCGCGCATCTGCTCGGCCCGCAGCCCCTCGGCCAGCACCGGCAGCACCGTCTCGGCGTCCCCGGTGACCGCCCAGAGCGCCTCGGCCGCCTCGGTCGCCACAGCGGTCCCCGGCCGCCCCATCAGGTGCCGGAGCTCGGGAACCGCGCAGTGGGCGGCCGGCCCGAACGAGCCCAGCGCCCGCAGTGCCGCCGTACGCAGCCACTCGCCCCGGTACTCCGGCGCTCCCCGCAGCACCCGCAGCACCTCCGGCGCGGCCTCGCCCGCGCGCAGCGCCGTCACCCCGGCGAGCAGCGGCTTCGCCCGGTCGTACAGACTCTCGTCCAGCCCGACCTCGCCGAGCCTGCGGCACAGCACCCCGGCGAGCGGGGCGGCCGCATCGCCCAGGCACCTGATGGCGAAGCCCACGTCGTGCGGCACCTCCGGCCGCTCCAGCGCCGCCGCCAAGGCGGGCAGCACCCGCGCGTCTCCCAGCCCGGCCAGCGCCTTCACCGACGAGCCGAGCCCCGGAGGTCCGCTCGCCCACTCCTTCACCCACGCCCCGGGGTCCGCCGCGACCCGCGCGGCCAGGGCGTCGCCGGCGGGAGCCGCCAGGTGGAACAGGTCCTCCAGCGCGTACGAGGCGGCCTCGGCCAGCCGGTGCTCCGGATCCGCCAGCTGCACGCCGACCAGCCGCACCAGGTCCTCGTGGTTCCCGCGCCAGGCCCGCATCAGCCCGCTGCTCATGCGTACGGCGTCGATGCGCTGCCGGGGATCGGGGCTGCGGAGCTGGTCGGCCAGCAGCGCCGTACGGTCCGCCACGCGGTCGTCCAGGCCCACGTGCAGGGTCCGCAGCAGGTCGGCGGCCCACGGGGTGGTGCGCCCGGCCGGCCCCTCGGCGGACAGCTCGCGCAACTGCCCCACCAACGTCGGAGCGGTCGCCCGGTCCGCCGCAGCCTCCTCGCCGCCCGGCGGCTGCGCGGCGGGGGGTTCCGGACGGGCGGGCCCGGAGCGCAGCTCCCGCAGCAGGCCGGAGACCACCGGCACGACATCGCCCGGGAGGGCGCCGGGGGCGCACCGGGCGAGCTGCGCGAGGGCTGCGAGCCGCAGTCCGGGCGGATACGCCTCGGCGGCCAGCCGGCTCAGCCAGTCCGTGGCCCGCCCCGCCAGTGCCCGGTGTCGCAGGGCGATCCGCCCGGCGGCCTCGACGAGGGCGAGGCGCACCTCGTCGTCCGCCTCCACGGGCAGTCGCTCCCGCAGCAGCGCGAGCACCGTGCCCGGCCGGGTGTGCAGCGTGGCCAGTGCCAGCGGGGCGGCGAGCCGTACCCCCGGATCCTCGTCGGCGACGAGTTCGAGGAAGACCGCCGAGCCGGCGGACACGGCGGCCGCGGCCATCGCGTAGTTGGCGACGCCCTCGATCTCGTCCTCGTCCAGCTCGTCGAGCCCGTCCTCCTCGTCCTCGTCGAGGTCGATGCCGCCGATGCTGGTGAGCAGCTCGACGACACCGCCCCGGTCGCCTATGCCCGGGTCGACGGCCAGCTCGAAGAGGAAGGGGATGCAGGCGAGCGTGCAGGCGTACACGTTTCCCTGGTGGTGGACCGCGCCGTACATCCCGTCGAGCGCGCTCTCCCGCTCCGCCGGATCGGCGGAGGCGAGTCCGTGCAGGAGTGCCGGCACGTCGTCGGCCGGTCCGTAGGCATGCTTCATCGAGGCCCACTCGACCTCGTCGATCCCCGTGAACACGCCACGCCCTCCCCGTGTCTTCCTTCCGCTCCCCGGACACGGCGGAAGAACGTCTCCGCGAAGCAGCGTCTGCGCAGAGTGTGCACCACGCACAGGGCGCTCCACCCTCCAGTTGCGGCCTTTCCTCAGGGGACCGCGCGGCGCTGTGAAGGTGCTGTGAGCGCGCTGCCCCCGCGGCTGGGCTCAGCCGCCCGGCAGCGGCCGGGCCTGCCCGGGATCGGTCAGGGGAGCGAGCAGATCGCCGTGCCGCTCCAGCCGCGCCGCCATGTCGCCCGCGAGGAAGAGCAGGTCGTCCGGCGTCCCGCACGCCTCGATCTCCTCCCAGGTGACCGGCGCGGACACGGTCGGGCTGCCCTTCGCCCGCAGGGTGTACGGGGCCGCGGTGGTCTTCGCCGCGGCGTTCTGGCTGAAATCCACGAACACCTTCCCCGGGCGCAGCGCGCGCGTCATCCGGTGCACGGCCAGCTCCGGGAGCGCGCCCTGAGCCTGGACCGCCAGCTTCTTCGCGTAGGCGGTCACCTCCTCGGAGGGGGTGGGCTCCAGGGGGACGAGGAGGTGCAGCCCCTTGGAGCCGGAGGTCTTCCCGTACGAGGACAGCCCGTCCTCGGCCAGCCGCTCCCGCAGCCAGAGGGCGACCGCGCAGCACTCGACGACGCCCGCAGGCGGCCCGGGGTCCAGGTCGAACACCATCCGGTCGGCTACGGCGGGGGAGCCCTGGGACCACTGGTGGGTGTGGAACTCCACCACCAGGTTCGCCGCCCACATCAGTGACGGCAGGTCCTGCGCGAGCACCTGGCGGGCGCCGGGATCGTCGCTGCGGGGGACCGGTGCCGTCCGCACCCAGTCGGGCGTACCGGGCGGTGGATTCTTCGTGAAGAAGCGCAGCCCCTCCGGGCCGTCCGGGTACCGGAGGAAGGACAGCGGCCGGTCGTGCAGGTGCGGCAGCATCGCCCCCGCCGCCGTGGCCGCGTAGTAGTGCAGCACCTCGCCCTTGGTCGTGCCGGTGGCCGGGTACAGCACCTTGTCGAGATTGCTGAGCGCCAGGCGCCGCCCCTCCACCTCCGTGATCGGCGTCATACGATAAGAATCACATGAAATCGCATGTATGCGGTCATGGCGGGCGTAAGGGGTGAACGGTGAGGTCCATCTGGAATGGCTCCATCTCCTTCGGTCTGGTCAGCATCCCGGTCAAGCTGATGAACGCCACGGAGAACCACGCGATCTCCTTCCGCCAGATCCACCTCGCCGACGGCGGCCGGATCCGCTATCGCAAGGTCTGTGAGCTGGACGAGGAGGAGATCCCCGCCTCCGAGACCGTGAAGGCGTACGAGGACGCCGACGGCACGGTGATCCCCGTGACCGACGAGGACCTCGCCTCGCTCCCTCTCCCCACCGCCAAGACCATCGAGATCGAGGGTTTCGTGCCGGCCTCGGCGATCGACCCGCTCCAGCTGGACTCTGCGTACTACCTCTCCGCCAACGGGGTCCCCGCCGCCAAGCCGTACGCCCTGCTGCGCGAGGCACTGCGGCGCAGCGGCAAGGTCGCCGTCGCGAAGTACGCGATCCGGGGGCGCGAACGGCTCGGCATGCTGCGCGTGGTCGACGAGGTCATCGCGATGCACGGCCTGCTCTGGCCGGACGAGATCCGGGCGCCCGAGGACGTCGCCCCGGATGCGGGCGTCAAGGTCCGCGACGCCGAGCTGGATCTGGCCGACGCGCTGATGAACACCCTCGGCGACGCCGACCTGGACACCCTCCACGACGAGTACCGCGAGGCGATCGAGGAGCTCGTCGCGGCGAAGGCCGCCGGTGAACCCGTCGCGGAGGAGGAGACCGAGGAGCCCGGCGGCCAGGTGATCGACCTGATGGCGGCGCTGGAGAGCAGCGTGCGGGCCGCCGAGGAGGCGAAGGGGGACGGGGGTGGCAAGGCGGACGGGGGAGACGAGGCGGACGGCAAGGACGCCGACGTCCACCCGATCAAGGGCCGTACGCCACGGTCCGGCGGGAGCGGCGACGGCGCGAAGAAGGCCGCGAAGAAGGCCGCCAAGTCGACCGTGAAGGAGGGCGCCGGGAAGAGGGCCGCGCAGAAGGACGCTCCGGCCAGGAAGACGCCCGCCAAGAAGACGGCGGCGAAGAAGACGGCGGCGAAGAAGACGGCGGCGAAGAAGACCGCCCCGGGGGCACGGAAGCGCACCTCGGCCTGACCGGAGCGGTTCGGGTCTCCTGTCGGCCCGCCGCACCGTAGGCTGCGGAGTGCCGCGACTGGCGTGTACCCGGCAGGGTGCTCCGTGGAATCGACCACGAGGGAGCGGCACACTCCGGGCGTGCCCGGGGCGTCATCGCCGGAGGGCCGTCCGCCTGGGCATCCGGGTCCACGTCGCCCCCGTGCGACCGACCCGGGAGGAACCCCGTGGCCGTACAGCATGCCGATGACCGCCGTCCCGCTCTCGCCGCCACCGATCCTGAGCTCGCAGCTCTGGTGAACGCCGAGGAGCGGCTCCAGGCGGACACCCTGCGCCTGATCCCCAGTGAGAACTACGTGTCCTCCGCCGTTCTGGAGGCCTCCGGGACCGTCCTGCAGAACAAGTACTCCGAGGGTTACCCCGGGAAGCGGTACTACGAGGGCCAGCAGGTCATCGACCAGGTGGAGACCCTCGCCGTCGAGCGGGCCAGGGCGCTGTTCCGGATGGACCACGCCAATGTCCAGCCGTATTCCGGCTCCCCCGCGAACCTCGCCGTCTACATGGCGTTCCTGCAGCCCGGCGACACCGTCCTCGGGATGTCGCTGCCGATGGGCGGGCACCTCACCCACGGCTGGGGTGTCTCCGCCACCGGCACGTGGTTCCGGGGCGTGCGCTACGGGGTACGCCGCGACACCGGCCGCATCGACCTGGACGAGGTGCGCGACCTCGCCCGCGCCGAACGGCCCAAGCTGATCTTCTGCGGGGGCACCGCCGTCCCCCGGGTGATCGACTTCGCCGGGTTCGCCGAGATCGCCCGTGAGGTGGGAGCCGTGCTGGTGGCCGACGTCGCCCACATCGCCGGGCTCATTGCCGGGGGAGCGCATCCCTCGCCCGCCCCGTACGCCGACGTGGTGTCCACCACCACCCACAAGACCCTGCGCGGGCCGCGCGGCGCGATGCTGCTGACCCGGGCCGAGCACGCCAGGGCCGTCGACCGCGCCGTCTTCCCCGGGCTCCAGGGAGGCCCGCACAACCAGACGACCGCCGCCATCGCGGTCGCGCTCAAGGAGGCGGCGGGGCCGGACTTCGCCGCGTACGCCCACCAGGTCGTCGCCAACGCCCGGGCGCTGGGCGAGGAACTGGCGGCACGGGGCTTCGACCTCGTGTCCGGCGGTACGGACAACCACCTGCTGCTCGCCGACCTCACGGGAAAGGGCGTCTCCGGGAAGGTCGCGGCCAAGGCGCTCGACCGGGCCGGGATCGTCGTCAATCACAACACCGTCCCGTACGACCCCCGCAAGCCCTTCGACCCGTCCGGCATCCGCATCGGAACCCCTGCCCTGACGTCCCGGGCCATCCCCGCCTCCGAGATGGGAGCGGTCGCGCAGTGGATCGATCTCGTGGTCGACGCCGCTCGTACAGGTGATGAAGCGACCGTTTCCAAGGTCCGGGAGGACGTGCGGACGATGATGGACGCCTATCCGGCGCCGGGCCTCCCCCTGGCCTGAGCGGGGCGCCGGAGCAGTCCGGTCCGGGGCACGCCGGGCCCGGGCTGCTCCGGAACGCCGTCGCCCCGACTCCGCGCGCCCGCTCTGCGCCCTGTGCGGGGGCCGGACCGCCGTACAGGCTGGGGGAGCAAGGATGCCGGAGGAGTGAACAGAGGGGGAACGATGCAGGATCTCAAGGTCACGTCGTGGCAGCTCTTCGGGCACGACCGGCTCTACGTGAATCTGCCGGACGGCACCGCGATCGGATGGGCGGACCGGGGCAGCGGCACGATCACGGTCCTGCACCCGCGCTACCGCGACGCCGTGACCGACGCGCTGGCACGCCAGGTCCCGGACCTGCCGGCCCTCGTCGGCGAGCCGTTCGTCGGTGAGTCCTTCGCGGGTGAGTCCTTCGTCGGCGAGGAGGAGCGGACGGGGCTGCCGGCCATGCCCGCGCCACCGGCGGTCCCGCGCATCCCGCCCATGCGGGGGATGCGGAAGCGGGCCGCCGTGCGGGAGCCGGTGCGGGAACCCGTCACCGCTGAGCGGCCGGTGCCGGCGATACCGCCCGTGTCGGAGCCGACGGCGGCGGAACCTCTTCCGGAACCGGTGGCGGCGCCCGGACCGGTGGCTGCTCCCGAACCGGTGGTGGCGCGCACGGCCGTCGTCGCAGACCAGCACCGTGCGGACCGTGAT
>NZ_NEUF01000022.1 GCF_002910915.1 Streptomyces sp. SM10 | reverse complement strand
ACGCCCGCCGGGGCTCGGGCATCGCCCTGGAACCCGCGCTGCTGGGCACCTCGCTGCTGGCCGTGGGCCCGCCCGGGGCCGGCAAGTCCGCGCGGCTGGTGCGGCCGGTCGTCGAGTCGCTCGCCCTGCAGGCGCTCGCGGGCCGGGCGGCCGTCCTCGCCGTCGGGGGCGCAGGAGGAGAGCTCGGACCGGACGACGCGTTCGACGTCGTGGTGCGGATCGGCGACCCGGCCTCCGTGCACGACTTCGACCTGTACGGCGGGACGACCGACCCCGACGAGGCCGCGAGCGTGCTCGCCGAGGGACTCGTCGGCGACGTCACCCACCTCGACAGCCGCCGTGCCGCCACCGTCCTCGCCCAGCTGCTCGGCCCCTACCGCGCGGTCCACGGGCACTTCCCCGGGGTGCCCGCGCTCCGGGAGCTCCTGGACGGGGACCTCGCCGCCGTCGACGCGCTGCGGGAGGCGCTCGCGGCGGGCGGCCATCAGGCCATGCTGCGCGAGCTGGAGGCCCGCACCCGGCAGAAGGGCGGCGCCGGCGACCCCGGACCCGTCCTCGCCGACCGCATCGCGCTGCTCGACCGGCCCGCCTTCGCGCCCTTCTTCACCACCGGCGAGGAGGCCCGGCCGTTCTCGCTGCGCTCCCTGGAGCACCTGCCGCTCCGGGTCAGGATCGATCTGCCGGAACGGGCGCACGCCGAGGCGTCGCGGCTGCTCACCCGGCTCGTCCTCGCCCAGTTCACGGCGATCGCCGCAGCCCGCGCCGACCGGTCGCTCTTCGTCTGCCTGGTCCTGGACGACGCCACGCACACGGTCACCGCGGAGACCGTCCGGGGCGTCCGGCGGCTGCGCTCGGTCAACGCGGGAGCGGTCCTCACCCTGCGCACCGTCGACGACGTCCCCGAAGGGCTGCACACCGGCCTGCTCGGCGCGGTCGGCTGCTGCATGGCGTTCAGCGGCGTCACCACCTGGGACGGCAAGCGCTTCGCCGAGGTGTGGGGCAAGGAGTGGGTGGAGACCCGCGAGGTCGCCCAGCACGCGGTCTTCGCCGACCAGCCGTTCACCCGCGCCCTGCACGGGCTGCGCAAGCTCGTCACCGGCAAGGCCGTGACCAGGGACGCCGTGACCGTACGACGGGTCGAGCGGGAGCGCTGGTCCGCGTCGGAGCTCGCCTACCAGCTGCCCGCCGGTCACGCGGTCCTCTCACTGACGACCGTGGACGGCGAGCACGCACCCCCGCTCCTGGTCGAGCTGGGCGGCTGAGCGGGAGGTTACGGGGACTCTGCCGCCCTGGCAGAATCGAGTGCGGCCGTCTGTACGGGGCGGCGCATTCGAGCCGTCCGGACGGACGGCGCCATCGACTCCCAGAGGTCCGGCGGTCCCATGCCTCCCACTCTCGCCTCGCTCGTCCAGCACTCGGCGCTCAAGCTCACCGTCCGGGCGGGCGCCGACCGGCTCTCCACACCCGTGCGCTGGGCACACGCCAGCGAGCTCGCCGACCCGGTGCCGTACATGGACGGCGGTGAGCTGCTCCTCGTCACCGCCACGAACCTCGACGCCCGGGACCCGGGGACGATGCTCCGCTACGTCCAGAGGCTGGCCGCCGCGGGGGTCGCGGGCATCGGCTTCGGCGTCGGCGTCACCTACGAGGAGATTCCGGCGGCGCTCGTGGGCGCCGCCGAAGAGGCGGGGCTGCCGCTCCTCGAAGTGCCCAGACGCACCCCCTTCCTCGCCATCAGCAAGGCGGTGTCCGCGGCGATCGCCGCCGATCAGTACAGGTCCGTCACGGCCGGCTTCGAGGCCCAGCGGGAGCTGACCCGGGCCGCGGTCGCCGGGGACGGTCCCGCCGAGCTGCTCACCCGCCTCGCCGCGCACGTCGACGGCTGGGCCGCGCTGTACGACTCCTCGGGTGCCGTCGTCGCCGCCGCGCCCGACTGGGCGGCGCGCCGCGCGGCCCGCCTGACCCCCGACGTGGAGCGGCTGCGGGAACGCCCGGCGCCGGCCAGCGCCGTCGTCGGCGACAGCGAGGGCGACGACCGGGTCGAGCTCCAGTCGCTCGGTACCGGCCGCCGGAACCGAGGGGCGCTGGCCGTGGGCACGGGGGCGGCGCTCGGCACGGCCGAGCGTTACGCGGTGCACTCCGCCGTCGCCCTGCTGACGCTGACCACCGCCCGCTCCCGGGCGCTCCAGGGCGCGGAGCAGCGCCTCGGCGCGGCGGTCCTGCGCATGCTGCTCGCGGGGGAGTCCGACCACGCCCGGGCCGTCGCCGGAGACCTGTACGGAGGGCTGCTCGACGCCCCCTTCCGGCTCCTGATCGCGGAGGCCCCGGCCCCCTCCGCGACGGAGCTGCTCGCCGAGACGATGGAGGCCGCCGCCTCCCGGTCCGGCGAGACCCTGCTGATGGTGCCCGAGGGCGAACGCCTCGTGGTCCTGGCCGTGGACGGCGGAGCAGCGGTCGAGGCCTGCGCGGACCACGCGCGCACCGCGGACGACCGGCCGGTGCGCGAGTCCGGCGCCGACGAGGCCGAGGTGGTGGTCGGCATGTCCGCCCCCTCCGGGCCGATCGCCGTCTCCGCCGCCTACAAGCAGGCCGAACAGGCCCTCTCGGTCGCCCGCCGCCGGGGCAGAGCCCTGGTCGAGCACGAGGAACTCGCCGCGGGCTCCGTCCTGCCGCTCCTCGCCGACGACGCCGTACGGGCCTTCGCCGACGGGATGCTGCGGCCGCTGCAGGAGCACGACGCGAAGGGCCGCGGCGATCTGGTCGCCTCCCTGCGGGCGTGGCTCTCCCGGCACGGCCAGTGGGACGCGGCCGCCGCAGACCTGGGCGTCCACCGCCACACCCTGCGCTACCGGATGCGCCGGGTCGAGGAGATCCTGGGCCGCTCCCTGGACGACCCGGACGTCCGGATGGAGCTGTGGCTGGCCCTCAAGGCGTCGGCCGCCTCGGCGGGGACGCAGTAACCCCCCCGCTACGACAAACCGGCGCACCGGGCGGGTGTTCCACTCCACACAGGACAAACCTGATCCGTGCCGGATCGCCCTACGGTGGGGCCGAAGGGCGCCCTCACGGTGCCCGGCGATCGTGTTCACCACCCCCGAAGGGCCGGAACCGCCATGACTTCCACCCACGCCTTCTGGCTGGCCGGCCGCCAGGCCACCGGCGAGGACAGCTTCGACGTCACCAACCCGTACGACGGCCGGCTCGTCGGCACGGTCGCCGTGCCGACCGACGCCCAGGTCGAGGAGGCCGTCGCCGCCGCGTACGCGGTGCGCGAGGAGTTCGCCGCGACCCCCGCGCACGTACGGGTCGCCGCGCTCGACCACGTCGTACGCCGTCTCACCGAGCGCACCGAGGAGATCGCCCAGCTGATCTCCGCCGAGAACGGCAAGCCCATCAAGTGGGCCCGGGGCGAGGTCGGCCGTGCCGTCTCCGTCTTCCGGTTCGCCGCCGAGGAGGCCCGCCGGTTCAACGGCGGCGACGCCCAGCGGCTGGACACCGACGCCGGCGGCACCGGCCGTCTCGGACTGACCCGGCGCTTCCCGCGCGGCCCGGTCCTCGGTATCGCGCCCTTCAACTTCCCGCTCAACCTGAGCGCCCACAAGGTCGCCCCGGCCATCGCCGTCGGTGCGCCGATCATCCTCAAGCCGGCCCCGGCCACCCCGATCTCCTCCCTCGTCCTCGGCGAGCTGCTGGCCGAGACGGACCTCCCGGCCGGCTCCTGGTCCGTGCTGACCGTGCCCAACGACAAGATGCCCGCCCTCGTCCAGGACGAGCGGCTGCCGGTCATCTCCTTCACCGGGTCCGGACCGGTCGGCTACGCGATCATGGAGTCGGTGCCCCGCAAGCACTGCACCCTGGAACTCGGCGGCAACGGCGCGGCCGTGGTGCTCGGCGACTACGCCTCCGAGGCCGACCTGGACTGGGCCGCGACGCGCATCGCGACCTTCTCCAACTACCAGGGCGGCCAGTCCTGCATCTCCGTGCAGCGGGTCATCGCCGACGCCACCGTGTACGACCGGCTCGTCCCGAAGATCGTCGCCGCCGTCGAGGCCCTCGTGACCGGTGACCCCTCCGACGCGGCCACCGACGTCGGCCCGCTGGTCAGCGAGGACGCCGCCCGCCGGGTCGAGTCCTGGGTCGGCGAGGCCGTCACGGCCGGCGCCACGCTGCTGACCGGCGGCAAGCGCGACGGTGCCACCTACGGACCGACGGTCCTCACCGACGTCCCGGACAGCACGACGATCGCCGACGAGGAGATCTTCGGCCCGGTCCTGCACATCCAGAAGACGGAGGGCGAGGCCGAGGCCTTCGCCGCCGTCAACGCTTCCAGATACGGGCTCCAGGCGGGCGTCTTCACCCACGACCTGCAGACCGCCTTCCGTGCCCACCGCGCCCTGGAGGTGGGCGGCGTGATCATCGGCGACGTTCCCTCCTACCGCGCCGACCAGATGCCCTACGGCGGCGCCAAGCAGTCCGGAGTGGGCCGCGAGGGCGTGCGCTACGCCATGGACGACTACACCTACGAGCGGGTCCTCGTCCTCACCGGCCTGGCCCTGTAACGGAACCGCGGAACGAACCGGCCTGAGCCCGCTGTGCGGGGGCTCAGGCCGGTTTCCGTAGGCCCGTGGGTCCACCGCACGGTGGTGGGGGAGGCGCGGATCGGGTAGATACGGACAAGTGACACCGATCGGCACGCGTACGGCCCGACCCATATCCCGACTCGCGGCGAGGTGAGCTCCTCATGTCCGCCCCATCCGACATCCCCCAGGCCCCCAAAGTCACCGAGCGCGAAGCACGGCAGGTGGCCGAGGCCGCCCGCGAGCAGGACTGGCGCAAGCCGAGCTTCGCGAAGGAACTCTTCCTCGGACGTTTCCGGCTGGACCTGATCCACCCCCACCCCCAGCCGGCCCCGGACGACGTACGGCGCGGCGAGGCCTTCCTCGCCCGGCTGCGCGAGTTCTGCGAGACGCGGGTCGACGGCGCCCTCATCGAGCGCGAGGCCAGGATCCCCGACGAGGTGATCAACGGCCTCAAGGAACTCGGCGCCCTCGGCATGAAGATCGAGACCAAGTACGGCGGCCTCGGGCTGACCCAGGTCTACTACAACAAGGCGCTCGCGCTGGCCGGTTCGGCGAACCCCTCGATCGGCGCACTGCTCTCCGCCCACCAGTCCATCGGCGTACCGCAGCCGCTGAAGATGTTCGGCACCCAGGAGCAGAAGGACACGTTCCTGCCCCGCCTCGCGCGGACGGACATCTCCGCCTTCCTCCTCACCGAACCCGACGTCGGCTCCGACCCGGCCCGGCTCGCCACGGCGGCCGTACCGGACGGGGACGACTACGTCCTGGACGGCGTGAAGCTCTGGACGACCAACGGGGTCGTCGCGGACCTGCTCGTCGTCATGGCCCGGGTCCCCGAGTCCGAGGGCCACAAGGGCGGCATCACCGCCTTCGTCGTCGAGGCCGACTCCCCGGGCATCACCGTGGAGCACCGCAACGCCTTCATGGGCCTGCGCGGCATCGAGAACGGCGTGACCCGCTTCCACCAGGTCCGGGTCCCCGCGGCCAACCGCATCGGTCCCGAGGGCGCCGGTCTCAAGATCGCCCTCACCACGCTCAACACCGGCCGCCTCTCCCTGCCCGCCATGTGCGTCGGCGTCGGGAAGTGGTCCCTGAAGATCGCCCGCGAGTGGTCGGCGGTCCGCGAGCAGTGGGGCAGGGCGGTCGCCCGGCACGAGGCGGTCGGCGCGAAGATCTCCTTCATCGCCGCCACCACCTTCGCCCTCGAGGCGGTCGTCGACCTCTCCTCGCAGATGGCCGACGAGAGCCGCAACGACATCCGCATCGAGGCCGCGCTCGCCAAGCTGTACGGCTCCGAGATGGGCTGGCTGATCTCCGACGAGCTCGTCCAGATCCGGGGCGGACGCGGCTTCGAGACCGCCGCCTCGCTCGCCGCCCGCGGCGAACGCGCCGTCCCCGCCGAGCAGATGCTCCGCGACATGCGGATCAACCGGATCTTCGAGGGCTCCACGGAGATCATGCACCTGCTGATCGCCCGGGAGGCCGTCGACGCCCACCTCAAGGTCGCCGGCGACATCATCGACCCCGACAAGCCGCTCTCCGACAAGGCGAGGGCGGGCGCCAACGCCGCCGGGTTCTACGCCCGCTGGCTCCCCAAGCTGGTCAGCGGGCCCGGCCAGCTGCCCAGCGCCTACGGCGAGTTCCGCGTCCCCGGGCACCCCGACCTCTCCGCGCACCTGCGGTACGTCGAGCGCTCGGCCCGCAAGCTGGCCCGCTCCACCTTCTACGCGATGTCCCGCTGGCAGGGCCGCATGGAGACCAAGCAGGGCTTCCTCGGCCGGATCGTCGACATCGGCGCCGAACTCTTCGCGATGAGCGCGGCGTGTGTCCGGGCCGAACACCTGCGGGCGAACGACGACCACGGCCGCGAGGCGTACCAGCTCGCCGACGTCTTCTGCCGGCAGTCCCGCATCCGGGTGGAGGAGCTTTTCAACCGGCTCTGGTCCAACACCGACGACATCGACCGGCGCGTCGTCGACGGCGTCCTCTCCGGCACCTACACCTGGCTGGAGGAAGGCGTGCTGGACCCCAGCGGCGACGGCCCCTGGATCGCGGACGCCACCCCCGGCCCGGCGACCGGGGACGACGTCCACCGAACCGTCCGCTGAACCCGGCGCCCCCGCGGGACGCGTCCACTGCCCGGACGCTTCCCGCGGGCAGGTGCGGCGCAGGGCAAGATGGACGCCCGTGACCGTCATCGACATCCCCGGCTCCAAGTCCGTCACCGCCCGCGCCCTGTTCCTGGCCGCGGCGGCGGACGGCACCACCACCCTCCTGCGGCCCCTCCACTCGGACGACACCGAGGGGTTCACCGAGGGCCTGACCCGCCTCGGATACGGGGTGCGGCGCGAGCCGGACCGCTGGCACATCGAGGGGCGCCCCTCGGGGCCCGCCGCCGGGGACGCCGAGGTCCACTGCCGCGACGGTGCCACCACCGCACGCTTCCTGCCGACGCTGGCCGCGGCCGCGGCCTCCGGCACGTACCGCTTCGACGCCTCCGCACAGATGCGCCGCCGTCCCCTCGCGCCGCTCACCGAGGCCCTGCGCACCCTCGGCGTCGACCTGCGCCACGAAGGAGCGGAAGGCCACCACCCGCTGACCATCGAGGCGTCGGGTGTCAAGGGCGGCGAACTGACCCTGGACGCGGGGGAGTCCTCGCAGTACCTCACCGCCCTGCTCATGCTCGGCCCGCTGACCGCCGAGGGTCTCCGGATCGACGTCACCGAGCTGGTCTCGGCGCCGTACATCGAGATCACCCTCGCGATGATGCGCAGCTTCGGTGTCGAGGTCGCCCGGGAGGGGAACACCTTCACCGTCCCTCCCGGCGGCTACCGCGCCACCACGTACGCCGTCGAACCCGACGCCTCCACCGCGAGCTACTTCTTCGCCGCGGCGGCCCTCACCGGCCGCGAGGTCACCGTCCCCGGCCTCGGCACCGGCGCGCTCCAGGGCGACCTGCGCTTCACCGACGTGCTGCGCCGGATGGGCGCCGACGTCCGCACCACCGCGGACTCCACCACCGTCAGCTCCTCCGGCCGGCTCTCCGGGCTGACCGTCAACATGCGCGACATCTCCGACACGATGCCGACCCTCGCCGCGATCGCCCCCTTCGCCTCCTCGCCCGTACGGATCGAGGACGTCGCCAACACCCGGGTGAAGGAGTGCGACCGGCTGGAGGCCTGCGCGGAGAACCTGCGCGCCATGGGGATCACCGTGCACACCGGGCCCGACTGGATCGAGATCCACCCCGGCACCCCGCGCCCCACCGAGATCGTCACCCACGGCGACCACCGCATCGTGATGTCGTTCGCCGTCGCCGGACTGCGCGCACCCGGCATGAGCTACGACGACCCCGGCTGCGTACGGAAGACCTTCCCCCGGTTCCACGAGGAGTTCGCCGCGTTCGTGGAGAGCGGCGCCGCCCGGAAATGACGGTGCGCTCCGGCGCGGGGCGGACTACGGTCGCCCGCGTGATGTCCCGGAACGACGTCCTGGCCGTCCTGGCCCTGCTGCGCGAAGCCGGAGCCGACGTGGTGATCGCCGGAGGACGGGGCATCGACGCCCTGCTCGGCGAGAGACCCGCGAGCACCGCGACCTCCACCTGCCGCACGTCCGGGAGCAGGAGCCCGCGGTCGTGGCGGCCCTGGAGGCGGCCGGATACACCGAGACCCTGAACTGGCGTCCCGCACGCTTCGTGCTCAGCCACCCCTCCGGAGCCGAGATCGACCTGCACCCGCTGGAGTTCGCCGCCGACGGCTCGGCCGTCCAGCAGTCCCTGGACCCCGCCGAGCCGTTTTGCCACCCCGCCGCCTGCTGCGTCACCGGCACCCTCGGCACGACCACGGTGCGCTGCCTCTCCGCCGAGCAGCAGGCCCTCTTCCACCAGGGGTACGAACCCGCCGAGCGCGGTGGGGCGGACATGCGGTGGCTGAGGGAGAAGTTCGGCCTCGATACACGTTTCTGACCCGGATGCCGCACAATCGAGCCTCGGCCGCGACCGGACACCGGTCCCGGATCGTCAACGGGAGACAGGGGCAGGGATGTTCGGGGTGTACGGGGCGGGCGGCCGGCGGGTCGCCGCGGCCGTGGGATGCGCGGTGCTGGCCCTCACGGGCCTCACCGGATGCGGTGGCCACGACGACAACGCCAGGGGCGGAGCCGGGAGCAGCCCCGGCGCCCCGGGCCCGGCGGCCACGAGGACGCCGACGGGCGCGCTCACCGAGGCACAGCTCACCGCCGTGGCCCTCACCGACGGGGAGCGGGCCGGCGACCTCACCGTCTCCGAGTACGCCCTGGACGGGCCTCTCGGCGACGCCTACTCCGCCGACCCGGCCGTCTGCCAGCCGCTCGTCAGCCTCGCCGGGGACGTCAGCGGCCACGCGCCCGTCGCCCAGGTGCAGCGCAAGGCCGACAAGCCCGAGGAGATGCTCGGCGTCACCGTCGACGTGACCCTGCGCTCGTACGCCGGTGGCGAGGCCGCGAAGGTCATGGCATCGCTGGAGAAGGCGGGCCGGGACTGCGCCGGCGGTCTCACGGAGGAACGGGCCGTCGCCCGCGCCACCTACGAGAAGGTCGAGACCGCCGAGCTGCCCGCCCTCGCGGACGAGGCCGACGAGGCGAAGGCCTACCGCTTCACGGTCCTCGACGTGAAGGGGAAGCTGAAGCTCTACGAGTACCTCACCGTCCTGAGGTCCGGATCCACCACGCTCGCCTTCCGCGCGGAGATCCTGGGCACCGAGGACATCGGCGGGGTCCCGGAGGACGTCATCGCCGCCCAGTGGAAGAAATTCCGTGCAGGGCAGGGCTGAGACACCCGCTGACGGGGACGCCCTGTCAGTGTGCGCAGCGGATGCGGCAACAATGGGGGGCATGAGCGACAGCCCCGCACCCCTCGCCGATCCGCATCGTCTCTTCGACGCAGCGGAAGGCCGCCGGGATCTGGTGATCCTCGGCTCCACCGGGTCCATCGGCACCCAGGCCATCGACCTGGTCCTGCGCAACCCCGCCCGTTTCCGCGTCACCGCGCTCTCCGCCGCGGGAGGCAGGGTCCGCCTCCTCGCCGAGCAGGCACGCCGGCTGCGCGTCCGGACGGTCGCGGTCGCCGACGCGGAGAAGGTGCCGGCGCTCACCGAGGCCCTGCGCGAGGAGTACGGCGCGGGGGAGCCGCTCCCGGAGGTCCTGGCCGGTCCCGACGCCGCCACGGAGCTCGCCGCGAGCGACTGCCACACCGTGCTGAACGGCATCACCGGATCGATCGGCCTCGCACCGACCCTCGCCGCGCTGAAGGCGGGCCGCACCCTCGCCCTGGCCAACAAGGAGTCGCTGATCGTCGGAGGCCCCCTGGTGAAGGCGCTGGCGGCCCCGGGGCAGATCATCCCGGTCGACTCCGAGCACGCCGCGCTCTTCCAGGCGCTCGCCGCCGGGACGCGCGCCGACGTGCGCAAGCTGGTCGTGACGGCGTCCGGCGGACCGTTCCGCGGCCGTACGCGCGCCGAACTGGCCGGTGTGACCCGGGAGCAGGCCCTGGCCCATCCGACCTGGGCCATGGGCCCGGTCATCACGGTCAACTCGGCGACCCTGGTCAACAAGGGCCTGGAGGTCATCGAGGCGCACCTCCTCTACGACGTCCCGTTCGACCGCATCGAGGTCGTCGTCCACCCCCAGTCGTACGTGCACTCGATGGTGGAGTTCACCGACGGCTCCACCCTGGCCCAGGCGACCCCGCCCGACATGGGAGGGCCCATCGCCATCGGCCTCGGCTGGCCCGAGCGGGTCCCGGACGCGGCCCCCGCCTTCGACTGGACGAAGGCCTCCAGCTGGGAGTTCTTCCCGCTCGACACCGAGGCCTTCCCGTCCGTCGGCCTCGCCCGGCGCGTGGGCACCCTGGGCGGCACGGCCCCCGCGGTGTTCAACGCGGCCAACGAGGAGTGTGTGGACGCGTTCCTGGCAGGACGGCTCCCCTTCAACGGCATCATGGACACGGTCACGGCGGTGGTGGCCGAGCACGGCACCCCCGCCACGGGAACTTCACTGACGGTCGCGGACGTCCTCGAAGCGGAGACATGGGCCCGCTCCCGGGCCCGCGAACTCTCGGCGGCAGCGACAGCGGAGGCGCACGCATGAGCATGACGATGATCCTGATGACGGTCCTCGGGATCGCCATCTTCGCCGTGGGTCTGCTGTTCTCGATCGCCTGGCACGAGCTGGGCCACCTGTCGACGGCCAAGCTGTTCGGGATCCGGGTCCCGCAGTACATGGTCGGCTTCGGCCCGACGGTCTGGTCGCGCAAGAAGGGCGACACCGAGTACGGGATCAAGGCCATCCCCGCGGGCGGTTACATCCGCATGATCGGGATGTTCCCCCCGGGACCCGACGGCCGGATCGAGGCGCGCTCCACCTCACCGTGGCGCGGCATGATCGAGGACGCCAGGTCCGCCGCCTTCGAAGAGCTCGAGCCGGGCGACGAGACGCGCCTCTTCTACACGCGCAAGCCGTGGAAGCGCGTGATCGTGATGTTCGCCGGGCCCTTCATGAACCTGGTCCTCGCCGTCGCGATCTTCATGGGCGTGGCGATGACCTTCGGCTTCCAGACCCAGACCACCGAGGTCGCGGGTGTCCAGCAGTGCGTGATCGCGCAGAGCGAGAACCGCGACACCTGCAAGGAGTCGGACCCGGTCTCGCCCGCCAAGGCCGCGGGGCTTCAGGAGGGCGACACGATCGTCGCCTTCAACGGCCGGAAGGTCGAGGACTGGGCCACCCTGTCGGACAGGATCCGGCAGACCATCGGCCCCGCCACCATCACCGTGCAGCGCGACGGCCAGGAACAGACCCTGAACGCCGTCCTGAAGAAGAACGCCGTGGCCAAGAAGGACGCCGACGGCGAGGTCGTCCCCGACCAGTACGTCAGCGCCGGCTACCTCGGCTTCGCCGCACAGACCGAGATCCTCCCGCTCTCCTTCGGCGACTCGGTCGTCCGCATGGGCGACATGATCGAGAACGGCGTCGACTCGATCATCGCTCTGCCGTCCAAGATCCCCGACCTGTGGAACGCGGCGTTCGGCGACGGCGAGCGCGCGGACGACTCCCCGGTGGGCGTGGTCGGCGCGGCGAGGATCGGCGGCGAGGTGATGAACCTCGACGTCCCGGCCCAGAACCAGATCGCGATGATGCTGTTCCTCCTGGCCGGCTTCAACCTCTCGCTGTTCCTGTTCAACATGCTGCCCCTGCTCCCGCTGGACGGCGGTCACATCGCGGGCGCGCTCTGGGAAGCCCTGCGCCGCAACGTGGCCAAGGTCTTCAAGCGGCCCGACCCCGGACCCTTCGACGTGGCGAATCTCATGCCGGTCGCCTACGTCGTCGCGGGGATCTTCATCTGCTTCACGCTGCTGGTGCTGGTCGCCGACATCGTGAACCCGGTGAAGATCACCTGACGTCCCTCCTGTCCCATGGGTGGCGGCCGGCCACACAGGTGGTGTCCGGCCGCCCACCAATGGGCGGTTTGACTGCGCGGGTGCGTCCCGTCCGGCTCCGGTGCCGTAACCTCGAATCCTGGAGTCCGCCGTTCTCGGTACCTCGATCCACACTGATCCACACCTTGGGGATGCTCAGCGCATGACTGCGATTTCTCTCGGAATGCCTGCCGTTCCGACCAAGCTCGCCGAACGACGGGTCAGCCGTCAGATCCAGGTCGGCACCGTGGCGGTCGGCGGGGACGCGCCCGTGTCCGTGCAGTCGATGACGACGACGCGTACGTCGGACATCGGTGCCACGCTGCAGCAGATCGCGGAGCTGACGGCCTCGGGCTGTCAGATCGTGCGCGTCGCGTGCCCCACCCAGGACGACGCGGACGCGCTGGCCACGATCGCGCGTAAGTCGCAGATCCCGGTCATCGCCGACATCCACTTCCAGCCGAAGTACGTGTTCGCGGCGATCGACGCCGGGTGCGCGGCGGTCCGGGTGAACCCGGGCAACATCAAGCAGTTCGACGACAAGGTCAAGGAGATCGCGAAGGCCGCGGGCGACGCGGGCACCCCGATCCGCATCGGGGTGAACGCCGGCTCGCTGGACGCGCGACTGCTGAAGAAGTACGGCAAGGCGACGCCCGAGGCGCTCGTGGAGTCGGCGCTGTGGGAGGCCTCGCTCTTCGAGGAGCACGGCTTCCGGGACATCAAGATCTCGGTGAAGCACAACGACCCGGTCGTGATGGTGAACGCCTACCGTCAGCTGGCCGCACAGTCGGACTACCCGCTCCACCTCGGTGTGACGGAGGCCGGTCCGGCCTTCCAGGGGACGATCAAGTCCGCGGTCGCCTTCGGCGCGCTGCTCTCCGAGGGCATCGGCGACACGATCCGGGTCTCGCTGTCGGCTCCTCCCGCGGAGGAGGTCAAGGTCGGTCTGCAGATCCTCGAGGCGCTGAACCTCAAGCAGCGGCGGCTGGAGATCGTGTCCTGCCCGTCCTGCGGGCGCGCCCAGGTGGACGTGTACAAGCTCGCTGACCAGGTGAGCGCCGGTCTGGAGGGCATGGAGGTCCCGCTGCGGGTCGCGGTGATGGGCTGCGTCGTGAACGGCCCGGGCGAGGCCCGTGAGGCCGACCTCGGCGTGGCGTCGGGCAACGGCAAGGGCCAGATCTTCGTGAAGGGCGAGGTCATCAAGACCGTCCCGGAGTCCAAGATCGTGGAGACCCTCATCGAGGAAGCCATGAAGATCGCGGAGCAGATGGAGAAGGACGGCATCGCCTCGGGTGAGCCCCAGGTCTCGATCGCCGGCTGACCCCACCCCGCTCCACCGTGCCCCGCAGGCCCGCCTGCGGGGCACAGGTGTCTCACCCCGCCCACCGGCCGTTCCCCCTGCGGGGCGGCGCCCCAGGGCCTTGTTGGGTACAGTGCGGACATCAGTAGACCGTTTGGTGAGGCCCCAGTGTTGACGCAGACCACTACCCGGGTCCTCGACCCCGGCGAGCTCCCCGCCGCGCTCGCCATCCTTGAGAGCGCCCCCGTCGAGAACGCCTTCGTGACCTCCCGCGTCCAGGTCGCCGGACTCGATCCATGGCGGCTCGGCGGAGAGATGTGGGGCTGGTACGCCGACGGCCGGCTGCGCTCGCTCTGCTACTCCGGGGCCAACCTCGTGCCGATCTGCGCCACCCCCGAGGCGGTCAGGGCCTTCGCCGACCGGGCCAGGCGGGCGGGCCGCCGCTGCTCGTCGATCGTCGGCCCCGCCGGCCCCACGGCCCAGCTCTGGCGCCTCCTCGAACCGAGCTGGGGCCCCGCCCGCGAGGTCCGGCCCAACCAGCCGCTCATGGTGACCGAGGCCCCCTCGGCAGAGGTGGCAGCCGACCCGCTCGTGCGCAGGGTCGGCAAGGAGCAGATGGACGTCCTCATGCCGGCCTGCGTGGCCATGTTCACCGAAGAGGTCGGCATCTCCCCGCTGGCCGGGGACGGCGGACTCCTCTACCAGGCGCGGGTGGCCGAGCTGATCACCACCGGCCGGTCCTTCGCGCGCATAGAGGACGGCAGGGTCCTCTTCAAGGCGGAGATCGGCGCGGCCACCTCCCGCGCCTGCCAGATCCAGGGCGTCTGGGTCGCCCCCGAGGCCCGTGGGCGCGGTCTCTCCGAAACGGGCATGGCGGCCGTCCTGCAGCACGCGCTCCGCGATGTGGCACCGGTCGTCAGCCTGTACGTGAACGACTACAACACCGCCGCGCGCAGGGCCTACAGCCGCGTCGGCTTCCGCGAGACGGGCACGTTCATGAGCGTGCTGTTCTGACCGGACGGCGGGGCCAGTAGGGTTCCCGCATGGCAGCAGCAACCCCCACGTCCCCCCGGGGCTCCGGGACCCCCGACACCGTGGTCGGACCGCTCGACCTCGCCGCCCGCGTCGACGAGGCACTCGCCGTGCAGGCCCTCGCCTTCGGCCTCACCCAGGACGAGATCGACGTACGCCGCCACATCGTGCTGCGGCATCTCGACCACCCGCAGGCCCGCGCCCTCGGAGCCACCACCGCCGACGGCCGGCTCGTCGGATTCGTCTACGGACTGCCGAACGACCGGGCCCACTGGTGGTCCACGGTCGTCGAGCCGTACCTGCGGGCCACCGGTTCCGAGGAATGGCTCGACGGATCGTTCGTGATCACCGAACTCCACGTCCACCCGGAGTTCCAGCAGCGAGGCATCGGCCGCAGCCTGATCACCACGATCACGGACGCCGCCGGCCTGCCCCGTTCCATCCTCTCCGCGATCGACACCGAGAGCCCCGCCCGGGGCCTCTACCGCGCCCTGGGCTACCAGGACCTGGCCCGGCAGGTGCTCTTCCCGAGCGCGCCCAAGCCGTACGCGGTGATGGGTGCGGACCTCCCGCTGCGCCGCGGCTGAGAGCGCCCGCCCCGGACGGTCAGGGGAATCGATTTCCGCCCGCACGGGCCCCCCGGCTAACCTCGGGCTCACCACCCTTGCGAGCAGGAGTTCATCATGGCCCAGGTCCAGCGCATGTCCCGATTGATGATCAAGACACTGCGCGACGACCCGGCGGACGCCGAGACGCTCAACCACAAGCTCCTCGTCCGCGCCGGTTACGTACGCCGCACCGCGGCCGGTATCTGGTCCTGGCTGCCGCTGGGCAAGAAGGTCCTGGAGAACATCACCCGCGTCGTGCGCGAGGAGATGGACGCCATCGGCGGCCAGGAGGTCCTCCTCCCCGCACTCCTGCCCAAGGAGGCGTACGAGGCGAGCGGCCGGTACGACGAGTACGGCGACCTGCTGTTCCGGCTCCAGGACCGCAAGGGCGCCGACTACCTCCTCGGCCCGACCCACGAGGAGATCTTCACCCAGGTCGTCAAGGACATGTGCTCGTCCTACAAGGACCTGCCCGTGATCCTGTACCAGATCCAGACCAAGTACCGCGACGAGGCCCGCCCCCGCGCCGGTGTGCTGCGTGGCCGCGAATTCCAGATGAAGGACTCGTACTCCTTCGACACCACCGACGAGGGCCTCGCCGAGGCCTACCAGCTGCACCGCGCCGCCTACATCCGGATCTTCGACCGGCTCGGCCTCGACCACCGCGTCGTCTCCGCCGTCTCGGGTGCCATGGGCGGCTCCGCCTCCGAGGAGTTCCTCGCCCCCGCGCCCGCCGGCGAGGACACCTTCGTCGACTGCCCGAACTGCGACTACGCGGCCAACACCGAGGCCGTGACCTACAAGGTCACCACCGTCGCCGACGCCTCCGCGACCGGCCCCGTCGAGGAGCTGGACACGCCCGACACCCCGACCATCGAGACCCTCGCCGCCCACCTCGGCGTCCCGGCCTCCGCGACCCTGAAGAACCTCCTGGTCAAGGTCGACGGCGAGATCGTGGCCGTGGGTGTGCCCGGCGACCGCGAGGTCGACCTCGGAAAGCTCGGCGAGCACCTCGCCCCCGCCGTCGTCGAGCTCGTCACCGCCGAGGACTTCGTGGGCCGCCCCGACCTGGTGCGCGGCTACGTCGGCCCGCAGGGCCTGGAGAAGGTCCGCTACATCGCCGACCCCCGCATCGCCGCCGGGACCGCGTGGATCACCGGCGCCAACAAGGAGGGCACGCACGCGAAGAACGTCGTGGCGGGCCGCGACTTCGAGGTCGACGACCACCTCGACGTCGTCGTCGTCGAGGCGGGCGACCCCTGCCCCGAGTGCGGCACCGGCCTCCAGGTGGACCGTGCCATCGAGATCGGCCACATCTTCCAGCTCGGCCGCAAGTACGCCGACATCTTCTCGCTCGACGTCCTCGGCCAGCAGGGCAAGCCGGTCCGCGTCACGATGGGCTCGTACGGCATCGGCGTCTCGCGCGCGGTGGCCGCCCTCGCCGAGCAGACCGCCGACGACAAGGGTCTGTGCTGGCCCCGCGAGATCGCCCCGGCCGACGTGCACGTCGTCGCCGCCGGCAAGGCACTCCAGACCGAGCTGGCCCTCGACGTCTCCGAGAAGCTGAACGCCGCAGGCCTGCGCGTCCTGGTCGACGACCGCGCCGGGGTCTCGCCGGGCGTGAAGTTCACCGACTCCGAGCTCATCGGCGTCCCGAAGATCCTGGTCGCGGGCCGCCGTTCGGCCGAGGGCGTCCTGGAGCTGAAGGACCGCCGTACCGGCGAGCGCGAGGAGCTCACCGTCGACGAGGCGATCGCCCGCCTCACCGAGCAGGGCTGACCCGCCGGACACGGCAGAGGGCCCCTCGAATCTGCCACCGCGCGGGGCCCTCTGCGCTTGCGTGCCGGCTACAGCCAGCCCGCGAACTCCAGCGACAGTTCGCCGTCCTGCGTGCGCCCCGCCGCCAGGGCGCGCGTGCCGGACTCGACGGCCCTGAAGAGCGTCCAGCCGCGCAGCCGCTCCTGGTCGACCTCCAGCGAGTCGGCCAGCTTCCTGACCCGGCGGCGGGCCGTCGCCGCGCCGCCCGGCGAGGCGATCAGGTCCTCCACCCGGTCACGCACCAGGCGCGCCAGGTCGTAGGCCCGCTCCCCGGTCAGCGGTTCCGGGCCGACGGCGAGCCAGGGGGCACGCTCGCCCGACAGGACCTTGCTCTGACGGAAGTTGCCGTGCAGCAGGAGGAGTTCGGGGGCGTCCTGGACCAGCTCCCCGCGGGCCGCGAGAGCGGCCGAGACGAGGGGTTCGAGCTCCGGGTCCCGCGCGGCGGCGGCGCTCATGGGCTCCACCTGCCCCGCCGTGCGCTCCGCGACGGTCTCGAAGGCGTGGCCGGCCGGCGGCTCCACCCAGAGCCGCCGTACGATGCCGGCCGCCTCCAGCAGGGCCTTGGCCTCGGGCAGGGACCGCAGGGACACCTCGTGGTGCAGCCGCTCCAGCAGCAGGGCGTCCCCGGAAGGCGCGGTCTCCGCAGCGGTGAGGAGCTCGACCGCGCCCCAGCCGTTCCAGTGCGTGAGGGCCGCGCGCTCGAGCGCGGGCCCGGCACCGGCCGGCGCCACCTTCAGCACGGCGGGCGTGCCGTCGGCGCGGTGCACCAGGAGGACGAGGCTGCTGCGCCCGCCGGGGGCGCACACCCGGTCCAGGGAGACCGAGTGCGCCGACAGCGCGTCGTCGGTGAGTGCGGGGAGCCGCCCGAGCCACTCGGCGGCGGCCGCGTCCCCGTACGTCTCGCCGAGCGCTCGCACCAGACGCTGCGGCGGTTCGAAACCCATACGTGCCTTGTTCCCTTTCAGAGCGTGCTCAGTGCGTGTCACCCGTGGCGCCTGCCTCCGCCGTGTTGTCCGGCGGGGCGGCCTTCTCGGCGAGCCCAGGAAAGGCTACGCCGGTGCCGCGCCAGCGCACCGCACGCACCGCGGTCTCCCGGAGCGCGCCCGCGGCGTCCTGCCGCAGCGGCCCCCGGGCAGCCCTCACGAGGTCGGAGTACACGTCCGCGACCCGGTCCTCCAGCACGGCGGCGAGCCTCATCGCGGACGCCGGATCCCGCACCGCGAAGGGCAGAGCGTACGCCGCGTGCGCCGCCACCGGCGTACCGCCCAGGTCGCGCACGGTGCGGGTCAGCGCGTCGCGCCGCGACCGGTGCGCGTCGCGGGCGGCCGT
>NZ_NEUF01000002.1 GCF_002910915.1 Streptomyces sp. SM10 | reverse complement strand
CGCAGCGGCGCGTGAGGTCCGGGCGGCTGCGCCCAGTTCGGCGAGCATGCCGGGCGGGCAGTCGGCGCGCCAGGATCCGATGCGGGCGGCGAGCGAGCGGTCCGCGGTGAGCCGGGCGGCGAGCGTCCGGATGTCCTCGTCGCGTGCGGCGGCCCGTGCCCTCAGTGCCTGGCGCTCCTCGTCGGCGGCGAGTTCGTCGTGCATCGCCGGGTTCGGCGGGACGAGGAACACGCCGTCGGCGTCGGCGGCTGCCGGTACGGGTGCGAGGAGGGCCGCGGTGGTACCGACGGCCACGGCCGACCGGGGCAGCAGTGCGGCGGCGGCGAGGACCCCGCGGGCGCGGGTGTGCGCGTCCGGGTCGGTGATGACGACGCCGTCGACGAGTTCGGGCCGCGCGGCCAGGACGGCGGCGTGGTCGGCGGGGTCGACGGCCTGGGCGAGGTAGCGCCAGCCGGGGAGGGCGGGGATGCCGTGCTCCCCGAGGTACTCGACGGTGGCGAGCACATCGGGTCCCGGCGGGAGCAGCCCACCGGTTCCGAGGGCGCCGAGGATGCGGGAGTCGTCGGCGGCCGCCGTGCGCAGGTCGAAGAGCCTGCGCTCGGCGGCGGAGATGCCCTGGTCGAGGAGTCCGCGCAGTTCGTCGGCGCTGTTGTCGAACTCCTCGGCCGTGAGGGCCTGCGCGTCGCCGGCCTCGCTCTCCTGCCCCCGGTCGCCCGGCTCGTCCTCACCGGCCGCACCCCGGCGGGGGCGCGGAACACCGGCTCCTGCCGCGGCCGGGAGCCCCAGCAGGTCGGCGAGGCGGTGGTCGGCGGCGATCGAGTCGGCGGCCCTGCGCTCGGCCTCGTAGGACTGTTCGGCCGCTCCGGCCGCGTCGGCGGCGCGGGCCGCGGCGAGCTCCGTACGACTCTCCGCCGCCGCGGCCTCCCTG
>NZ_NEUF01000021.1 GCF_002910915.1 Streptomyces sp. SM10 | reverse complement strand
CTCGTGGACCCGTCACCCTGGTACTGCCCGGCGTCCCCCAGACGCTGATCCGGCTCGGTGGGCGCGTCCCCGGCCGGGGCGACCGGGACTACCCCGCCCTGCAGCTCGCCGTCCTGATGCTCGGCGGCTATTTCGGCAGTCGGCTGACCCGCGTGCTGCGGGAGCGCGAAGGGCTCGCGTACGCCCCGCGCGCGGTCCTCGACCCGCTCGGCCGGACGGCCGCGTTCACCGTCGAGGCCGACGTCCGCAACGACGGCGCCGCCCGCGCCCTGGTCCTGATCCGGGAGGAGCTGGAACGGCTCGCGGCGGGTGGCTTCACGGCGGAGGAACTGCGCGGCGCGTGCAACTACGCCGTCGGCTCGATGGCGATGGCCTGCTCCTCGCGCTCGGGTACCGCCTCCACCCTCACCGGCGTGCTGGCGAGCGGCCTGGCTCCCGGCTGGCTCCGCGGCTACGAGCGCAGGCTGCGCGCCACCACGCCCGAGGACGTGGCACGCGTGGCCGCCGCCCACCTGGCGCCCGGCACCACCGGTGTGGTCGTCGCCCCGGCCCTCGCCCCCGGCCTGCCCCCCGCTCCCGCCGAAGCG
>NZ_NEUF01000020.1 GCF_002910915.1 Streptomyces sp. SM10 | reverse complement strand
CCCGCCGGTCCGTACGGCCCCGGACACCGCGGGGTGGACCTCGCCGCCCCACCGGGCACGCCGGTACGTGCGGCGGCCTCCGGCCTGGTCGCCTTCGCGGGGCCGGTGGCGGGGCGCGGAGTGGTCTCCGTCGACGTGACGGGGAGCGGGGAGCCGCCGCTGCGCTTCACGTACGAGCCGGTGCGGGCGCGGGTCGCCGAGGGTGACGAGGTGACCGCGGGACAGGTGGTGGGGGTGGTCGGGGCGGAACGGTCGCACTGCGCCTCCGGATGCCTGCACTGGGGCCTTCGGCGCGGCGACGTCTATCTGGATCCGCTGACGCTGCTGCCCCCGTCCCTGCTGCGGCGGGGGCCCTCCAGGCTGCTGCCGGTCTTCGGCGTACCGCTCCCGGGACCGGACGGAGGGACTGCTCAGCCCCGGACGCCGCGCAGGACCATGGCGACGGCGGTGTCCGCGACGATGCCCGGCTCCTCCGCCGCACCCAGCTCGATCCGGCGCACCGCGGCGTCCACCGAGCCCTGCAGCAGCATGGCCGCGAGCCGGGGTTCGGTGTGGCCCAGGTCGGCGAGCGCCTCGACGATCATGGCGATCAGCCCGCCGTGCGCGGCGCGGATCTTCTCCCGGGCCCCCGCGTCCAGTTCGCTCGCGGAGATCGCCACGACCGCGCGGTGCCGGCGGTCCCCGACCAGGTCGAGCTGGCGGCGCACATAGGCCTCGATCTTCGCCTCGGGTGTACCGGCCCGTTCCATCGCGTTCTCGACCTCGGCGGCCCACACCGGGAAGTCGACGGCGCAGAGCTCCTCGACCACGGCCGCGCGGGAGCGGAAGTACTCGTAGACGGAGGACCTGGCGAGGCCGGTGCGCTCGGCGAGGGCGGGGAAGGTCAGCGCCTCCGTACCGCCCTCGGACAGCAAGGAGCGTGCGGCGTCCAGGAGGGCGCCGCGCTGCATGGTCCGGTGCTCGGCCACGGAGGCCGCTCGAATCCTGGGCACCTCACCACTCTACGGCGGCATCAGTTCGAAGGGGGTCCGCGTCCGTGACGGACCGGCCGGAGCGGTCCTGCTCAGCGTCCGGCGTCGGCCAGTTTCGCCCGGAGCTGCAGCACGGACTTGGTGTGGATCTGACTGACCCTGCTCTCGGTGACCCCGAGGACGTTGCCGATCTCGGCGAGGGTCAGGCCTTCGTAGTAGTAGAGGGTGACGACGGTCTTCTCCCGTTCGGGGAGCGTGTTGATGGCGCGGGCGAGCAGCCGTCTGAGCTCGCGGTCCTCGGCGACCTCGACCGGATTGTCGGCCGCGGTGTCCTCGAGGGTGTCCATCAGGCTCAGCCTGTCGCCGCCCTCACCCCCGACGTGCAGCAGCTCCTCCAGGGCCACCACGTTGGCGAGCGACAACTGGCTGAAAACAGCGTGCAGTTCCTCCAGGGCGACGCCCATCTCCGCGGCGACCTCGGCCTCGGAGGGCGTACGCCGCAGCTGGGCCTCCAGCGTGGCGTAGGCGCGCTCGACGTTGCGCGCCTTCTGCCGCACGGACCGGGGAATCCAGTCCAGCGCGCGGAGTTCGTCGATCATCGCGCCGCGGATCCTGGTGATCGCGTACGTCTCGAACTTGATGGCCCGCTCGATGTCGAACTTCTCGATGGCGTCGATCAGCCCGAAGACGCCGGACGAGACGAAGTCCGCCTGCTCCACATTGGACGGCAGCCCCACACTGACCCGGCCGGCGACGTACTTCACCAGGGGTGAGTAGTGCAGGATCAGCTGCTCCCGCAGCCTCTCGTCACCTGTGGTCTTGTACGAACGCCACAACTCGTCGAGCGAGGAGGGGGCGGGAGGGCGCACAGTGCCACGCGCAGCCGGTGGTACTGCCGCGCGGTCAGACCCGGAGGTGTGCTGGGGCATGTGGTGCCTTGAGCCGTTCTGCTGTGAAGTGCTGGGACGTGTCTCTGGGGCGGAATCCTCGTGAGCGTAGCGTGACTGAAGTGTTGCGGTGCGCGCAGGACAAGGGAACCGTGCGGTGCGATTGCGTTCCACATCCCTCGCCGTTCCTCCGCCACCCGGCCGGGCCGGAACCGGGAACCGTCGGCGCTCGCACCGTCCCCGAAGGCCCGGCCGGGTACGGCCGAGGTCGTCGGCATCACCTTTTCACCCGAATGCTCCGGGTCAAGTACCGCCTCGCCGCGCGTCCCCATTGCGTGTCCGTCCCGGAGTCAACCGCCATCCGTCGCCCTCGCGTTCGACGAACCCCAGTGAGTGCAGTTCGTACAAGCGCCCGAAGGCTTCGTCCGTCGACGCCCCGGCGCTCCGGGCCACGTCGCGCCCGTCCATCACGCCCGTGCCCGGCAGTGCGTCCAGGACCCTCGCGGTGGCTGCGTCCAGCAGATCCCTGGGCAGGACCGGGCCGCTTCTGGCAGGCGCGAGGTCGCCGATCTCCCCGACCAGCTCGGCGATCTCTGCGGCATCCGTGACCAGGACGCCCTCGCCGCGCAGGAGTTCGTGGACCCCGGCCGAGAGACCACTGGTGGCGGGGCCCGGCACCCCCATGGTGAAGCGGCCCAGCCGCTGCGCGTTCCTCGCGGTGACCAGTGAACCGCTGCGGTATTCGGCCTCCACCACCACGGTGCCCCTCGTGAGGGCCGCGATGACCCTGTTGCGGAGGATGAACCGGGTGCGCGTCGGATGGTCGGACGGCGGCAGTTCGCCCATGACCAGCCCCTGTTCCGCGATGCGTCCGATCAGCCCGGCGTGTCCCCTGGGATAGGCCACGTCCACCCCGCAGGCCAGGACCGCCATCGTCGCCCCGCCCGCCGCCAGCGCCCCTCGGTGAGCGGCGCCGTCCACCCCGAACGCCGCACCGGAGACGACCACCCAGCCCCGCTCGGCGAGTCCCGAGGCGAGGGTCGCCGCCATGTGGGCCCCGTAGGGCGTGCAGGCCCGGGCGCCGACCAGCGCGACCGAGCGCAGCGCCCACAGACGCAGGTCGGACCTGCCGCGCACCCAGAGTCCGATCGGCCGCGCGTCGCCCAGGTCGTCGAGCTGGCTCGGCCACTCCCGGTCGCCGGGACAGACGAACCTCCCGCCGATCGCCGCCACATCCGCGAGATCCCGCGCCGGGTCGGCGCTCGACGCCCGCAGCCGGTATCCGGCGAGGCGCGTCGCCGTCATCCCCTTGAGCACCTGCGCCACTCCGTCGGCCCCGGAGAGACGGCTCATCAGAGCGACCGGGCCGATCTCGCGGAGCCATCGGCCGCCGCGCTCGTCCCCCGGCTCGAAGACGCGGGTCAGCGCGGCACGGGCGAGCCGCTCCCGCTCGCCCTCGGCCGTCGGGGCGTTCACCGGGCACCCGCCTGCACCGGGACCCCGCGCTGGACTCCCGTCCGCAGTTCCAGGGCCACCGCCACGTCCGAGGCGTCCGGGCGGTCGGCGGCCCTCAGGTCCGCCACGGTCCATGCCACGCGCAGGACCCGGTCGAGGCCACGGGCCGTGAGGGCGCCCCGCTCCATGTCGCGCTCGGCCGCCGCCAGGGCGCCGGGCGCCGCGACCAGTCTCGTCCTCAACTCGTGCCCGGGTACGTCGCTGTTGGTGGTCCAGGGCGTGCCCGCGAGCCGCTCCGCCGCGCGGCCCCTCGCTTCCCGCACCCGGACGGCCACCTCGGCGGAGGACTCCCCCCGGCCCCCCTGCCCCATGAGATCCGCCCTGCCGACCGGCTCGACCTCGACGCGCAGGTCCACCCGGTCCAGCAGCGGTCCCGACAGTCTGGCCTGGTATCGGCGGACCGCCGAGGGCGGGCACTCGCACCCCGCGCCGGCCAGGGTGTGCCTGCCGCACGGGCACGGGTTCGCGGCGAGGACCATGAGAAAGCGGGCGGGCAGCCGGACGACACCGGCCGCCCGCGCGACCACCACGTGTCCGGACTCCAGGGGCTGGCGCAGCGCGTCGAGGGCCCGCCCGGAGAACTCCGGTGCCTCGTCCAGGAAGAGGATGCCCCGGTGCGCCAGGGACACCGCTCCCGGCCGCGGCAGGCCGTTCCCTCCGCCGACCAGCGACTGCATCGTCGCCGAATGGTGCGGGGCGCAGTACGGGGCCCTGCTGATCAGGGGTTCACCCGGCGGGAGGATGCCCGCGACCGAGTGCACCGCCGTCACTTCGAGGGATTCCTGCCGGGACAGCGGTGGCAGGATCGCCGTGAGCCGCTCGGCCAGCATGGTCTTCCCCGCGCCGGGCGGACCGGAGAGCAGGAGATGGTGTCCCCCTGCCGCCGCCACCTCCAGGGCCTTGCGCGCCCGGCCCTGTCCCGCCACCTCCGCGAGGTCGGGCCGGTGCGCCGTGCCGTCGGCCGACAGCGGGGCCAGCCCCGTACCGAGCCCCGCTCCGGGCACCATGAGACCCGCCAGCATCGTGTCGGGGCGCCCCCGGTCGGCGACCGGCTCGTCGGGGACGGGCTCGTCGCCGAGGACGGCGATCAGCTGACGCAGGCTCCGCACCCCGAGGACGGAGACGCCCGGCACGAGGGCGGCCTCCCCCGCTGTCTGCTCCGGGACGACGACCTGCCGGTACCCCGCCTCCGCGGCCGCGAGCACCGCGGGCAGGACCCCGCGCACCGGGCGCACCCGGCCGTCCAGGCCGAGCTCCCCGATCATCACCACGTCGGCGATGGCCGCCGGATCGATCCGCTCCGCCGCACCGAGCACCGCACACGCCACGGCGAGGTCGAACCCCGACCCGCTCTTGGGCACGGAGGCGGGGGACAGCCCCACCGTGAGCTTCTTCTGCGGCCACTCGGCGCCGGAATTGACGACCGCGGCCCTGACCCTGTCCCGGCTCTCCACCAGGCTCTTGTCCGGCAGGCCGACCAGCGTGAACGCCGCCACGCCTGGTTCCAGATCGGCCTGGACCTCCACCACCACACCCTCGACGCCGACCAGCGCCACCGAACACGCCCGCGCGAACCCCATCAGGCCACGCCCCGCGCATGCTCGGCGACCGGAGCGCCGCGCCTGGGCAGGATCACGCCGACCAGGTCGATGCGCACCCCGCCCGGCGGCGGCCCGCCGTGCCGGTCGAGCCAGATCTGCGCGAGCCTGCGCAGCCGGTCCGCCTTGGCCGGTGTGACGGCCTCCATCGGATGCTCGAAGGAGCCCGCCCTGCGGGTCTTCACCTCACAGACGACCACCGCGTCGCCGTCCCTGGCCACGATGTCGATCTCTCCTGCGCGACACCGCCAGTTGCGCTCCAGTACGGTCATGCCGGCGTCGGCCAGCAGCCGCGCCGCCAGGTCCTCGCCGTACCGCCCGAGTGCCCCCCGTGCGTTCATATCGGCACCACCTCCGGCACCGACTCTGACGCGCCCCGCCCGATCCATTGGATCTTGGTGGACAACCAGGGCGTTGTGGATATCCCGGCCACTCGGACGAGTGAACCGGGATATCGGGGAGCGCGCCCGGGATCAGCCGCCCGGAAGTTCGAGGTCGCTCTTGTTCAGCTCCTCGATATTCACGTCCTTGAACGTCAGGACGCGGACCTGCTTGACGAACCGAGCGGGCCTGTACATGTCCCAGACCCACGCATCCGCCATGGATACCTCGAAAAAGACCTCACCCTGAACCGAGTGCACCTGCATCTCGTAGTCGTTGGTGAGGTAGAAGCGCCGTTCGGTCTCGATCACATATTTGAACAGACCGACGACATCGCGGTACTCCCGGTAGAGCTTCAGCTCCATCTCGGTCTCGTACTTCTCGAGGTCCTCGGCGCTCATGGCATGTTCCCCTTCAGCCGTGCGTCCCCCTATTGTGCGTCAGCCCCGCACCGCCCTGGCCGATTAGACGATTTCGGAGGCGAGAACCAGCGGAACACTCGGGGGACCCTCGTCGAGCAGCGTGCGCAGCAGCCCGGCGAGCCTGGTCGGATACACCGTCTCACGCGTGGCCAGAAGTTCGGCGGACGTCCACCACCTCAGACCGGCGACACTGCGGAGCTCCAGCTCGGTGAGGCCCTTCTGGTCGGTGACCGTCTGCGCCGTGCGGGCCAGGAAGTACCACTCGTCCTGGTCCCAGCGACGCCCGTCGAACGGGAAGGAACAGGTCCTCGTCCACAGCAGCGGGCCGAGAGCGACCTCGGTGATGCCGGTCTCCTCCGCGAGCTCGCGCAGAGCGGCCTCCTCCCGGGTCTCCTCGCCCTCCAGGCCGCCGCCCGGGGTGAACCACCAGCTCTCGGCCGGGTCGGCGGGCTCGAAGCCGTGCAGCAGCAGGATGCGGTCGTCCGGGTCCAGGAGCACCACACGAGCGACCCTGCGTGCCTCAGTGGGCACCGGTGGACGCCTTCGGCCGCTGGGTCCGCCGGGCGGACCGGGCCGCGAGCGGACCGTAGGCCGCCCCGCCCAGGATGAGCACCACGCCCGCCACGAGGGCACCGGCCTGCAGGGGCAGCGGCCCCTCGGACGACACGCCGCCGGGCAGGGCCGCGAAGGCCTCCGGCCGGCCGATCATGCCGTCGAAGGGCCACACCACGGCGTCCACCCGCGCCTCGACGGCGCCGCGCGGCACCGAACCGTGGTCCTGGTCCTCCAGGTGGACGCGGGAGTCCATCGAGGTGCTGCGCTCGTCACCGAGGAGGAAGAGCTGGCCCTCGGGGACCTCGGCCGTGAAGTTCTGGGGGGAGGCCGGCGCGCCCGCCGCACCACCGAGCGACGAGGCACCTTCCGCCCGCAGATACGGTTCCTCGACCGCCTTGCCGTTCACCGTGAGACGACCGCCCTTGTCGCAGCAGGCGATCTTGTCGCCGCCGACGCCGACGACCCTCTTCACCATCGGGACATCGCCCCACGTCGGATCGGTGAAGACGACCACGTCGCCGCGGCGCACGTCGTCGCCGTCCACCCGCTCCGCCAGGATCCGGTCGCCGGCGTTCACCGTCGGCGTCATCGAGTCCGTCGGCACGGTGTACGGCTTGTACACCACCGCTCCCCAGGCGAATCCGCCGAGGAAGAGCACACAGCCGACGGCCACGGCCAGGTTCGACAACGCGTTGCCGAGCCGGCCGCGGCCGTCGTGACGTTCTGATCCACTCATCCCAGCGCTCCCCCATCGGAGATCGACAATCGCTGATCCGAGTCGGCACCTTACCCGGCAGTACGTCCAGCGGTCAGCCTGCGTCGACGCCAGAACACGAGGGGCAGCGCTCCGGCTACACCCAGTGCCCCGGGCACGGCGGCAGAGGCGGCCGCGTTCAGTCCGGGCTGGTCGAACGTGCTCGGCACCGGGAGGGTCGCCCAGCGGTTGACGGGCCACGCGATGACGACGGCCCGTCCGACCACCTCGTCCGTGGAGACCGTGCCCTGACCGGGCAGCTCCTGGTGGTAGCGGGAGTCCAGCGAATTCTGCCGGTGGTCACCCATCACCCAGATCCGGCCCTCGGGCACGTGGATCGGTCCGAACGGCTCGTCGTCGCAGGCGCTGTTGCCCGCGAAGATGAACGACTTGTCGTCCAGCGCCTTGCCGTTGACCGTCACCGGCCCGTTCTTCTTGCACTCCACGGTGTCACCGCCGACGGCGATGACCCTCTTGATGAGGTCCTTCTCCTCGGCGGACGGCATCAGCCCGATGAAGCTCAGGAACTTCTGCACCGCGTTGGGCTCGGGCGTCGCGGTGTCCTCCAGCCAGCCGCCCGGATCGTGGAAGACCACGACCTCGCCGCGCTCCGGCTCCGAGCCGAACCACGGTGTCAGCTTGTCGACCAGCACCCGGTCACCCCTCTGCAGGGTGTTCTGCATGGAGTCCGAGGGGATCGAGAACGCCTGTACCAGGAACGTCTTGATCAGCAGCGCCAGAATGAGCGCGATACCGATGAGGAGCGGCAGCTCCTTCCAGAACGAACGCGGCTTCTTCACCGCCGTGCTGCCACCCCCCGGGGACTCGCCGTCACTCTCCGCCTCCACCGGGACCCCGTCGCTCGAAGGCCGGTCCTCGGGTTCGTCGTGTCCGGATCGTGCGCCGACCGCCAAATCCCCCACATCCACTCCTCACTCCGTGCCACCGCCCGCGCCCGATTCGGCGCAGGCCCACCACTCCCATAACGAGCGGGAGTTCCGCAGGGGTCGGGAGCAGGACCATTCCGTTGTGATCCTGGGAGGACACACTATTCGACGGGCCCGGCGCGGCCGTCGCTCCGGCGCCGCCTCCGGGGACCGAGGCGTACGTTCCGGGCTCCTCCAGCCTGCGCCAATGTCCGAACGGCCAGGCGATCACGACGGCGCGTCCGACGACCTCGTCCTCCGACACCGTGCCCTGACCGGGTTTATCGAGATGGAATCGCGAGTCCGCGGAATTCGACCGGTGGTCCCCCATCACGAAGATGCGGCCCAGGGGAACCTTTACCTCGAATTTGAGAGTGGATGGGACATCGCCGGGATTCAGATAGGGCTCGTCGAGCGCCACACCGTTGACCGTGATCCGGCCGTCGGTGCCGCAGCACTTCACCGTGTCGCCGCCGACGGCCACCACGCGCTTGATCAGATCCTGCTCGTCCTCGGAGGGAAGCAGTCCGATGAACGTCAGCAGCTCCTTGACCTGCTTGACCCCGGCGGGCGGGTCCTCGGTGGGGGCGGCCTCCTGCTGCAGCCAGCCACCCGGGTCCTTGAACACGACGACGTCGCCGCGCTGCGGTTCGGAGCCGAACCAGGGGGTCAGTTTGTCCACCAGTACCCGGTCACCGATCCGGATGGTCTGTTCCATCGATCCGGAGGGGATCACGAAGGCCTGGACGAGGAAGGTCTTGAGCACCAGCGCGATCAGCAGCGCCACGAGGACGAGGAGGGGTATCTCCTTGATCGCGGACCGGCGCCTGCGGCGTTTCACCTTCCGGGCCAGCTTGCGGCGCTCCGCCCGCGTGGGCAGTGAGCGGCCTGTGGTCGGTCTCGACCCGGTGGGCAGCGGCGGGCCCGTCTCCGGTGCTCCGTGTTTGCGCCCCCGGTTACCCATGGTCCGCGTCCGCCGGCCGTATGCCGGTGAAGGCGTCCGTACCCTCCAGGGAGCCGAGCCTGCCGAGGGGCCAGCCGAGCCAGTCGACCCGTCCGATCACGCGCTCGACGGGCACCATGCCGCCCCCCGGCTCGCCGAGGTGGTCACGGGAGTCCCGGGAGTTGCTGCGGTGGTCGCCCATCACCCACAGCCTGTCGTCGGGGACGACGATGTCGAAGGCGACCTCGGAGGGACGGTCTCCCGGGTGCAGGTACTCCTCGGTCACCGGAGCCCCGTTCACCTCGAGCCTCCCCCGCTCGTCGCAGCAGACCACACGGTCGCCCCCCACGCCCACCACCCGCTTCACGAAGTCGGACCCTGCGGGTTCGGCCAGCCCCAGGGACGCGGCAGCCCCGCGCAGCAGTGCGCCGACGGGGTCGCCCCCCGCCTCCGTCTCCCGCACGAAGGATCCGGTGCCGTCGAAGACCACCACATCACCGCGCCGGGGCTCCGAGCCGAAACGGTACGCCAGTTTGTTGACGAGGACCCGGTCCCCCACCCGCAGCGTGGGCTGCATCGAGCCACTGGGGATGAGGAAGGGCTGCAGGACGAACGCGCTGAAGAGCAGGAGAGCGACCGTGCAGAGCATGCCCAGGAAGACCGTGCGCCCCCACGACACCGACGTCCCGGCGGCCGACGGGTCCGGGACATGCGTGGAGCGCGCCCCCTCCTCCGCCCCGTCTTCCGGGCCGGAGGAACGATCGCGCTCCGTGTGCTGTGCTTCCGTGTCCATCGGGGCCGCATACTATCGGGCCACGCTGTGGACGCCGGAGGTGAATCAGCGGTCGCGCTTCTCCTTGATCTTCGCGGCCTTGCCGCGGAGCTCACGGAGGAAGTACAGCTTGGCGCGGCGGACGTCACCGCGGGTGACGAGCTCGATCTTCTCGAAGATCGGGCTGTGCACCGGGAAGGTGCGCTCGACGCCGACGCTGAAGGAGACCTTGCGGACCGTGAAGGTCTCGCTGACGCCCGAGCCCTGACGGCGGATGACGACGCCCTTGAACTGCTGGATACGGGAGCGGTTGCCCTCGATCACGCGCACGTGGACGTTGACGGTGTCACCGGGGCGGAACGCCGGGAGGTCGGAACGGAGCGAGGTGGCGTTGACGCCATCGAGCAGGGAAGCCATGTTGTCTGCTTTCTTCGCCGATGCCACAGGTCATCGACGGGAGAGAGTGAAGTTCGGATGCTGATCACATCGGGCGGGCGTCTTTCCCCCTGTGGCAGGGGCGCACGCCGGACGTACAGCGGGCCTATTCTTCCACGGCCTCGGGCCTGCGCCAAAATCGTCCGCCGGGCCCCGGGGACCAGCCGAGGATGGAGAGCATCTCCCGGTCCTTCTTGTCGAAGCCCGAAGCCTCGCAACGCTCGATGAGATCGGGCCTGTTGAGCGCCGTACGCCGGAAGGCCTCGTCACGCCGCCACCGTGCGATCCGGCCGTGATGGCCGCTGAGCAGGACGTCGGGGATGCCGCGCCCCCGCCATTCGGGAGGCTTCGTGTAGACCGGGCCCTCCAGGAGATCGGCCATGGCACCGGGGGCGAAGGAGTCGTCGCGGTGCGACTCGGCGTTGCCGAGCACACCGGGCAGCAGCCGGGCCACAGCCTCGGTGATCACCAGGACGGCGGCTTCCCCGCCCGCCAGGACGTAGTCCCCGATGGACACCTCGACGACCGGCACGCGGGTCGCGTACTCGTCCATCACCCGGCGGTCGATGCCCTCGTAGCGGGCCGGGGTGAAGATCAGCCAGGGCCGTTCCGAGAGCTCGACGGCCAGCTCCTGGGTGAAGGGCCTGCCGCTGGGGGTGGGCACGACGAGGACCGGGGAGTGCGCCCCGGCCTCGTAGCCGCCGGCCAGCGCGTCGTCCAGCGCCTCACCCCAGGGCTCGGTCTTCATGACCATGCCGGGGCCCCCGCCGTACGGGGTGTCGTCCACGGTGTTGTGCCGGTCGTGGGTCCAGTCCCGGAGGTCGTGCACGTGTACGTCGAGACGGCCGCGGGCGCGCGCCTTGCCCACGAGCGAGACGTTCAGGGGTTCCAGGTATTCGGGGAAGATCGTGACGACGTCGAGCCGCATCACACCTCTCCCTTCCCGGCGCCGCCCTCGGTCCCGTCCTCGTCGCGCGTGGAGGCGATGACGGCCTCGCTCTCGTCGATCAGACCCGGCGGCGGGGTGATGACGGCCCGCTGCTCGTCCAGGTCGATCTCGGTGACGATCTCCTCGACGAACGGGATCATCACCTCGCTGCCGTCCGGCCGCTCCACGATGAACAGGTCCTGGGACGGCAGGTGCGAGATCTCGGTGATCCGGCCGATCTCCGTGCCGTCGGCGAGGACGACGTCCAGGTCCATCAGCTGGTGGTCGTAGAACTCCTCGGGGTCGTCGGGGAGTTCCGCCGGGTCCACCTCGGCGATCAGCAGCGTGTTGCGCAGGGCCTCGGCGCCCGTGCGGTCGCGTACGCCCTCGAACCGCAGCAGCAGCCTGCCGCTGTGCACCCGGCCGGTCTCGATCGTCAGCGGCCCCGTGGAGGCGGGCTCCGTGGCCAGCACGGCCCCCGGCCCGAGCCGGAGTTCCGGCTCGTCGGTACGCACCTCGACGGTGACCTCGCCCTTGATGCCATGGGCGCGACCGATCCGCGCAACTACCAACTGCACGCTACTTCTCCCGGTGATCTCTTACTGAGGAGGCGGTGATCTACGGACGACAAAGGCCGGGGACGGCTCGAAAGCCCTCCCCGGCCCCTGCCGGTGTTCAACTCTTTCAGCGAACGTGGTCCACATCGACGAGGTCGACACGGATCCCACGGCCGCCGATGGCACCCACGACGGTACGCAGGGCGCGCGCGGTGCGGCCGTTGCGGCCGATCACCTTGCCGAGGTCGTCGGGATGGACCCGGACCTCGAGCACGCGTCCACGGCGCAGGTCGCGCGAGGCGACCTGCACATCGTCGGGGTTGTCGACGATGCCCTTCACGAGGTGCTCAAGAGCCTCCTCGAGCATGCTCAGGCCTCGGTCGACTCGGTGGACGCAGCAGCGTCAGCCGCCTCGTCCGCCTTCTTGTCCGACTTCTTGGCCTTCTGGGTGATGGCCTCACCCTTGGCCTCGTCGCCGTCCGTGGCCAGGGCCTCGAACAGGGCGCGCTTGTCAGGCTTGGGCTCCGGCTGCAGGAGCGGCGCGGGGGCCGGGAGGCCCTTGTGGGCCTGCCAGTCACCGGTGAGCTTGAGGATCGCGAGGACGGGCTCGGTCGGCTGGGCGCCGACGGACAGCCAGTACTGCGCGCGCTCCGCGTTGACCTCGATGCGGGACGGGTTCTGCACCGGGTGGTACAGGCCGATCTCCTCGATGGCCCGGCCGTCACGGCGGGTGCGGGAGTCGGCGACGATGATGCGGTAGTGAGGCGAACGGATCTTGCCCAGACGCTTCAGCTTGATCTTGACTGCCACGGGAGTGGTGTCTCCTGGTCTCTGACGTGGTTGGGCACAAAAGATGCCACGTGGGGTTGCGGTACTCGGGTGCCCGACGGACGCGTCAGCCGGAGGAGAGAGGGGTCCTGTGCGGCTGTCGAGTACAGCTGTCCATTGTGCCACACCGCGCCGGGTCACCCCACCGCGACCGCCCCTTCGGGGATACGGAAGGGCTTGCCGCACCCTCCGCACACGATCGGCGCCTGGGCGAGGACCGAGGGAACGACACGGACGTTGCGTCCGCATTCACAGACGGCCTTGACCCGCACCCCGCCCCCGGACGAGCCGTGCCGTGCCGCGGGGCCGCGGAACGAGCGCTTGGTGTCCGCCGCGGTGGCCACGGTGTGCGCCTTGAGCGCACGCTGCAGCCGTTCCGTCGTCGGGCGGTATCTGCGTTTGGCCTCGGGATTCAGGGTCACCAGCGAGAATCCGCTGCTGGGGTGGGGCTCCTCGGCATGGTCGAGGCCCAGCTCCTCGGCGATCGCGAGGAAGCGTCGGTTGTGGTAGCGGCCGGCGCGGGAGGTGTCCCGGACACCTCTCGCCGCGGCGATGCCGTGGACTGCCTCATGGAGCAGCCGTTCGAAGGAGAGCTCGGCGCCACAGGCGGACGAGGACTCTCCGATCAGGGACTCTGGCGCGGCTAGATCGGGCAGCTCGGGGTGGTACCGCTGAATGTCGGCCCACGCCTGTGCCAGCTCTGCGGCAAGTACAGGTGGTGTCGTGCTCACGTCGTGACAACGAGCCTGAGTGCTCCGGTGTTCCTATTCCGGGGCATCCCAAATAATTTGCACGTACCAGTCAGTTGCCGTTGATGCGTCCGGACGAGGGCGGGTGCGCAGATCAGCGGAGAAGCCTCACAGCTCGCACCAAGGTGGTACGTAGCAACGCGTACGCACCGGCGTGGACGGGCGCCCGACCGGCGACCTTACCCGGCACGGAGCGACGGCCGCCCACCGGTCACGGCCCGGCCCGGGCCGCTCGACGTGCTGCGCACGGTGTGTCGGGTAAGACTGTGAGGAAGCGAGCAGCAGGCGTGCTGTTCCCGGTGCCCGCCCTCGCGACGCGGCACCGGGGGCGCACGACCGGAGCACGCAAGCATGGCCAACCCACCCCGTCCGACCCCTGGACGGGACCGCCGATGCGGAGTTCTCTGACATACGGGGGCTGTGGGCACGCATACACAGCACATAGACATGGGGGACCTCACTCGGGCACGACCGACCTCACGGCGGATTGGGGCGCATTCCATGACACCTACGCTCGTCCGGCACCGCAGGTACGCGGATTCGTCCGCGCCGGTGGACGCCGGTACCCGTGCCCGTGACTGGGCCGAGATCCAGGAGCGCATGCTGGCACCGCTCTACGAGGCGGTGTACGAGCGCCTCGAAGTCGGGGCCGGCACACGGATGCTCTCCCTCGGCTGCGGTTCCGGGCTGTCGCTGCTGATCGCGGCCTCGCGCGGGGCGCGCGTCAGCGGCGTCGACACCGACCGCGAGCGGCTCGCACTGGCCCGCGAGCGCCTCGCGTCCGGCCCCGGGCAGGACGCGGGGACGGGCCGTGCGGATCCGCGCGCCGGACT
>NZ_NEUF01000019.1 GCF_002910915.1 Streptomyces sp. SM10 | reverse complement strand
CGCCGGCAAGACCACCGCCGTGAAGATCCTCTCCACCCTCTTCGGCGCCTGGCGCAACCTGGCCTCCGCACCGCAGACCCGGCGCTACCGGGCCGAGCCCGACGGCACCGAGTACGAGATCGCCTACCGCACCGGCCGCGACGGCACGCCGACCCCGGAATCCGGCGAGCGTGTCGTCGCCGCCCGCCCCGGCAAGGTCACCCTCGAAACCGGTGGTGTGACACGGCACTTCACCGTCGCCCCGCACGGCGACCGCACCTACGTGGACACCACGTCCGGTTCGTACACCTTCACCGCCCTGCCCCGCTTCACCGACCCCGCCGAACGCACCGAACCCGGCTCCCTGCTCGCCCCCATGCCCGGCACCGTCGTCCGCCTCGCCGACGGACTCGCGCCGGGTGCCGCCGTCCGGGCCGGGCAGCCGCTGATCTGGCTGGAGGCGATGAAGATGGAGCACCGCATCCTCGCCCCCGCGTCCGGCACCCTCACCGCACTCCACGCCGCCCCCGGCCTCCAGGTCGAGGTCGGCGCGCTGCTCGCCGTCGTACAGGACGCGCCCGCGCCCGAAGACGCGTCCGACTGACCGTCCGCGCCCGCACCCGCGCACCAGGAGGAGACGCCCCATGAGTACCGTCCTCGAAACCGAAGAGCACAAGGCACTCCGCGCCGCCGTGGCCGCACTCGGCACACGCTTCGGACGCGACTACACCACCGCCCTGGCCCGCAAGGGCGAGCACCCCCGCGAGCTCTGGGACGAGGCGGGCAAGCTCGGCTACCTCGGGGTCAACCTTCCCGAGGAGTACGGCGGCGGAGGCTGCGGCATGGCCGAACTCTCCATCGTCCTGGAGGAGCTGGGCGCGGCGGGCAGCCCTCTGCTCATGCTCGTCGTCTCCCCGGCCATCTGCGGCACCGTCATCGCCCGTTTCGGCACCGAGGCCCAGAAGCGCGCCTGGCTGCCCGGCCTGTCCGACGGCAGCCTGACCATGTCGTTCGGCATCACCGAGCCCGACGCCGGCTCCAACTCGCACCGCATCACCACCACGGCCCGCCACGACGGTGAGGGGGGCTGGATCCTCAGCGGCCGCAAGGTCTTCATATCCGGCGTCGACATCTCCGACGCCACCCTGATCGTCGGCCGGACCGAGGACGCGAAATCCGGCAAGCTCAAGCCCTGCCTCTTCATCGTCCCCCGCGACGCCCCCGGCTTCACGCACACCCCGATCGAGATGGAACTACAAGCGGCCGAGAAGCAGTTCGAGCTGGTGCTCGACGACGTACGGCTGCCCGCCGGCGCACTCGTCGGTGAGGAGGCGGACACCGGGCTGCTCCAGCTCTTCGCCGGGCTGAACCCCGAGCGCATCATGGGTGCGGCCTTCGCCATCGGCATGGGCCGTCACGCCGTCGGGCGTGCGGTGGAGTACGCCAGGACCCGCACCGTCTGGAAGGGTGCGCCCATCGGCTCCCACCAGGCCATCGCCCATCCGCTCGCCCAGGCGCACATCGAGCTGGAGCTCGCCCGGCTCATGATGCAGAAGGCCGCGAAACTCGTCGACGACGGCGACGACATCGGCGCCGGCGAGGCCGCCAACATGGCGAAGTACGCCGCCGCCGAGGCCTGCGTGAGGGCCGTCGACCAGGCCGTCCACACCCTCGGCGGCAACGGCCTCACCCGCGAGTACGGGCTCGCCTCCCTGATCACGGCCGCACGTGTCTCCCGTATCGCGCCCGTCAGCCGGGAAATGATCCTCAACTACGTCTCCCACCAGACCCTGGGCCTGCCGAAGTCGTACTGACGACTTCCGGTCATGTCCAGGGTCTCCCCATTCGCCCTCGCAGGGGCGATTCTGGCCCTCCACCCGCGTCGAAGGGGACCGCCATGGTGTTCCACAGCGAGTACGCAGACGTCCAGCCCCTCGAAAGACCCATCCACGAAGCCGTCCTGGGGAACGCCGCCGACTTCGGTGACACGCCCGCCCTGATCGACGGCACCAACGGCATGAGCGTCACCTACGGCCAGCTCGACACCTTCCACCGGCGTATCGCCGCGTACCTCGCCGCGGCCGGACTCCGCAAGGGCGACGTCCTCGCCCTGCACAGCCCCAACACGATCGCCTACCCGCCCGTCTTCTACGGGGCGACCCGGGCGGGCGCCACCGTCACCACGATCCACCCGCTCGCCACCCCGGAGGAGTTCGCCAAACAGCTCGGGGACTCCGGCGCCCGCTGGATCGTCACGGTGTCGCTGCTCCTGGACGTCGCCCGCCGGGCCGCCGAACTCGCGGGCGGGATCGAGGAGATCTACGTCTGCGACCAGGCCGAGGGACACATCTCCGTACTCGACATGCTGGGCTCCACCGCCCCCGAACCCGAGATCACCTTCGACCCTGCCGAGGACATCGCGGTCCTCCCGTACTCCTCGGGCACGACCGGCACCCCCAAGGGCGTCATGCTCACCCACCGCTCCATCGCCACCAACCTGGAGCAGCTGCGGCCCTTCGTCCCGCTCGGCGAGCGCGACCGCATCCTGGCGGTTCTCCCCTTCTTCCACATCTACGGGCTGACGGCTCTCATGAACGGCCCGCTCCGCTACGGCGCCACGGTCGTCGTCCTGCCCCGCTTCGACCTCGCCCAGTTCCTGGAGACGATCCAGACCCACCGGATCACCGGCCTCTACGTCGCCCCGCCCATCGTGCTCGCCCTCGCCAAGCACCCGCTCGTCGCCGACTACGACCTCTCGTCGCTGGAGTACATCGTCAGCGCGGCCGCCCCCCTGGACGCCGAACTCGCCGCGGCCTGCTCCACCCGGCTCGGCGTGCCCGCCGTCCGCCAGGCCTACGGCATGACCGAACTCTCGCCCGGCACCCACGTCGTGCCCCTGGACGCCGTGAACCCGCCGCCCGGCACCGTCGGGAAGCTGCTGCCCGGCACCGAGATGCGGATCGTCTCGCTCACCGACCCCGGCATCGACGTCGGGACCGGCACCGACGGCGAGATCCTCATCCGCGGCCCGCAGGTGATGAAGGGCTACCTCGGCCGGTCCGACGCCACCGCCGCGATGATCGATGCCGACGGCTGGCTGCACACCGGTGACGTCGGCCGGGTCGACAGGGACGGCTGGCTGTACGTCGTCGACCGGGTCAAGGAACTCATCAAGTACAAGGGCTACCAGGTCGCCCCCGCCGATCTGGAGGCCCTGCTCCTCACCCACCCCTCGATCGCCGACGCCGCCGTCATCGGGGTGTACGACGCCGACGGCAACGAGGTCCCCAAGGCCTACCTGGTCCGCCAGGCCGGTGCGGAGGACCTCAGTGAGGAGGACGTCATGGAGTACGTCGCCGACCGGGTCTCCCCGTACAAGAAGGTCAGACAGGCCGAGTTCATCGAGGCCGTCCCCCGCGCGGTGTCCGGCAAGATCCTGCGGCGCGAGCTGCGCGAACGGGAGAAGCCGCGATGACCCTGGCACCGCCCGCCCACGACCGGGGCATCACCACGCTCACCCTCGACTCCCCGGCCAACCGCAACGCGCTCTCGGCCCGGCTCGTCGGCGAACTCACCGAGTCCCTGGCCGGCTGCGCGGCCGACGACACCGTCCGGGCCGTCGTCCTCACCCACACCGGAAACACCTTCTGCGCGGGCGCCGACCTGACCGCACCACCCGACCCGGCGGCGTTCGTCGCCCTGATGCGCGCGATCGTCGCCCTGCCCAAGCCCGTCGTCGCCCGGGTCACCGGACACGTCCGGGCCGGCGGGCTCGGGCTCCTCGGCGCCTGCGACATCTCGGCGGCCGGACCGGACGCCACCTTCGCCCTCACCGAGTCCCGCCTCGGCCTCGCCCCCGCCGTCATCTCCCTGCCCCTGCTGCCTCGCATCGACCCGCGCGCCGCCGTCCGCTACTACCTCACCGGCGAACGCTTCGACGCGGGTGAGGCGGCCCGCATCGGCCTCGTCAGCCTCGCCGGCGAGGATGTGGACAAGGCGCTCGTACCGGTACTCGACGGACTGCGCCGGGCATCCCCCCAGGGGCTGGCCGCGTCGAAGGAGCTGGTCACGGTTACTGTGCTGCAGAGTTTCGACAGTCACGCCGAAGACCTCATCGCCCGCTCGGCATCGCTCTTCGCCTCCGACGACGCACGGGAGGGGATGACGGCCTTCCTGGAACGACGGGATCCCCCATGGGTGCTGTGACACCCCCCAGAACCCCCGCCGCGAAGTCACCCAAGCAGGACCGCAGCCGCGCCACCCGCCAACGGCTGCTCGAAGCCGCGGTCGCCTGCCTCGCCGAACACGGCTGGGCGGGCTCCACGGTCTCCGTCGTCGCCGAACGCGCCGGGGTCTCACGGGGCGCGGCGCAGCACCACTTCCCCACCCGCGAGGACCTGTTCACCGGCGCCGTCGAATACGTCGCCGAGGAACGCTCCGCCGCCCTGCGTGCCCTGCCCGTCCAGGGCCGCACGGCGGTGGTCGCCGCGCTCGTCGACCTCTACACGGGGCCGCTCTTCCGCGCCGCGCTCCAGCTCTGGGTGGCGGCGTCCAACGAGGAGCAGCTCCGGCCCCGGGTCACCGAACTCGAGGCCCGGGTGGGCCGCGAGACCCACCGGATCGCCGTCGCGCTCCTGGGCGCGGACGAGACCCGCCCCGGGGTGCGTGAGAGCGTCCAGGGCCTCCTCGACATGGCCCGCGGCCTGGGTCTCGCCAACCTGCTGACGGACGACGGGGCGAGGCGGGAGCGGGTGGTCGCGCAGTGGGCGCGGCTGCTGGACGGGGCCCTGGATCAATGAGAAGCAACCGTGAGGTTGCTCCTGGATGGTGACTGTGCAACCCTGGGGTTGCACCCATTCATCGGTGGAAGCGAAGGAGCTCTCTCATGAACGAGGACAGGATCGAACGCGAAACCCTGATCGCGGCCTCCCTGGAGCGTGTCTGGTCGCTGGTGACCCAGCCCGGTTTCTGGGTGGCGGAAGAGGCGAGCCTGCCCGGCACCGTGGCCCGGGAGGGCGAGACGACCACGGCGAAGAACGCCGAGTACGGCGACTTCCCCGTGCGCGTGGAGACGGTCGAGCCGCAGACCCGTGTCGTGTACCGCTGGGCCAGCGCGTTCCCCGGCGAGGAACTGCGTGACGGCAACAGCACCCTCGTGGAATTCACCCTGCTGCCGGAGGGCGACTCGACGCGACTGCGGGTCGCGGAGAGCGGGTTCAGCGCGCTGGACGGCTCCGACGAGCTGCGCGACAAGGCGATGGAGGACAACTCCGGCGGCTGGTCGCCCGTGCTCGACGCGCTCAGGAAGCATGCGGAGGGGAAGTCGGCGTGACGGAAGGGCATCACCGGCCGGCCGAGGAGGTCGACGGCGTCCTCGGCGCCCTTGCCGACCCGATGCGGCGCCGGATACTCGACCTGCTCGCCGCACAGGGGGAGGCCACCGCGACGACCCTCGCCGAAGCGCTGCCCGTCTCACGGCAGGCGGTGGTCAAGCACCTCGCGGTCCTGGACGCCGCTGGACTGGTCTCCGGCCGACGGGTGGGACGTGAGGTGCGCTACACGGTGCGGCCCGTCGCGCTTGATGCCACGGCGCGCTGGATGTCCGCGCTGGCCGGCGAGTGGGACCGTCGGCTCGACCGGGTCAAGCGACTCGCTGAACAGGCGGAGCGGGACGCGACCTGACGGTCCCTGGGCTGAACGGGCGTACGGCGCTCGTCAACGGGCCCCGGCGCAAGGCGGGTTCACCGCCCCGTGCCGGGGCGCCCCGGCACGGGGCGCCCAAGCGCCGGTCAGTTCCCCAGGTCGGCCAGCTGGTCGTAGCCGGCGATCTCCCGAGGGTTGCGGGTGCCCGGTCCGACGTACGTCGCCGAGGGGCGCACCAGGCGGCCGGTCCGCTTCTGCTCCAGGATGTGCGCCGACCAGCCGGCCGTGCGGGCGCAGCTGAACATCGACGTGAACATGTGCGCCGGGACCTCGGCGAAGTCCAGCACGATCGCCGCCCAGAACTCGACGTTCGTCGCCAGGACGCGGTCCGGGCGGCGGGCGTGGAGCTCCTCCAGGGCGGCCTTCTCCAGCGCCTCGGCGACCTCGAAGCGGGGGGCGGCCAGCTCGCGGGCCGTGCGGCGCAGCACACGGGCGCGGGGGTCCTCGGCGCGGTACACGCGGTGGCCGAAGCCCATCAGGCGCTCGCCCTTGTCCAGTGCCTGCTTCACGTACGCCGTGGCGTCGCCGGTCCGCTCGATCTCCTCGATCATGCCGAGGACCCGGGACGGCGCCCCGCCGTGCAGGGGGCCCGACATGGCGCCCACGGCTCCGGAGAGGGCGGCCGAGACGTCCGCGCCCGTCGAGGCGATGACGCGGGCGGTGAACGTCGAGGCGTTCATCCCGTGTTCGGCGGCCGACGTCCAGTAGGCGTCGACGGCCTTGACGTGCTTCGGGTCCGGCTCGCCGCGCCAGCGGATCATGAACCGCTCCACCACGGACCGCGCCTTGTCGATCTCGCTCTGCGGGACCATCGGCAGCCCCTGGCCGCGGGCGGACTGGGCGACGTACGACAGGGCCATCACGGCGGCCCGGGCGAGGTCGTCGCGTGCCTGCTCGGCATCGATGTCGAGCAGCGGCTTCAGGCCCCATACCGGGGCGAGCATCGCGAGGGCGGACTGCACGTCGACACGGATGTCACCGGAGTGCACCGGGATCGGGAACGGCTCGGCGGGCGGCAGGCCGGGGTTGAACGCCCCGTCCACCAGCAGACCCCAGACGTTGCCGAACGAGACATGGCCGACGAGGTCCTCGATGTCGACGCCCCGGTAACGGAGCGAGCCGCCTTCCTTGTCGGGTTCGGCGATCTCCGTCTCGAACGCGACGACTCCTTCAAGTCCGGGTACGAAGTCGGACATCGGGCGGCTCCTCGACTCGGCGGCTGTATGACGGCCACGGAGGCCGCTCCACGATACTGGCGGGTTACCACGACGCGGGGAAGGGTGACGTCCGGCACAGCCTCCCGGCTCGCGGACCGGCGGCCGAGCCCCTTCCCGCAGGGAACACCGGCCCGCTGCGGCAGGATGGCCCCGTGCCCACAGCCGATGCCACTCCGTCTTCCGCTTCCGCCTCCTCTCGCGCCCCGTCATCCGATTGCACCACCGATCCGGCCGCGATGCGCGAGCAGTACCGCTCCGAGGACTTCACCGAGAAGGATCTCGCCGCCGACCCCATGGACCAGTTCGCCCGCTGGTTCCGCCAGGTCGCGGGGGGCGGCGCCCTCCACGAGCCGAACGCGATGGTGGTCTCCACCGCCGACTCCCGGGGGCGTCCGTCCTCGCGCACGGTGCTGCTCAAGCACTACGGGGCCCGCGGCTTCGTGTTCTTCACCAACTACGGCTCCCGCAAGGGCCGCGAACTGGCCGCGAACCCGTACGTCTCGCTGCTCTTCCCCTGGCACCCGCTCGCCCGCCAGGTCATCGTCACCGGCACGGCCGCGCGTGTCGGACGCGAGGAGACGGTCGCGTACTTCCGTACCCGCCCGCACGGCTCCCAGCTGGGTGCCTGGGCGAGCGAGCAGTCGACGCCGATCGGCTCGCGCGGGGAGCTGCTCGACCGCTACGAGGAGCTGGCCGCCCGCTACCCGGAGGGCGAGAAGGTCCCGGCCCCGCCGCAGTGGGGAGGCTTCCTGGTCGTGCCGGACGCGATCGAGTTCTGGCAGGGCCACGAGAACCGGCTCCACGACCGGCTGCGGTACGTCCGGGACACCCCGGACGCCGGCTGGCGGGTGGAGCGTCTCTGCCCCTGACCCGTCCGCCCACCGCCGCCGCCTCCCCACCGGACGGCCCGGGAGGCGGCGGCGGGGACGCAGAAACCCGCAGGCTCTGGTCCCTCCTTGCGGAGGAGCCGGCCGGACTTACCGGCGAGCCTGCGGGTCGGTGACTGCTTGGGATTGGCCGGCGACCGGCCTGCACTGCAAAGAGCGCGACGACGGGCGTCAGCCCGCAGTCACCTCACGAGTCCGAGAAGAAATCACTTCCGGAACACCTCCTTTCGCGTGTACCCACAGCCTAGGAACGCCCCCCGGCACCGCACAAGCGAATTAACGGGACCGGGTGGACGCCGGATTTCCGGGAAGTGGCTGTGTGGTGGCTCACGTTCGAGTTCAATGGTCTGACGTGCGGCAATGCGGAACGCGAAGCGGAATACGCCCTGCGGGAGGTACGGAGTGAGTGCTTCCAGGAGCACCGGGACCACCGACGCGATCGGCCCCGACGAAGACCCGGAACCGGCACCGTCGGAGACGGTGATCCCGGGCTCCCGGCTTCTCGCCGCGCTGCTCGACGGGATGGACGCGGCGCTCTGCGCCTTCGACGCGCACGGCACCATCACCCACTGGAACCGGGAGGCCGAGCGGATCCTCGGCTGGACCGCCGCGGAGGCCGTCGGGCGGCGGGGCTTCGCCGGGTGGGCCGTACGGAGCGCGGACGCCGGGGACGTGCAGGGGCGGCTACTGGCCGTCATGGACGCGCCGGGGCGGCAGGTCCACGAGTTCGCCCTGCTGCGCAAGGACGGCGGACGCGTCCTCGTGCGGACCCAGTCCTCGGGGGTCCGCGGTGAGGACGGGAAGCCCGCCGGGGTGTACTGCGCGTTCAGCGAGGTGCACGCGCAGATCGATCTGGAGCGGTCCATCGCCCTCAGCGAGGCCCTGTTCGAGGAGGCGTCCTGGGGCGTCGTCGCCGTCGACGTCGATCTGCGCCCGACCGTGGTCAACGCCTACGCCGCCCGCGCGCTGGGCGGCGGGCGCACCACGCTGCTGGGACGCCCGCTGGGCGAGCTGGTCGTGCAGGGCGTCGAGGACCTGGAGGGCGCGCTGCAGCATGTCCTCGCCGAGGGCACCCCGCCCGCGCCCGCCGAACTGTGGGTGACCCTGCGGACCGCCGACGGCGACCGGCGTCGCTGCTGGCGCAGCGGGTTCCTGCGACTGGCCTCGCCGCTCGCGGAGGAGCCGGTTCCGCTCGGGGTCGGCTGGCTGTTCAGGGATGTCACGGCGGCGAAGCTCGCGGAGCAGGAAGCGGACCGGGTGCGGTTCCGTGCGAACCAGCTGCACCGGGCGGCCCGCCGGGCCGCGGAGTGCGAGGACCCGATGGAGGCGGCCACCACGTCGCTGGACTACGCCCTGGCGGGGTTCGCCGACCACGTGGTGGTGGACCTGCTGGTGGATCTCGCGGCGGGGGAGCGGCTCGTACGGGCCGCCACCACGCCGTCCGACGCACCGGGCCCCTGCCTGCCGGTCTCCGGGGGCCCACTCCCGGTGCGGTACGCGCCGGGGCACCCGGCGCTCCAGGCGGTGGAGCGTGCGGGGTCCGTCCGCGCCGCCGCTCCGGCCGGGTCCGGCGACGCCTGGGCCGTGGAGCACCAGTGGCCCGGTGACTCGGTGCACGCCGTGTGCGCGGTGCTGCGGAGCCGCGGGCGGACGCTGGGCGTGGTGACGTTCCTGCGCGCGGCGAACCGCAGCGCGTTCGAACGCCCGGACGTGGTGTACGCGGAGAGCGTGGCGGTCCGGGTCGCCTCCTCGGTCGACCTGGCCCGGCTGACGGCCGAGCCGGGGCTCTGAGGGTCCGGAGTCGGAGGAGGGGCCGCGCGGGCCTCAGTGCCGGTAGAAGATCCGGTCGCCGTACTCCCGCATCACGCGACCGTTCCACTCGTGGCCGCCGTCGACGTTGCCCGAGCGCAGCAGCGGCGGCTCGATCCCCCGGGCGACGAGCTCCTCCGCCGCGGTGGCCATCATGGCCTGCATCAGCGCGCTGGTGACGACCGTCGAAGCGGGTGCGAACGGCGCCTCCACGCCCTCCGCCGTCAGCTCCGCGTCCCCGATCGAGATCTTGCTGTCGAGCACGATGTCGCAGTGGTCCCGGAGGAATCCGCCCGAGGCGTGCCGGGACCTGGTGCCCGTCGTGTACGCGACCGAGGTCACCCCGACGACCGTCAGCCCGAGTGCCCGCGCGTTCTGCGCCATCTCCACGGGCAGCGCGTTGCGCCCGGACAGCGAGATGATCACCAGGAGGTCGCCGGACCTGGCCGGGCTGGAGTCGAGCACGGCACTCGCGAGACCGTCCACCCGCTCCAGCGCGGAGCCGAGCGTGGCGGGCATGACGTCGACGCCGACGGTGCCGGGCACCGCGAGCAGGTTCATCAGGGCGAGCCCGCCCGCCCGGTAGACGACGTCCTGCGCGGCGAGCGAGGAGTGCCCGGCACCGAAGGCGAAGAGCCGGCCGCCCGCGGCGACGGTGTCGGCGATCGCGGTCCCCGCGGCGGCGATGGCTCCGGCCTCCTCGTCGCGCACCCGCTCCAGCAGGCCGATCGCTGCGTCGAAGAACTGACCGGCGAGCTTGCTGTCGCTCATCGAGGAGACCTTTCCTGCGGGGATGGGGGTCCGTGCGGTGCCCGTGTCGCGGATCACGTTGCGGTCTGGACCAGTGGGCTGTCAATAGCGCCCGGGACCGGCCCCGGGCGCAGGCTCCCGACGGCGGGGCACGGTTACCGGTGCCATGCGTCAGAATTGGTGGAGGGCCATCGCACGACGACTTCATGTCACAGCATCGAGGGGCACGTATGTCCGGACTGATCGACACAACGGAGATGTATCTCCGCACCATCCTCGAGCTCGAAGAGGAAGGCGTGGTCCCCATGCGCGCCCGTATCGCCGAACGGCTGGACCAGAGTGGTCCGACGGTCAGCCAGACGGTGGCGCGGATGGAGCGGGACGGGCTGGTCCAGGTCGCGGGCGACCGCCATCTGGAGCTGACCGAGGAGGGGCGCCGCCTGGCGACCAGGGTGATGCGCAAGCACCGGCTCGCCGAGTGCCTGCTCGTCGACGTCATCGGCCTGGAGTGGGAGCAGGTCCACGCCGAGGCGTGCCGCTGGGAGCACGTGATGAGCGAGGCCGTGGAGCGCCGGGTGCTGGAGCTGCTCCGCCACCCGACGGAGTCGCCGTACGGGAACCCGATCCCGGGCCTGGAGGAGCTGGGCGAGAAGTCCGAGGCCGACCCGTTCCTGGACGAGGGCATGGTGAGCCTGGCCGAGCTCGACCCGGGCACGGAGGGCAAGACCGTGGTGGTGCGCCGGATCGGTGAGCCGATCCAGACCGACGCACAGCTGATGTACACGCTGCGGCGGGCGGGCGTGCAGCCCGGTTCGGTCGTCAGCGTGACGGAGTCGGCCGGCGGGGTGCTGGTCGGTTCCAGCGGGGAGGCGGCCGAACTGGACTCCGAGGTCGCCTCGCACGTCTTCGTCGCAAAGCGCTGACCAGCGCAGACGCAGGTACCGGCGCCCCGCCCGCATGTGCGGGCGCCGGTGCGGATGCACGTGCAGATGTGAGCCGGTAAGCCCGCTTTCTGTTTTCCGTCCGGAATCGCAGCGCCCGGGCGAAACGCGTGCCAGGCTGTGGCCAGGCAGATGACCTGAGGGTGCCGGCAGTGTCTGCCGCGCGGTCCGGGGAGGGAGCGGGGAATTGCACCCGTCGCACTGGCACGTGCACCGTGAGGTGGCTGCCGTGTGCTCCCGTGCCGCCGCGCTCCCCGGGGCCCTCGCGGCCGGTGGGCGTGTTCGAATCACCCCGGCCGACCGCCGCCACGAGCGCGGACCCGCGCCTTCCGGACCATGGGACAGCCCCGGCGCCCGAAGGTGCCGGGGCCGGTCCTCCCCTGCGCTGACCCGGAGCCCCGAGCTCTCGAGGTCAGTCCCCGCGGACCCCTGTCCCCGAGTGGTCCGCTTCCCGGAGAGGGTCTCCCCTCGGGGGCCGTCGTCAATCCTGAACCGCTGTCACTCGAACGTGGGATGTTGCGAGCCGGAAGCAGGTTTTCGAATAAGAGTTCGATAGTCTGGCGAGGACGAACACACGGTGATCGAGGACCCGAAGGGGGTGCCAGAACCTATGGTGCGGCGCATCGATGTGACCGGATCGGACGGTGCACGCCTCGCGGCCTGGGAGTTCGCCGACCAGCCCAAGGAGCGACCGGAGGCCGGGCAGGCCCCGGGGATCTTAATGCTCCACGGACTGATGGGCCGGGCCACGCACTGGGCCTCCACCGCACGCTGGCTCTCCGAACGCCACCGGCCGGTCGGTCTCGACCAGCGGGGCCACGGGCGCAGCGCCAAGCCCGCCGACGGCCCGTACACCCGTGACGCCTACGTCGCGGACGCCGAGGCCGCGATCGAACAGCTCGGTCTCGCCCCGGTCACCCTCATCGGGCACTCGATGGGCGCGCTCACCGCGTGGCAGCTCGCCGCGAAGCGCCCCGATCTCGTCAAGGCGCTGATCATCTGCGACATGCGGGCCTCCGCTCTCGGGGCGGCCTCGCAGCGCGAGTGGGAGGACTGGTTCAACGCCTGGCCACTGCCCTTCGCGACCCTGGCCGAGGTGCGGAAGTGGTTCGGCGAGGACGACCCCTGGGTGGAGCGGCCCAACCCCTCCCGCGGTGAGTTCTTCGCCGAGGTGATGGCCGAGGGCTCCGACGGCTGGCGGCCCGTGTTCTCCCAGGAGCAGATGCTGACGTCCCGGGCCACCTGGGTCTACGACGCCCACTGGGAGGAACTGGCGCAGGTGCGCTGCCCCACCCTGGTCCTGCGCGGGATCGAGGGGGAGCTGGGCAGGGCGGAGGCCCAGGAGATGGTCCGCGTCCTGCCGCGCGGGCAGTACGCCGAGGTGGAGGACGCCGGCCACCTCGTCCACTACGACCGGCCGGAGGACTGGCGCAGAGCGGTGGAGCCGTTCCTGGAACAGCTGGCCGAGGGCTTCCGGGAACCCGTCAGCCCCTGATCCCGGAAGCCTCCTGATCCCGGAGGCCTCCTGGACCCGGGAAGGTGCTCGCTCCGCCCCGGAAGCCCTCCGACCCGGAGGCCCCACGTCCCCCGGGCCCTCGGCCCGAACCTCAGCCCTTGCTGACCGCGGCCAGGATCTCCGGGAGCCGGTCCGCCGCCCGTGGAGCCGCCAGCCGTACGCCCAGCCACCCGATGAACGCCCCGTACACCGCTCCCACCGGCAGCAGCAGCCACAGCAGGTCCTGATGCCCCGCCACGTGCAGCCAGATCGTCAGCCCGATCACGGGCCCGCTGAGCACCGCGGACGCCACCATGCCGCCGAGGATGGAGATCCAGGCGAGCCCGGCCTGCCCCGGCACGACGTTCTTGAACGCCCCGTCCTGCGGGATCGAGTACGGGAACAGCGCCGAGGCCAGGGCGCCCGTCGCCAGCATCGCGCCGAGCAGGGCGAACGACAGCCCCACCACACCCGGCAGCGCGGCCCAGTCCCCGAGCACCGCCGCGGTCACCACCGTCACCAGGACCGTGTACGGCAGGGTGATCAGCAGCAACGCGAGGGCCCGCGCCCGCAGTTCGAGATAGGCGTCCCGGGTCGAGGAGACCGACAGCGCCACCATCCAGAAGGCGGAGGTGTCCTGACCGAACTGGTTGTACATCTGCATGCCGAGCATCCCGGCCGCGAAGCAGGCGAAGTAGACGGACCCCGTCCCCTGCACCGCGTTGAGCACGGGCACGATCAAGCCGATCGCCAGGGCCGTCACCCAGGACGCCTTGGTCTTGGGATCCCGCACGACGTACCGAAGGCTCCGCTGCATCACCGTGGCCGTACGTCCCTCGGGAAGCAGGGCGAAAAGCCCGGAGCGGTCCGTGCCGGACCGGCCGGCGGACGGTTCGGCGGCGGCGATCGTGGAGCCGTCCGGCGCGGTCATCAGCTTCTCCAGGCTCCGCTGCCACAGCCACAGCAGGGCTCCCAGCGCGAGCACCGAGAGGAGCAACTGCCCGAGCGCCGCACCGTAGGACCCCTCGGAGGCGGACCCCACCGCCCCGAGCGCGGAGGCCGGCGGGAGCCACCGCACCACGTCCGCGACGGGTTCGAGCGAGGACAGCCCGCCGGCCCGGCCGAGGCGCTGGGCACCGAAGTTGACGAACTGGATGCCCACCGCGATCACCAGCCCGCTGAGCACGGCGAGGTCGCGGCCCTTGCGTGAGGTCAGCAGCCGGATGTTGGCCGTGGCGACGGACCGTGCCAGCGCCACACAGACCAGCAGCGTCAGCGGGACCGCGACGACCCCGAAGGCCACCGCCGCCACGCCGTGCGCCACCGCGATCACCGAGCCGAGGACCAGGGCGAGCGTGAAGAGCGGCCCGATGCCGACCAGCGAGGCCACCAGCAGCGCCCCGACCAGCGGACGGGGCCTCAGCGGCAGCATCACCAGTCGGCTCGGGTCCAGGGTCTCGTCGCCGCTCGGGAAGAACAGCGGCATCACCGCCCAGCCCAGCGCCACCACCGCCGTCAGCAGCACCACGAGCGTGCCCGCCTGCGCGTGGCCGCGGAGCGCGACCAGGCCGATCACCTGACCCGCCGCGAGCAGCACGGTCACGACGAGGGACGCGATGTAGGCGGCCCGCCGCCCGGACGACTGGCGCAGACCGTTGCGCAGCAGCGTCAGTTTGAGCCGTACGAAGACGGGGACGAGCCCCTGACCGGGCACGGCCGGGACGGTGGTCCCCGCGGGGGCGTCCAGCACCGTCATCGGGCACCGCCCAGCCAGTCCAGGGACTTCCCGGTGTCCCGCGCGCCCGCGCCGACCAGTTCGAGGAAGGCGTCCTGGAGGGAGGCCGCGTCCCCGCGCACCTCGTCCAGCGTGCCCTGGGCCCTGATCCGGCCCGCAGCCATCACGGCCACCCAGTCGCAGAGGGACTCGACGAGCTCCATCACATGGCTGGAGAAGACCACGGTGGCGCCGGAGCGGGTGTAGCGCTCCAGCACCCCGCGGATGGTCTGTGCCGACACCGGGTCGACGCCCTCGAACGGCTCGTCGAGGAAGAGGACCTCGGGGTTGTGCAGCAGGGCCGACGCCAGCCCGATCTTCTTGCGCATCCCGGTCGAGTAGTCCACGACGAGCTTGTGCTGGGATCCCGCGAGGTCCAGGACGTCGAGCAGCTGGGTGGCCCGCTTGTCCACCTCCGAGCCCGGCAGGCCGCGCAGCCGGCCGGTGTAGCCGAGGAGTTCACGTCCCGAGAGGCGCTCGAAGAGCCGCAGTCCCTCAGGGAGCACCCCGATCCGGGACTTCACCTCGACGGGGTCCCGCCACACGTCGTGGCCGCCGACCTCGATGCGGCCCATGTCAGGCCTGAGCAGCCCGGTCACCATCGAGAGCGTGGTGGTCTTCCCCGCGCCGTTGGGGCCGACGAGACCGATGAACTTGCCCGCCGGCAGGTCCAGATCGATCCCCCCGACCGCGATCTGCTCCCCGAACCGTTTCCACAGCCCCTCCACCCGCACGGCGGGTCGTGGTGCTGGAGCCACACCCGCCAACTCGGTTCCGCCTGCGCTGTTCGCCTGGTCCGGCATGGCACTGCCTTTCGATATCCCCGCGTGTGGGGACCACCCTACGAAAGACGGCTCCGGGCGTCGGCCGCTTCCCGGGCACAGGCGTACGCGAGCGGGCTGATCAGCTCGTCCGCGTCGGGCAGCCAGAGATCGGCCCGGGACGGGCGGCGGGCCCACTGCACGGCGCCCCGCCCGGCCATCCGGGTCGGCGGCCCCGCCACGTAGTCGCCCTCGCCGCGCCCCACGAGCCCGATCGCCCTGGCGTCCCAGCCCAGTTGGTCCACGAGCTCGGGGGCCTTGGCCGCGGCGCCCGGCAGGGCGAAGAACAGCATCCGGCGGTCCGGTGTGCGCGTCACCGGGCCCAGCGTGAGCCCCATCCGCTCCATCCTGGCCAGGGCCAGGAAGCCGGCCGACTCCGGTACGTCCAGGGCGTCGAAGGTCCGGCCGGCCGGCAGGAGGACCGACGAGCCCGGCTGCCGGGACCACATCCGGCGTGCGGCGGCGCCGCTGCCGGTCGCCTGGCCCGCCCAGTCGGCCCGGGTGGGATGGGCCCCGGGGGCGGCGCAGGCGGGCGCACCGCACGAGCAGCGCTCCGTCCCCCCGACGGCCTCCAGCCAGGTGCCGGGGAACACGTCCCAGTGCCGCTCCTGGGCGTACCAGGCGGCGGCCTCGAGCAGCTGTTCGCTCCGCTGCTGGGGGACCTGGGCGGCTTCCGTCACTCCGATGGGCTCTTCCACGCCCCACTCAACTCCCGGCGCCACCCCGGGTTACGGGCGCGCGTGCGCCCTTCGCGGCGTATCGATCCTGCATATGGGGCGCACGGAGGCATGGGCGGGGGCGCGCGCGAGCGAGTGCACCGGTGCGGGGGTAACCACTTGCACGACTGTGCCAACGCACCGCCGCTCGTACCCGATACAGATGAATATGCGCATTTCTCGTGCCGTGCCGGGCAGTGATTGCTTCACTGAATCACTGCGGTCTCAGGGGGAAAAATGGCAGCCAGGCCTCTCGTCGCACGACAGCCGAACGAACGGCTCCAGACGCTCATCCAGGAGGCGGCGTGCTCCAACGCCGGCCTCGCGCGCCGGGTCAACATGGTCGGGGCGGAACGGGGGCTCGACCTCCGCTACGACAAGACCTCGGTGGCCCGCTGGCTCCGCGGACAGCAACCACGCGGCAGGGCGCCCGGAATCGTCGCCGAGGCGATCGGCCGCAAGCTCGGCCGCACGGTCACGATCGACGAGATCGGCATGGCCAACGGCAAGAGCCTGGCCTCCGGCGTCGGCCTGCAGTTCGCGCCCACCGTGCTCGGCGCGGTCGAGCAGGTCTGCGAGCTCTGGCGCAGCGACGTGGGCCGCCGCGATCTGCTGTCCGGGTCGGCGGTGGCCGCCTCGGCGCTGGTCGAGCCCAGCCGCGACTGGCTGATCTCGGGCGCGGACCCGCAGGTGGCGCGGACGGCCGGGAGCAGGGTCGGGATGCCGGACGTGGCGGCGGTGAAGGCGATGACCGCCGCGCTCGTCGACCTGGACCACCGCTTCGGCAGCGGGCACGTCCGGCCCGTCCTGGTGCACTACCTCAACAGCGTGGTGTCCGGGCTCCTTTCGGGGTCGTACCGCGAATCGGTCGGCCGCGAGCTGTTCGGCGCGGTCGCCCGGCTCACCGAGCTCGCCGGGTACATGGCCGTCGACACCGGTCAGCCGGGGCTGGCCCAGCGGTACTACATCCAGGCGCTGCGCCTGGCCCAGGCCGCGGGCGACCGGGCGTACGGCGGCTATGTGCTGGCCGCGTCGATGAGCCATCTCGCGGCGCAGCTCGGCAACCCGCGCGAGATCGCCCAGCTGGCGCGGGCCGCGCAGGAGGGCGCGCGGGGGCGGGTGACCCCGCGGGCGGAGGCGATGTTCCACGCGGCGGAGGCCCGGGGCCACGCGCTGATGGGCGACGCCCGTACCTGTCAGGTCGCGGCGGGCCGGGCGCTGGCCGCACTGGAGCAGGCGGACCCCGACTCCGGCGACGACCCCGGCTGGATCGCCCACTTCGACGCGGGATACCTCGCCGACGAGCTGGCGCACTGCCACCGGGACCTGGGGCAGGCCGAGCCGGCCGCCCGCCGGGCGAAGGAGGCCCTGGCCGCGCTCCCGGAGTCCCGCACCAGGCGCCGGGGCATCGGCCTGGTGCTGCTGGCCACGGCGCAGGTGCAGCAGCGTGAGGTGGAGCAGGCGTGCCACACCGGGTTGCGGGCGATGGAGCTCCTGGGGACGGTGCGCTCCAGCCGGGGTGCCGAATATCTCGACGATCTCCAGCTCCGGTTCGAGCCGTACGCCGACCAGCCCGCGGTCCGGGAGTTCGGTGCCAGGCTGGAACTCCAGGCCGCCTGACCGGCGCCCACGGCGAGTTGACGGTGAACAGCGCCGTTGGTGCCGTAGGTGTCACCCGCGGTGTGAAGGGGTGGTGAGCGCCCTTGGGCGCTTGGCGCCCGGCCGCGGGCACCCGGTAGCGTGAACCGACGATTCCATAGGTTCACACGTAGGAGTCCCGGTGACGCAGAGCGGACAGGGTGACGAGCCGCAGCTTCCCGCTGTACGGCCCGCACACGAAGGTGTCGTGCTGCCCGCGGAGGGTGGATCCCCCTGGAACACGGGGGGCCAGGCCGGCGGGCAGCAGGACCAGGCCGTCCCTGCGGGCGGGCAGCCGTGGGGCCGGCCCTGGGGGCCGCAGGACACCCACCAGGAGGGCCTGCCACCCGGTCAGCTGCCGCCGGAGCAGCACCAGCAGGACGTGCACCAGCAGCACGGGCAGTACCAGCAGTACGCCCCGCAGCAGGACGCGTACCAGCAGCAGCACGATCCCTACCAGCACCAGCACCAGCACCAGCACCAGCACCAGCACCAGCAGCAGGCGTACGCCCAGCCACTGCCGCCCGAGGCCGCGCCCCTGGGGCAGGGGCCGGGCGGGGACGCCGACGCCACGCAGTACATCGCGCCCGTCCCCGGCGGCGCCCTCCCCGGAGGGATGCCGCCCGAGCGCGCGGCGGAGTCCACGCAGTACCTGGAGCCGACCACCGCCGCCGGGCAGCCGTCCGACGCCGATGCGACCCAGTACATACCCCCCGTGCCCGGCGGTGCCCCCTACGGCATCCGGCCCGGAGCCCCGGGCGACCGGCAGCCCCCCGCCGAGTTCGACAGCCTCTTCCGGAGCGAGGAGCCCGCGGGCTCCACGCAGCAGATGCCCCGCTTCGACCCCGGGCACCAGCAGCAGCCGCCCCGGACCCACCAGGGCGCCCCGGGCGGCCAGCAGCCGCCGCAGGACGGCCTCCCCTACGCGTCGGGCCCGCAGGGCCCCCACGACGGATACCCGGGCTCCGGAGCGCAGGTCCCGGACGAGGGCCGGGGCGCGCCCCGCAGACGGTCGGCGCACATCCCCCTGATCGGGGCGGTCGTCGTCGGCTGTGCCGTCATCGGGCTCGGCGCCGGCGCACTGATGAGCGGGGGCGACGAGGGCCCTTCGGACGACAAGCAGCCCGTGGCGGCGCAGAGTTCGTCCGGGAGCGCGCCCACGACCCCGGCGGCCGACCCCGCGAAGCCGCAGGCCGAGGCCCTCGACAAGCTGCTCGCGGACAGCAACAACAGCCGGTCGGCGGTGATCGGTGCCGTGGAGAAGATCAAGAGCTGCCGGGCGCTCGACCAGGCGGCCTCCGACCTGAAGAGCGCCGCCCAGCAGCGCCGGGGCCTGGTCACCCGGCTCGAGGCGCTGAGCGTCGACCAGCTCCCGGACAACGCCGAACTGAAGGCGTCCCTGAACAAGGCGTGGCAGGCGTCGGCGGAGGCCGACGACCACTACGCGGCCTGGGCCGGTCAGGCCAAGTCCGACAAGAAGGTCTGCAAGGGCGGCAAGGCCCGCTCCACCGACGCGACAGCCAAGGCCAACGCGTCCAGCGGGGAGGCAACCGCGGCCAAGCGGAAGGCCTCGGGGCTGTGGAACACCCTCGCGCAGAAGTACGGGCTGACCGAGCGCGCTCCCACGCAGCTCTGACCCTGCGGGGAAGAGCCTCCGGCCCGGTGTCCACGGGAGGCCGGAGGCCGTCCGGTGGGTGGGTGGTCAGTTGCGGGCGCGGACGTTCACCAGGGTCTCCGTGACATCCACGAAGCCCTCCTTCTCGGCGGTGAGACGCCCGTCGCGCACCACCTGGAACGTCACCTGCCCATTGACGATGCGTCCGTAGGCGGCCGTGCCGACCGTGTCCTGGAAGCGCCAGCGCAGGACCGGTGTGAGGCCGCCGGTGTCCACCTCGGTGCCGCGGTTGAGGCTGACCGAGATCCCGCCGGCCGTGATCTCCTGCCCGTCCAGCGCCTCGATGACCGCCTTGAGGGCGGTGTAGGCGATCCAGGTGGTCTGCACGCCCGTGTCCGCGGGGTCGATCCGGTTGTCCCCGAAGGCGTACTTCCGGATCACCTCCCGCATCTCGTTCCAGCGCGCGTCGCCCGACTCCGGGTACCAGCCGGTGACGAGGGCCCCCTCGAAGGGGCTGCCCGCTCCGCCCGTACGGTCGATGAGGCCCTGGCCGACACTGCCGAGCACGGACGAGATCCGCACCTCGCTGCCCTCGGGCTTCAGGCGGCGGAAGGAGTCGAAGAACGTCTCCGTGCCCTTGCCGAGCACCGCCGTCACGCAGCCGCCGTCCGCGTGCAGGAGTGCCTTCGCCGCCTCGGGGTCGTACGACGTGGCCTCTTCGGCCGTGCTGATGTCGTAGGACGCGGGGCGGTCGCGCCGGGCCAGGCTCGTGTCCAGGAGCCCGGGCATGCTGTCGCCGACCAGGGTGTCGGGCCGCACGAGCGACACCCGCTCGCAGCCGGCGGCCAGCTGCTCGCCGTTGCCCGCGACGAGCGCGGGCTGTCCGCCGTTGACCGGGTAGGAGAGGTAGCTGGTGAACTCGTCGGCGGACGCGCCGTACCCGCCGATGTAGGGGATCCCGGCCGCCTCCAGCGGAGCCAGGAACGCCCGCCCGTATCTGCTGTACGAGCCGACGACCGCCGCCACGTCCTCGTCGGCCGCCCGCCGCGCGCACGTGGAGGCCCCGGTCGCGGTGTCCTGCTCGTTGCAGGTGAGCACGCGCAGCTCGTGGCCGTCGATCCCGCCCCGCTCGTTGATCCAGCGGGCGTAGGTCCTCGCCATGGCCGGCATGCCCGCCATGTTCACCGAGTCGGCGGCCGTGGTGTCGGGTGCCCAGGTCATCACGGTGACGGGCTCCCTGGAGCCCTCCGAGAGTCCCGGCAGGACACCGCAGCCGGATATCAGCAACGCCCCGGCCACCACCGATGTGAGGAGTTCGTAGGGGCGGGGGGAGGTGAGGCATCGCCGTCCGGTCATGGGAATGAACTTTTGCGGTTCCCGGGTAACGCCACTGTGTGCAGTGGTCAACAGACGGTGACGCGGGGGTGAATTGCGGGGGGCCGTGCACGGCCTCCCGAAGGGAACGTACGATCGGCAACCGTGCAGCAAGGTTCGGAGAACACTTCCCGTCGCGGCCGTCGCTCCTCCACCATGGGCGGCATGCCGCTCAACGACATGCCGTGGTGGCGCTGGCGCAGCAACGTGCGCTCGGCGCTGCACATGCTCTCCGACCCCGTCTTCCACCACGAGTGCTGGCTGGCCGGCCGGGAGGGGTACGGCGACATCACCGACGCCGTGTACCGCCTGGTCGAGGACACCTGGCTCGACAACTGGTCCGCCGAGAAGTACGTGGGGACGATCTTCCGCGACTCGGCCGAGGCCGCCCTCGTCGACGTCGCCGCCCTGCGGGTGCTGCGCATCATGCACCAGATAGGCGCCGACGCCCACGTCTCGGCCTACCTGGAGCACCCGGGCTGGCAGGAGGCGGTCGTCGCCGCCCGCGAGGCCCATGTGATGCTCGCCACCAACGACGCCGAGGACCCCGACACCCCGCCGCGGTCCCTGGACGTGCTCCGCATCATGACCAGATCGGCGTGAGCCACGGGCTGTGTGGCACCCTACGGGGATGACCGCGCCGCAGCCCGCCGAATCCGTATCCGCTGCCTCGGACACCGTCGCCGAGCAGTACGTCCTCACGCTCTCCTGCCCCGACAAGCAGGGCATCGTGCACGCCGTGTCGAGCTATCTCTTCATGACCGGCTGCAATATCGAGGACAGCCAGCAGTTCGGCGACCACGACACCGGTCTCTTCTTCATGCGCGTCCACTTCTCGGCGGACTCCACCGTCACCGTGGACAAACTGCGGGCCAGTTTCGCCGCGATCGGGGACGCCTTCCGGATGGAGTGGCAGATCCACCGGGTGAGCGAGCGCATGCGGATCGTGCTGATGGTGAGCAAGTTCGGGCACTGCCTCAACGACCTGCTGTTCCGCTCCCGCACGGGCGCGCTGCCGGTCGAGATCGTCGCGGTCGTCTCCAACCACACGGAGTTCGCCGAGCTCGTCGCCTCCTACGGCGTGCCGTTCCGGCACATCCCCGTGAACCGGGAGAACAAGCCCGAGGCCGAGGCGCAGCTGCTGGAGCTGGTCCGCGGGGAGAACGTCGAACTCGTCGTCCTGGCGCGCTACATGCAGGTGCTGTCGGACGATCTCTGCAAGCAGCTGAGCGGCCGGATCATCAACATCCACCACTCCTTCCTGCCGAGCTTCAAGGGCGCCAAGCCCTACCACCAGGCGCACGCGCGCGGGGTGAAGCTGATCGGTGCGACGGCGCACTACGTGACCGCCGACCTCGACGAGGGGCCGATCATCGAGCAGGAGGTCGAGCGCGTCGGGCACGGCGTCACGCCGGACGGGCTCGTGGCCGTCGGACGCGACGTGGAGTGCCAGGCGCTGGCCCGCGCCGTCAAGTGGCACGCGGAGCGGCGCATCCTGCTCAACGGCCGCCGCACGGTCGTCTTCGACTAGAACCCGTGGGCCCGGGTGCGGTGGCCGTCAGGGGCGGCTGCCCCCGGTGACCCCGTCGCGGCCGGTCCCGGCCGGCTCAGAGCCGGCTGAGGGAGGCCGCGGCGAAGAGGACGTCACGGATCGCCTCACGGTCGCCCTCCTGGCCCGCGGCCGCCTCCACCGGTGGCACATGGCCGGCGACGAGCCGGCAGAACTCCACCCCGTCGAGCGCGACCTGCGCGACCGTGTGGTCGGGAGAGCCGAGGGCGGCCGGCGAGTCCAGGGCGATGTACCAGTCGCCGCCGCCCCGCCCCTCGATCTCCAGGTGGAGGGAGCGGCCCCGGGACCCCGCGGTGACCAGATGGCGGGCCGGTGAGGCCAGCCCCGCGCGGCGGCGCTCGGCCAGGGTGGCCGGCAGCAGCCGGGCCGCCAGGTCGATCATCCGGTGGAGATGGGCCGCGGCGGGCGGCTCGTACGGGTAGTCCACCGCGGCCGCGATGTCGCCGCCGTGCACCCAGCACTCGAAGGCCCGCTCCAGGAGCGAGTCCTGCAGCGGGAGGGCGAAGCCCCCGTACGGGACGGAGAGTTCCGCGACGCCCCGGCCGGCGAACGACACCGTACGGACGAGGGAGTGGCTCTGGTCGCGCCAGGGCTCGCGCACGGTTCGGGTGGGGGGCCTGCGAGCCGCCGACCAGTAGGACTCGGTGCGCTCGGTCGGGGCCACGGGCCTCTCGCCCTTGCCGAGCGGGTCGTCCAGGCCGAGCGCCTTGGACACCAGGCCGTCGACGGCCATCAGGTGGCCGATCACCCCGGCGACCGTCGTCTTGCGGTTCACCTGCCGGTCGCCCTCGAACCACTTCAGCCGAACCGGCGCATGCCACTCCGAGTCGCCGATGTCCCGCAGCAGCGCGTCGAGCCGTGCGGTCTCCGCGTCGTACGGCGCGGCCCAGGAGGGGACGGGGATGCGCGCCGGACGACGGCCCAGACAGCTCTCCAGGACCCGGGAGCGGAGCATCGGGTCCAGGTCCAGGGTGCCGTCGGAGTGCAGCAGCCCCACGGCGTCGCGCAGCCGCAGCGCCTCGTCGGCGCAGGGCGCGCAGGAGGTGAGGTGGTCCTCGACCGCCGCGGTCTCCTCCGCGGAGCAGGCGGCCAGGGCCCAGGCGCCGAGGAGCGAGGTGAGCACCTTGTGGGGGAGCTTCGGGACCGGCGGATCAGGCGGGTCCGGTGGCAGGGGAGGGACCGGGGGCTTCCCCTGCATCGGGTCCCCGGAGGAGAAGGAGACGGCCGGCGGCAGCTGCTCCCGGTCGTCCGCGGCCGCCCGGGGGCCCGGTATGCGCCGCTCGACCGGCTGTTCTCCCTCGCGGCCGTCGCCGCTCCGGCCCTTGCTCATGGTGTCGGCCCGTATCCGGGAGGAGCCGAGTCGGCCGACGGCCGGCTGTTCGCGGTGGAGAGCAGCTGGAGCCCGAGGCGCAGCCGGCGCCTGGCCTCGTCCCCGGTGACGCCGAGGTCGGCGGCGGCCTGCCGGTAGTCCCGGCGCTGGACGTACGCGAGCTCCAGGGCCGCGCGCAGCGGCGCGGGCATGGAGGCGGCGATGTAGTCGGCACGGGCCGCGGCGGTGGCCCTGCGCACCCGGTGCTCCAGGTCCTCGGTCCGTGCGGTCGCCTCCACCCCCTCCGCCCCGCCGTGCGCGTCGCGGAGCCGCCGGACGGACTGGCGATGGGTGAGCCGTGCCACCCACGAGCGCATCGAGCCGTGCTTGGGGTCGTAGGCGTCGGGGTTCTCCCAGACGTAGCCGAAGACGTCGCGCGTCACCTGGTCCACCGCGTCCTCGTCGTCGAGCATGCGGTGGGCCTGGCTGTGCACGAGGGCGGCGAACCGGTCGTAGAGCTCACCGAGGGCCGCCGCCTCGCCACGCGCCAGCCGCTGCTGCATCCGGCGGTCCCAGCGCGGTGGTGCGTCCTTCGCCATCGAGCCCCCAGATCTGTGCCTCTCGTCACGTCGAATGTAGTCGGCGGCGCACTCCGGGCACGTACCTTTCCGGCAAGTACGTCTCTTGAGGGGCGCCGAGTGATAGGGAACGCTTCACGCCTTGCCCTTTCCTGATCGCGTAAACGATCCTGAAGTGATCATTTCTGGATGAGTCCTGGGCAGGGCCGGTGGACGGAAGGGTGTTTCGCGGGCGGGTACGCGGGAAGCCGCGAGGAGGAACGGAAACTTCCGGATCCTCCGGAGCCCCGGACGAGAGGCCGAGTCGCGTGACGCTGAAGGTGTACGAGACCGAGCAGGACGCGTGGACCGTGCTGCGGATCCACGGCGAACTCGATCTCGTGAGCTCACCCGTCGTGCGTCAGTCCGTCCACGGGGCGGTGGCCGCCGGGCAGCACGACGTGGTCCTCGACCTCTCGGCCGTCCTCTTCTGCGACTCCAGCGGCGTCGGCGTCCTGATCGCCTCGCGCCGCCTCATGAAGTCCTGCGGCGGCCGACTGCGGCTGATCCTCCCGGCCCGGGGCGCGGTCGACGGCTCGCACGTCAACAAGGTGCTCGGCGCCCTGGGCGTGCGCCGGCTCTTCGACGTCTACCCCGACGCCGACGCGGCCACCGATGACGAGTCCCGGCCGCTCACCGCGTGACACACCGGTCCGGTGCGAGGTTGTCACACCACTGAGGAGAGTTGGTGACACGTGGCGCCGTCCGGCGTCGTACGCTCCCCGCATGGACAGCGCAGAGTACGAGCGCAAGATCGCGCACCGCTTCGCCGCCTTCGACCAGGACGGCAACGGCTACATCGATCGCGCCGATTTCAACGCCGCCGCGGCCCGTCTGCTCACCGAGTTCGGCACGACGGCCCGCTGCGACCGGGGCCAGTCGCTCTACACGGGGGCCGAGGCCTTCTGGCAGGGCATGGCGGGCATCGCCGACGTGGACGGGGACCAGCGGGTCACCCGGGAGGAGTTCGTGGGCGGGGCCGTGAAACGGCTCCGTGACAGCCCGGAACGCTTCGCGGAGATCGCGCGCCCCTTCCTGCGCGCGGCGCTGGCCGTGGCCGCCGGCGTGGACCCCCAGGGCACCGCACCCGCGTCCGCCCCGGTCGTCGCGGTGGAGCGGGCCCTGCGGGTGCTGGGCGCGGCGGACGACATCGCGAGCGTGGCGGCCCGGAGCCTGGACACCGACCAGGACGGCCGGATCGCCGAGGCGGAGGCGGTATCGGCCTTCTCCGCGTACTTCACCGTGATCGAGCCCGACGCGTAGCCATCGGTCCCCGGGTCCGGCGAGCGGTCGCCGTGACCGGCCCGACCGGTCCCGGTCCGTGCCGGCCGGGCGTCAACACGCCCAACGGCGTGAGCAGTTCGTGCCGCCCGAGGGCGGGCCGCGGCCGCTCCTGGGGCCGGCCGCGGCGCCGGCCGCGGGACGGTCATGGCTGACCGGAGGCGTACGGAGGGTGCGCCTCGGGTGACTCAGTGCATCCGGAAGCCCGGTGTGCGCCCCGGGCGCCCCGTCACCGGGCGGAGTCGCGGGGCCTCGCTCGGGTACGCTCCGTGGGATGCGAGTGGTACTGGAACCGGAGGATCCGGGCGCGCCCCGTGCGGCGGCCCCGGGTGACGCACGGCGCCCTGCTCGCACCCCGAGGAGCTGCGGTCGGCCCGCCGGGGACACGGTCCCCGGAGCGCCGGTGCGCTTCTGTTCGACTCTCCGCAGCACGCGTCGCACAGTATGGACCACGCGTACTCCTTCGCGCTGGAATATGCCCGAAGCGCTTGTTGCGGTGACTGTACGTCAACCATGCTGTCTCGCAGGGGAGTCACGTTCCGTGACCCTGAAGAGGCGCGAGGCGATGTGTCCGCCGGTTCGGATGGTGTGAGCGGTGCAGGTGCTTCAGGTTCAGCTGGAGGTCGGGGTGGATCCCGCGGAGGTGGGACGGGCCCGGAGATGGGCGCGCTCGCGCCTGATCGGATCCGGGATGGAGGACGACGAGCCGCTCGCGGAGACGCTCATCCTGCTGATCTCGGAGCTCGTCACCAACGCCGTCGTCCACACGGGCTGTCCGGCCGTGCTGCGGATGCTGTTCGGCTCCGCCAATCCGACGGGTTCGACGGGCACGGTCCGGGTCGAGGTGGCCGACACCAGCTGCCGTCCGCCCCAGCCGCGTCACGCCGAGGGCGAGGACACGGGCGGCCGCGGCCTCGAGCTGGTGGACGGCCTGGCCGACCGCTGGGGCTGGCAGCCGGAGGGCGCCGGCAAGCGGATCTGGTGCGAGGTCGACCGCAGCGGGCCGGTGATGGTCCCGGTGATCCAGGAGCAGCCCGGCGACCGGGCCTGTCTCTGAGCGGCCCCGGCTTCCGAGTGGCCCCGTCCTCCGAACGGCACCCGGGGATCTTTCAGCGGCCGGTGACCGTCGACCGGAACGTCCGCCGGTAGACCGTGGGCGACACCCCGAGCGCGGCCTGCACGTGCTGCCGCAGGGACGTGGCCGTGCCGAATCCGGCGTCCCGCGCCACCTGGTCGATCGACAGATCCGTGGACTCCAGGAGCTGCCGTGCCCCCTCCACCCCCTGCCGGGCGAGCCACTGCCCCGGGCTGATGCCGACCTCCTCGCGCAACCTGCGGGTGAAGGTGCGCACGCTCGTCGCCTCCCGGCCCGCCATGTCGCGCAGCAGGATCGGCTGTTCGAGCCTGCCCAGGGCCCAGGTCCGTGCGGCCGTCGTCGTGGCGAGCCCCGCCTCGGGCAGCGGGCGCCGGACGAACTGCGCCTGACCGCCGTCGCGGTGCGGGGGGACGACGGTGCTGCGGGCGACGTCGTTGGCGACAGCGGTGCCGTGGTCCCTGCGCACGAGGTGCAGGCAGAGATCGATCCCCGCGGCCACACCGGCCGAGGTCAGGACGTCCCCGTCGTCGACGAACGGGACGTCCGGGTCGACGCGCACCTTGGGGAAGAGCCGCTGGGGGATGCCCAGTTCGAAGGGGTCACCCCGTCGAGTGCCAGGACGACCACGCGGTGGCGCATGCGCACTCCCCTTCTCCCTCGCATTGTGTGCGACCGGCCGGAGCCTGATAAACGTACCGGCCATGAAGGAAAAGTCGACCGTCAGTTCGGCCGGTGCCCCGGCCTCCGCCGTCCGCGCGGCTGCCGCCGCCGCGGCGTTCGTGACCGTGGCCGCGGGCCTGGGCATCCGCTCGACGGCGGGCGGGGACGTGGCCAAGTACGCGGGCGACGCCCTCTACACCGTGCTGGTCCACGCCCTCGTCGTCCTGCTCGCACCCCGGGTGCGGCCGACCGCCGCCGCGGGCGTCGCACTGGCCGTGAGCTGGGCGGTGGAGCTGGCCCAGCTCACGGGCGTGCCGGCCGAACTGGCCCGGGAGAGCACGGTGGCACGGCTGGTGCTCGGCTCGACGTTCAACGCCCCGGACCTGTTCTGGTACGTGGTGGGCGCCGCCCTGGCCTGGGCCGTCCACAGCCGGCTGCCCCGCCGGCGCCGCCTCGCGCACCCCTGATCCCGGTGGCCCGATCCCTGCGAAGGGTGTCCTCCGGGCCGCGCCTGGATCATCGACAGCCACGGCTGGAAGCCGGCCACGGTGACGGTCGCGATGGCGGCGCTCGTCGTCGTCCCCTTCGTCTGGCTCCTGTTGTGCGACCACCCGGCCGACGTGGGCCTGGCCCCGTACGGCGGCGCGTACGTGGAGAAGCTCGACATCATCGGCACGGTCTTCAGCGGCTGGCTCACCGACCGCTTCGACGCCCGCAGGCTGCTGGCCGTCTACTACGCCCTGCGCGGCGTCTCGCTGATGTTCCTCCCCCTGCTGATGGCCCCGACGGTGCGTCCGTCCATGGTGTTCTTCATCGTCTTCTACGGACTGGACTGGGTCGCCACGGTCCCGCCGACGATGGCCCTGGGCCGGGAGCAGTACGGCGAGGACAGCGCGATCGTCTTCGGCTGGGTCCTCGCGTCGCACCGGGTCGGGGCGGCCGTGGTGGCGTTCCTCGGAGGCGTGGCCCGGGACGTCACCGGCTCGTACGACGTGGTCTGGTACGCCTCGGGGGCGCTGTGCGCGACGGCGGCCCTGATGGCCTTGGTGATCCGCCGGAGGCCGACGGGGCGGCGCCGTCCGGATCCTCGTCCGACAGGGGTCCGGCTGAGGGCCCCTTGCTCCCCCTCAGCCTCTGCCCAGCCTCCCGGCTATCCTCCGCGCGTCCAGGGCGATTTCGCGGAGCATGCCGCTGATCGGGTTCGTGAAGCCGGTGAAGTGGAGGCCCGGGGCCCCGTCGGGTGTGCGGGCGCCGTGCACCGACGGGCGGCCCCGGGCGTCCAGGACGCCGAGGTGGCCGACCAGGCCCTCCAGGGAGCGCTCGTAGCCGGTCGCCGCGATCACCGCGTCCGGGGTGATCCGACTGCCGTCGGCCAGCACCACGGCGTCCCCGTCGAACGACTCCACGGCCGCCACGGGGACCACGCTGCCGCTCTTCACCGCGTCGATCAGCCCGACGTCCTGGACGGGGATCGCGCCCTCCTTCACCCGGGAGTACAGGCCCGTGTCCGGGCGGGGCAGGCCCTGGGCGGACAGGTCGGGGACGGCGACCCGGCTCAGCAGACGCCCGGCGCGGTCGACGAGCCGGACCGGAAGCCTGCGGACCAGCACGGCCGTCGCCTGCGCGGGCCAGCCGGCCGTGGAGCGGCGCACGATGTGCGGCGTCGTGCGGACCGCGATCCGCACCCGGGAAGCGCCGCCCTCGACCAGGTCCACGGCGATCTCCGCCCCGGTGTTGCCGATGCCGACGACGAGGACGTCCCGGCCCGCGTACGGGGCCGGGCTCCGGTACTCCGAGGCGTGCACGAGCTCGCCCCCGAACTCCTCACGGCCGGGCCAGGCCGGCACGCGCGGGGTGTGGTTGAAGCCGGTGGCCACCACCACCGCACGCCCGGTGAGCACCCGGCCGCCGGTCGCGCTGAGCTGCCAGCCGGTGCCGTCGGCGGTCCGGTCGATCCGGGACACCTCGACGCCCGTGACCACCTCCAGCTCGTGGTGGTCGGCGTACTTCTCCAGGTAGCGCACCATGTCGTCGCGGGACACCCAGCGCCCGAACCGGCGGGGCATCGCCAGCCCCGGCAGTGCCGACCAGCGCCGGATCGTGTGGAGGTGCAGCCGGTCGTAGTGGCGCCGCCAGGACGCCCCGACGCGCTCGGACTTCTCCAGCACCACCGCCCGTACACCCTGCTCCCGCAGGGCGGCAGCGGCGGCGAGTCCGCCGGGGCCGCCTCCGATCACATAGACGGGCCGGCCGTCGGTGCGGTCGACGGAGGCGGAAAGGGCGTCATTGGTGGGGGAGGTGCGTTCGGGCATGGTTCGGAGCGTAATGGGACATGGACATGATGGGTTCCGGTCCGGACGGGAATCGGTTGCGAAATGATCACGGGTGGCCCTTCGGGCCCGTTTCGCCCCGTCAGAGGCCGGGTGCACCCCACACCGGGAACCAGCGGGAGAGGTCGCCCTCCACCCGGAGGTCGTCGCCGAGCACCGCCCGCGCCTGGAGCTCGAGTTCGTTGTCCCGTCTCTCCCCGCCGCCCGGCGCCGGCGCGAACGGGTAGAACGTGCCCCGCTTGTAGAGGTACACCAGAGCCAGCGCACGCCCCTCCGGGTTCCGGAAGCCGATCAACGAGCAGAGCAGGTGCGGTCCGAAGCCGCCGTCCTGGAGGAGGGTGTTGACCGCGTGCAGGTCGTTGACCAGGGCGGCCGCACCCTCCGTGCCGGATTCCTGGCGGGCGAGCAGCCAGGTGTAGCCGTAGGCGTCCCGGCTGAACTCCACCGGGATCCCGCCGCGTCCGGTGTCCGCGTCGAGCAACTCCCGTACGTCCTGCTTGATACGGGCGAAGGTGGAACCCTCCACCCCCGCGAAGCACACCGACCCCAGTCCGGTCGGCGCGTATCCGGTTCCGGCCTGCAGGGTGAGCGCCGCGGACGGCACGCCGAAGAGCTGGTCGAGGTCGGGGCGGACCGGCTTGCTGCGCCCCAGGATGCTGTCGAGCAGTCCCACGGGGACTCCTTACGGGTGGGAGAGGCCGGCCGAGATACGGGCCAGCTGGTCCAGGCGCTGTTCGAGGGTCGGGTGGGAGGAGAGCAGTCGGCCGAGGCTCTCCTTGGCGGCGAAGGCGGGCACGAAGTAGAAGGCGTTGTACGGCTCCGCCTTCCGCAGGTCCTCCGTCGGGATCCGGGCCATCTGCCCGCTCACCTTGGTGAGGGCCGAGGCGAGTGCCGAGGGGCGGCCGGTGAGCAGGGCGGCCGTGCGGTCGGCGGAGAGTTCGCGGTAGCGGGAGAGCAGCCGGGTCAGCAGGAAGCTCAGGGCGTACACGACCGCGCTGATCAGCGGGATCAGCATGATGATGATGCCCGCGGGATCGTTGCCCCGGCTGCTGCGGGCGAAGCCGCCCCACAGGGCCACCCGGGTGACGACGCCGGCGAGGACGCCGAGGAACGAGGCGATCGTCATCACGGCGACATCGCGGTGCGCGACGTGCGACATCTCGTGGGCCAGGACGCCTTCGAGCTCCTCGGGCTCCAGTCTGCGCAGCAGCCCCGTCGTCGCGCAGACCAGCGCGGTCCTCTCGCTACGGCCGGTCGCGAAGGCGTTCGGCACGTCGCTCCGCGCGACGGCCACCCGGGGCTTGGGCATGTCGGCCAGTGCGCAGATCCGGTCGATCGCGCCGTGCAGTTCCGGCGCCTCCTCGGGGGTGACCTCCCGGGCGCCCATGCCGTAGGCGGCGATGCGGTCGCTGAACCAGAACTGGGCGACGAACAGACCGCCCGCGACGATCAGGACGACCGGCCAGGCGCCGCGCAGGACGGCCAGGAGTACGCCCACCAGGACCACGTAGAGCAGACCGATGAAGAACATGGTGCTCACCATGCGGGTGGTCAGACCGCGGTCCGGTGCGTAGCGGGAACGGGTTCGTGCCATGGGTGCCTCCAGCAGCTCACCTGACTCCCATAGTGCTCCTTTCGTGCGAAAACCGGGATAAACGGGATGTCAGGGCCAGAGGAGTTCGCGGGTCCAGTCCGCCCCCTCCCGGCGGTAGCGCAGCCGCACGTGCCGACGCCGGCCGTCGCCCTGGAAGAACTCCACCTCCCGCGGCTCGACCACGTAGCGCGTCCAGGTGCCCGCCTCGGCGTCCGGATCGGCCCGCGCCCGCTCCCACGCGGCCTCGGAGGCCCGTACGAGGTCGTCACGGGTGGGCAGGACCTCGCTCTGCGACCCGGTCAGCGCGGAGGCGAGCGCACCGGTCGACCTGGCCCGCAGGTCGGCCCGGCTCTCCTCCGGGCTCGCGGGGACGGCCTTTCCCCGCACCCGCACCTGGCGTCCCTGGGCCGGCCAGTAGAAGCCGAGCGCCGCCCAGGGGCGGGTGGCGAGCTGGCGGCCCTTCGCGCTGGTGGCGTGCGTGGCGAAGTGCCAGCCGCGCTCGTCGGCGTCGTGCAGCATCAGCGTGCGCACGTCGGGCCGCCCCTCGGCGTCCACGGTCGCCAGGGTCATGGTGTGCGGTTCGGCCTGCCCGGCGGCCACGGCCTGGGCGAACCAGGCGTGGAAGAGTGGGAGGGGGGCGGCGGGGGCGGCCGACGGATCGAAACCGGGGAGGGGCACGTCCCAGACGCGCTGCGCGTGGAGCAGGTCGCGGAATTCCTTCTGTGCATCGCTCATGGGTCCATTCCACAGCGTCGCGCCCCGGTGCGGAAACGCCGACGGCGGACCACGGGTGTGGTCCGCCGTCGGCGCGACAGGACGGGGGGAGCCGCGGAAGGGTGCGGCGCCCGGCGTGTGCGGGGGAGTCGGGGCTGCCGGGGCCTACCTGACCGGCTTCTTGCCGGTGATGCCCAGGTGGACCAGGAGGGCGAGGTTCGGCCGGAGTTCGGCCTGTTTCACACCCCAGGTGGTGAAGCCCTTCTGGTGCGAGGCGACCCCCGCCAGCATCACGACCAGGGAGCCCGCGACCGCGGCGGGGGTGACGTCCTTGTCGACCTTGCCCTTGGACTGGAGCTCCTTGACCGCGTTCGTCAGGGAGTTGGTGACCGAGTTCAGGACCTTCATGCGGATCTTGTAGAACCGCTTGTCGCCCTCGGCGGCGCCGAGGTCGACGACGCGGAGGATCGCGTCGTGGCGCCGCCAGAAGTCGAGGAATCCCTCGACGAGTTCTTCGGAGGCCTGCCAGCCGGCCTTGCCGACCCAGGAGCGGCCGCCGACCAGTTCGGTCAGTCCGGCACCTTCCTTGGCCATTTCCTCGGCGAGTTCGAGAACGGCGCCCTCGACATCGGGGAAATACTGGTAGAAAGTCGCGGGTGAAGTCCCCGCCTTCCGGGCCACGTCGATGACTTTGACGTCCCGGTACGGCGAGGAGCTGAGCATCTCGCTGAGGCAGTCGAGCAGCTTCTGCCGCGTCGCCTGACCTCGCCGACCAGCCACGCGGCCGTCGACGGTGCGTACTTGTCCTGTCATGCCGTCAGCTTACCGAGGGGTGATCCGAGCGCGATCTGACCGACTGCAAATGGGGAACGACCCAGTGTGGACGGGGTGAACAGCGCAATTCACGGGAGAGTGCGAGTCGTCTTTCGCGCCGGTCCGCAGGGTTTATCGAATTCCCTTCCGTCCGCGCCGGGCGCACCCTGATGCGATGTTGTTATCAACAGCCTGTGGATAACTTCGGTGGACAACGTGTGTCCACGCCGGTCGCGAGACCTTCACGATTCGGGCAAAAGTTCTATTCGGGCCTCCCGGGGCGCGCCGGAAGGCCCCCGCCGTTACGTTGGGTGTGACGGGCGTCACGGCTGCCCCGCCGCGGTCCACGGTGATCCACAGCGCCGCCGCCGCGGGCCGTCGGGACCTCACTGCCACGGAAGGACCCCGGCCATGGCCGTATTCGCGCACTCCGCGCCGTGCTGGGTGGATGTGCAGCTCTCCGACCTGGAGGCCGGCAAGCGCTTCTACGGCGGGCTCTTCGGCTGGACCTTCCACGCGGGCGACGGCATGCCCTTCGCCGACGCGTACAGCGACGGCGAACTCGTCGCCGCGCTCGCCGCCAAACAGGACGGCCGCATGCCCACGACCTGGGGCGTCTACTTCTCCACCGACGACATCCGCGCCACCGTCGCCCTGGTCCGGAAGGCCGGCGGACAGGTGATCACCGAACCGGTGCGGGCCGGCGGGGCCGGGGTCCTCGCCCAGGCCGCCGACCCCGGAGGGGCTGTCTTCGGCCTCTGGCAGGCGGGTGAGCGCGCGGGGTTCGAGAAGCGAGACGCCCCGGGCGCCTTCTGCTGGACCGAGGTCTACACGCGGCAGCCGGAGCGCGTCGACGCCTTCTACGAAGAGGTCTTCGGGTTCCGGGGGACCGACATCGAACTGCCCGGCGGGGCCGGGGCGACGGAGGACTTCCGGGTCTGGTCCCCTGCCGGGACCGAGCCGGGCGAGGACACCGCGGTCGGCGGGCGCGCGCTCCTCACGGACGCCTTCCCCGCGATGCTGCCCAGCTACTTCCTCAGCTACTTCGCCGTCGCCGACTGCGACCGGGCCGCCGGGACCGCCGTACGCCTCGGTGGCCGGATCACGGCTCCGCCCCTGGACGCCCCGTACGGGCGGATGGCGGTCCTCCAGGACGACCAGGGTGCGGCTTTCGCCGTGCTCCAGCCGACCGAACCGCTTCCGTAGCCGGTCCCGGGCGGTCACCGCGGTGTCCTGAAAGGGTCGGAGTGCCACAAGACACCCCGATCCGCCCCCGGGTTCGCAACCGGGCCCCGAGCCAGGAAGAATCAGGGTGCGCACCGCCAAGTGGTGCCCAGTGGTGAGACGCTGCACAGGGCGGGATTTCGCGGGCTTCTGTTTTCTGGGGTCCGTACGGGGAGGTGGCAGGCAAGTGGAGCAGCTGACGCAGCATGACCCGAGGCGGATCGGCCCGTTCGAGGTGCTGGGACGGCTCGGGGCCGGCGGCATGGGGCTGGTCTATCTGGCGAGGTCGGCGTCGGGCCGACGGGTGGCGATCAAGACGGTCCGCACGGAACTGGCCGAGGACCAGCTGTTCCGGGTCCGTTTCACGCGTGAGGTGGAGGCCGCCCGCGCGGTCAGCGGCTTCTACACGGCCGCCGTGGTCGATGCGGACCCGAGAGCGGCGGTGCCCTGGCTGGCGACCGCCTATGTTCCCGCCCCCTCCCTCGAGGAGATAGTGAGTGAGTGCGGGCCGATGCCGACGCAGGCCGTGCGCTGGCTGGCCGCCGGGATCGCCGAGGCCCTGCAGTCGATCCACGGGGCCGGCCTCGTCCACCGTGACCTGAAACCGTCCAACGTCCTCGTGGTCGAGGACGGGCCGCGGGTGATCGACTTCGGCATCGCGTCCGGCGTCTCCAACACCCGGCTGACGATGACGAACGTCGCGGTGGGCACCCCCGCCTACATGTCTCCCGAGCAGGCCCGCGACTCGCGCAGCGTGACCGGCGCCAGCGACATCTTCTCGCTCGGCTCGACGCTGGTCTTCGCGGCGACCGGGCACGCGCCGTTCCACGGGGCGAATCCGGTGGAGACCGTGTTCATGCTGCTGCGGGAGGGCCCCGACACCGAAGGGCTGCCCGACGACCTGCGCCCGCTCATCGAGTCCTGCATGCAGATGGACGCGACCCGGCGGCCCAGCCCGGCGGATCTGCAGTCCCAACTGGCCCCGCACCTGTTCGCCTCCGGCAGCGACGACAGCGGCACCGCCTCGGCCTGGCTGCCGACCGTCGCGACCGCGATGATCGAGCAGCGCCGGGGCGGCGGCCGCGCCGTCACTGTCGCCCCGGCCCCCGTCGTCAT
>NZ_NEUF01000018.1 GCF_002910915.1 Streptomyces sp. SM10 | reverse complement strand
GCTCAGGGTCGGGGTCTCGTCGTGACGCATGAGACCCATCATAGAATCATGGGATGATTGACTGTCCACTCACGCCCTCCCCCTGAGACAATCGGGGAGACGATCCGACGGGCCCGCACCTCCCGGACACACCCCCATCCGGAACACGAGCAAGGAGCACCATGGCGCTGACGTCCACGCGGCGTTCGGCTCTCGCCGACCAGGTGATTGCCCAGCTGAGGAACCAGATCACCGCGGGCGAGTGGCCGGTCGGCTCACGGATCCCCACCGAGCCCGAGCTGGTCGAACAACTGGGGGTCGCCCGCAACACGGTGCGCGAGGCCGTGCGCGCCCTGGCGCACAACGGACTCCTGGACATCCGCCAGGGCTCCGGCACCTACGTGGTGGCGACCAGCGAGCTGGCGGGTGTGATGCACCGCCGGTTCGCGGACGCCGATCCCCGGCACGTCGCCGAACTGCGCTCCACGCTGGAGTCCTCGGCGGCCCGGCTCGCGGCCCTGCGGCGCACGGACCGGGATCTGCGGCAGCTGGATACGCTGATGGCGCGGCGGGAGGCCGTCTGGGCCTCCGGGGACGCGGAGGCCTTCGTGGCCGCCGACGCGACGCTGCACCTCGCCGTGGTCGCCGCCTCGCACAACGACGTGCTCACGGAGCTCTACGCCGACCTGAACGACCTGCTCCGCGACTACCTGCGCGACGACGTCGGCCCGGAGCTGGGACCGGAGGGGCTCATGGACCACGCGCGGCTCGTCGAGGCGATCCGGGCGGGTGACGCGGACACGGCCGCGGCGGAGGCCGCCGACCATGCGCTGAGCTGCCTGAGGGAGCGGGCCTAGGGTCTTTCGTGTGGATCAGGCCCCGCGAGCCCGGCATGATCCGAACGAGAGGCCCTGGAGGGCAGCGGGAACGGGGCCGGGCGGCTGCGGGGACGGACCCGGGGCTCAGGACCCCACCGAGTGGCTGATCCAGGCGGAGCCGACCTCTTTCCAGCAGCGGTCCTCCAGCTTGACCGTCCGCCCCGGCTGCACCGCGACCGCGCCGCCGTCGGCATCGACGTCCCACCAGCGCGCGCACTCGGTGTGGAGCCGGACGAGATCGGTCGTGGGGTAGGGGTTGTGGCAGTACGCGAGCACCCGGGACCCCTCGACCGACATACGGCACTCGGCACCCGATGGCTCCGGTGGCGGGGCGAGCGGCGCCGCCGCCCCGCTCCCCGCCCGGCCGGCCGCGCTCACGGCCACCGGGGCCAGGAGCCCCGCGACGACGGCGGCCGCTGCGAGCAGGGCCCAGGTTCGGCGACGTGTGGAGCGCACGGCGATTTCCTCCCCACAGCCTGACCGAAAGTCCGGTTCCACCACATTCTGCGGTGGAACGGCCATCTTTTCGACTCGAGCGGCGGGCGGCCCCGCCCCGGCGGGAACACGCGACGGCCGCGCACCCCGTGGGCGGGGTGCGCGGCCGTCGTGGCAGGTCCGGGAGGTCAGGCGCCCATCATGTGCACACCGCTGTCGACGTGGACGATCTCGCCCGTCGTCCTCGGGAAGAAGTCCGAGAGCAGCGCGACGATGCCGCGGCCCGCCGGCTCCGGGTCCGACATGTCCCACGCCAGGGGAGCACGGTTGTCCCACACCTCGGCGAGCTCGGAGAAGCCCGGGATGGACTTGGCGGCCATCGAGCCGAGCGGTCCGGCCGAGACCAGGTTGCAGCGGATGCCGTCCTTGCCCAGGTCACGGGCGAGGTAGCGGGAGGTCGCCTCCAGCGCGGCCTTGGCCGGGCCCATCCAGTCGTACTGCGGCCAGGCGAACTGCGCGTCGAAGGTGAGACCGACGATCGAACCGCCCTCGCTCATCAGCGGCTTGCAGGCCATGGCGAGCGACTTCAGCGAGAACGCCGACACGTGCATCGCGGTGGCGACCGACTCGAAGGGGGTGTTGAGGAAGTTGCCGCCGAGCGCGTCCTGCGGCGCGAAGCCGATGGAGTGGACGACACCGTCGAGCGAGCCGAGCTCCTCACGCACCAGGCCGGCGAGTCGGTCGAGGTGTTCGGCGTTGGTGACGTCGAGCTCGAGGACCTTGACGGGCTTCGGAAGCTTCTTGGCGATCCGCTCGGTCAGCGTCGGCCGGGGGAAGGCCGTCAGGATGACCTCGGCGCCCTGCTCCTGGGCCACCTTCGCGGCGTGGAAAGCGATGGACGACTCCATCAGCACACCCGTGACGAGGATGCGCTTGCCGTCGAGAATTCCGCTCATGGTGATCAGTGACCCATGCCCAATCCGCCGTCAACGGGGATGACGGCTCCAGTGATGTACGACGCGTCGTCGGACGCGAGGAAGCGCACCGCGGCCGCGATCTCAGCGGGCTGCGCGTAGCGGCCGAGCGGCACCTGGGACACGATGCCCTTGCGCTGCTCGTCGGTGAGCACCTGGGTCATGTCGGTGTCGACGAACCCGGGAGCGACGACGTTGAACGTGATGTTCCGCGAGCCGAGCTCACGGGCCAGCGACCGGGCGAAGCCGACCAGGCCCGCCTTGGACGCCGCGTAGTTGGCCTGTCCGGCCGAGCCGAGGAGACCGACGACGGAGGAGATCAGGACGACACGGCCCTTCTTCGCGCGGAGCATCGCGCGGTTGGCCCGCTTGACGACGCGGAAGGTGCCGGTGAGGTTGGTGTCGAGCACCGACGTGAAGTCGTCCTCGGACATCCGCATCAGCAACTGGTCCTTGGTGATACCGGCGTTGGCGACCAGCACCTCGACGGGGCCGTGCTTCTCCTCGATCTCCTTGTAGGCCTGCTCCACCTGCTCGGTATCGGTGATGTCGCACCGGACCGCGAGAACGCCCGCCTCGGTGAGCGCCTGCGGCGGCTCCCCCGAGCGGTAGGTGACGGCGACCTTGTCGCCGTTGTCGGCGAAGGCGCGGGCGATGGCGAGGCCGATGCCCCGGTTTCCTCCGGTGACGAGAACCGAGCGGCTCAACGGATCACCCTTTCCTTGGCGGTCTGGTACATCGAAAACCTATCGGTACCACCCCTGAACCAAGGAATCGTCCTCTGACAGCGCCGCCGTGCCGCGACTGTCGGATCCCTACAGAACGGTGCGGCCCGGCCCACTGCAGCGTAAAACCTGGGCACAGGGACGCCGCGACCCCCATGATTCACTGCGGAGACATTTTCAGAGGTGGAGAAGGGGAGGCCCGCGTGGCCCACGAGGTAGATCAGTCGTTCCTGGCCCTGCCGCTGCGCGCCCTCGCCGACGCGGCGCTCGCCAGAGCCCGCGCCCTCGGCGCCGCGCACGCGGACTTCCGGTTCGAGCGGGTGCGGGAGGCATCCTGGCGGCTTCGGGACGCCCGGCCGTCGGGGACCTCGGACACCACCGACACCGGGTACGCGGTCCGGGTGGTCCACGGCGGGGCGTGGGGTTTCGCCTCCGGGGTGGACCTGACGATGGACGCGGCGGCGAAGGTCGCCTCGCAGGCCGTCGCCATGGCGAAGCTGTCCGCGAAGGTGATCGCGGCGGCGGGGTCCGACGAACGCGTGGAGCTGGCGGACGAGCCGGTGCACGGCGAACGGACCTGGGTCTCGTCGTACGAGCGGGACCCCTTCGACGTACCGGACGCGGAGAAGGCCGGGCTGCTCTCCGAGTGGAGTGCGCGGCTGCTGGCGGCCGACGGGGTGGCGCATGTGGACGCCTCGCTGATGACGGTCCACGAGAACAAGTTCTACGCGGACACGGCCGGCACCGTCACCACCCAGCAGCGGGTGCGGGTGCATCCGCAGCTGACCGCGGTGGCCGTGGACGGGACGACCGGCGAGTTCGACTCGATGCGGACGATCGCGCCGCCGGTGGGACGGGGCTGGGAGTACCTCACGGGCACCGGCTGGGACTGGGACGCCGAGCTGGAGCGCATTCCCGGGCTGCTGGCCGAGAAGATGAGGGCGCCGAGCGTCGAGGCGGGGACGTACGACCTGGTCGTCGACCCGTCCAATCTGTGGCTGACCATCCACGAGTCCATCGGCCACGCGACGGAGCTGGACCGTGCGCTGGGGTACGAGGCGGCGTACGCGGGGACGTCCTTCGCCACGTTCGACCAGCTGGGGAAGCTGGCGTACGGCTCCCCCGTGATGAACGTGACCGGGGACCGCACCGCCGAGCACGGGCTCGCGACCGTCGGCTACGACGACGAGGGCGTCGAGGCGCAGTCCTGGGACCTGGTCAAGGACGGCACGCTGGTGGGCTACCAGACGGACCGCCGGATCGCGAAGCTGACGGGCCTGGGCCGGTCCAACGGGTGCGCGTACGCCGACTCGCCGGAGCACGTCCCCGTGCAGCGCATGGCGAACGTGTCGCTGGAGCCCGACCCGGGCGGGCTCTCCACGGAGGACCTCATCGGCGGGGTCGAGCGCGGGATCTACGTCGTCGGCGACCGGTCGTGGTCCATCGACATGCAGCGCTACAACTTCCAGTTCACCGGGCAACGGTTCTTCAGGATCGAGAACGGCAGACTGGCGGGCCAGCTGCGCGACGTGGCGTACCAGGCGACGACCACCGACTTCTGGGGCTCGATGGAGAAGGTGGGCGGCCCTCAGACCTATGTCCTGGGCGGCGCGTTCAACTGCGGCAAGGCCCAGCCGGGCCAGGTCGCGGCCGTCTCCCACGGTTGCCCCTCCGCTCTCTTCCGAGGCGTGAACATCCTCAACACCACGCAGGAGGGCGGGCGATGAGCCGCGTCAGCAAGCCGCACGAGATCGTCGAGCGCGCACTGGAGCTGTCCACCGCCGACGGCTGTGTGGTCATCGCCGACGAGAGCTCCTCCGCCAACCTGCGCTGGGCGGGTAACACGCTCACCACGAACGGGGTGGCGCGGGGCCGGACCCTGACCGTGATCGCGACCGTGGACGGTGCCGAGGGCGCGGCGTCCGGGGTGGTGTCCCGGTCCGCCGTCACCGCCGACGAGCTGGAGCCGCTCGTGCGGGCCGCCGAGGCCGCCGCGCGCGGCGCCGGGCCGGCCGAGGACGCGCAGTCGCTGGTCTCCGGGGTCCCGGCGTCCGCCGACTTCACGCAGCCGCCGGCCGAGACCGGCTCCGACGTGTTCGCGGATTTCGCCCCGGCGCTCGGCGACGCCTTCGCCCGGGCCCGCTCGGGCGGCCGTGAGCTGTACGGCTTCGCCCACCACCAGCTGAGCTCGACGTACCTGGGCACGTCGACGGGGCTGCGGCTGCGCCACGACCAGCCGAACGGGACGCTGGAGCTGAACGCCAAGTCCCCCGACCGGACCCGCTCCGCCTGGGCGGGCCGGGCCACCCGGGACTTCAAGGACGTCGACCCGGCGGCGATGGACGCGGAGCTGGCGCAGCGCCTCGGCTGGGCGGAGCGCAGGATCGAGCTGCCGGCCGGGCGGTACGAGACGCTGCTGCCGCCGACCGCGGTGGCGGACCTGCTGATCTACCAGTACTGGTCGGCGGGTGCCCGGGACGCCGCGGAGGGCCGTACGGTCTTCTCCCGGCCGGGCGGCGGTACGCGGATCGGCGAGCAGCTGTCCGGGCTGCCGCTGACCCTGCGCAGCGATCCGCACGCTCCGGGGCTGGAGTCGGCGCCCTTCGTGATCGCGCACGCGTCGGGGGACGATTCCTCGGTCTTCGACAACGGACTGCCGCTGGCCCCGACCGACTGGATCAAGGACGGCCGGCTGGAGAAGCTGACCACGACCCGTCACTCCGCGGAGCTGACGGAGCTGCCGGTGGCCCCCACGACGGACAACCTCGTGCTGGACGGGGGCGGTGAGCGGTCCCTGGAGGAGATGGTGGCCGCGACGACCGGCCGGGCGCTGCTGCTGACCTGCCTCTGGTACATCCGCGAGGTGGATCCGGCGACCCTGCTGCTGACCGGTCTGACCCGGGACGGGGTGTATCTGGTGGAGGACGGGGAGGTCCTCGGCGAGGTGAACAACTTCCGGTTCAACGAGTCGCCGGTCGGGCTGCTGTCCCGGGCGTCGGAGGCGGGCCGTACGGAGAGGACGCTGCCGCGTGAGTGGGGCGACTATTTCACCAGGGCCGCGATGCCTGCGCTGCGCATCCCGGACTTTCACATGAGCTCGGTCAGCCGTGGCGTGTGACGCCCATAGACTGACGGGACAACCCATCGAACCCCAGTCGGACCCTCAGAGGAGAGAATCGACCGTGACGGACATCGTCGACGAGCTGAAGTGGCGCGGGCTGTTCGCCCAGTCCACCGACGAGGACGCATTGCGCAAGGCTCTCGCGGACGGCCCGGTCACCTTCTATTGCGGCTTCGACCCGACCGCGGCGAGTCTGCATGTGGGCCACCTCGTGCAGGTGCTCACCATGCGCCGGCTCCAGCAGGCCGGGCTGAAGCCGCTCGCCCTGGTCGGGGGGGCCACCGGCCAGATCGGCGACCCGCGGCCGACCGCGGAGCGCACGCTGAACGACCCGGAGACCATCGCCGCGTGGGTCCGGCGGCTGCGCGGGCAGATCGAGCCCTTCCTCACCTTCGAGGGGCCGAACGCCGCCACGATGGTGAACAACCTGGACTGGACCGCGGGCATGTCCGCGATCGAGTTCCTCCGGGACATCGGCAAGCACTTCCGGGTCAACAAGATGCTCACCAAGGACTCGGTGGCCCGTCGGCTGGAGTCGCAGGAGGGCATCAGCTACACGGAGTTCAGCTACCAGCTCCTCCAGGGCATGGACTTCCTGGAGCTGTACAGGCGCTACGGCTGCACGCTGCAGCAGGGCGGCAGCGACCAGTGGGGCAACCTCACGGCGGGGATCGACCTGATCCACCGTCTGGAGCCGGATGCCGCCGTGCACGCGCTGGCGACGCCTCTGATGGTGAAGGCCGACGGCACCAAGTTCGGCAAGTCCGAGAGCGGGGCCGTCTGGCTCGATCCGGAGATGACGACGCCGTACGCGTTCTACCAGTTCTGGCTGAATGTGGACGACCGGGACATCTCGACGTACATGCGCATCCTCAGCTTCAAGAGCCGTGAGGAGCTCGAGGAGCTGGAGAAGCTCACCGAGGAGCGCCCGCAGGCGCGTTCGGCGCAGCGTTCGCTGGCGGAGGAGCTGACGACGCTGGTGCACGGCGGCGCCCAGTGCGCCGCGGTCATCGCGGCGTCGAAGGCACTGTTCGGCCAGGGTGAGCTCGGCGAGCTGGACGAGGCGACGCTGACCGCCGCCCTGTCCGAGGTGCCGCACGCCCGGGTCGCGGAGCTGGGCCCCGTGGTGGACCTCCTGGTCGAGGTCGGTCTGTCCGCCAGCAAGTCGGCCGCCCGCCGTACGGTCAAGGAGGGCGGAGCCTACGTGAACAACGCGAAGGTCACGGACGGCGAGAGCGCTCCGGCCCACGAGGAGCTGCTGCACGGGCGCTGGCTGGTCCTGCGCCGGGGCAAGAAGAACCTGGCGGCCGTCGAGGTCGCCGCCGGCTGACACCGGCGAGCACACCACCGCGGCCGGTCACGCGCGAAGCGTGGCCGGCCGCGGTGGTGCGTGGCACCGGTCAGGTTCTCTGCTGCTTGTTCCGGTTGCCCCTGAGGGACTGCCAGAGCATGTCTCCCACGCCGACGACGGCCACGGCGCCGATCAGCTGCAGCACATGGCGGGTCCAGTCGATGCCGGAGGTGTCCCTGACACCGATCCAGCCCGCGACGGCGTTGCCCAGGATGCTTCCGAGGATGCCGAACACCGCCGTCAGCCAGAGGGGGATGTCCTGCTTGCCCGGGAGGATCGCCCGGGCGATCACACCCAGCACCAGACCCACGATGATTGCCCACAACCAGCTCATATCGCCTCCTCGTGCGGCGCGGTGTGCGCACGTGCGCCCAGTCTGTGTCCGGGGAACGTACGCCGCATGCCGGCCAGGGCCGTACGTGGGACCGCGCCCGGGACCCGTACGGACGGGTTCGCCCCGGTCTCGAATGCCGCGGACGCCGGGCGTACCGTAGGAGCGGCGTCGTCCGGGGAAGTCCGGCACGGAGATCTGGTGGTGGAATCACGATGCGGAAGCAGAGCGGCCCGGAGGTCTTCCGGATCACGGGTGCCCGGCAGGGGCTTGCCGACGATGTGCGCGGCAGGCAGCGGCGTTACATCATCTCGATGTCCGTGCGCACGGTCTCCGTGGTGCTGGCCGCGACCCTGTGGAACGTCGAGAGGCATGTGGCGGTGGTGGCGCTCGCGCTGGGCGTTCTGCTCCCCTACGTCTCGGTGGTCATCGCCAACGCCGGTCGTGAGAACGCTCCTTCGCTGCCGTCCACGTTCGTGCCGGCGCCGATGCGGCCCGCGCTCGGCGGGGCTCCCACGGCGGGTCCCGCGGAACCGGTCGCGGATCCCGGGGAGGCCGGGCGAGCGGGCGATCCGCGCCCTGCGGACTGAACGGGAAGGGCCGCGCAGCTCGGGAAGAGCTCAGATCAATCACGACGTTCCTGTGCACCGGACCCCGGGCCCCGTGCCATACTTCGTACGCGCTCCGCATCCCCCGTCGGAGCGACGGACCGACGCCGGGCAGCTCCCCCCGTGGCTGCTCGGCGTCGCCTTTCTCCGGCGGGGATGCGTCGCGGGGGTCCGAGTGGGAGCCCATTAGGGTTGAGGTCGTGAACTTCCCCGACACTTCCGCCGAGAGCGCCACCGGCGCACCGGTCTGTTCCGCCAAGGGCTGCCGCGCCGATGCCGTGTGGGTGCTCGCCTGGAACAACCCGAAGCTGCACACTCCCGAGCGCCGCAAGACGTGGCTGGCCTGCGAGGAGCACCGGGAGCATCTCTCCTCGTTCCTCGGCGTGCGCGGCTTCCTGAAGGACGTCGTGCCGCTGGGTGAGTGGGAGTCCTCAGCCGCCGATCGCTGACATCGGGCGGTCGGGCTGGAGGAACGAGGGGTCGTCGAGACCGGAGCCGGCCTTCTTGCCCCACATCGCGAGCTTCCAGATCCTGGCGATCTCCTCGTCGGGGGCCTCGGAGCGCAGCGCTCCGCGCAGGTCCGTCTCCTCGCGGGCGAAGAGGCAGGTGCGGACCTGTCCGTCGGCGGTGAGCCGGGTGCGGTCGCAGGCCCGGCAGAAGGGCCTGGTCACGGAGGCGATGACGCCGACGCGGTGCGGTCCGCCGTCGACGGTCCATCGCTCGGCCGGGGCGGAGCCGCGCTCCTCGTCGCCTTCCTCGGTGAGGGTGAAGCGGGTGCGCAGCGAGGACAGGATGTCACCTGCCGTGATCATGCCGTCGCGCTTCCAGCCGTGCTGGGCGTCGAGCGGCATCTGCTCGATGAAGCGGAGCTCGTAGGCGTTCTCCACGGCCCAGGCGAGCAGCTCGGGGGCCTCGTCCTCGTTGAGTCCGGGCATGAGGACGGAGTTGACCTTGACCGGGGTGAGCCCTGCTTCGCGGGCGGCCTGGAGTCCTTCCAGGACGTCCTGGTGCCGGTCGCGGCGGGTGAGCGTCTTGAAGACGTCGGGCCGGAGTGTGTCCAGGGAGACGTTCACCCGGTCCAGGCCTGCCGCCTTCAGGGCGGCGGCGGTGCGCTTGAGTCCGATGCCGTTGGTCGTGAGCGACATCCTGGGGCGGGGCTCCAGGGCTGCGCAGCGCTCGACGATGGAGACGAGGCCGGGGCGCAGCAGAGGCTCGCCGCCGGTGAAGCGGACCTCGGTGATGCCGAGCTCCGTGACGGCGATGCGGATGAGCCGGACGATCTCGTCGTCGCTGAGCAGGTCGGTCTTGGAGAGCCACTGCAGGCCCTCTTCGGGCATGCAGTAGGTGCAGCGGAGATTGCACTTGTCGGTCAGTGATACACGCAGGTCGGTGGCGACCCGGCCGTAGGTGTCGATGAGCACTGTGGGCCCCCTCCCCCGGTGATGTACGCGGTTGCGGTCTGACTCCTCCGAGAGTACGCGAGAGCGGTGACATCGAGGGGGGCCCGGTTGACACGAGGTGCGGCGGGGCCCCGTCGTAGGTCTCTACGACGGGGCCCGTGGCGGGTGCTGCGTGCTGCCGGGCGGTCCGGTGCCGGTGGCGGTCAGTGGGCTCCGGTGCCGGTGAGCGACTTGACCTCGAGCTCGGCGTACTTGCCCTTGTCCGGCTCCTCCTTGGAGAGGACGGAGCCGACCCATCCGAGCAGGAAGCCCAGCGGGATGGAGATGAGGCCGGGGTTCTCCAGAGGGAACCAGGCGAAGTCCACGTCCGGGAACATCGAGCTGGCCTTCCCGGAGACGACCGGGGAGAACAGCACCAGGAGGACCGAGGAGGCGAGACCGCCGTAGATGGACCAGAGGGCGCCCTGGGTGGTGAAGCGCTTCCAGAACAGGCTGTAGAGGATGGTCGGCAGGTTGGCCGACGCGGCGACGGCGAAGGCGAGGGCCACGAGGCCCGCCACGTTCAGGTCGCGGGCCATCGCGCCGAGGCCGATGGAGACGACGCCGATCGCGACGGTGGCCCAGCGGGCCGCCCGCATCTCCTCCTTCTCGGTGGCCTTCCCCCTGCGGATGACGTTGGCGTAGATGTCGTGGGCGAAGGACGACGAGGAGGCGAGGGTGAGGCCGGCGACCACGGCGAGGATCGTGGCGAAGGCGACGGCGGAGATCACGGCGAGCATGACGGCGCCGCCGGTGGTGCCGAGTCCGCCGAGGTACTCGGCGAGCTGGGGTGCCGCGGCGTTGCCCGCCGGGTTCTTGGCCTTGATCTCCTCGGGCCCGATGAGGGCAGCGGCGCCGAAGCCGAGGGCGATCGTCATCAGGTAGAAGGCGCCGATGATGCCGATGGCCCAGTTCACCGACTTCCGGGCGGCCTTGGCGGTGGGCACGGTGTAGAAGCGGATGAGGATGTGGGGCAGGCCCGCGGTGCCGAGGACGAGCGCGATGCCGAGCGAGATGAAGTCCAGCTTCGACACGTCGGTGACGCCGTACTTGAGGCCGGGCTCCAGGAAGGCGGCACCGTGGCCGCTCTTCTCGGCGGCGGTGCCGAGGAGGTCGGACACGTTGAAGTCGAACTTCCACAGGACCATGAGGGTCATCAGCAGGGCGCCCGCGATGAGCAGCACGGCCTTGACCATCTGCACCCAGGTGGTGCCCTTCATGCCTCCGATGGTGACGTAGAGGATCATGAGCACGCCGACCAGCGCCACGATGAGGATCTTGCCCGAGTCGCTGGTGATGCCGAGCAGCAGGGAGACGAGGACGCCCGCCCCCGCCATCTGGGCCAGCAGGTAGAAGATCGACACGACGATGGTGGAGACACCGGCGGCGGTGCGGACGGGGCGCTGCCGCATCCGGTAGGCGAGGACGTCGCCCATGGTGTAGCGGCCGGAGTTGCGCAGTGGTTCGGCGACGAGCAGCAGGGCCACGAGCCAGGCGACGAGGAAGCCGATGGAGTAGAGGAAGCCGTCGTAGCCGAAGAGCGCGATGGCGCCGGCGATGCCGAGGAAGGACGCGGCCGACATGTAGTCGCCGGAGACGGCGAGGCCGTTCTGGAAGGCGGTGAACTGCCGCCCGCCGGCGTAGAAGTCGGAGGCGCTCCTGGTCTGACGGCCGGCCCAGACGGTGATGCCGAGGGTCGCCGCGACGAAGACCGCGAACAGGGTGATGATCAGCGGCCGGTGCTCGCTCGTCGACGACGTCGACGCGGCGAGCTGGGTCACGGCGTGCGATGCGTACGCGGCGCTCATGCGTCGGCCTCCAGACGGGACTTGATGGCCGCCGCCTGCGGGTCGAGCTTGTCCGTGGCGTGGCGTGAGTAGAACCAGGCGATGAGGAACGTCGTGGCGAACTGGGCGAGGCCGAAGACGAAGGCGACGTTGAAGTTCGCGAAGAGGATCTTGCTCATGAAGCCGCCGGCGTAGCTGGACAGCAGCACGTACAGCAGATACCAGGCAATGAATCCGACGGTCAGCGGGAAGGCGAAGGAGCGGTGGGAGCGGCGGAGTTCGGCGAACTCCGTGCTGTTCTGCGCCTCGAGGAACGCTTCTGTCGTGGGCTGGACGGGGCTGCCGTCCTCAGGGGTCTGGGGCGGCGGTGCTTCGGTGGCCACGGATTCTCCTCGCGACGCGGGTGCGGTGGTGGGAACGGTGGATTTCACGGGGAGTCCTCTGCGTTGTGGGGGTGGCTGGGGCTGGATGCACGACTCCCTGTGCAACGGCACGGAGAGCGCGACGAAGCGGTTCACCGCAGGTTCGGTCTCTTGCCGCCGGCTCCCGTGGACGCGACTCCCAGAGGTCACACCTCGAACTCACTTGCCCGTATTCATTGATGCTCCGGGAAGATCAGCGATAACTTCACAGGTCATGTACCGGACCGGACACGCCTGTGTCCGGCCCCACGGCACGGATGATGTGGAGAACCCATGGCTCATCTGGCATCCAGACGGACTCGCGTACTCACGCTGCCCGTCGGACTCGCGCTCACGGCCTCCCTCGGCTTCCTCCCGACGGGGACCGCGGCCGCGGCACCCGCGGACGAGCCGGCGGCGGCGGTTCCCGCGGACGGCCCCCAGCTGTCGTACGTCGTGAACACCCGGGCGGGTCACGGCACCGTCAAGCAGGTACGCAAGGCGATATCCGCGGCCGGCGGAACGGTCGTGACGTCGTACGACACGATCGGCGTCATCGTCGTCCACTCGAAGAACCCGGACTTCGGCCCGACGATCCGCAAGGCCCGGGGCGTCCAGTCGGCGGGCGCCACCCGCAACGCTCCGATCGAGCCGCAGGCGACGAAGGACATCGGGGTCGAGCAGCGGCTCACCGCCGCGCAGGCGCAGGCGGCGTCGGAGGACGCCGAGGCGGGCCAGGACCCGCTGGAGCCCTTGCAGTGGGACCTGCCCGCCATCAAGGCGGACAAGGCGCACGAGAAGTCGCTGGGCAGCAGCAAGGTCACGGTCGGCGTCATCGACACGGGTGTGGACGACACGCACCCGGACCTGGCCCCGAACTTCGACCGCAAGGCCTCGGTGAACTGTGTGTCCGGCGCCCCGGACACCACGGACGGCGCCTGGCGCCCCATGGCCGGTGAGAGCGACCACGGCACGCACGTCGCGGGCACCATAGCCGCGGCGAAGAACGGCATCGGGGTCACCGGTGTCGCGCCCGGCGTGAAGGTCTCCGGTATCAAGGTGTCGACCCCGGCCGGCTACTTCTACACCGAGGCCGTCGTCTGCGGCTTCGTCTGGGCCGCCGAGCACGGCGTCGACGTGACGAACAGCAGTTACTACACCGACCCGTGGCTGTTCAACTGCAAGAACGACCCGGACCAGGGCGCCCTGGTCGAGGCGGTCACCCGCGCGACGCGCTACGCGGAGCGCAAGGGCGTCGTCAACGTCGCGGCGGCGGGCAACTCCGACCACGACCTGGCCCTCGACGCCATCGAGGACACGACGAGCCCCAACGACACGACGACGGTCACGCGCACGGTCGACCCGAGCGCCTGCCCCGACATCCCGACCATGTTGCCGGGTGTCGTGACGGTCTCCGCGACGGGGGCGAAGAACCTCAAGTCCTCGTACTCGAACTACGGTCTCGGGGTCATCGACGTGGCCGCCCCTGGCGGTGACTCGACGCGCTACCAGGCGCCCGACGCCCCCGCCGACAACGGTCTGATCCTGTCCACGCTGCCCGGCGGCGGATACGGCTACAAGGCCGGTACGTCGATGGCGTCCCCGCACGTCGCGGGTGTCGCGGCCCTGATCAGGTCGACCCACCCGTACGCCTCGGCGGCCGCGGTGAAGGCGCTGCTGACGCTCCAGGCCGACGCCACGGCGTGCGGCGCGCCGTACGACATCGACGCCGACGGCACCGTGGACGCGGTCTGCCAGGGCGGCAAGCACTACAACGGCTTCTACGGAGCCGGGGTCGTGGACGCGCTCGACGCGGTCCGCTGGTAGGACTCACCGGCACGAGGGGAGGGCCGGGGATTCCCCGGCCCTCCCCGTCGTACGGCCGGGACTTACGGCTTGATGAGGACCTTGAGCGCCGTGCGCTCGTCCATCGCCTTGTAACCGCCCGGCACGCCGTCCATCCCGACCGACAGGTCGAAGACCGGCGACGGGTCGATCGTGCCGTCGAGCACGTCGGGGAGCAGCTCCGGGATGTACGTGCGCACGGGGGCGACGCCGCCCCGCAGGGCGATGTTGCGGTCGAACATGGCGTCGAGGTCGACCCCGGTGCCGCTGCCGTGCGGGACACCGACGTAGCCGACGGAGCCGCCGTCACGGACGATGCCGATGGCCGTGCGCATCGACTCCTCGGTGCCGACCGCCTCGATCACCCCGTGGGTGCCTTCGCCGCGCGTCAGCTCCCGCACGGCCGCGAGAGCCGCCTCGCCGCGCTCGGCCACGACGTCGGTGGCGCCGAAGACGCGGGCTATGTCGGTACGGGCCTGGTGACGGCCCAGTGCGATGATCCGCTCGGCGCCGAGCCGCTTGGCCGCCATGACGCCGCAGAGGCCGACCGCGCCGTCACCGACGACCGCGACCGTGCTGCCGGGCTTCACGCCCGCGCCGAGAGCGGCGTGGTGGCCGGTGCCCAGGACGTCGGAGAGCGCCAGGAGCGCGGTGAGCAGCCGGTCGTCGGACGCGGCTGCGGCCGGGAGGCGGACCAGGGTGCCGTCGGCGAACGGGACGCGGACGGCCTCGCCCTGGCCGCCGTCGGAGCCGACCGACCCCCAGAAGCCTCCCTGGGGGCAGGAGGTGGTGAGCCCTTCGGCGCAGTAGGTGCAGGTGCCGTCGGACCAGACGAAGGGGGCGACGACGAGGTCGCCGGCGGCGAATCCGTTGACCCCGGGGCCCGCCTCCTCCACGACGCCGAGGAATTCGTGGCCGATGCGCTGGCCGGGCCGGCGGGCGGATTCACCGCGGTAGGCCCACAGGTCGCTGCCGCAGATGCAGGCCCGCAGGACCCGCACGACCGCGTCGGTCGGCTGCTGGACCGTGGCATCGGGCACCTCCTCGACGCGTATGTCGTGGGGGGCGTGGATGACTGTGGCGCGCATGCGTGGGGGTCCTCGATCGTCTCAGATTCTGATACTCCCCTCACGGTACGCCCCGGGGGCGGCGCCGGTGGAATTCTCCGGCGAACCGAGCGCTCCTCGGGTGAGCAGGTACTGCGCCGCGAGGTAGGTCAGCATGATCCAGAAGTCGTGGGCGGGCAGCTGGGGCCACTCCGCGATGCCGGTGGCGATGAGGGCGTCGGAGAGCAGGAAGAGGGCGCCTCCGGCGGCCGCGTACCGGCCGAGGACGCCTGACCGCCACGCCATCGCCGTCAGCAGCAGGCTGTATCCGGTCAGGGGGAGCCGGAGCCCGCCCGGCAGCCCCGGCCACAGCAGCACGACGAAGGCCACGAGCACGACGGCGTACAGGAGGCCGGTGACCGGTCGCAGGGGGGCGCGGCCGAAGAGCACCAGGTAGCAGACGTGGCCGACGGCGAAGAAGCCCATCCCCGCGAGGAACGCGGGCTCGGCGTCGGGCATCAGCAGCACGTCACCCGCCCAGCCGCACAGCAGCGCGGCGGTCAGCAGCCGGGGGCCGCCACGTGCCGCGGCGTGGCCGGCGAGCAGGAGCATCAGCAGCGGCTTGGTCGCCACGTGCACGGCGTCCACCCCGGCCAGGAGCCCTGCGAGGTGGACGGCGCAGACGGCGAGGAAGGCGGCGAGCAGCGGGCGTACGAGCCGGGGCGCACCGGCGCGGGGCGTCATCCCGTGCGCTCGGGGGCGG
>NZ_NEUF01000017.1 GCF_002910915.1 Streptomyces sp. SM10 | reverse complement strand
GTGTCCGGTCGCAGCGCCAGCAGCAGCAGGACCCTGCCCTCCACCGGGCGCACCCCGACCAGCAGCGGCGCTCCGACTGCCGCGAGTTCCTCCGCCACGGTCCTGGCCGGCAGCGCCCAGCTGCCGGATGGCGCGGACTCCGGGGCGAGAAGCATCACCACGGGCAGCAGCGGGTGCTCGCCCGGCCTGAACCCCAGGACCCCGGCCTGGGCGGGTGCGTCACCGGGGGAGATCCGGCCCTCGGCGAGATCCGTGAGGAAGTCACCGCGCCCCCGCGCCGCCACTTCCTCCTCCTGGCGGGCCTGCATCAGCACGACCGCCAGGATGCCCGCCGCACGCTCGGCCGCCATCCGGTGCACCGTCGCCAGCGGCCCCGACACGGCCAGCAGCACCAGCCGGGCCCGCACGGAGCCGGCCCCGGGCCCGCCCCCCGGCACCTCGACCAGCACCGCTCCGGCGGGCGGTGCCTCCCGGGACGCGCGTGCCCCGCGCAACCCCTCCCAGACCTGGAGCGGATCGGCTCCCACCGGCCCCGTCCCCGTGCCCGCCGCGAAAAGCAGCCGTCCGTCCGGGGTCTCCAGGAAGACCGGATTCGCGGCGAAATCCGCCAGGATCCCCAGGACCTGCGGCACCCCGCCGCCGCCGAGAACCGCCTGCGTGCACCGCCGGTGGACCTCCTCGGCCCGCTGGAGCAGGGCGTAGTGGCCGTTGACGATCTCGGTGTGGATCTCCTCGGTCACCGCCACGAACGGCACCTCGCGGTGCAGCTGGACGAGCGGCAGCCCCGCGATCCGCGCCGCCTCCACGATCGCCGTCGGCAGCCGGCCGAAGCGCGGTCCGAGTTCCACGACCAGGGCGGCGATCGAGCGGTCGGCCAGCTTTCGGACGAAGGCGCGCTGGTCGGAGGGCCGGGCCCCCAGGCCGAGCCCCGTGGTGAGCAGGAGCTCCCCGCCCTTGAGCAGGGCGGGGATGTTCGGCGCCTCACCCGCGTGCACCCACCGCACCGTGCGGTCCAGCCGGTCCTCGCCGGTCAGTACCTCCGGGAGTCCGCCGCGCAGCCCCGGGAGCTCCAGCGCCCGCCGCACGGTGATCCCGCCCTCTGTCTCCACCGGCTCCGGCCTCGTGCTTCCCGTCGTGCGCTCACGCGCTCGTGCCTTCGTGTCCATGGGGCGCGAACCCCCCGGTCAGGAAGGTACCGGCCCACGCCGGGCACGTCACACCTCGGCCACCGCCGGCTTGACGTTGTGGTTGAGGTGGAAGACGTTGTCGGGGTCGTAGCGCGCCTTGACCCGGGACAGCCGTTCGTAGGCGTGCTCCCCGAATCCGGCGACGACCCGCTCCTGGCCCTCGCGCCCGATGAAATTGAGGTAGACCGCGCCGCTCGCCCACGGCACGAAGTCGCCGCGGACCCGGCGCACCCACTGCTTGGCCTCCTCGTCGCCGGCCTCGCTCTCCCAGACGCCGAAGGGATGCACGGCCCACGGGGAGGAGCGCCAGGGCAGCGGGTAGTCGGCGGGTCCCCGGGCCACCGCGCCGCCCATCGGGAACAGCACATGCTGCGAACCCGAGGGGACGGGCATCGTCGCGGCCGCCGCGCAGAAGGCGGCCGCCGCCTCGTCGGGGAAGCCGTCCAGGTACTCCGCCGACCAGTAGTTCCGCATGCCGGGCGGGTCGTCGAGCATGCACTGCAGGTCGGCGTACGGGATGGCGTCGATCACCTCTGCCTCGCGCTCCAGCGCCAGCAGCGGCGCCGCCACCTCGCGCAGTTCCGCCTCCGTCCCGGCACAGGTGACCAGGACCGCGCAGACGAGCCGGCCCACCATGGCCTCGGGCACCCACTCCTCGGGCGGTCCGGTGATGTAGATGCAGGCGCCGCCCGCCGCGTCGGGGGCGGACTCCATCACGTTCCGGTACGTACGGACGGCCTCGGGGCCGTTCTCCGGGCGGAACAGGAGCAGCGCCATGCTCATCGCCGGCAGGTCGTGCAGCCGCAACGTCAGCGAGGTGACCACACCGAAGTTGCCACCGCCGCCGTGCAGGGCCCAGAAGAGCTCCGGGTTCTCCTGCGCGCTCGCGTGCACCGTGCTGCCGTCCGCCGTCACCACCTCGGCGGCCAGGAGATTGTCACAGGCCAGTCCGAAAGCGCGCTCCAGCCATCCTGACCCGCCGCCCAGCGTGAAGCCGCCGACACCGGTCGTGGACACGCGCCCGCCCGTGGTCGCCAGGGCGTACGGCTGGGTGGCCCGGTCCAGATCGCTCATGGTGGCACCGCCGCCGACGCGGGCGGAGCGGGCCTCGCGGTCGACGTCCACGGTGCTCATCCGGCGCAGGTCGACCACCAGACCGCCCTCGCTCAGGGCCATGCCCGCGACGCTGTGGCCGCCGCCGCGTACGGCGACCTCCAGCTCCTCCTCGCGCGCGAAGCGCAGCGCCCGCGCGACGTCCGCCTCACCGGCGCACTGCGCGACCACCGCGGGTCTGCGGTCGATCATGCTGTTGAAGACGGTCCGGGCCTCGTCGTAACCCGGGTCGCCCGGGATGTGGACCGCTCCGGCGAAATCCGGGCCCAGCACGTTCCGGGCGGTGTCCGTCGCAGGGGATCGGGGCGTCATGGGGAGCCCCCTTCGCAGGGCGTGGCAGGACCTTTCCATCGTAGGCCCGGCCGTGGAGATCGGCCGTTCCTGCACAGGTCCTGCCCCGCCCTCCGGGTCAGCCCACGTACGCCCCGCTGGCCGTCAGACGCAGCGCCGTGTCGATCAGCGGCACATGGCTGAACGCCTGCGGGAAGTTCCCCACCTGACGCTGCAGATTGGAGTCCCACTCCTCGGCCAGCAGGCCGAGGTCGTTGCGGAGGGACAGCAGCTTCTCGAAGAGACGGCGGGCCTCGTCGACCCGGCCGATCATCGCCAGGTCGTCCGCCAGCCAGAACGAGCAGGCCAGGAACGCGCCCTCGTCGCCCTCCAGGCCGTCCACGCCCGCGTCGTCGCCCTCGGTGGGGTAGCGCAGGACGAAGCCGTCCTCCGTGGACAGCTCCCGCTGAATCGCCTCGATCGTCCCGATGACCCGCTTGTCGTCGGGCGGCAGGAACCCCATCTGCGGAATCAGCAGCAGGGAGGCGTCCAGCTCCTTGGAGCCGTAGGACTGGGTGAAGGTGTTGCGCTCCGCGTCGTAGCCCCGCTCGCAGACATCGCGGTGGATGTCGTCACGCAGCTCGTACCACCGCTCCAGCGGCCCCTCGGCGTCCCCTGACTCGATCAGCTTGATCGTCCGGTCGACGGCGACCCAGGCCATCACCTTGGAGTGCACGAAGTGCCGGCGCGGCCCGCGCACCTCCCAGATGCCCTCGTCCGGCTCCTCCCAGTGCTTCTCCAGATAGCTGATCAGCTTGAGCTGGAGGCCCATCGCGTAGTCGTTGCGGGTCAGGCCCGTCATGTGCGCCAGGTGCAGCGCCTCGGTGACCTCGCCGTACACGTCGAGCTGGAGCTGGTTCGCCGCGCCGTTGCCGACCCGGACCGGCCCGGAGTTCTCGTAACCGGGCAGCCAGTCCAGCTCCGCCTCGCCGAGCTCCCGCTCACCCGCGATGCCGTACATGATCTGCAGGTTCTCCGGGTCGCCCGCGACGGCCCGCAGCAGCCACTCGCGCCAGGCGCGGGCCTCCTCGCGGTAGCCCGTGCGGAGCAGGGACGAGAGCGTGATCGCCGCGTCCCGCAGCCAGGTGTAGCGGTAGTCCCAGTTGCGCGAGCCGCCGATGTCCTCCGGCAGGGAGGTGGTCGGGGCGGCCACGATGCCCCCGGTCGGCGCGTAGGTGAGCGCCTTCAGCGTGATGAGCGAGCGGACGACGGCCTCCCGGTAGGGACCGTGGTACGTGCACTGCTCGACCCACTCGCGCCAGAAGTTCTCCGTCGCCTCCAGGGACGACTCCGGCTCCGGCACGCCGGGCGGCTCGTGGTGCGAGGGCTGCCAGCTGATGGTGAAGGCGATCCGGTCGCCGGGCGCCACGGTGAAGTCGGAGTACGTCGTCAGGTTCTGGCCGTACGTCTCCGCCTCCGTGTCGAGCCACACCGAGTCGGGGCCCGCGACGGCGACCGTACGGTTGTCGACCTTGTGCACCCACGGGGTGACCCGTCCGTAACTGAAACGCATCCGCAGTTCGGAGCGCATCGGGACCCGGCCGCTCACCCCCTCCACGATGCGGATCAGCTGGGGCGCGCCGTCACGCGGCGGCATGAAATCGGTCACGCGGACCGTGCCGCGAGGGGTGTCCCACTCCGATTCCAGGATGAGCGAGTCACCGCGGTAGCGGCGCCGGTCCGCGGCGGGAGCCTCCGCGCCCTCGGCGCGGGCGGGTCCCAGCCGCCAGAAGCCGTGCTCCTCGGTACCGAGAAGTCCCGCGAAAATTGCATGTGAATCGAAACGGGGCAGGCACAGCCAGTCCGCTGTGCCGTCCCGGCAGACCAGGGCTGCGGTCTGCATGTCTCCGATGAGTGCGTAATCCTCGATGCGCCCGGCCACGTGCGTCTCCAGTCGAACGGCCATGTCGCCCCGTAGGGCGCTTACTGCTGGTCAAGGGGTCGTTGTAGTAGAACCGACGAGCTCTTGCACGGGTGAGCGGGCTGGGGTGGAGCCGCTGGGCCGGCCAACTCGGCAGCGAGTGTCCGAGCAGGATACGACGCACCCGGTAGATCCGCGCGCCTGTCCGCAAGTTGTCCGCCACCTGTCTCGGGCGAATGGGTGGGACCTGAAACGGACGTGTCGATCGTGTGCCCACACCGGTGCGGGCATGGCCGGAAGCACCCTCCCCTCGTCGCTGTTACCCTGGTAGCCCGTGGACCGGTGGTCGTCCCGACAGTGGACGAGGCCCCCGAACCGCAGCGACGGCGCCTCCGGAAATCTCCGTACGGCATGCCGGCACGCACCTCACGATCGCGACCACGGGAGCCCCCTTTGGCTATGCAGCCCTCATCCACGACGACCAAGCACATCTTCGTCACCGGGGGTGTCGCCTCCTCCCTCGGCAAGGGTCTGACTGCCTCCAGCCTGGGTGCCCTGCTCAAGGCACGTGGCCTGCGGGTCACCATGCAGAAGCTCGACCCCTATCTCAACGTCGACCCCGGCACGATGAACCCCTTCCAGCACGGTGAGGTGTTCGTCACCAACGACGGCGCCGAGACCGACCTGGACATCGGCCACTACGAGCGCTTCCTCGACGTCGACCTCGACGGCTCGGCCAACGTCACGACCGGCCAGGTCTACAACACGGTGATCGCCAAGGAGCGGCGTGGCGAGTACCTCGGCGACACCGTCCAGGTCATCCCGCACATCACCAACGAGATCAAGCACCGCATCCGGCGCATGGCGACCGACGACGTGGACGTCGTCATCACCGAGGTCGGCGGCACGGTCGGCGACATCGAGTCGCTGCCGTTCCTGGAGACGGTCCGCCAGGTCCGCCACGAGGTCGGCCGCGACAACGTCTTCGTCGTGCACATCTCGCTGCTGCCCTACATCGGCCCGTCCGGCGAGCTGAAGACCAAGCCGACCCAGCACTCCGTCGCCGCGCTGCGCAACATCGGTATCCAGCCGGACGCCATCGTCCTGCGCGCCGACCGCGACGTCCCGACCGCCATCAAGCGCAAGATCTCGCTGATGTGCGACGTCGACGAGGCCGCCGTGGTGGCCTGCAAGGACGCCCGGTCGATCTACGACATCCCCAAGGTGCTGCACACCGAGGGCCTGGACGCCTATGTCGTCCGCAAGCTGGACCTTCCGTTCCGCGACGTCGACTGGACCACCTGGGACGACCTGCTGGACCGGGTCCACAACCCCGACCACGAGGTCACCGTCGCCCTGGTCGGCAAGTACATCGACCTGCCCGACGCCTACCTCTCGGTCACCGAGGCCATCCGGGCCGGCGGTTTCGCCAACAAGGCACGCGTCAAGGTCAAGTGGGTCGCCTCCGACGACTGCAAGACCCCGGCCGGCGCGCAGAAGCAGCTCGGCGACGTCGACGCCATCTGCATCCCCGGCGGCTTCGGCGAGCGCGGTGTGGTCGGCAAGGTCGGCGCCATCCAGTACGCCCGCGAGAACAAGGTGCCGCTGCTCGGCCTCTGCCTGGGCCTCCAGTGCATCGTGATCGAGGCGGCGCGCAACCTCGCCGGCATCCCCGACGCCAACTCCACGGAGTTCGACGCCGCCACCGGACACCCCGTCATCTCCACCATGGAGGAGCAGCTCGCGTATGTCGAGGGCGCGGGCGACCTGGGCGGCACCATGCGGCTCGGCCTGTACCCGGCGAAGCTCGCCGAGGGCTCCCTGGTCCGCGAGGCCTACGCCGGCGAGCCGTACGTCGAGGAGCGCCACCGCCACCGCTACGAGGTCAACAACGGCTACCGCGCGGAGCTCGAGAAGAAGGCGGGACTGTTCTTCTCCGGCACCTCCCCGGACAACAAGCTCGTCGAGTACGTCGAGTACCCGCGTGAGGTCCACCCCTACCTGGTCGCCACCCAGGCGCACCCGGAGCTGCGCTCCCGCCCGACGCGCCCCCACCCGCTCTTCGCCGGTCTGGTGAAGGCCGCCGTGGAGCGCAAGGTCGCGGCACACGGAACGGGCGCCGACGCGTAAGGCGATACGGTTGACCGGGGTACGGATCCTTGACGGGATGCGTGCCCCGGTTTCTGTTTGTTCGTGGGAGGACGTAGATGGGTTTCCAGGACACACCCGAGGAGTGGCAGGTCACCGCGACGGTGACCCCCTTCACCGGTAACAAGACCAGCGTCCGCACCGACGACGTCGTGATGCCCGACGGAAGCGTCCACAGCCGCGACTACCAGGTCCACCCCGGCTCCGTCGCCGTGCTCGCGCTCGACGCGGACGGCAGGGTCCTCGTCCTGCGGCAGTACCGGCACCCGGTGCGCCACAAGCTGTGGGAGATCCCCGCGGGGCTGCTCGACATCCCCGGCGAGAACCCGCTGCACGCCGCCCAGCGCGAGCTCTACGAGGAAGCCCACGTCAAGGCCGAGGACTGGCGGGTGCTGACCGACGTCTACACGACGCCCGGCGGCTGCGACGAGGCCGTGCGTATCTTCCTCGCCCGGGACCTCTCCGAGGCCGAGGGGGAGCGCTTCGAGGTCTCCGAGGAGGAGGCCGACATGGAGCAGGCCAGGGTGCCCCTGGAGGAGCTCGTACGAGGGGTCCTCGCCGGGGACCTGCACAACAACTGCCTGGTGGTCGGCGTCCTGTCGCTGACCGCGGTGCTGGCGGGGGACGGGGTGGACTCCCTCCGTCCGGCCGAGGCGCCCTGGCCGGCCCGCCCGTTCGAGGTCTGACCCCTCGTCCGGTCCGTCCCCGCCGGGGCGGACCGGCGCTGCTCCGATCGGGGGGCGGTCGTACGAAAAGCTGATCCGATCGAGGGATGTGTCCGCCGCGCTCGGCCGTGATCGTCCGCACCACTGAACTACGCTCGAAAGGCCCCGCCCGGAGTTCCGGCGGGCAACCGCGTGCAGCGAAGTGGAGCGTGGCCCGTGACCGATCAGGCGGTGGACACCAGCGGCCCGGCCTCAGCGGCGGGGACGGCGGGAGCCAAGGAACCGCCCGGCGCCGTGCCACCCCAGTTCTTCGGCCGTGAACGCGAGTTGAAAGCCCTTCAGGAAGACGTCGAAGGGGCCGGCCTCGACACGCTGGCCGGCCGCAAGGCGGCGCGCGCCAGGGTCCTGCTGATCGCCGGGCGGCCCGGATCCGGACGCAGCGCCCTCGCCGCCGAACTCGCCCGACGGCTCGCGGAACCCGGCGACTACCCCGACGGGGTCCTCCGGGTCCCGCTCACCGAACCCGGAGGCGAGCGCGTCCCCTTGGAGCGGGCCGCACGCGGACTCCTGGGCCTCCTCTCACTCACCGCCCCGCCCGGAACCGGCGAGGACGAGCTCGCCGAGATGGTCCGCGAGGCGTTCGCCGTGCGCCGCGCACTGATCGTGCTCGACGACGCCGTGGACGCCGAACAGGTGGATCCGCTGCTGCCGGACAACCCCGACTGCCTGGTCGTCGCCACCGCGACCGGCCCGCTCACCGGAATTCCCGGTGTCCGCCCGTGCACCATCGGCGGGCTGGACGCGGGCTCCTCCGTGCAGTTGCTCGCCCGCACCATCGGCCAGGTCCGCATCACCGTCGATCCGCGCACCGCCGAGACGCTCACGGAGGAGTGCGGGGGACAGCCCGCCGCACTGACCCTGATCGCCGGCTGGCTCGCCGCCCGGCCTGGCGCGTCGGTCGCGGACGTCGCCAAGCAACTGCGCGAGCGGCAGGAGGACTCCGAACAGCCCGCCGCCACCCAGCCGCTGGCCCGCGCCTTCCGGCTGGTGCACGACTCGCTGCCCCCGGCCGCCGCCCGCACCCTGCGGCTGCTCGCCCTCGCCCCCGCCGGACTGGCCGACGCCCACACGGCCTCCGCGCTGGCCGGGTGCTCGGTGTCGGCCGCCCAGAGCACCCTGGACGACTTCGTCCGGTTCGGGCTGCTGCGGACCAACGGTGCCGAGCTCCCGCAGTACGAGGTGCCCGGCTGCCTTGCCCCGCTGGTGCGTGCGGTGCTGGAGGAGCGGGAGCGGCCCGCCGAGATCCAGCTGGCCCGCGCCAGGATGCTGGAGCGGACCGTGCGCCGGCTGCAGGCCTGCCGGGCGGTCACCGACCCCGAGGACTCCCCGGCCCGCCGCCGGCTGGCGGGGCTGCCGCGCTCCCTGCGCTTCCCGCATCCCGAGTCCGCCGCCGAGTGGCTGCGGATCCGTGAGCCCGCGCTGCTGGCCGCCGCCCGTGCCGCGGTCCGCGAGGGCGACCTGGACACCCTCGCCCGCCGGCTGGTGGCCGCTCTCGTCCGCGCCCTCGCGGCGCACCGGGGGACCGAGGACGCCGCGCCCGTGCTGTACGGGCTGCACGGTCTGGTCCTCGACGTGGCGGTCCGCCGCGACCTGCCGCGGGAGAAGGCCGCGGCCCTGCTCAATCTCGCCGACCTGGACGCCAGGACCGGCCGTACGCGCGAGGCGCTGGCCCGCTACAGGGCCGCGCTGGACGCCGGGCGCGCGGCGAACGACCTGTACGCGACCGGCCGGGCGATGGAATCCGCAGGCGGCGCGTACGCCGAGCTGGGGGACTACAACCGCGCCTCCGACTGGTACGGCCGTGCCCTCGCCCAGCGCCTCGGCCAGGGGGAGCGGGCCGAGGCGGCACGGCTGTACGGGCGGCTGGGTGCCGTCCACACGTACGCCGGGCGCTACGGCGAGGCGCTGCGCGACTGGCGGGCGGCGGCGTCGGGCCACCGCAGACTCGGGGACCTGCCGGCCCAGGCGCGGGCGCTCAGCGAGGCCGCGCGGGTGCAGGAGTACGCCGGCCGGCCGCAGGAGTCGCTGCACACCTGCCGGGAAGCGGTCGACCTGGCGCGCAGGGCCGGTGACGTGCGGCTCCAGGCCGCGCTGGAACTCAGGCTGGCGGACACCCTGGACCGCCTCGGGGATCCGGCGGCGGCCCGGCTGCACCGGGCGTCGGCCGACAGACTGCTGGGAGAGAAGGGGGCGACCTACGATATCCGTAGTACTTCCGTCGAAACTTAATGCTTTGTAAGGCTGGACAGCGAGAAGCCCTTCATTAATGATGGCTCTGCCGCACATCTCTGCGGTGTCTCCCCCTATGCTTGGTTCATGCGGGTATCTCCCGCTCTGTCCGAGCATCTCTCCGAGCCAAGGACCGTGATCGACGTGAAGGTCGGCATCCCCCGCGAAGTCAAGAACAACGAGTTCCGGGTGGCGATCACCCCTGCCGGAGTGCATGAGCTCGTCCGTCACGGCCACCAGGTCCTCGTGGAGCAGCACGCCGGTGAGGGCTCGTCCATCCCGGACGCGGAGTACGTCGCCGCCGGTGCGCGGATCCTCCCCACCGCCGACGAGGTCTGGGCCGCCGCCGACCTGCTGCTCAAGGTGAAGGAGCCGGTCGCCGAGGAGTACCACCGCCTCCGCAAGGGCCAGACCCTCTTCACCTACCTGCACCTCGCCGCATCCCGCGCGTGCACGGACGCCCTGATCGCGTCGGGAACGACCGCCATCGCGTACGAGACGGTCGAGACCGCGACCCGCGCGCTGCCGCTCCTGGCCCCGATGTCCGAGGTGGCCGGCCGCCTCGCCCCGCAGGTCGGCGCCTACCACCTGATGCGTTCGGTCGGCGGACGCGGAGTGCTCCCCGGTGGTGTCCCCGGTACGGGTTCGGCCCGGGCCGTCGTCATCGGCGGCGGTGTCTCGGGCTGGAACGCCACGCAGATCGCCGTCGGGCTCGGCTTCCACGTGACGCTGCTCGACAAGGACATCAACAAGCTGCGCGAGGCCGACAAGATCTTCGGCACGAAGGTGCGGACGGTCGTCTCCAACGCCCTCGAGCTCGAGAAGGCCGTCGTCGAGGCCGACCTCGTCGTGGGCGCCGTCCTCATCCCCGGTGCGAAGGCGCCGAAGCTGGTCACCAACGAGCTGGTCGCCAAGATGAAGCCCGGAAGTGTTCTTGTCGACATCGCGATCGACCAGGGCGGCTGCTTCGAGGACTCGCATCCGACCACGCACGCCGAGCCGACCTTCATGGTCCACAACTCGGTCTTCTACTGCGTCGCGAACATGCCGGGCGCCGTGCCGAACACCTCCACGTACGCCCTCACCAACGCCACGCTGCCCTACATCCTGGAGCTCGCGAACCGGGGCTGGGTCGAGGCGCTGCGCCGTGACGCCGCCCTCGCCAAGGGTCTCAACACCCATGACGGCCAGGTGGTTTACCGCGAGGTGGCCGAGGCCCACGGCCTCGACCACGTCGAACTGAGCACGCTGATCGGCTGAGCGGGTCAACCCTCTCCGTCAACCTCACGCGTCCGGCCGGACCTTGCCCAGCAAGGTCCGGCCGGACGCGTGAGGGGCCCCGGCCCAACTCGCCGGAGACGTAAGCCTCTACCCGTTTTGCACCCCCGCGAAAGGTGTGCCCCGGACGCTCCGTGCTCTTGACAGAGGGGTGTTCGATTGCCGACACATCGGGCCGGGTCCGGCGGATTGTGTTGCTGCGAACCGGTGACACGCCATAGAGTCGCCAATCGTCGGCATGGTGCCACGCTGACCTATCGATAAGTAGTCCTGGTCACATCCAAGGAGGTAAGACGACTTGTGAATGAGTCGACAATTACTCCCGGGGGTGGTCAACCAGGGATGCCTGCACGGGGTCTGAGCCCGATCGGGCTCGAAGCTGTCGGCTCCGTCGCTGTCCGCACCTTCGCCACCCACCAGCAGATGACGACAGCCCCCCAGATGATGGACGGCCTACACGTGAACGCCATGGCCGGCAACGAGAGTGGCCGGGAGACCGCCCACTTCGCCGACTTCGCCGAGGTGCCCGAGGGGCACTTCTACGACCCCGATGCCGAATACGAGCCCGATCCGGAGTACGCGGCCACGCTCGCGCCCGACGCCGCTCGCCAGCGCCGCGAGCGGATCGGACCGACCGGCCGGCCGCTGCCGTACTTCCCGATTCCCGGTCCGCTGACCGACCACGGCCCCGCGAAGATCATCGCTATGTGCAACCAGAAGGGCGGCGTGGGCAAGACCACGTCGACCATCAACCTGGGCGCCGCGCTCGCGGAGTACGGCCGACGTGTCCTGCTCGTCGACTTCGACCCGCAGGGAGCCCTGTCCGTCGGTCTCGGGGTCAACCCGATGGAGCTCGACCTCACCGTCTACAACCTGCTCATGGAGCGGGGTATGGCGGCCGACGAGGTCCTGCTGAAGACGGCCGTGCCCAACATGGACCTGCTCCCGAGCAACATCGACCTCTCGGCCGCCGAGGTGCAGCTGGTGAGCGAGGTGGCCCGGGAGTCGACGCTGCAGCGCGCCCTCAAGCCGCTGATGGCCGACTACGACTACATCGTGATCGACTGTCAGCCCTCCCTCGGCCTGCTCACCGTGAACGCCCTGACGGCGGCTCACAAGGTGATAGTCCCGCTGGAGTGCGAGTTCTTCGCGCTGCGTGGTGTGGCGCTGCTGACCGAGACCATCGAGAAGGTCCAGGAGAGGCTCAACCCCGAGCTGGAGCTGGACGGCATCCTCGCCACCATGTACGACTCCCGCACGGTGCACAGCCGTGAGGTGCTCGCACGCGTCGTCGAGGCCTTCGACGACCACGTCTACCACACCGTCATCGGACGCACCGTGCGCTTCCCGGAGACCACGGTCGCCGGTGAACCCATCACCACGTACGCGTCCAACTCGGTCGGTGCCGCCGCCTATCGCCAGCTCGCCAGGGAGGTGCTCGCCCGGTGTCACGCCGAGTGAGTCTGCCGGGGGCCGACGAACTGTTCCGTACCACCGGGGGCATGGGCCTTCAGGCCTCGTCCCCCGCCGAGCGGCGACGCAAGGCGAACGGCGAGGCGCGGGTCCCCGCGCCGGCCGGAGGAGGCGATTCGGCGGCGGACACCGGCCAGGGCGGCGCACCGGCGAGCGGTGAGGCGCCCTCCGGCGTCTCCCGGGAGGAGCACTCCGCGGCGGACGCCGACGGCGGTGGTTCCCGCAGCCGCGCCGAGGGGGACGGGCAGGGAGCGTCCGCCACGCCCCGGGCCCGCACGGTGCCGCCCCAGGAGCCGGCTCCCACCGTCCAGCCGC
>NZ_NEUF01000016.1 GCF_002910915.1 Streptomyces sp. SM10 | reverse complement strand
CCGCCGAGCCCGCTCGGACCGAAGGGACCGACGAGGCCGCGCCCCCGGCACGCTCCCGCCGTCGCGCCTCCCGCAAGGCGAGCGCCCCGGCCGGCAGCCCGCAGCCCGTCGAGGAGGCCGTCGAGGTCGCCGCCGAGAAGGCCGAGAGCCTCCCCGCAGCCGTCGCCGAGGAACTGGCCGCCGAGCCCGAGCAGGTCGAGGAGGCCGCGCCGCGAGGCCGCCAGCGCCGTCGCGCCACCGCCGCCGCGGGCCGTCCCGAATTCACCGGCAAGGCCGAGGAGCCGGCCCGCAAGGGCCGTCGTGCCACGCGCCCCGCCGTGGCCGTCTTCCAGGCCCCGGTCTTCGCCGAGCCGATGTTCCAGACCCCGGAGAGCGCCGCTGCCGCCGCTGCCGCCGCGGGCTCCGCCCCGGCGTACGACGAGAGCGACGACGTCGAGGAGCAGAAGCCCCAGGAGCGTGCGCCGCGCAGGGTCGAGGCCGAGCAGCAGGCTCCTGAGGCCGCCGCGCCCGCCCCCGCAGAGGAGGCCGAGTCCGCGCCCCAGGGTGGTTCGCGTCGTCGCCGCCGCCGTCGTGGCGAAGCGGTCGAGACCGAGCCGGCCGCGGCCCCGGTCACCCTTCCGGCCGAGCAGCCCGCTCCGGCCCCCGCCGCCGTCGAGGACGAGCACGAGGCCGGGACGGACGCCGAGCACGAGGGCGACGACTCGGACGAGTACGGGGACCGTCCCTCACGCCGTCGCCGTCGTGGCGGCCGTCGCCGCCGTCGCGGTGAGGCCAACGACACGGACGACGCGGAGCAGCAGGACGACGCCGTCGCTGACCGCTCCGAGGACGAGCACCAGGGGCAGGACGACGAGGACGACGACGAGCACGAGTCCTCCTCCGGCTCCAGCAGCAGCCGTCGCCGCCGTCGCCGTCGCCGCCGCAGCGGGGACGCCTCCGGCGAGGACAACGGCACGGGCACGGACGACCCGGAGCGTACGGTCGTCAAGGTCCGCGAGCCGCGCAAGAAGGAAGCCGAGCGCGAGCCCGGCACCGGCTTCGACGAGGTCCAGTCCATCAAGGGCTCCACCCGTATGGAGGCGAAGAAGCAGCGCCGCCGCGAAGGGCGTGAGCAGGGCCGCCGCCGCGTCCCGATCATCACCGAGGCCGAGTTCCTGGCCCGTCGTGAGGCCGTCGAGCGCGTCATGGTCGTCCGCCAGAGCGGCGAGCGCACCCAGATCGGTGTCCTCGAGGACAACGTGCTCGTCGAGCACTACGTCAACAAGGAGCAGGCCACCAGCTACGTCGGCAACGTCTACCTGGGCAAGGTGCAGAACGTCCTGCCGTCCATGGAGGCCGCCTTCGTCGACATCGGCAAGGGCCGCAACGCGGTGCTGTACGCCGGTGAGGTCAACTTCGAGGCGCTCGGCATGGCCCACGGGCCGCGCCGCATCGAGACCGCGCTCAAGTCCGGCCAGTCCGTCCTCGTCCAGGTGACGAAGGATCCGATCGGCCACAAGGGCGCCCGCCTGACCAGCCAGGTCTCGCTGCCCGGCCGGTACCTGGTCTACGTGCCCGAGGGCTCGATGACCGGGATCAGCCGCAAGCTGCCCGACACCGAGCGTGCCCGGCTGAAGACCATCCTCAAGAAGATCGTCCCCGAGGACGCGGGCGTCATCGTGCGCACCGCCGCCGAGGGGGCGAGCGAGGACGAGCTGCGCCGCGACGTCGAGCGGCTGCAGGGCCAGTGGGAAGAGATCCAGAAGAAGTCGAAGAGCACCAGCAGCTCCAACGCGCCGACGCTCCTCTACGGCGAGCCGGACATGACCGTCCGGGTCGTCCGCGACATCTTCAACGAGGACTTCTCGAAGGTCATCGTCAGCGGTGACGACGCCTGGGAGACCATCCACGGCTACGTCTCGCACGTGGCACCGGACCTGACGGACCGGCTCTCGCGCTGGACCTCCGAGGTCGACGTCTTCGCGACGTACCGCATCGACGAGCAGCTCATGAAGGCACTGGACCGCAAGGTCTACCTGCCGAGCGGCGGCTCGCTGGTGATCGACAAGACCGAGGCCATGGTCGTCGTCGACGTCAACACCGGCAAGTTCACCGGGCAGGGCGGGAACCTCGAGGAGACCGTCACCAAGAACAACCTGGAGGCGGCCGAGGAGATCGTGCGCCAGCTCCGGCTGCGCGACCTCGGTGGCATCGTCGTCGTCGACTTCATCGACATGGTGCTGGAGTCCAACCGGGACCTGGTGCTGAGGCGCCTGCTGGAGTGCCTGGGCCGCGACCGCACCAAGCACCAGGTCGCCGAGGTCACGTCCCTGGGCCTGGTCCAGATGACCCGCAAGCGGGTGGGCCAGGGTCTGCTGGAGTCCTTCTCGGAGACCTGCGTCCACTGCAACGGGCGCGGCGTGATCGTCCACATGGAGCAGCCCACGGCCACCGGTGGTGGCGGCGGCAAGCGGTCCAAGAAGCGCGGCCGAGGCGGCGCCGGGCACGAGCACGAGCACGCCCAGGAGCACGAGCACGCCGAGCAGTCGGCCGAGACCGAGGCCGAGACCGAGGCGGAGGTGGCCGCCGAGGTCGCCGCTCCGGTCGCGCTGCCCGAGCCGGAGTTCGTCGCCGACGAGGAGCTCTACAGCAGCCCGGCCGAGGCCGAGGCGGCAGCGTCCCGCGGCCG
>NZ_NEUF01000015.1 GCF_002910915.1 Streptomyces sp. SM10 | reverse complement strand
GGCGGCCGTCGGACTGGTCATGGTGGCCAGTGAGTCGGCCAGCACGGGCACCGAGGTGCCCGCCTCCGTCACCGAGAGCTCGACCGGGAACGGGCTCCACCAGACGCTCCGGCCCAGCCGCCGGGCGACCAGGTCCGCCAGCCCCTGCGCGGGCCCGCCGAGCCCGTCGAACATCAGGAGGACGGGGGTCGTCAGGGCCTTCTCCCGAAGATCGGCGTCGGCTGCGAGCAGTTCGGCGAACTCCGGACCGGCGATCCGGTACGAGGCGCCGTCGATGCTCACGTCGAGATGACCGTCGTCCTGGAAGTCCACGGATGCCCGCACCAGGTAGGGCTCGGGCTTGTCCTTGCCGGACGCGTCCTGCCCGGCCCACGGCGCGTCGACGATCCCGCCGGGCGCCCGGAAGCGAGCCAGTTCAGGCAGGACGGCCGCCCCGTCCTTCCAGTCGCGGCCCCCGCTCGTGACGCGTGCCGTGTCCGAGGACGCCATCCGCTCGTCGAAGGCGCCCCGCTCCTCCAGGTCGTACGCCGCCGCCACGTCCGGGTCGGCCATGGTCCGGCCCACCGCGAACCCCCGGGTCAGCAGTGCCAGCGCGTCACCCCGCAGCGCCTCGTCGACCTCGACGGCGGGGTCGAGGTGCAGCACCCTGCTGACCAGGAGGTCCGGGGCCGTGCTCAGCGTCTCCTCGGCCCTGACCCGTGCCCAGAACATCCGTGTCCGCTCGGCCGCGCCCACCTCGCCGGGGCCGGAGAGGTCCAGGGCGGCGACGGCCGCCTCGTCCACCGCCGTCGTGTCCTGGAGCCACCGGGCGGCCGTGTGAAGCAGCGGCAGGTCCACGAACCGGCTCACGGGCAGGGCGGATCCCGGCTGCAGTGCCTGCGCCGCCGCGGCCAGCACACGGCGGGTGACCTGACGGTCCACCGCCCCGGACCCGGCCTCGGGGTGCGCGGCGGCCATCCGGCGCAGCAGGTCCGTCGAGAACGGTCCGGTCCGGCCGAGGTCCGGATCGGCGTGCCACATGGCGGCGACCGCACCGGCGCCGCGGATGAGGGCCGCGAAGTCGGCGGCGTCCTCCACGTCGTGACCGAAGAGCATCCGCAGGGCCCGCACCAGGCGCAGCGTCTCGGCCCGGCTGCGCGGTGACGGCTCGCCCTCGAAGCCCGCCGCACGGGCCAGCCGGTCCAGGTCGGCGTCGCGGGGCTCGGGGCGGCTGGTGTCCCACCACCACCGGTCGCCGCGGGCGTCGGTGAAGAGCACCCGCACGGGGTCGCCCGCGTATGTGTGCGCTCCCTGCAGGGCGTAGGAGAGCCGGACCGTGCGTCGTGTGACGTTCGCCAGGTGCTGCCCCAGGGAGATCGCGTCGTCCGCGAGCGGATCGGCGGCGAACGGCACGGGGAAGGAGGCTCCGGTCTGCGAGAGGTCCTCCGTAGCCCTGTCCCGCGGCGTCGAGGAGCTGCAGACCACCATGTCGATCCAGTGGTCCTCGGGAAGACTCGACAGGCTCTTGCGGCGCCGGAGCCACTCCCCCGCCGCGCGCCGGCCGGCCTGCTTCGACGTGCCGTCCGCCAGAGGCAGCACGAGGCGGCCCGGGAGACCGTGGCCCGCGAGGTGGTACGCCTTGTCCTTCGGTCCCGGGTCCTCCAGCGGGAGCTTGGCGGAGTACGTGCCGGTGGCGGGGTTGTAGTGGACGTACTGCGTCATCCGGTCGAGCCGGCTGAAGTCTTCCTCGCGGGACCCGGCGAGTTCGCCGGGCTCGTGCAGACTGCGGCCGGTCTGCTGCCCGGTGAGCGCGCTGACGACGGGCTGGGTCAGGACGTCACGGTGCCAGGACGGAGCGGCGTCGTCGGCGTCGGGCGCCAGTCCGGGCCGCACCGGGACCCAGGAACCGTGCGGCAGCCCGTCCCGGCGGATCACGGCGACGGTGCTCGCAGCCGTCGGCTCGGGGTGGCGGCGCGCCTCGCCGCTGTGCGCCCAGACGGTGTGGCCGGTGCGGTCGGCCAGCTTTCTCGGCAGGTCGAGGTACCGGTCCCCCGCGAAGGGGACGGCCAGCACGATCGGGGCCGTGACCGGCACGCCCTGCCGCGCCAGGTCCGCCGCGACCAGCTCGGCGAAGTCGTCGGCGTCGAGGTCCCTCGTCGTGCCGTCGGGCAGCCGCGCCGTCACCCTGTCGTGGGCACCGTCAGCCAGAACGGCGTACGGGGTCGTGTCCCAAGGCCACGGTGAGAAGCCCGCGGCCCCCGTGGGCAGGAATCCGCCTGACGGGCCGGGAGCGAGGTCGTCGACGAAGAGACCGTCCAGTTCGGCGGTGTCGGGGCCGGTCCAGTTCAGGCCCGGCACCCGGTTGCCGCCCACGGAGACGTGGTGGGCCCGGTCCGCCGCGAGCACACCCTCCTCCTCGAGGTGGAACGCCGTCAGCTCGGCGGCGCCGGCGGCCCGGCCGGCTGCGATCGCCCGCTCGGCCATCGTGTAGAAGTCCCTGCGCATCTCCGGGTCGACCAGCACGTGCGGTTCCAGGCGGAGGATGCGCCGGGCGGACGCGTCGGCGTCGAACGCTCCGGCGCGCAGGGTTGGGTCCTCGCGGCGCAGGGCGTCGAGGGCCTCGACCGCCACCGCGTGGCCCGTCGAGGTGACGGCGATCGTGGCCTGCCGGCCCAGGTCCGCGCGGCTCACCGGCTCGGAGCCCACGGTGGCACCCCGGCCGGGCACACGCGCACGTCCGCGCGAGGTGATCGTGAAGTCCCGCGCGGTCAGCCGCGGTCGGCCCTCCGGCTGGTTCTGCTGAAGGGTGCGCAGCGACTGGTCCAGGAGCTCGACGAACAGGTCGTACGCGGCCCGTGCGCGCTGGTCGCCCCGCTCCCTGGCAGCCCGTTCCCGCTCCTGCGCGGTGCCGGCCCCCCGTGCGTCGGCACCGTATCCGGCGATGTCGGTCTTCGGCAGTGGAACCCGAGTACGCCGGTTACGCAGGCCGGCCTCCGCCACCCGGAACGCCAGCTTTTCGATGTCCGTGCGCGCAGCGGCCGAGGGGCCCGTCTCCCCCTGGCCGTAGTCCACGAGGCTCAGCCGGGGCAGGGGGGCGAGCGGCCCGGCCGAGGAAGCGGCCGCCGGCGCGACGAACACCGGCTGCCCGCCCCCGGTGTCCAGAGCGGTCATGTCCAGCCCCGTCAGATCAAGGTCGTGGAAGTCCGGACCGGTCATGTCCAGGTCGGGCAGGTCCACGTCGAAAAAGTCCGGACCGGCCATGTCGGCGTCGAAAGCGAAGTCGCCCATGTCGACGTCGTCCATGTCGAGGGCGCCCATGTCGACATCGTCCATGTCGATCCGGTCCAGTAGCGGCAGGTCGAGGTCGGGCAGGTCCGCGCCCGTCCCCGACTGTGTCGCGGGGGCCGGCTCCGTCCCCGCGCCGGCTGACATGGCGGGTGGAGCCCACCGCTGCCGCAGGCCCAGCCCGGAGCGGAGGGTGTCGGCCAGTTCCGCCGCGGCCCCGGTGCCGCTCCCCTCGCCCAGCAGGCGGTCGGCGACACGGCGTACGGAGTCGCGGAAGGCGTCGCCCGCGTACCGGGAGTCCGCGAGCACCTCGTGCGGCTCCGCCGGCAGCACCAGGCAGACCGCGGCGTCCCAGGCACGGGTGGCGCGGGCCTCGCCCGTGTCGCCGGGTGCGGTGGCCGCGAAGTCGGCGTAGGCCCCCGACCAGAGCCGCCGTGACGCGCGGGCCGCGGCCGTGTCCATCGGCTCCGACCACACGCCGGGGCGCGCCATCCGCACGCGGAGCAGGTCCAGCGGCGGCAACTCGCCGGCGGGCAGCCGGCCGTCGCCGCGCAGGGCCATCTCGGTCCGCTGCCCCGGGGAGAGCGTGACGCCCAGGTCGCTCAGCTCCTCCTGGCCGACCGTTTCGCCCTCGGCGGGCCCCGGCAGTGCGAGCGGCAGGTCGTCCTCCGCCAGCTGTTCCGCGATCCAACGGCGCCGGACCGCGTCCCTCGGGACGACCGGGGAGACCTGATCCGCGTCGGAGCCGTCGGCCCGTGCGGTGCCCAGCGCCTCGGGTGCGACGCCCAGGGCCAACAGCTCCCGCTCCACGCGCTCCAGCCGCCCGCGGGCCTCGTCGACCCCGGCCCAGGCCTCGGCCGTCGCGGCTCCGTCGCCGCCCCGCTCCGTCACCGCCGCTCGGGCGGCGGCCTCGCCCAGATCCGTCACCTGCTTCCTGTGGGTGTCCCACGCGGCTGCGGTCTCGTCCGCGGCCCTGGGAGCGGGTGTGCCGGGCGGGTTCGGTCCCTGCGGCAGCGGAGGAGCCTGCCCGGCCGTGGCGGGCCGGGTGGGGAGGGCCGGGACCGGTCCCGGCCGGTGCGGGAGCGCCCTGCGGGTGTCCGCTCCGCCCTCGCGTGTGCCGTCGCCCCTGGTGGTCCGGGGGGCCGACTCGTCGAGCAGGGCCTGCGCGTGCTCGTCGGGGAAGAGCCCGTCCCGCGCGACGTTCTCGCGCAACTCCCGCTCGGTGAGCGGGTGGATGTTCCAGTAGCGGCCCCAGTTGTCCGCGTAGTCCAGGGCCGGGTCGTGGCCGGGCACGTCGTCGAGGGCCAGTTGGGCACCGCGCATCACCTCGTGGGCGGTGTGGTGACCCACCGTCAGCGAGATTGCCAGCATCCCGGCCCGGATCAGGCCGAGGTCGAGGTCGACGCCCCACTTCTCACGCATCCGGGCGGCGTGCAGCACGAAGCGGTAGGTGGATCCGGCGGTGCCGGTGGCCACCAGACCGCCCGAGTCCTCGGACACGCCCTGGAATCCGGCGTCCAGCGGGATGTCGTACACCGCCGTCGCCGGTGTCCAGGTCAGCCCGGCCTCGTTGACCGCGAACCGGCGCTCCGCCTCGCTCAGCGGCGGCCGGGCGGTGTCCGGATCCGCCGGAGTCACCACCGACCTCTGCAGTTCGGCGATCTCGGCCTCCTTCTCGGCCGCGGGCCTGTCCGACGCCGAGATCTCCAGAGCACGCCGCATGAACGCGGCGTAGGCCTCGCGCTGCCGCCTGCTCGGCCGCTCCTCGGCGATCAACGGATGCTGTTCCTCGGCGCCGCCGAGCATCTCCGGCACGAGGTCGCTGGATATCCCCTCGTACAGGAACGCCACGAGCTCCCGCAGGTTCCCGCTCCTCAGCACGCGCTGGAGCGCCTCACGGGACGTGCCGACGACGCCTGCCTTCGCTCTGCTGGTATCGCCGAACGTCGCCAGCGCGCGCGGGTGCTCCCGGCGTGCCGCCGCCCACGCGGCGCTCGCCATCCGGCGGAACTCCGCGGTGACCGCGTCGTGTTCGGCCAGGTACTCGCCCAGCCGCCGGTCGAAGGCCACCGACTCCTCGGCGTAGCGGATGCGCGCCATGACCCACGGGGGTGCGTCGCTGTTCCTGCGCTCGGGGCTCGGCTGCGGGGAGCGGCCCGGCGGCCGGGACCGCGCGCGCTCGGCCGTGGTCACGGACTCCGGAGTCGCGGGCCTGGTGACAGGTGCGGTGCTCGGGACGGGCCCGGCCCCCGTCACCGTTTCGGACGTCGGCAGCGCCCCGGCGGGCTCCTCCGCCGGCGCCGATTCGCCGACCGGTGTGCTGCGGCCGGTCGGCGTGGGTGTGACCAGGCGGTGGTCGTCGACGTCGATCGTCACGACGCGTCCCTGGGCGGGGCCGGTCGCGCTGCGCACCCGCTTGGCGGTCTTCGTGAGGCCGAAGTCCCGTACGCCGAGGCGCGGTCCGGTCGTTCCGGCCTGGAAGGTGTCGAGGACCTGGGCCAGCCGGGCCGCGAGTGCCGTGGTGACGGCGTCGGCCCGCGCCCGGCCGCTGGCCTGCGAGCGGTTGCCGTGCCCTGTGACGGTGACGGACGGCATCGGCAGGCCGTGGGCGTGGTTCCAGAGCCCCGCGCGCGCCAGCGCCCGGGCGAGGCCGTCGATGGTGTCTCCGGCGTCGGCGGGCATCTCGTGGCGCTTCTCGTCGAAGTGGACCGTCCGCTGGTGCGGGCGCGGCGCGTGGCCGTGGAGCACCACCGTCGTCAGCGGGTTGGCGACGGCGGGCGGTTCCTCGGACAGCAGGCCCGCGTTGATCTCGTGCGCCGATTCGCCGGGGCGTCTGCTGTACGCGCGGAAGAACCAGAGGTCCTTGCTCTCGATCACCGGCGCGGCCGCCCGGATCAGCTCCTTCGCGCGGGAGCGCGCCCCGGCCACCTCACGCAGGGCCAGCGCGTGTTCCGGGCGGTCCTCGTCGAAGTACCAGGGAAGCTGCTCCGCCCGGTGGACCTCGGCGAGGGCCCGGGCCACCGAGGCGAAGCCCTCCGTACGGGAGATCTCGGCCTCGTCCGCTCCTGTACGCCGCAGTTCGGCGAGGCGGCGCTCGGTCCCGGTGGCCAGCGCGGTGAGTTCGTCCTCGCCGTAGCGGTCGAGGTTCTCGTCGATGACACCGTCCAGGACCTCGGCCGGGATCTCGGTCCCGGAGTGGGTCTCGTTCTCCAGGGTGATCTGGTGGGTGCCGTCCTCGCCCTCCAGCACCACCTGGGCGAAGTGGTAGGGGGCGTGCGGACCCACCCGGTCTCCGGGCTTGGCGTGGTTGTGCGTGAACAACTGCGCGCCGCCGGAGTTCGTGGTGCTGACCGACTGGACCAGATAGCCCTCGCCGACCCCTGCCCAGGCGTATTCGTTGACGCCGATACGCCGCGCGGCCGCGGCCAGCCGGGCCCGCGCCGGGTTGTCCTGGGGCTCGTAGCTCAGGGCACTGCCGTAGCGCTCCCCCGGTGTGGGGGCGCCCACCACGCCCCCGGTGAAGCGGGTGTCCCGGCCAGCCCGGCGCGCGGCCCAGCGGGGGGTGACCTCGGCGGCGGAGCCCGTGCCTTCCGCGACCTCGGCCAGGGCCTGGGCCAGGTGGTGGGTGCCGGTGACCTCCCGGCCGTGCATCCCGTTCACCGGGGCGGTGGCGAGGACGCCGCCGGCGGGGCCCCGGAAGGCGATGTGGGACAGGGGCGCGGCCGGGGCCCCGGCCACCATGCGGGCGAAGTCGCGTGTGAAGGCGTACTCCGAACCGCCGGATGCCGTCAGGAACTCCGGCTCCACACGGAAGAGCGGATCGCCGTACGAGCCGTCCTCCCCCGGCAGCAGCACGCCCACCGACTCGTCGGCCCTGAGCCGCACTCCGGCCCCGGCCTCGGCAAGCCGCGCCGAGGAGCGCTCGATCACCGCGCGGGTGGCGTACGCCTGCCGGCCGCGGCCGGTGGCGGACGTCGCCAGTGTCCGGTCCTCGGAGATGTGCAGGGGCGGCCGGTCGGCCATGAGGACGCTCCCGTGGTCCTGGCGCGGCAGGACCAGCGGGGGCGCGTCCGCGCCGGTGCCGGCCCTGACCTCCCCGACGGTACGCGGGAGCGGCGGGGTGAACAGGACGCCGGTGCCGTGGCGGTCGATGACGCCGTAGTCCCGCGTCGTCAGCGGCCGGGGGCGGCGGGCCTCTGTCAGACGTTCGAGGACCGCCTGGTCGGCCAGTCGGTCGAACTCCGCGTCCCCGTCGCTGTCGGACGTGCCGTCGTCACTGTCCTGAGCGGAGGGGCTGTCGGTGTCGCTCCCGCTGCTGAGGTCGCGGGCCCCGGGCAGGCCGCCGTCCTCGGGCGGGTCCGTGGCGGCCCAGCTCGCGCCGGTGGCGCCGTCGTTCGGCTCCAGCATGAGGTGGCGGGTCCCGGCGGCCGGATGCGTGGCCACGTCGACCGGCGCCTCGGGGTGCCAGACGCGGCGCCCGGTCGTCCCCGCCACGAGGGAGGCGACGGTCGCGGCGTACTGCGGGGGAAGCGCCAGGACGATGTCCGCGCCGCGGGGCCGCCCGGAGTCGTACGAGATGAGCCTGGCCAGCTCCTCGGCGCTGTCCACCCGGAAGGTCCGCCCCTGCAGGGCGATGTCGACACCGTGGCCGGCTCCACGGGCCACGACCAGGTACGGGTTCTGCCACGGGGCGTTCCGCCGGATGACGCGGCCCCTGCCCCGCACGGCGTAGGAATCCGTCTCGGGGGCGGGCTTTCCCGGCCCGGTGAAGTCGCGCCCGACGGGGCTTCCTTCGCCGTCGCGCAGCAGGGTGGCCTCGTCGAGGGCGCCCCGTCCGGTCTCGATCTGACGGTCGATGAAGTAGAGGGCGAGGTCGTCGGTGGTCGCGAGGTCGTCCGAGGAGGCGTCGAGTGCCAGCGAGCCGAGCAGGAGGAGGTCCGCGGTGTCCGGCCGGGTGCCGTTCGCCATGTGCAGGACGTGCCGGGTGACGCGGCTCAGGCCGGTGCGCAGGGCCACCGGCGACGGGTTCGGGCCCGTCTCCGCCCGTACGAGGTCGTACAGCGCCTGCGAGGTCTCCCGCAGCCGGTCGCGGGGAACACGGTCGAGGAGGGGACCGAACAGAGTGCTGAGCCAGCCTCGGCCGGCCCAGACCGGAGGTTCGGCCTCCTCGTCGGACTCGGTGTCGGACTCCGACTCGTCGGACGCCTCGGTCAGTACGGGCAGGGCCTCCCCGGGGGGAAGCGGAGGCGGCACGGCCCCGTCCGGCCCCTTCTGCGGGGAGGGGTCGGGGAGCGACACGGGGTCCACCCAGACCGGTTCCCTGAGTTCCGCGGCTGCGCCCGCCCGTGCGTCGGCCCAACTCGCCCCCTCCGGTGGGGTGTGCGGCGTGATCTCGCCGGCCACAGCGGCCCACAGCTGGAGGTGGCGCGGGCGCAGACCGCTCTGCACGAGGCCGTCGGGGGCCTTCTCGCGGAACGCTCCGAGCAGGCTGCCGGGTGCGTCGAGCCGGTCCGGGTTGCTCGCGTCACGCGACTCGTCCCGCAGGAAGAGCTGGTGGGCGAGCTCGTGCGCGAACTCGGCCGGATCGGCGTCGGCCCACCACGCCCGCTGGTTCATCCGCTGGTGACGGCCGACGAGATCGACCGTCAGGTGGGGGTCGCCGTCGGGCCGTACGGGCTCGACGGTGACGTGCAGCCGGTCGCCGTCGGGCAGCCTGTGGCCCGGCCGGTTGTAGAACTCCTCCACGCCCTGGAGCACCCGTGCCATGACGGCGCCGGTGTCGGTCTGCCCGTCCCCGTCACGGACGGCGAGCCGCACGGTCAGGTCGGTGACGGTCTCACCGCCGTGGGTGAACCGCCGTACGTCGAAGGCGGACCGCACGACGATGCGGGGCCGGTCGTCCAGGCGGGCACGCGGCGCGGGCGGGGCGGCGTCCCGCAGGGGTATGCGCAGCGCCGTGCCGTCGTCGCCCTCCGGCACGAGGTACAGGGCCGAGGAGTCCGCCACGACCCGGTGGGGGGCGGCCTCCTGGTCGAGGTCCTCCAGCACGGGCGCGAGGGTGTCCATGTTCGCGACACGGCCGATCCAGCCGCTGTCGCCGCGCAGGATCGCGCCCGTCGCCGCGTGGACGAAGTCGTGGCCGAAGCGCGTCCACCCGTCGGGCGGAATCTCCAGACCGTCGGGGAGCCTGATGTGCCCGGTGCCCGCGACCTCGTAGGAGAAGGGCTCCGCGCGCGACTCGGCGGCACGCGCGTAGGTGAACCACCGGTTCGGTCGCGTGCCCGAGGTGCCGGGGGCGGGGTCCCCGGCCGTGCGGACCGGGTCCTTGCCCTTCGCGGTGGCGGTGTCCTGCGGCGGACCGGTGGCGGACCGTTCGGTGGCGGCGGGTACGTCCGCCACGGCCACGGCGAACGGGGCGACGCCGCCGAAGCGGGGCCGCATGAGGGTGACCTGGCGGCCGATCGGCCACTGCTCCGCGACCGGGTCGAGTCCGTCGTCCCGGGAGCCCCCCGGCAGGCCGCCAGGCCGGGAGGCGCCGCGCGGACCACGGGTGGCGACGTGCCGGGTCCCGCCCCGGTGGTCGTCCACCGTGATGTTCACGGTGGACGACGCCGCGTCGCCGGTGGACGTCCGGCCCTCGCGTACCGAGACCGGCTCGACGGTGAACCGGTCGGCGGTGACGTGCGGCTGCGGTGTGCCGTCCTGGATGTCCGCGAGCGCGGTGGCGAGCTCCTGCCGGAAGGAGGCCGCGACCGCCTCGGCACGCACCTTCGCGATGTCCCGGCCGACGAGTCGGCCGCTGCGCACGCCGGTGACCCGGACGTCCGGCAGCGGCAGGCCGTTGGTCCGGTTCCACAGGGCCGCCCTGGCCACCACCTTGGCGAGGTGGCGGAGCGCGTGCCCGGCGCTCTCGGGCGTCCCCTGGGCCCCCTTGTCGAAGGCGATGGCCACCGGCAGTGCCTGCTGGCCGCGGAGCACGACGGCGGTGAGCGGATTGGCCTCGGCGGCGGGCGAGTCGCCCAGCAGGTCCGCGTTGGTGTCGTGGGCGGACTCGCCCGGACGTTGCGCGTACATCCGCATGTACCACTGGTGCTTCCCGGCGATGACCGGTTCGAGCTGGCCGATGCGGAGTGCGGCGGCGCGGGTGGCACCCTCCAGTGTCTTCTCGGCCGCGGCACGCTCCGGGGAGCCGGCGGGCACCGCGTTCATCTCCGTCTGCGCCTGCTTGGCCCTGACCAGGGCGAGGGTCAGGTCGAGGTAGCCGCGTACCTCCGTCAGCTGCTTGTCGTCCGCGCCCTCGTCCGGATGCCCTTCGATCTCCTGGCGCAGACGTGCCGCGATCTCCCGCAGCTCCGCCAGATCGTGGTTGCGCAGGTTCGCCTGGACAGCCCTGCGGTGCCGGTGGTTGCGCTGGGAGGCACGGGCGTGGTTCTCCAGGGAGATCTGGTGCGTGCCGTCCTCGCTGGCCAGGACCACGGTGACGAAGTGGTAGCCGAAGTGACCACCGCCGCGACCTGCCTGTGGTTTGGCGTAGTTGTGCTCCAGACTGGGCTGGCCCTGCTCGCCGGAGGCGGCGACGGACTGCACGACGTATCCCTCGCCGATGTCGGCCCACGCGTGCTCGTTGATCCCGATCCTGCTCGCGGCGTCGGACAGGGCGTCGCGCCGTGGGTCGTCCTCCAGGGCGAGGCTGAGCGCGCTGCCGTAGGCGCGGCCGGGCAGCGGGCCGCCGTCACCGCCGGTGGGGCGGTCGTCCCGGCGGACGAGCGAAGCCGCCCACGCCGGGTCCGCCGTGTCCGGCTGTGTGTCACCGTCCGCGAGGTGGCCCAGCGCGTCGGCGAGGTGGTGGGTCCCGGTGACCTCGGCCCCGTCGGAGGCGTTGACCGGGGCGGTGACGACGGGGCCGGCGCCGGGGGCGCGGAAGACCATGTGCGAGGTGCGGGCGGTGTCGGAGAGCATGTCGGCGAAGTCCCGGCAGACCTCCTCGGTGGACTGGCCGGAGCGGGTCAGGAAGACGGGGGTGACGAGGAACAGCTGCCTGCTGCCGCCGCCGGGGACGGGCAGGATGACGCTGAGGTCGTGGTCGGTCCGAAGACGCACCGCGGTGCCCGCCCGGACCAGCTTGACCTGCGCGCGTTCCACGGCCTCCTCGGTCGCGAAGACCTGCTGCCCGTACATGCCGTTCTCGACCGCGAGCGTGCGGTCCGAGGAGATCCGCAGGACGGGCCGCTCGGCGACGAGGGTCTCGTGGTGGTCCTGGACGGACATGGCGAGTTCGGGTGCGTCCTGGGTGCCCGTCAGGGCCCGGGGCGTCTGCCAGCTTCCCTGGATCCCGCCAGGCCTGCGGAAGAGCACACCGCTGTCGCGGCCGTTCACGACGCCGTAGTCCGTCGTGGTCAGCGGCTCGGCCCGACGGGCGTCGACGCCTTCCGGATCGCCTCCGTACATACCGAGGAGGTCCGCGACGTCCCCGTCGCTGCCGTCGTCCGGGTCCGGCAGGACGGAGGCCCACACCGCGCCGATGTCGTCGCCCTCCTCCAGGGGCCCCAGAGTGATGTGGTCGGTGCCGGTGCGCCAGTTGGTCGACGGGCGGGGGGCGTGCTCCGAGTACCGGACCCGGGCACCTGTCAGGTCGGCGACGTGCCGGGCCAGGGAGGCGATGTCGCCGTGCGGCACGACCAGCACGATGTCGGCGCCCTCGGGCCGCGCCGGGTCCCGCGCGATGATCCGGGCGAACTCCCCGAGGTCGTCGAGCGTGAACGTGCCGCGAGGGGTGTGCAGCTGGACCGAGTCGGCGTCGCCCTGGGCGAGGACCGTGTAAGCGCCCTGCCACGGGGCGGGCCAGATGCTCAGCCGGCCGTCCTCGCCCTCGACCGCGTACGAGTCCAGGGGCGGCACCTCGGGCCCGGTGCCGGTCCAGTTGCGGCCGGTGCCGTGGTCGGACACGAGCCGGGTGCTCCGGCCCAGGGCGGCGTCATGGCTGGTCAGGTAGGCGGAGAGGGCTTCCTCGTCGGCCAGTTGGGACGGGGAGGCGCTGAGGGCCAGCGATCCCAGCAGCAGAAGGTGCCGGTCGCTCACCTCGGTGTCCGGGTCGAGGCCCAGGACACGCCGGGCCAGACCGTGCAGGGGATCGCCGACGGCCACGGAGGGGGGCTGCGGGCTCCGCCGGGCGAGTTCCCGCAGGGACAGAGCCGTGCCGACCAGCATCGCCGGCGCGTAGTCGTCCCGGACCGCGGGTCCGAAGAGGAGATCGAGCCAGACCTCGTGAGTGGCCTGCGGGGTGTCGTCCTCGCTGTCGGAGTCGCTGGTGTCGTCGGTGAAGCGGAACTGCGCGAGCGAACCGGCGTCGTCGTCGGTGAAGCGGAAGCGTGCGAGTGCTTCGGCTTCGGCGCCGGAGAGCGTACTCAGCTCGTACGCCTCCTCCTCGCCGGTGAGGCCGGGAAGGCCGCCCTCGGCCGGGGACCCGGGTGAGGGGGGCGGCGGAACGGCGGCGGGGTCCCGCGGAGGCACGGGAGTCGGGTCGGTGCTGCTCGTGTCCGGCGTCCTGGCCGTCCTCGGCTCCGGCGCCGGGGTGCGGGGCAGCAGCGGCACGATGTCGCCTCCCCGTCGGCGGAGCCGGAGGGAGGGGCTGTCGGGGGAAGGCCCGGCGTAGGTGTGGGCAATGCCGTTCTCCTCGATCAGGGTGACGGTGGTGCCGGTGGCGGCCGCGGCCCACTCGGCGAAAGCCCGGTCGGCCTCCGGTCCCCAGGGGGCGGTGGCGAGGTGGCGGCGCAGGTGGCCTTCCAGGGCCTCCGCGCTCGGATCCGGCGCGTCGGGGCGGGTGTTCACGGGCGGCGGCGCGAAGAGGGCGTCACGGTCGCCGGGGTCGCCGGGCAGTCCGTTCAGGCGCATGAGCTGAGCGGGCGGCGCCCCGGCGCGCAGACGCAGCCGGGCC
>NZ_NEUF01000014.1 GCF_002910915.1 Streptomyces sp. SM10 | reverse complement strand
GCACCGCGGGCACCGGATCCGGGCGGGCCGCCGCGGTCGCCAGGGCCTGCTGGGCCCGGGTCACCCGGCGCAGCTCGCGGTGGCGGGCCTCCGCCATCAGCCGCCACACCGCGCGGGCGACCGCTGCGAAGGGCGTCGCGGGCGGCACCTCCAACAGGGGCAGTCCGTGCCGGTCGCACGCCTCCACGAGGGCGGCCGGCACGGTGTCGTGGACCGGCGCCACCCCGAAGCCGAGCGCCGACGCCCCCGCCTGGACGATCCGGGCGACGTAGGTGTCCGCGTCATCGAGCTGGACCCCGGCGGTCAGCAGCAGCTCGCCGCCGAGCAGATACGGATACGGGTCGGCCATCTCCGAGGTGTGCACCCAGAGCAGATCGGCGTGGTCCGGACCGGCGATCCGGCGCAGCCCCAGCTCCTCCCGGCCCAGCAGCGCGGCCAGGGGGATGGGAGGGGCGGGAGGCCCGGCAGGGGAGTCCGGCATGGACGGTCCATCCATTCAGCGGATCGAAGATGGAGGAAACGTACACTTCAGCGTCGGCTTCCGGCCACCTAGCGTCTTCACCAACCTGTTGAACGCGTGGAACGGAGGGAAGCCCATGGCTGTCGACTACGCCGTGATCGTCGTCTACCTGCTCGGCATGCTCGCCATGGGCTGGTGGGGCATGCGCCGCGCCAAGTCCAAGAGTGAGTTCCTGGTCGCGGGACGGCGGCTCGGACCCTGGATGTACTCCGGCACGATGGCCGCGATCGTCCTGGGCGGCGCCTCGACGATCGGCGGCGTGGGCCTCGGCTACCAGTACGGGCTCTCCGGTGCGTGGATGGTCTTCGCGATCGGCCTCGGGCTGCTCGCCCTCTCCGTCTTCTTCTCCGCCCGCATCGCCCGGCTGAAGGTCTACACCGTCTCCGAGATGCTCGACCTGCGCTACGGCGGCCGGGCCGGGGTCATCTCCGGCGTCGTCATGTGGGCGTACACGCTGATGCTCGCGGTCACCTCGACCATCGCCTACGCCACCATCTTCGACGTCCTGTTCGACGTGAACCGGACCGTCGCGATCATCCTCGGCGGCGCCATCGTCGTCGCGTACTCGACGCTCGGCGGCATGTGGTCCATCACGATCACCGACATGGTGCAGTTCGTCGTCAAGACGATCGGTGTCCTGCTCCTCCTCCTGCCGATCGCCGTCGTCAAGGCCGGTGGCTTCAGCGAGATGAAGGCGAAGCTGCCCACCGAGTACTTCGACCCGCTGGGCATCGGCGGCGAGACGATCTTCACGTACGTCCTGATCTACACCTTCGGCATGCTGATCGGCCAGGACATCTGGCAGCGCGTGTTCACCGCGCGCAACGACACGACCGCACGCTGGGGCGGCACCGTCGCCGGCACGTACTGCCTCGTGTACGCCATCGCCGGCGCCGTCATCGGGACGGCGGCCAAGGTGATGTACCCGACGCTCCCCAGCGCGGACGCGGCCTTCGCCACGATCGTCAAGGACGAGCTCCCGGTCGGCGTGCGCGGGCTGGTGCTGGCCGCCGCGCTCGCCGCGGTGATGTCGACCTCCTCCGGCGCGCTGATCGCCTGCGCCACCGTCGCCAACAACGACATCTGGTCGCGACTGCGAGGCGTCGTGGCGAAGGACGGTGCCGAGGAGCGGGACGAGGTCAAGGGCAACCGGGCCTTCATCCTGATCATGGGTGCCCTCACCGTCCTGATCTCCATCGCGCTCAACGACGTCGTCCAGGCGCTGACCGTCGCCTACAACCTGCTGGTCGGCTGCCTGCTGGTGCCGATCCTCGGCGGGCTGCTGTGGCGTCGCGGCACGGCCTCCGGGGCCCTGGCCTCCGTTGCCGTCGGCGGTGTCGCCGTCATCGGGCTGATGGCGGGCTACGGGATCCTCGCCAACGAGCCCATCTACTACGGTCTGCTCGCCTCGCTCGCGACGTACGCCGTCGTCTCGCTGGCCACGAAGCCGACCGACCCGGCCGTGCTGAGCGCCTGGCGCGAGCGGCTGGCCGGGCGGGGGACCGAGGACCCGGCGACCCCGGACCCGGTCACCGTCTGACCCCGGTACCCGCCGCCTCGTGGCCCGTCGGCCGAACGGGCCCCGAGGCGGCCCCTGACAGACTGATCACCGTATGAACGCCCACACGGCGTGCATGGCTGAACGAAAGGCACCCGCACCCATGAGCAGCAACGAAGCGCCGCGCGGCCCCGTCGACTCCTCCCGCGTCCCGCGGTACGCCGGACCCGCGACGTTCGCCCGGCTGCCGCGGCTCGACGAGGTCGGCACCGCCGATGTCGCCGTCGTCGGCGTGCCTTTCGACACCGGTGTCTCCTACCGCCCCGGCGCCCGCTTCGGCGGCAACGCGATCCGCGAGGCCTCCCGGCTCCTGCGCCCCTACAACCCGGCGCAGGACGCCTCGCCCTTCGCGCTCGCGCAGGTCGCCGACGCCGGTGACATCGCCGCGAACCCCTTCAACATCAACGAGGCCGTCGAGACCATCGAGGCCGCCGCCGACGACCTCCTGTCCACCGGCGCCCGGATGATGACGCTCGGCGGCGACCACACCATCGCGCTGCCGCTGCTGCGTTCCGTCGCGAAGAAGCACGGCCCCGTCGCCCTGCTCCACTTCGACGCCCACCTCGACACGTGGGACACCTACTTCGGAGCCGAGTACACCCACGGCACCCCGTTCCGCCGCGCCGTCGAGGAGGGCATCCTCGACACCGAGGCGCTGTCCCACGTCGGCACCCGCGGCCCGCTCTACGGCAAGCAGGACCTCACCGACGACGCCAAGATGGGCTTCGGCATCGTCACCTCCGCCGACGTCATGCGGCGCGGCGTCGACGAGGTCGCCGACCAGCTGCGGCAGCGCATCGGCGACCGGCCGCTCTACATCTCCATCGACATCGACGTCCTCGACCCGGCGCACGCCCCGGGCACCGGCACGCCCGAGGCCGGTGGCCTCACCTCGCGCGAGCTCCTGGAGATCGTGCGCGGACTCTCCTCCTGCCACCTCGTCTCGGCCGACCTCGTCGAGGTCGCCCCGGCGTACGATCACGCGGAGATCACCTCCGTCGCCGCCTCGCACACGGCGTACGAGCTGACGACGATCATGTCCCGCCAGATCGCGGAAGGCCGCACCAAGTGAGTCACGACCACGACGACCGGCCGCGGCTCACGGCCGCCCAGGCGGCGGCCGCGCTCGCACCTCCGGCCGGACGCAACGGCGGCGACCTGGTCGTCGAGACCCTCCAGGGTCTCGGGGCCACCACCGTGTTCGGCCTGCCCGGCCAGCACGCGCTCGGCATGTTCGACGCGCTGCGCCGCTCCTCCCTCGCGTACGTCGGCCTGCGCGTCGAGAACAACGCGGGCTTCGCCGCCGACGCCTACGGGCGGATCACCGGCGAGGTGGCACCCCTGCTGCTCTCCACCGGTCCGGGCGCCCTGACCTCCCTGGCCGCGCTCCAGGAGGCGGCCGCCGCCTCCGCTCCCGTGCTCGCGATCTCCAGCCAGATCCCCACCGCCGGCCTCGGCGGCGGACGCCATGGTTACCTGCACGAGCTCCGCGACCAGAAGGCGTCCTTCCGGGACGTCGTGAAGTCCGTGCACACGGTGCGCACGGCGTCGCAGGTGCCCTCCGCCATCGCCGCCGCCTGGGAGTCCGCGCTGACCGCCCCGCACGGGCCGGTCTGGGTGGAGATCCCGCAGGACGTCCTGCTCGCCGAGACGGTCCTGCCCGTCGTCAGCGCCCTCGACGCCACCCCGCGCCCGCTGTACCCGCGCCCCGAGCTGACCCTCGCGGCCGCCCACCTCCTCGCGAACGCGGAGCGCCCGGCGATCATCGCGGGCGGCGGGGTCGTGCGCTCCGACGCGGCCGGCAAGCTGCGCGCGCTCGCGGAGAAGATCGACGCCCCGGTCGTCACCACCTTCGGCGGCAAGGGCGCCTTCCCCTGGGAGCACCCGCTCTCGCTCCAGTCCTGGCTGGAGGACCGGTACACCACGGACTTCCTGGAGTCCGCTGACGTCCTGCTGGTCGTCGGCTCGGGGCTCGGGGAGCTCTCCTCGAACTACCACACGTTCGCCCCGCGCGGCCGGGTGATCCAGATCGAGGCCGACGCCGGGAAGCTGGAGTCCAACCACCCCGCGCTCGGCATCCACTCCGACGCCCGCGAGGCCCTCGCCGACCTCCTGGAGGCCGTGGAGCCCCGCCAGGACCCGGAGGCCTCGACGCGTGTCAGTGCCCTGCTGGGCAAGGTGCGCGACCGCATCGAGGCCCAGGACCTCACGCTGGAGCGGCAGGTGATCGCCTCCGTCCGTGAGGCGCTGCCCGACACCTCGCCCAGCTTCTGGGACATGACGATCCTGGCCTACTGGGCGTGGTCCGCCTTCGACGCCCGCCACCCGAACACGATGCACTCGGCGCAGGGCGCGGGCGGTCTCGGCTACGGCTTCCCGGCGGCGATCGGAGCAGCCGCGGCCGACCGCACCAAGCCGGTCCTCGCGGTCTCCGGCGACGGCGGCGCGATGTACTCGATCGCCGAGCTGGCCACCGCGCGCCAGTACGACCTGCCCGTCACCTGGCTGATCGTCGACGACGGGGGCTACGGCATCCTGCGGGAGTACATGACGGGCGCCTTCGGCGAGGCCACGGCGACCGAGCTCTCCCGCCCGGACTTCGTCGCGCTGGCCGAGTCCTTCGGCGTCCCCGCGGTCCGTACGACCCCGGAGACCCTGGCCGCCGACCTGGGCAAGGCCATCGCGGCCCCCGGCCCGTCGGTGGTGGTGCTCCCCGCGCTGCTGAGGATGTTCGAGCCGACGCACCTGTGATCCGGGACCTCCCGTCCGGCCCTGCCCGGGCGGGAGGAACCGCGTGGCGTCGGTCACCCCGTCCGGCCCGGAAGCCCTGCCCCCCGGGGGAGGAGCTGGGGCGGTCCGGAGGTCTGTGCCATGGGCCATAGCCCGTTCTGTCCGTTTCTGCGCATCATGCTCCGGGTGCCCCGCAGGGCGCGACGACGAGACGCGACAGTGCGGAGGCCGACATGACTCACCAGCGGACGTCCCGGTACTCCCGGGCCGCGTTCTGTGCCGCTCTGGTGGGCGGCGTACTCGCCCCGGCGACCGCGGTGGCGTCCCCCGCCGCCCCGCCCCCCGCTGTCTCCTGCGTCTCGGGCCGGGCCGGTCTCGCCGCGGAACTGTCCAGGGACATCACCGCGGCCCTCAAGGGGCGCGAGTCCACCACCGCCCTGGCGGTGGTGGACCACCGGACCCGTACGACGTGCACGCTGCGGCCCACCCAGCGGGTGGACTCGGCGAGCGTGGTCAAGGTCACGGCCCTCGCCGCATTGCTCTGGGACGCGCAGAAGACGCACCGGCCGCTCACCCCGCGCGAGAACAAGCTGTCCACGGCCATGATCACCAAGTCGGACAACGACGCGACCAGCGCGCTGTGGGACCAGCTGGGCCTGGCGAAGATCAAGAAGTTCCTCGAGGCGGCGGGCATGACCCGCACGGTTCCCGATCCCGGGGGCGCGTGGGGGCTCACCCAGATCACCGCCCAGGACGAACAGCGTCTGCTGTCCCTGGTGACGGCCGGGAACAAGGTCCTCGACGACCGCTCGCGGGCCTTCGTCCTGGACCGTATGCGCAAGGTCGTACCGGACCAGCGCTGGGGCGTTCCGGCCGGCGCGCCGGGCGACGCGACGGTCCAGCTCAAGAACGGCTGGCTGGAACGGTCCACGCACGGCTGGCGTGTGCACAGCGTCGGAGCGTTCAGCGGCAAGGGCCACGACTACGCGATCACCGTCCTCACGCAGGACAACAGGACGATGGACGACGGCATCGGCACCATCCAGGCCGTCTCCCGGGCCGTCCACAAGGACATCGGGCCCGCCACCGGCTGAGGGGCCGTGCACTCCACCGATCGTGGGGCCACGGGTGGACCGTGCCGAGTTCCGGCCCGGCTCACCGATCCGGCCCGGAACACCGCAGGTCCTAGGACCACCCGCCCCCGGTTCCGCCCATCGGCCGAGAACGACCGCGGAAGGATGAAATCCGCAGCTGACCGCGTTGGAGACAAGCGGCAGGACCAGGCGGGGCAACGGGGCGACACAGGAGGCACGGGTGGGCGTGGAGAAACGGGACGCAGCGAAACAGGGCGCGGAGCCGCAGGAGGCGGCGACGCAGGGGTGGGGCCGGAGGCTGACCGGTTACGCATGGCGCTACCGGCGCAATGTCGTGCTGGCGCTCGGTTCGTCGCTCGTGGGCATGGGCGTCATGGCGCTCGTCCCGCTCATCACCAAGGTGATCATCGACGACGTCGTCGGCAGTCACACCCGCTCCCTCGGGGTCTGGACCGGCCTGCTCATCGGGGCAGCCGTCCTCGTCTACGCCGCCACCTTCGTCCGCCGCTACTACGGCGGGCGGCTCGCCCTCGACGTCCAGCACGACCTGCGGACCGAGATGTACGACACGCTGACCCGGCTCGACGGGAAGCGGCAGGACGAGCTCTCCACCGGTCAGGTCGTCGGGCGTGCCACCAGTGACCTGCAGCTGATCCAGGGGCTCCTCTTCATGCTCCCGATGACCATCGGGAACGTCCTGCTCTTCCTCATCTCCCTGGTGATCATGGCGTGGCTCTCGCTGCCCCTGACCTTCGTCGCCCTCGCCGTCGCCCCCGCCCTCTGGTTCATCGCCCGCCGCTCCAAGGCCCGGCTCTTCCCCGCCACCTGGTACGCCCAGAGCCAGGCCGCGGCCGTGGCCGGGGTGGTCGACGGGGCCGTCTCCGGCGTCCGGGTCGTCAAGGGGTTCGGCCAGGAGGAGCAGGAGACCGGCAAGCTCCGCGAGGTCAGCCGCAGGCTCTTCGCCGGCCGGCTGCGCACGATCCGGCTGAACTCCCGCTACACCCCCGCGCTCCAAGCCGTCCCCTCGCTCGGCCAGGTCGCGATGCTGGCCCTCGGCGGCTGGCTCGCCACCCGGGGCGAGATCACGCTCGGCACGTTCGTCGCCTTCTCCACCTACCTCGCCCAGCTCGTCGGCCCGGTCCGGATGCTCGCCATGGTCCTCACCGTCGGCCAGCAGGCCAGGGCCGGTGTCGAGCGCGTCCTGGAGCTGATCGACACCGAGCCGTCCATGCAGGACGGCGCCAAGCGGCTTCCGGCCGACGCACCCGCGAGCGTCGAGTTCGACGACGTCCGCTTCGGCTATGACGAGGACCGCCCCGTCCTCGACGGGTTCTCCCTCACCATCGAGCCGGGCGAGACCGTCGCCGTGGTCGGCGCCTCCGGCAGCGGCAAGTCCACCGTCTCGCTCCTGCTGCCCCGGTTCTACGACGTGTCGCACGGCGCCGTCCTGGTCGGCGGCCACGACGTCCGGGAGCTCACCCAGGACTCCCTGCGGGCCGCGATCGGCCTCGTGCCGGAGGACAGCTTCCTCTTCTCCGAGTCCGTCGGCGCCAACATCGCCTACGGATATCCGGGCGCCACCCAGGAGCAGATCGAGCGGGCCGCGCGCGCCGCCCAGGCCCACGGCTTCATCTCCGCGCTGCCCGAGGGGTACGACACCAAGGTCGGCGAGCACGGCCTCACCCTGTCCGGAGGACAGCGCCAGCGCGTCGCCCTCGCCCGCGCCCTCCTCACGGACCCCCGGCTGCTCCTCCTCGACGACGCCACCTCCGCGGTCGACGCCCGCGTCGAGCACGAGATCCACGAGGTCCTGGCCCAGGTCATGGAGGGCCGCACCACCCTGCTGATAGCCCACCGCCGCTCCACCCTCGGCCTCGCCGACCGCATCGCCGTCCTCGACCGGGGGCGCCTCGCCGACATCGGCACGCACGCGGAGCTGGAGGGCCGCTCGGCGCTCTACCGCCGGCTGCTCACCGACCCGGACGAGATGGGCGGCACCTCTCCCGGCCATCAGCCGCAGGCCGTCCCGGTCCCCGAGGACGACCGTGCGCTCCAGGAGGAGCTGGACGCCGAGTTCGACGCCGAGCGCGGTGTCACCCCCGGGCTGTGGATCCGCAAGGAGGAGCAGCGCGACGAGGCCGTCGCCGGCATGCCCGCCACCCCCGAGCTCCTCGCCCAGGTCGAGGCGCTCCCGCCCGCCACCGACGCCCCCGCCATCGACGAGGCGAGCGCGGTGCGCCCGGAGAAGTCCTACGGCCTGCGCAGGCTGCTGCACGGCTTCGGTCTCCCCCTGCTGGTGAGCCTGGGGCTGGTGGCCGTCGACGCGGGCATGGGCCTGCTCCTGCCCGTGCTGATCCGGCACGGGATCGACGACGGAGTCACGAAGCTGGCGCTGGGCGCGGTCTGGGCGGCGGCCGGTCTCGGCCTGCTCTCCGTCCTCGTGCAGTGGCTGGCCCAGATCGGCGAGACCCGGATGACGGGCCGCACCGGCGAACGCGTGCTCTACTCCCTGCGTCTCAAGATCTTCGCGCAGCTCCAGCGGCTCGGCCTCGACTACTACGAGCGTGAGCTGACGGGCCGGATCATGACCCGGATGACGACCGACGTCGACGCGCTGTCCACGTTCCTCCAGACCGGCCTGGTCACCGCCTTCGTCTCCGTCGTGACCTTCTTCGGCATCACGGTCGTGCTGCTCGCCCTCGACGTCCAGCTGGCCCTGGTCGTCTTCGCGACCCTGCCCCTGCTGGTCATCGGCACGGTCTTCTTCCGCCGCAGGAGCGTGAAGGCGTACGAGCTCGCCCGGACACGTATCAGCGTCGTCAACGCCGACCTCCAGGAGTCCGTCTCCGGACTGCGGATCGTGCAGGCGTTCCGGCGCGAGCGCGACGGGGCCGAGCGCTTCGCGGCACGCAGCGACGACTACCGCCAGGCCAGGGTGCGCGGGCAGTGGCTGATCTCCGTCTACTTCCCGTTCGTGCAGCTGCTGGCCTCGGTCGCGGCGGCCTCCGTGCTGATCGTCGGTGCCGGCCGCGTCGACAACGGCACGCTGACCACCGGCGCGCTGGTCGCCTACCTGCTCTACATCGACCTGTTCTTCGCCCCCGTGCAGCAGCTGTCCCAGGTCTTCGACGGCTACCAGCAGGCGACCGTCTCCCTCGGCCGGGTCCAGGAGCTCCTGCGGGAGCCGACCTCCACGGCCGACCACGACGAGCCGCTGGACGTCACGTCGCTGAGCGGCGAGATCGCCTTCGAGGACGTGTCGTTCGCCTACACCGGCGAGGAGGAGGCCCTCACGGGCATCGATCTGCGGATCCCGGCGGGCCAGACCGTCGCGTTCGTCGGTGAGACGGGGGCGGGCAAGTCCACGCTGGTCAAGCTCGTCGCCCGCTTCTACGACCCGACGAGCGGGCGGGTCACCGCGGACGGCACGGACCTGCGCCGGCTCGACAGGACGGCGTACCGCCACCGGCTCGGAGTCGTGCCGCAGGAGTCCTACCTCTTCGAGGGGACGGTTCGCGACGCCATCGCCTACGGACTGCCGGAGGCCACCGACGCGCAGGTGGAGGCGGCGGCCAGGGCGGTCGGCGCGCACGACATGATCGCCACCCTGGAGGACGGCTACCTGCACGCGGTCGCCGAGCGGGGCCGCAACCTCTCCGCCGGCCAGCGTCAGCTGATCGCGCTCGCCCGTGCCGAGCTGGTCGACCCGGACATCCTGCTGCTCGACGAGGCGACCGCCTCCCTCGACCTGGCCAGCGAGGCCCAGGTCAACCAGGCGACCGACCGGCTGGCGGGGAGGCGTACCACGCTGGTCGTCGCCCACCGGCTGACGACGGCCGCGCGCGCCGACCGGGTCGTGGTGATGGACCGGGGCCGGGTGGCCGAGGACGGCACGCACGACGAGCTGCTGGCCAGGGACGGTGCGTACGCCCGGCTGTGGCGCACCTTCATAGGGGAGGGCATAGGCGAGGACGCCCCCGTGGGTGTCTGACCCTCCTCCGCAACCTGAAGGCCCTCTCCCCGCGTCGTACCTCCATGCGTACGTGTGTTCAGTGAGGGCAGTGTGTTCGACGAGACGGGCGGGGTGGACGGTGTGGTGAGACCACTGAGGTCATGGGGGCCGAAGAAGCGGACGGGACGGACGGGGCGTCCGGCTGGCCGGCGTACGGTCGCGGCGTTCGTCCTCCTGCCGCTGCTCGGGGCCCTGGGCCTCGTGCTGGGACCCACCGGGCCGGTCCCGGCGCAGGCCGCGTCGGCCTGCCCCGGACGCCTGGTCAAGACCGTGGCCTTCTCCACCGGTTCGCTGCGCGTCTACAAGAGCCGCGCCTACGCGTGCGCCGTCACGGTCGCCAAGAAGCCCGGCGCGCGCCGGGCGATGCGGGTGTCGCTTCAGCCGCGCGGCGGACACGCGGCGCTCGACAGCGGGAAGTTCACCACTCTGGCCGGTCCGGTCACGGTGCACGCGCTCAACCGCTGCGTCCGCGCCTCCGGTGCGGTCGGGGGTTCCTCCGGCTCGACCGGATGGATCCTGTGCTGAGATGCGAGTGGGTCTGGCGTGGCAGGTGTTACCCCCGCTAGGTTCACGGCGACTGTCGTGAATCAAGGGGAGGGTGCATGCGCAAGGCGCTCAGAGGCATTCTGTCGCTCGCGGTGCTCATAGGCACAGTGAGTGCGACCGGAGCCTCGGCCGGTGCGGCCACCGCCGCGGAACCGGCCGCGAAGCAGAGCAGCTCGACCAGCAGCAGCGAGAGCAGCGGCGAGGACATCAAGGACCGCATCCTGGCCATCCCGGGAATGAGCCTGATCGAGGAGAAGCCGTACCCCGGTTACCGCTTCTTCGTCCTCGAGTACACCCAGCCGATCGACCACAAGCACCCCTCCAAGGGGACCTTCCAGCAGCGCGTCACGCTGCTGCACAAGGACACGGCCCGCCCCACGGTCTTCTTCACCAGCGGGTACAACGTCTCGACCAACCCCAGCCGCAGCGAGCCGACGCAGATCATCGACGGCAACCAGGTCTCCCTGGAGTACCGGTTCTTCACCCCGTCGCGCCCGGCTCCCGCCGACTGGTCGAAGCTCGACATCTGGCAGGCCGCCAGCGACCAGCACCGCGTCTTCACGGCGCTGAAGAAGATCTACTCCGAGAACTGGCTGACCACCGGCGGATCCAAGGGCGGCATGACCGCCACCTACTTCGAGCGCTTCTACCCGAAGGACATGGACGGCGTCGTCGCCTATGTCGCGCCCAACGACGTGGTCAACAAAGAGGATTCGGCGTACGACCGGTTCTTCGCGCGCGTCGGCACCAAGGAGTGCAGGGACCGGCTGGGCGGTGTCCAGCGTGAGGCGCTCGTCCGCCGGGAGCCGCTGGAGGAGAAGTACGAGGCGTACGCCGCGGAGAACGGCCTCACCTTCCGCACGGTCGGCACGCTCGACCGGGCGTACGAGGCCGTCGTCATGGACTACGTCTGGGCGTTCTGGCAGTACAGCCTGCTCGCCGACTGCGAGTCCATCCCGGCCGACGCCCCGAACGCCACCGACCAGGAGATCTGGGACTCCATCGACGGCATCTCGGGCTTCTCCGCCTATGCGGACCAGGGCCTGGAGACCTACACGCCGTACTACTACCAGGCAGGCACCCAGCTCGGCTCGCCCGACATCCGGCAGCCCTGGCTCGGCAAGCTCAGCCGCTACGGCTACCAGCCGCCCCGCAACTTCGTCCCCCGCTCCATCCCGATGAGGTTCGACTCCTCGGCGATGCGGGACGTGGACCGCTGGGTGCGGAACAACGCCCGCCGGATGCTGTACGTGTACGGGGAGAACGACCCCTGGGGTGCCGAACCCTTCCGCCTCGGCCACGGTGCCCGTGACAGCTACGTCTACACCGTGCCGGGCGGCAACCACGGCTCCAAGGTCGCCGGCCTCGTCGCCGACGAGAAGGCGAAGGCCACCGCGGCCATCCTCCGCTGGGCCGGGGTCGCACCCGCGGCCGTCGAGGCCGACCCGGCGAAGGCGAAGCCCCTCGCGACGTTCGACGCCCGCCTCGACAAGCGGGACGACGAACTCCAGCGGGACCGGGGCACGCTGCGGCCGTAGTACCGCGGCCCCGCGCCGACGTGGGCTGTGCCCGCCGGGTGTCGTGTCACACCCGGTGGGCGCAGCCCACCGGTCTGTCCCCGCCCAGTCGTACATACAGGTCCGTGGCCCCCGGTGCGCCCATGAGGGCGTGCACCCGGCGTGACCCGCCGGAGCGGGCGCACGCCAGGTGCACGGGGTGTTCTTGGCCCTTTGGGTGGTTACGCCGAAGGTCTGGCGTGGGAGCGGTAGGACAGCCCGTAGCCGACGGGGTACAGCGCCTGCGCGGGAGCGTCCGCCCGCTGCACCGGGACCGGGAGCCTGCCCTCCGGATCGGCCCGGCCCGCGATCACGCGTGCGGCCGCCCGGAGTTCGACGTCGGTCCAGGAGTACGTGGCGAGGCTCGCCGCGTACCCCGTCCCGGCCAGCTGCGCGATGTCGTACGGATTACGGATCGCGACCGTGATCACCGGGACGCCGGTCGCCGCGAGGGCGCTGACCAGGGTGCGCTGGGAGCTGGTCGCCGTGACGTTGTAGGTGCCCACGACCACCGCGTCCCTGCCCTGCGCCGCGGCCACCGCCTCCGCGATCTTCGCCGTGGTGGGGGCCGTGCCGGTGGACAGCGCGGTCGCCACGTGGCCCAGCTCCTCGAAGGCCCCGGCCAGTGTGGTCGTCGGGGGGCCGGTCGTGCCCGAGGGGGAGGCGGGATCGGCCCCCACCACCAGGAGGTTCCTGTGCGACCGCCGGGAGAGCGGCAGCAGCGAACCGGTGTTGGCCAGCAGGGTCGTCGTCCGCTCGGCGATCCGGTCGGCGGCGGCCAGATGGGACCGGGTGCCGACGGTGCGGTCGACGCCCCGGTGGGTGACGTAGGGATCGCGGAAGAGCCCCAGCTTCGTCTTCAGCCGCAGGATGCGCAGGATCGATTCCTCGATGCGGGCCTCGCTGATCTCGCCGCCCCTCACCGCGCCGAGGACGGCGTTCCAGGCCACCTTGAGGTCCGGGGGGTTCAGGAGCTGGTCGACGCCGGCCAGGAGGGCGAGGACGGGGACCCGCTCGTCGCCGTACTTCGTACGGACCCCCTCCATCCCGAGGGCGTCGGTGACCACCACGCCGTCGTAGCCGAGTTCCTCGCGCAGGATGCCGGTGAGGATCGGGTGCGAGAGGGTGGCGGGGTCCTCCGACGGGTCCAGGGCGGGCACCACGATGTGCGCCGTCATGATCGAGTCGATGCCCGCGGCGACGGCCGCCCGGAACGGCGGGGCGTCCAGTTCCGCCCACTGCTCGCGGGTGTGGCTGATGACGGGCAGGCCCGTGTGGCTGTCGGTGCTGGTGTCCCCGTGGCCGGGGAAGTGCTTGGCCGTCGAGGCGACGCCGGCGCTCCGGTAGCCCTTCACCTGCGCGGTGACCATCCCGGCGACCGAGTCGGGGTCGGAGCCGAAGGAGCGTACGCCGATGACGGGGTTGGCCGGATTGACGTTCACGTCCGCGTCCGGCGCGTAGTTCTGGTTGATGCCCATGGCCGCCAGCTCGGCCCCGGCGATCCTGCCCGCCGTGCGCGCGTCGGTGCGCGAGCGGCCCGCACCCAGCGCCATCGCGCCCGGCAGCAGCGTCGCGGGCTCGCCGACCCTGCACACGATCCCGTGCTCCTGGTCCGTGGAGACGAGGAGCGGCAGGGGGGTCGGTCCGGCGAGCCCGGCCCGCTGGATGCCGTTGGAGAGGTCGGCGATCTGGTGCGGGTCGCGGGTGTTGTGCGCCCAGGCGAAGTAGATGATGCCGCCGACGTGGTACGTGGCGATCATCTCGGCGGCGTCGCGGACCCCGATCTCGGCGAGGTTGGCGTCGATGTCCGCCTGGTCGGGCTCGGTGGCGGAGTGCCCGTACACCCGCATCACGAAGAGCTGGCCGACCTTCTCCTCCAGGCTCATCCGGGCGATGAGCCGCTTGAGGCGGCTGTCCGTGGACATGCCGGTCGCGGCTGCGCTCGCGGTGCCGGGGAGAGCGGCGACGCCGGTCGCGGCGGCTGCCGCGGTGGCCGCCGTGGCGGTGAGGAGGGTGCGTCTGGAGGTGCGGTGGTGCACGTGAGCCCCTTCCGGTGCTGAAAGAAACTTCCAAGAAGGTACGGATATATGGAAAGTAACTACCAGTCAAGGGGGTCGCCCGGGAACGGCGCGCGACACGCGGGGCCACGGGCGGACATGCCCGGACATGGGGGCGGAGGCGGGGGTCGCCGGTCCGGCACGGAGGGCCGGCTCGCGTCAACCGGCCTTCCGGAGCACCTCGGCCGCCCCCTGGAGCGCCGACACCGCCGCGATGATCGAGGGCCGCCGCGCCGCCTCCGTGCGCCACAGTGCGTACAGCCGCCGCACCGGCACGGGGTCCAGCCGTACGGCGACCACGCCCGTCGGCAGCGGCCCGCGGCCCAGCCGGGGCATCATCGCCACGCCGAGTCCGGCGGCGACCAGGGCCAGCTGGGTGTGGTTCTCCTCCGCCTGGTGCCGGATGTCCGGCTCGCACCCCGCCGCCCGCAGCGTCCGTACGAGCCAGTCGTGGCACACCGTGCCGGGCGGCTGGCACACCCACCGCTCCTCGGCCAGCTCCTCCCGGCGCACCGCGTCCCGGGCCGCGAGGGTGTGTCCCTCGGGCACCAGCAGGTCGCACCGGTCCTCACCGAGCACCGCCTGGGCGAGGCCCTCCGGCGCGGGCAGCGGGGTGATGTCCCAGTCGTGGGCCACCGCGAGATCGACCACGCCCTTCGCCACCAGGTCGACCGAGAGGTGCGGATCGACCTCGGTGAGCCGTGCGTCCAGTGCCGGGTGCTCCCGGCCGAGCTCCGCCAGCACCCCCGGCAGCAGCCCGCGCGCCGCGGAGGCGAACGCGGCGATGGACAGCCGTCCCGTCGGCTGCCCCCTGCGCTGTTCGAGCACGGTCTCGGCCTGCTCCACGATGGCCAGCAACCGCTGTGCGGTGGAGGCCAGGTGGATCGCCTCCTCGGTGAGCGCCACCCCGCGCCCGCGCCGTTCGAGGAGCGTCGTACGGGTCTCCCGCTCCAGCTTGGTGATCTGCTGCGAGACCGCCGACGCGGTGTAGCCGAGCGCGGCCGCGGCGCCCGCGACCGAACCGTGGACGGAGACGGCGTGCAGGGCGCGCAGCCGGGACAGGTCGAGCACAGGGACCTCCGGGCGGACAGGAAGCGTGAGCGGTGCTTAATCCAACCATGAAGAAATCCGCGCTGGTGCTACATGGTCCGGGCGGCGGATGCTCGGTCCATGCGTCCCCTCCACATCGCCCTGGCCGCGCTGGTCGCCGCCGTCTGGGGTGTGAACTTCGTCGTCATCGAGCTGGGTCTCGCCCATTTCCCGCCCCTGCTCTTCTCCGCCCTGCGCTTCCTCGTCGCGGCGCTGCCCGCCGTGTTCCTCGTCGGCCGGCCCACGGTGGCCTGGAAGTACGTCATCGGCGTCGGTCTCGCCCTGGGGGTCGCCAAATTCGGGCTGCTCTTCATCGGGATGGACCGGGGGATGCCCGCCGGGCTCTCCTCCCTCGTCCTCCAGGTCCAGGCCGTCTTCACCGCCCTGTTCGCGGCCCTGGCCCTCTCCGAGCGGCCCGGCAGGAGGCGCGTCCTGGGGATGGGCGTCGCCCTCGCGGGCATCGGCGTCGCCGCGGTGGACGAGGGGGCGGGCGGACCCGTGCTCCCCTTCGCGCTGGTGATCCTGGCGGCTGCCTGCTGGGGCGTCTCCAACGTGATCACCCGCAAGGCGGCTCCGCCGGACTCCCTCAACTTCATGGTGTGGGTCTCGACCGTCCCCGTGCTGCCGCTGCTCGGCCTCTCCCTGCTCATCGAGGGCTGGGACCGGGACACCGAGGCCCTGGCCTCGCTCGACTGGACAGGTGCCGGAACCGTCGTCTACGTCGCCTGGATCTCCACCGTCTTCGGCTTCGGCGCCTGGGGCTTCCTGCTCCGGCACCACCCGGCCTCGTCGGTCGCCCCGTTCACCCTGCTGGTGCCCGTCTTCGGGATGTCCTGCGCCGCACTCCTCCTCGGCGAGGCGGTCAGCCCGCTGCGGTGGTGCGCCGCCGCGCTGCTGGTCGGCGGGGTGGCCCTGACCTCCCTGGGAGGGCGGCCCCGCCCCGCCGCGACCCCGTCCGTCCCGGAGACCCGGGCGGCGAGGGTCTGACCTACTGCTTCGGCGCGCCGAGCCGCAGCAGGTACTCCCGGCCCGCGGTCAGCAGCTCCGGCAGTGCGGCCGCGCCCTCGTACCAGCGCTTCTCGTACTCCCAGCAGACCCACCCGTCGGAGACCGGCGTGTCCAGGCACTCCTTCAGCGGCAGCGTCCCGGCACCGAGGGCCAGGGGGGTGGTGTCCTCGGCGGACGCGATGTCCTTCACCTGTACGTAGCCCAGGTGCGGGGCGAGCACCGCGTGGGTGGCCGCCGGTTCCTCGCCGGCCAGCCAGGTGTGCATGACGTCCCAGATCGCGCCGATCTGGCCGTGCCCGACCGTGCCCACGACCCGCGCCACATCGGCTCCGGCGCGGTGGGAGTCATGGGTCTCCAGGAGGATCCGCACCCCCTGGTCGGCGGCGTGCGGCGCGGCCGCACCCAGCCGCCTGGCGGCGGAGGCGTCGGCCTCGGCGGGGTCCTGGTCCCCGCCGCCGGGGAACACCCGGACGTACGCCGCCCCCAGGTCGCGCGCCAGCTCCACCAGCTCGGCCAGCCCGGCGATCACCGGCTCGTCGTCACCCTCGGCGGCGACCCGCACATACCCGGCGACGGTCAGGACCTCGACCCCGCCCCGCTTGAACTCATCCGCCACGGCGGCCCGTTCGAGCGCGGTGAGGCCCGGGTGCACCGGCTCCTCGGGGTGGGCGCGGAGCTCCACCCCCTGGTAGCCGTGCTCGACGGCGAGCCGCACCACGTCCGCCACGGGCATCCCCGGGACTCCGAGGGTCGAGAATGCGAGCTTCACGTGTGCGTGTCCTTCCGCTGGGGTCCGGCGCGTGAACGGCCCGGTGTCCTCCGGCTCCTGCCCGGGGGAACGGCCGCCACTCCCGCGCGGCACCCAGCGTACGGGCCCTCAGCCGGCACCCCGCAGCAGCCGTTCCAGACTGCCGAGCAACTGCAGCGCGTCCTCGCGCCGTTCCTCGTCCAGGGCCCGCGCCCCGGCGCCCGCCGGATGAGCGGAGAGCACCCGCAGGGCGGCCGCCGCCTGCCGGGCGAACATCGCGAGCAGATCCAGCTCACGGATACCCGACCGGGCCTGCGGCGAGGGGTCCAGGACCTCCAGCACCCCGAGGACCCGCGCGTCGCTGATCAGCGGGGCGGCCATCAGGGCGTCGGGGACGTAGGCGGTGGACTCGGCCAGCGAGCGGTCGAAGGACGAGTCCTGGCTCAGGTCGTCCACCACCATCGGCTCGCCCGAGGTCGCCACCCAGCCGGCGATGCCCCGTCCCGCGGGGAACCTACGCCCCACCAGGAATTCCTCGCCCTCCCCGGAGACCGCCTGGAAGACCAGCTCGTCCGCCTCCTCGTCCAGCAGGAAGACGGAGCTGGCCGCCGCCCCGAAGATCGCACGGGCCACGTCGACGACCGACTGGAGCAGCTCGTGCCGGGCGGCGTCGCCCGGGGCGGGGCCGGAGAGGGGGGCCGAAGGGAGCATGGCGTCAGTTCTCGGAGTCGTCACGGATGTCTCCTGCCGCTGTGGAAGGACGCGGGGCCGCGTGCACGTTGGCCGCGGACAGATAGAGGGCGTTCTTGAGCTGAAAAGCCGTCATCCTGGGGTGTCCGGAGAGGACACGCGCGCACAGCCCCGCGACGTACGGGGTGGCGAAGCTGTTCCCGGTGGTGCGGATCGATCTGCCGCCCAGCCACGGCACGGACACGTTCTGCCCCGGGCCGAAGAACTCCACCGGGGGCTCGGGGTTGTACAGGTGGAGTTCGTCGTCCTCCTGGTGGCTGCCCACGGAGATCACCGAGGCGAACCGCCACGGAAAGCTCTCCACGGGGGTGTTGTGCGCCGACGCGACGATCACCGTACGGCCGAAGTAGGCCCGGTCGGCGAGGCCGTGCAGCTCCTGGGCGAAGCGGGTCCGGGTCGTCGACAGGCTCAGGTTCACCACGTCGAAGCGCTGTTCCACCGCCCACCGCAGTCCGGCCATCAGGACGTCACCGGTGCCGGAGAAGCGCTCGCCGAGCACCCGGACGCTGTGGATCTCGCAGTCGGGCGCGGTGCGCCGGATGATCCCGGCGCACGCCGTCCCGTGGCCGCAGGTGTCGCCGGTGGCCGTCGGCTCGACCGTGATCGTGCCGTCCGCCGGGTCCTTGACCACCACCCAGGAGCTCTGCACCTCGCCCACCAGCGGGTGGTCGCGCTCCACCCCGGAGTCCACCACGCACACCCGGACACCGCGGCCCGTCGCCTGCTCACCGGGCAGGCCGCCCGGCGGGCCCTCGTCCGCGGGCACGGGGACATCCTCGGGGCCGCGCCCGCGCAGGCTCCAGGTGAGCCCCTGCCCCGGCGCCGTGCCCGTTCCGGTGCTTCCCATCGGTCAGCTCCTCTCCGTCGTGGTGACCATGGCCGCGTCCGGGACACAGCCGGCGGCCCGGCGGGCCCCCGGCAGATGCCCCTTGCCCGCGAAGTACGCACCCGCGGCGCGCGCCGCGGCCAGGGCGGAAGAACGCCGCCCCAGCGCGAACAGGGTCCGGGCCCGGTCCAGTTCGGCCGTCGCACGCACCAGCGGGGAGTCGGTGAGCAGGGAGTCCCGCACGGCCAGCTCCGCGAGGCCGGCCGCCTCCGCCGTACGCCCGTCAGCCGCGGCCATCCGGCCCCGCAGCCCGTTGAGGTCGACGGCGTCCGCACCGCTCAGCTCCGCCGTCTCCCCGACGCCCGCGATCCAGGCCGCCGCCTGCCGTGTCCGGCCCGCGTCGAGCTCGATCCGGGCCGCGTCCAGAGCCACGGCCGTCCGCAGGCCGCCCGCGTCGGCCAGCCGTGCCGCCTCGTCCGCCCGCGCCAGCAGTTCCAGTGCCGCGGTGCCGTGTCCGAGCAGCGCCTCCACCGCGGCCCGGAAGACCGGGAGGAACACCTCGGCCTCCGCGAAGCGCAGCGTCCCGGCCAGCTCCCGGGCCTCGGCCAGGCAGGCGTGTGCCTCGCGCGGCCGGTCCTGGAGCGCGTACAGCACGGCCAGCGGGCAGTTGAGGGTGAGCCGGACCGTCGGACGGCCCTCTCCGTGCGCTGCGAGCAGGGCGCGGCAGCGGTCCACCGCCTCGGGGGCGGGCGCCGGGCCGCGCCACAGGGAGATGCCGATGGCCCCGAGCGCCGCGGCCCGCTCCGGTTCCGCTCCGGCCAGCACGGCCTGCTCCAGGGCGCGCGCCTGATCGCGCTCGGCCTCCTCGTGCCGGCCGGCCTGCTGGAGGTGCTGGGCGAGCCTCAGATGGGACCGCGCCCGGCCGACCGCGTCCCCGGCGGCCTCGAAGACCGGCAGCACCGCCCGCGCCGTGGCCGCCAGCCCGGGACCGGGACCCGTGGGATCCAGCACGGCGAGCGCGAGCCTGGCGTGCGCCGACTCCACCGGGGCGGAGTCCAGATCGCGTACGCGGCGCAGCAGTTCGGCCCCGCTCCCGGCCCGCCCGAGCGCCACCCGGACCTCGCCGAGCCTGCGCACCGAACCCGCGTCGTCCGGGTCCAGCGCGACGGCCCGCTCCAGCAGGTCGTCCGCCCAGGCCAGGTCGGACCGGGAGGCGGCCTGCGCTCCGGCGCGGCCCAGTGCCGCGGCCGCACGGCCGCGCAACCGGGTGGTCCTGTCGTCGAGCAGTCCGAGCTCGGCCCGGTAGCGGTAGGCGCGTTCGAGATGGCCGCCGACGGCGCCGTCCCCGGCCCGCAGCACCCTGGGCAGCTCCGCCGACCAGGCGTGACGGTCCGCCTTCGCGCGCTTGGACAGCGACGCGTACGTCACCTCGTGCACCAGTCCGCTGCTGAAGCGGTACGCCGTCGTGTCCCGTCCCGTCGCCGGCTCCACCAGACGCCGGCGGGTCAGCGCCACCAGGAGCTCGTCGAGACGCCTCAGGCGGTCCCCCCGGCCGGGGGAGGGAAGGTTCACCACCGTGGGACCCCGCTGCTCCGACAACCGCGCGTGCGTCTCCAGGAGCAGGAGCTCCGCGGAGGTGAACTCGCGGCCGATCACGGCGGCGAGATCGACGACGGTCCGCTCGGCGCGGGCCAGCCCTCCGATCCGTGCGCCGAGCAACGCCTGGAGCGTGGGCGGCAGCCCGGAGCCGTCACCGTCGGCGGTGACCTTGTCGCCCCGGCCGTCCACCAGCAGTTGTTCCAGGTAGAGCGGATTACCCCCGGCGCGGGACAGCAGCCGCTCGTCCACCGGTCCGGCCCCGCCGTCGAGCCCGGCCAGCAGACCCGCGAGCCGGGCGCTCTCCTCGGGCGGCAGCCCCGCGAGCTGGAGGCAGTCCGTGGCGTCGGCCGCCCCGTCCGGGCGGCCCACGCAGATCATCAGCACGCCGGCGGACCCCGGGCCCTCCGCCAGGCGTTCCAGCGTGCGGGTCAGCAGGGGCGCGGCCTCGTGCGCGTCGTCGAGCACCAGCACGAAGGGCCGGTTCCGGGCGGCCCGGCCCAGGACCGTCGTCAGGGCCGCGCACATGTCCTCGAAGGGCGCGTTCGGCGTGCCGTCGCGCAGCAGGCCCGCGGAGAGCAGGGCCGTCGCATCGTCGGAGCCGGAGCCGGAGCCGGAGCCGGAGCCGGAGCCCAGCTCCGGGCCGGGCCCGTAGCCCGGCGCGGACCCCGGGCCCGGTCCGTCCGGCTGCGGTTCCGGGGCGTCGGCGAGGGCCGGCAGGCCGCGCAGGGCGTCGGCGAGGGGGGTCAGCGTGCCCTGGTCGCCGTATCCCCGGCACCGCCCCGCGCCGTAGGCGAGGGCCCCCGAGGCGGAGCGCAGCGCCAGCCACTCCCGTACCAGCCGGGTCTTGCCGACACCGGGCTCGCCGGTGACGCGCAGCAGACCCGCCCGGCCCCCGCGGCCGGCCGCCGACAGGGCCGCGTCCAGGGCCTGCCGCTCGGCGGCACGCCCGACGAAGGGGACGTCGAAGCGGCGCAGCAGCGCAGGGTCGTCCGCGCCCAGGGCGAGGAGCCGGTAGGCCTCCACGCTGTCCTGCTTGCCCTTCAGACGGAGCGGGCCGGTGGGCTCGGCGGAGACCGTGGGCCCCGCAGCCAGCAGGGTGTCCGGTCCGAGGAGGATCTCGCCCGCCCCGGCGTTCTGCTCCAGGCGTGCGGCGATGTTCACGGTCTCGCCCGACACCAGGGCCTGGCGCGCCGTCGCATCGCCACCGGCCACCACCTGACCGGTGTTGACGCCGACCCGGGTGGCCAGCCGGATGCCGAGCGTGGCGTCCAGCTCCTCGTTGAGCGCGGCCAGCGCGTCCCGCATCCCGAGCGCCGCCGCCAGCGCACGCCGCGCGTCGTCGTCCCGTACGACGGGTACGCCGAACACGGCCATCACGGCGTCGCCGATGAACTTCTCCGGGGTCCCCCCCTGGGCGACGATCTGTGCGCTCATCGCCTCGAAGTACCGCAAGGTCACGGTGCGCAGGGTCTCCGGGTCCAGGACGCCGGAGAGCGCGGTGGAGCCGACGAGGTCGCAGAAGAGCACCGTCACCGGCTTGCGCTCGTCCTCCACCGGGGCGGCGGCGACGGCGCACGGCGTCCCGCAGGACGAGCAGAACCGGGCGTCCTCCGGCAGGTCCTGGCGGCACGTGGTGCAGGTCATGACGGTCCTTTCCTCTCCGGGGGCGGGGCTGCCGCGCCGCCGGACCGGTACGGGGCCCGCGCGGGCCGCGGTGCGCGGCCCGCGCGGACGGCACGGCTCAGAACAGGGCGCCGCCGGCGATCTCGCCGTGCGCCTGGACCTCGGGTTCCACCGCGTCCAGCCGGCTCTTGATGTCCAGCAACACGGCCAGTTCCTCCTCCGTGAGTTCGCTGAGCACCAGGCGCTGTTCGTCGGAGAGCAGGTCCACCGGCAGGCCGGCCTCGTACAACGCGGCTGACAGCACCGGCTGTTCACCGCCCGAGGGGGTGCCGTTGGGGTCGTGCGGTCGGTTCATGGGGTGACTCCCGTCGGTGAGGAGGGTCCGGCTCCCCGGGGCGGCGGCGCCGCCCCGGAGCGCCCGAGCCGGACGAACAGCCGGGTGAGCGCGTCGAGGGAGTGCATGGCGCTGACCGTGACGTCGGATTCCTGGTCCCGCGTCAGGGGCAGCCTGTCCAGCAGCGCGTACAGCTCGTCCAGATGCCCCGTGTCCAGCGCGGCGTGCTCCCGGACCGTCCGCAGGGCGGTGTCGGGCAGGCCGGTCGTGGACGCGATGCGGGAGGTCAGGTCCGCGGCGGGCGCGTAGCCCTCCAGGACCGCGATGTAGCCGAGCAGGGCCACCGGGTGGTGGTGCTCGATCCAGTAGTACTGGGCCCCCGCGAGCGCGGCGACGACCGGTCCGGGCATCGGCCCGAGCGCGTCCTGGGGCGGGGAGCCGGCCGCCCGGATGTCCTCCAGCAGCCAGGTGTCGTGGCCCTCCTCCTCCTGGATGTGCTCACGCAGATACGCCGCCAGCGGGGCACCCAGCGGGTCGCCGCAGGCGTCCAGAAGGGTGGACCGCTCCAGGGCACGGAGCATCAGCGGGACGGAGGCGCGCACCACCGCGTGCATGGTGCACAGGTAGTGGCGGTAGCGCGGCAGCAGGTCCTCGGGGCGCCACAGGTGGTCCATCGCGTCCAGCAGCTCGTCGTCCAGCATCCGCAGGGTGACCCGCAGCCGCGCCGAGGAGCTCGGCCCCCGGGCCTTCACCGGGGCCCGCCCGCGACGGGCCCGCCCGCGACGGACCCGCGCGCGACGGACCCGCG
>NZ_NEUF01000013.1 GCF_002910915.1 Streptomyces sp. SM10 | reverse complement strand
GCGCGGTGAGTCGGACCGTACGCCCCTGCCCGCACCCACCCCCGCGCCGCCTACCCGAAGCGGTGGTGCGGCCGCCGTGGCCGGCCCGGATACCCCACCAGCAAGCGAGGAACAGATGAGCGAGTCCGGCCCTGCCGCCCCCATGGCCCCCGCGCCGCCCGAGGAGTTCGTCGAGGCCGCCAGGCTGGCCCCAGGTCACTGGCTCTACCTCAGCGATCCCGCATGGCGGGGGGAGGGCCCGCCGCCGGAGTGGGCCGTCGTCGGCCAGTGGCGCTCCGACTCCCGCGGCGAGATCGTCGAGTGGCAGGACAACGCGGAGTACAGGCCGTCACCCGAGGCGAGGGGATGGCCCGAACCCGCCGACGCCGTGGACCGCGCCATCCAGCTCGCCACCACCGGGTACGGCCCGGCGGAGGACGTCACCGCGGCCCTGGCCGCGGCCGAGGTCGCGGTGCTCGTCACCGCGGACGGCGAGCCGGTCAGCGCCTCCGCGCCCGACGGCACGCCCGTCGTCCCGGTCTACACCTCGCCCCACCACCTCCGGGCCGCCGGGCTGGGGTTCGAAAGGCTGCCGGCCCTGGACCTGCTCGCCCGGATCCCTCCGGGCCACAGCCTCTGCCTCAACAGCTCGGCCGCCGTCAGCATGGTGCTGGCCACGGACGGGCTCGCGGAGGCACTGGACGAGCCGGCGCCGTAGGGGCGGCGGCCCGTCCCGGCCGGTCAGCCCGCGTCCGTCAGGCCCTTGAGGAACCTGGCGGCCACCGGTCCCGCGTCGGCGCCGCCGGAACCGCCGTCCTCCAGCATCACGCACCACGCCAGGTCGCTGCCGCCCTGGTAGCCGATCATCCAGGCGTGGGTCCGAGGCGGCTTCTCCTCCCCGAACTCCGCGGTCCCGGTCTTGGCGTGCGGCTCCCCGGGGATGCCCGTCAGGGCGCTGCCCGCGCCGTAGGTCACGGTCGCCCGCATCATGTCGCGCAGGTCGCCGGTGACCGACGGGTCGAGCCGCGCCGTCGCCCCGTGCTTCTTCTTGACCGCGTCGGGCACCAGGACCGGCTGCTTGAACGCGCCCTCCTTCACCGTCGCCGCGATCGACGCCATCACCAGGGGCGAGGCCTGCACCCGGGCCTGGCCGATCGTCGATGCCGCGAGGTCGTTGTCCGAGGTGCTCACCGGGACCGACCCGTCGTACGTCGAGTCACCCACGTCCCAGACCCCGCCGATCCCGAACGCCTCGGCCGCGTCGTGCAGTGCGGAGCCGCCCGCCTTCGCACGGTTCTCCACGAACATGGTGTTGCAGGACTTCGCGAACGAGTCCTTGAAGGTCGATCCCGCCGGCAGCGTGAACTGGTTCTGGTTCTCGAAGCGCTGCCCGTCGACATGCGCGAACTTGGGGCACTCCACCACGTCGGACGGCTTCATGCCTGCCTTCAGCATCGCCGCCGCCGTCACCACCTTGAACGTCGACCCCGGCGGGTACCGCCCGGCCAGCGCCCGGTTGAGGCCGCCTGCCGGGCGGTTGGAGACGGCCAGGATGTTGCCGGTCGAGGGCTCCAGGGCGACGAGCGCCGCGTTCACCTTCAGCCCCTCCATGGCCGCCGCCGCGGCGCCCTGCACCTCGGGGTCGATGGTGGTCCTGACCGGTTTGCCCGGCTTCGCGGAGCTCTTGGTGAGGGAGGCCTCGGCCTGGCCGGACTGCCGGTCGGCGATCACCACCTCACTCGTGGCCGCGCCCCCGCCTCCCCGTAACTGCTTGTCGTAGCGCGCTTCGAGGCCGAAGGTGCCCTTGCCCTGTTCGTCGACCGAGCCGCGCAGGGAGGCGGCCTGGAGGTCGTCGCCGTTCCTGTCGAGCACGGCGGCGCGCTCGGCCACCGTCTTCAGGGCGAGGGTCTGCCCCGGCTTCAGCCGGGGATGGACCATGGGGGAGCCGAACTCCACGGTCCACCGCTCCGCCTTCTTGGTCAGGGTCGCCTCGGACGCGTAGCTGAACAGCCCGACCGCGGGGATGCTGAACCGCGCCGTGTAGGGGACGGTCACCTCGCCCTTGTCGTTCTTCTTGCCGTCGCCCGCCGAAAGCTCCGCCTTGGTCGGCTTCAGATTCGTCATCACCGAGGTCAGCAGGGACTCGGCGTTCTCCGGCGAGTCGGAGAGCGCCGCCGCCTTCGCGGCCTCGCCCGCCGCCCACCCGTCGAGGAACGACTGGAGCCGCTCGGTGGCGGAGACCACCTCGGGGTCCGTCTCCGGCCCGTTCCCGGACCAGGCCCGGTATCCCCACCAGCCCGCGCCCGCAGCCAGGACGACGGCCACCGCCACGCCCAGTACCGGTCCTCTGCGTGGTCCGCGGCTCCTCGCGCGGTCATGACGTGCCATCTGCTGCAAGGTGGGGTCAGACACTTGGCGCTGTCTCCTCGTCCGCTGCGGATATCTCTTCCGTGACCGGACCGCCTCCGGCCATCCCTCCGACACGCTAACCTCTGCTCCCGGGCGCCGGGGCACCACGGAGAGCGGCGGGAGAGTGAGCCGAGAGAGCGGGACCCGCGGGCGGGCACCACGACGGGCGGGCCGGTGGTGCCCCACGTCGTCGGGGAGCGCCACCGGCCCGCCGGGCCGTGCGGGTGGACCGTCAGGCGCGCGGGACGAAGGTGACCACGTCCCCCGCCTGCTCGCCGCCGGAGAGCTGCCCGAAACGGTCGGTGCGGATGTAGACGCGGTGCAGCCACCGGTCCGCCCCGTCCCACCGCGGTGTGAAGGGCGTACGGGCGTGCGTCGTACGGAAGTTGTCGATGATCAGCACGTCACCGGGGACCAGGTACACGGCCTCGGTGACCTCGTCCAGCGCCTTGGACAGCGACTCCACGGCCTCGACGTCCCGGGGGTCCTCGGGGGCCAGCAGCTCCCGGTCGTAGCCGAGCAGCGGATCGGCCGACTCGCCGTAGAGCGGCTTCACCTCGGCGATCGCGCCCGGGTCCTCGACGCCGCCGCGGAAGGCGACGTCCACGCAGCAGGGCACCTTGCGGTCGAAGAGGTGGCTGCGGAAGCCGTCCGGCACCAGCGGCAGCGCCTTGCGGATCGAACCGACCAGGGTCGCGGCTCTGCGTTCGTGGTCGGCACGGGAGCAGGCGAGCATCACGTAGTTGGGCTGGAGCTGGTGGTACGCCATCTCCGTGTGGAATTCGAGCAGGGTCTCGGAGGTCTCCGACGACAGGTGGTGCGCGCCCGGGGAGGGGTACACGTCGTGGTACACGGTGCCGCTGCGCAGTTCCCCGTACCCGGTGTGCAGGCCGAGCCGGCGGCCGACGACGCCGAGCATCGCCTCCATGGTGAGCAGCGGGCGCTCCACCGGCGCCGGGGTGGACTCGGGGGTGCGCGGCAGCCGGTCCTCCGGCTCGACGGGCAGGCCTCGCAGCAGGAGGTAGCCGTCCTCGTTGCCGGACGTGTTGAAGGCGTCGAGCGCCTCGGCGATCGACGCCGGGAGGTCGCCGGACGCCGCCTTGGCGGCCTCCAGGAAGGCGGGGAGGTCCGCGCGCGGCACCGCGGGCAGGCGCGCGGCGAGTTCCAGGAGTTCGTCGCGGAGTTCGGAGCAGTCGATGACGGTCACGCGTCGTTCCTTCCTTTGATGTGAGCGCGGGCGTACTGGTAGAGCAGTTCCGCGCCTATCTCGGTCGCCAGGACGGAGGTGATTCCGGCGTGGTCGTAGAGGGGCGAGACCTCCATGACGTCGAAGCCGACCGGCCGCAGCTCGCCCACGCAGCGCAGCAGGGCCAGGACCTCGCGGGAGGAGAGTCCGCCGGGCGCGGGCGTGCCGGTGCCGGGGGCGAAGGCCGGGTCGGCGACATCGACGTCGACCGACACGTAGACGGGGCGGTCGCCGATGAGTTCCTGGACCAGGGCGTGCGTCCCGGCGACACCGGTCTCGACGAACTCGTCGGTGGTGACGACCCGTACGCCCTTGCCGCGGGCGTAGTCCAGCGAGTCGGGCTGGGGGTTGTGGCCCCGGATGCCGATCTGCACCGTGCGCCGGGGATCGATGAGACCTTCGTCGATGCCGTGCCGGAACGGGGTCCCGTGGTGGAACTCGCCGCCGTAGAAAGCGGGGTTGGTGTCGGAGTGGGCGTCCAGGTGGACCACGGCGACGGGGCCGTGCTGCTCCGCCACGGCGCGCAGGGCCGCCAGGGTGAGGGAGTGGTCGCCGCCGAGCATCAGGAAGGCGGCGTTGTTCTGGAGGATGCCCCGCAGATGGCGGTGGGCCGTCTCCATCGCGATGTGCATGTTGAAGGGGGTGAGGTCGATGTCCCCGCCGTCCACACAGTCGATGAGTTCGAAGGTGCCCGGCCCCCGGTCGATGCCGACGCCGTGGATCAGGCCCGACTCGTTGCGGATGGCGCGCGGGCCGAAGCGGGCCCCCGGCCGGTAACTGGTGCCCCCGTCGTAGGGGGCACCGATGACGACGACGTCACGGCCGCTGGGCTGCGGGTCGTGCGGCAGGCGCATGAAGGTGGGGATCTGCGCGTAGCGGGGCGAGATCGCGGTGTCGACACGTTCCACGACGTCATCCCTCCTGTCGGTAGGGCCGCCGGCGGGCGGGACGGGGGCTGAGGCGGTTCACTCGGTCTCCTTCAGCCGTGCGGACACCCGGTGCACGGCGTCGGCGGTGCTCACCTCGGCGGGCGGCAGGCCCTCGACGACCACCCGGTCGAAGATCTCCCGCACCACCAGGGACTTGGCCCGGTGGATGTCGGCCTCCGGGACGCCGGCGTCCATCAGCAGGAGGCTGAAGGACGACGTCGTCCCCGACCCCTCGTGGACACCGAGCTTCGGCCGGGTGACCGTCTCGTGCGGCAGCAGGGGGCTCATCGCCTCGCGCAGCACCCATTTGTCGCGGCCGTGGCGTCGTTTGAGCCCGGCCTCCAGCGGTACCAGCAGGTCCAGCACGTCACGGTCCCAGTACGGGTGGGTCGACCAGTGGCCCTGGATGCCGGAGAGCACCGGGGTCATCTCGTTGAGCCCGTCGAAGGTGGCCATGTCGTACGTCACGGCCGTGTCCAGCTGGGGCAGCCGGTCCTCGCGGTGCATGCCGGCCAGCGGGATGTCGGCGCCGTAGCCGGTGAGGATGCGGCGGGCGGGCCCGTCGAGCGCCCGGTACAGGGCGGTGAGCGGCAGCAGGTACTCGATGATGTCCGGGTCGACGGACTCGGACGCCCAGATCGCGTACGGGAGCTGGCCGAGCAGGTCCGCCGTCGGGACGGTGATCTCCCGGTGGGCGGAGCCGAGGTGGGTGGCGACCACGCGTGCCTCGGCGAACTCGTCCGAGGTGTCGGTGCCCATGGACAGCGTGTCCAGAGGGCCGTCGGTGTGAGCGGCGGCGAGGGCGGCGACGCCGGAAGAATCGATTCCTCCGGAGAGCACGACCAGCGGGGTGGTGCCGCCCGTGCGGGCCATGACCGCCCGTTCGAGCGTCTCGCGTACGGCGGCGGTGGCCTCGGCCTCCGGCAGGATCCGCCGGGACACCGGCGGGGTCCAGGTCCGGGAGGGCGTGGCGGCGCCGGTACGTACATCGAGCTCCAGCACCGTGCCGGCGGGCACCTGGTGGACACCCGGCACCCGGCGCACCCTGCGCGCCTCGGCGACGGGCCGCCCGGACGGCGGGCTGTGGACCGTCGCCGGGACGAGCGCCTTGATCTCGGTGGCGGCGAGGACCCGGCCCGGCGCCGGAAGGGTGTAGAGAGGGACGGAGCCGGCGTGGTCGGTGGCCAGGAGCACCCGGTCGCCGAGTGCCACGGCCGCCGCGAACCGGCCGTTGAGCAGCCGGAACGTGTGCAGGTCGTAGACGCCCAGCAGGGCGAGCAGCAGCTGCGCGTCCGTCCGGGCGTCCGTGCCGGCCGGGAGGAGGGTGAGCAGTTCCTCCCGGTTGTAGAGCTCGCCGGCCAGGACGAGCGCGGTGTCCCCGGAGCGGGCCACGGCGTCCGCCGCCGAACCCGCGTGCACGAGTACGGTGTTCAGGGTCTGGGTGCTGAGGGCTTCGGCCACGGTCGCGTGGGCGCCCCGGGTGGCGAAGACGGGCCCGGGGACCCGGTCCCCGCCCAGCTGGGCGGAGACCAGGAACCCCGTGGCCGCGGGGAGTGTGAGCGCCATGATCAGATGCTCAGGGCACCGAAGCCGCCGGAGGTGAAGTCGTAGTTCACCGGGACCTCGATCAGGAACGGGCGGCCGAGACCGGCTCCCTTGCGCAGCGCGGCGAGCAGGTCCTCGCGGGACTCGGCCCTGACGGCCTCGACGCCGTTCGCGCGGGCGAGCTCGGTGAAGTCGACCCCGGTGAACTTGACGGCCGGGTCGTGCGACCGCTGGTGGCCGAGGTTCTGGTACAGCTCGATCAGCCCGTTGGTGTCGTTGTTGACGACCACCGTCACGATGGGCAGGTTGAGCCGGGCGATGGTCTCCAGGTCGGCGCTGTTGGAGTGGAAGCCGCCGTCGCCCGCGATGAGGAAGGTGGGCTGGCCGGGGCGGGCCATCTGGGCGCCGATCGCCGCGGGGATGCCGTAGCCGAAGCTGGAGCAGCCGGCCGAGGTGAGGAAGCCGAAGGGCTGGTCGGCGCGGGCGAAGAGCACGCCGTAGTGCCGGAAGAAGCCGATGTCGGAGACGATCGTGCCCTCACCGGCCTCGGCGGTCTCCTCCATCACCGTGTTCATGGAGTCCATCACCTGGTGGACCCGCATGCCGTCCTCGTACTCGGTGGGGTCGGCCAGGAACTCGGCGACCCGCTCGCGCAGAGGGGTGATGTCGTGCGGCGTCTTCTTCGCGACGTCCGCGGTGGCGGTGTCCAGGTGCTCGACGAAGGCGAGCACGTCGGTGACCACGTCGACGTCCGGGCGGTAGACCCGGGGGATCGGGTTGACGGTCGGGGAGACGCGGACGGTCGTCTTCTCGCCGCCGCGGGCCCACATCGAGGGGCGCAGGTCCTCGGCGTAGTCGTACCCGAGCGTCACGACGACGTCGGCCGGGCCGAAGAGGGTCTCCAGGGCCGGGAAGGACAGGATGCCGTCCATGTACCCGGTGACGGCACCGTAGTTGAGGTGGTGGCCGTGCGGCAGGACGCCCTTGGCGATGTACGTGGTGATGACGGGGACGTCCAGGCGCTCGGCCAGGGCCCGTATGGCGGGGACGGCGCCGGAGCGGATGGCCGCCGCGCCGACCACGAACACCGGGTGCTCCGCACCCGCGACCAGGGTGGCGGCCTCGTCGGCGCCGGCCTCCCAGCCGGCCTGGACGGCGCCGACCGGCTTGGCCGGGGTCCGCGCCTCGGGGTGGGTGACCGAGGAGTCGACGTCGGCCCCGAGCAGGTCGACGGGGAGGGAGATGAAGCTGGGGCCGACGGGCTCGGTCATCGCGGCTGCGACGGCGGAGTCCACCAGGTCGGTGATCTCGTCGGGGCGCTGGAGCTCGACGGCGTACTTCGTCATCGGACGCATCACGGCGACCGAGTCCAGGCACTGGTGCGTGTCGTTGGGGAAGATGTCGTGCGACTCGGACTGGGCGGCCAGCGCGATGACGGGCGAGCGGTCCAGGATCGAGGTCGCCACACCGGTGGCGAGGTTCGTCATGCCGGGGCCGAGCGTGGCCCAGCAGGCCTGCGGCCGGCCGGTGATGCGGGCCAGGACGTCGGCGGCGACACCGGCGGTGAACTCGTGCCGGGTGAGGACGAAGTCGATCCCCGGTGCCTCGTCGAAGAGGATCGAGGCGGCTTCGCGGCCCACGACGCCGAACACGGTCTCCACTCCGTGCTCGTGGAGACGCTTGAGCAGTGCGTGTGCGGCCGTCGGGTTGCCACTGGGCTTGGTCGAAACACGGGACATACGGCGTCGTCTCCAGGATGTCGACGGGAAGCGGATTGCCGTCACCGTGCCGGTGGGCTCTCTCCACGGCCTCTCCAGCGCCTATCCGACCGCTCTGTAGTGCGCTTCGAGACGGCCCGGACGGTTCGGCCCCGGTGCCCGCGCCACCTGTGATAGATGAATAGGAATACAACCGAGCGCATAAAGGCATGCCCGAAGGAAGAAGGCGATCATGACCCGTACGACCACTCGGGAGCCCGCGGGGTTCGTGGTGCACACCGCTCCGGTGGGACTCGTCGGTGATGGGCGGGACGACTTCACGGTGCTGGCCTCGACCGTGCCCACGCAGGTCAGCGCGGTGTTCACCAAGTCCCGCTTCTCCGGCCCGAGCGTGGTGCTCAGCCGGGCCGCGGCGGCCGACGGGCACGCGCGGGGGGTCGTCGTCGTGGCGCGGAACGCCAACGTCGCCACCGGTCCGGAGGGGGAGAGCAACGCCCGTGAGGTGCGCGACGGCGTGGCCGCCGCGACCGGGCTCTCCCCGGACCAGATGCTGATCGCCTCCACCGGGGTGATCGGCCTCCAGTACCCCATGGAGCAGATCCGCGCGCACATCAAGCAGCTGTCCTGGCCCTTCCCGGAAGGCGGGTTCGACCGGGCGGCCCGGGCCATCATGACGACCGACACCCGGCCCAAGGAGGTCAGGGTGCGCTGCGGCGAGGCGACGCTCGTCGGCATCGCCAAGGGTGTGGGGATGCTGGAGCCCGACATGGCGACACTGCTGACCTTCTTCGCCACCGACGCCCTGCTGCCGGGGGACGTGCAGGACCGGATCTTCCGCAGTGTCATGGACCGCACCTTCAACGCGGTGTCCATCGACACCGACACCTCGACGAGCGACACCGCGGTCCTCTTCGCCAACGGGCTTGCCGGCGAGGTGGATCCGGCGGAGTTCGAGGAGGCGCTGCACGAGGTGGCGCTCGCCCTGGTGAAGAACATCGCTTCCGACGGCGAGGGGGCCAGCAAGCTCATCGAGGTGCGGGTCACCGGGGCCCGGGACACGGCGCAGGCCAAGCGTGTCGGCAAGACCGTCGTCAACTCGCCGCTGGTCAAGACCGCCGTGCACGGCAGCGACCCCAACTGGGGCCGCGTGAACATGGCGATCGGCAAGTGCACCGACGACACCGACATCCTCCAGGAGAACGTCACCGTCCGGTTCGGCGGGACCCTGGTCTATCCGCAGAGCTCCGACGGTCCCGGTGACACCGAGCTGCGGGCGACGGTCGCCGAGCACATGCGCGGCAGCGAGGTCCTGATCGGCATCGGACTGGGCATCGGGGAGGGCGAGTTCACCGTCTACGGCTGCGACCTGACGGAGGGGTACGTCCGGCTGAACTCCGAGTACACCACCTGATCCGCCACGCCCCGCCGCTGACTCAAATGTGCCGCCGCACCGCACCGGCTCCGTAGGGTGACATGTGATCAGCACAACGTGAACGAGGTGGCGCATGGGTCAGTCGCGAAGGTCGGTACTCCAGGGCGCGTTGGGTGCCGGGGCGGCGGGGCTGCTGGTCGGCGGCGCCGCCCCGCTGCCGGCCGCGCACTCCCGCCGTGCGCAGAAGGGCTCCTCTCTCGGGCTGCGCTGGCTGGGTGTGGCGGGGTGGGAGCTGTCCTTCGCGGGCCGCAGCGTGCTCTTCGATCCGTATCTGAGCCGCATGCCGTACGCCGGCGAGGGCGGCGCCCTCGATCCGGCGCTGCCGCTGCGGCTGGACCCGGAGGCGGTGGAGCACGTCGCGGAGAAGGGGCTGACCGGGGCGCCCGAGCTGATCCTGATCAGCCACGGGCACTTCGACCACCTCGCCGACGTGCCGCACCTGCTGGGCCGGCCGGCCTGGGCCGACCGGCGCGTCCGGACCCTCTGTGACACCACGTCACGCCACTTGCTGGCCGCGATGGGCACCCCGGCGCACCGTATGGCGGACGTGGTGGCGGTGAACGGCGGTGACCACCTGCAGTTCGACGGCTACAGCGTGGAGGTGTTCCGCAGTCTGCACAGCCGGCAGGAGGACTACTCGTCCTTCGCGGCCGGGACGCGGGGCGCCGTCCCGGCACGGCCCCGGACCCTGGGTGATCTCGTCGAGGGGCAGACGCTGGCCTTCCAGGTGTCGGTCGAGGGCGGTCCGTCCGTCCTGCTGACCGGCACGAGCAACGTCGCGGAGCGGGAGATCGCGGGTGCGCGGCCCGATGTCGCGGTGATCGGGATGAGCGGCCACGCCGCCGTCCACGGGTACCCGGACCGGCTGCTGGACGCGTTGGGGGCGCCGCCCGTGCTCCTGCCCTGCCACCACGACGACATGGTGACCCCGCTGGGCGACTCGGGGATCTCCCGGACCGCGTCCCCCGACGCGGTGACGGCACTCGCCCGGGCGGCCGGGCGCAGCGCGCCGGACGGCGGCACACGCGTGCTGGAACCCCGGCACCTGGAACTGCTCGACGTCACGGGGGTCCGGTAGTCCCGGCGGCCGAACACCTGGGGGCCGCGCGGTTTACGCCGGTTCCCGGGGCTTCGGGGCGGGTTCGGGCGCCTGTCCCGGCCGATCGGGCGCCCTGTCCCGGTCGATCGGGCGCCCCAGTGATCCACTCCGCTCGCCGCGGCTCGGTGCGGGCTCTCGGTGGCGTACGGTTTGCGCCATCACTGGACTAGACCAGTGAAGCGGCGGTTCCGGGTCCGGATCGGTGCGCTGGGTAACCTCGCGCGCCCCGTTCGGCTCCCGTTCTCTCCACAGTGGAGCCACATCTTCCGCCGGGGCCCGGCTTTCCGGGGGTCGAGCCTCCGCCGCACCCCGGAGCTGCGGGCGCGCCGGTGACTACTCCGTGCGATACGTGATCATGCGTCCCGGGCCGCCCCACCCCGCGATCGTTATCCCCGGTTTTTCCCGTGGCCGTTCTCCGTGCTCCTCGGCACGACAGTTTTCAGCCTCGTCCATCCAGGCCTCGTTGACGCGGCAAGGTTGGCTGATTACTGTCCCGACTCGACAGGGCAGGAGTACCGCTACGCGCGTAGTGGTCGAATTCGTGACCGTTACATTCGCTTCACTGACCAGTGCATCCACACCATTGCGTGCGAAAATCCAGCAGTTCATGGCGGGGGAAGTCAGCCATGGACAGGCAGAACGGGAGTATCCCTGTGGTCGGCGTGCAGATTCGCATTTTGGGTCCGGTCTCCATGTTTTACCGCAACGTGGCGGTCCCCCTCGCCGGACAACGGCAGCTCAGGGTTCTCACGGCCCTCGCACTTGTGTCGGGCAGGGCCGTCAGTACCCCCGAACTCATCGGCCACCTCTGGGGTGAGAACCCCCCCAGGACCGCGCCGGGCCAGCTGCAGACCAGTGTCTGGATGATCCGCCGCTCACTGGCTGCGGCCGGCGTGCCGCAGGAGACCGTCCTGTCGACGGCTTCCGGTTACCAGCTGGATCCGGCTCACTGCGAGATCGACAGCGATATCTTCCGCCGCAACGTCGCCACGGCGAAGAAGCTGATCCGCGCCGACCTCAAGGAGGAGGCGCTGGATCTGCTCAAGGACGCACTCGCACTCTGGCGGGGCCCTGCTCTGGCCACGATTTCGATCAGTGCGTTACAGACACGCGCCGCCCGGTTGGAAGAGGAACGCGTGGCCGCACTGCAACAACGCATTTGCCTGGAGATAACCCTGGGTGAATACGAGGAGGCCATCGGGGAACTGACCGACCTCATAGTCCTTCACCCGCTCAGGGAAGAGCTCTACGCGCATTTGATGCAGGCGCTGTACCTTTCCGGGCGTCAGGCCGACGCGCTCGCCGTGTTCCGAAGAGCCAGGAACACGCTGACCGACGAGCTGGGGATCTACCCCGGCCCCCGACTGACGACGCTGGAGCGGGCGATCCTCCGTCAGGACGCCGACATGCTCTCGGCGGTGCCGGGCATGGCCCGGCGCTGATCCCGGCCCGGCGCCCACGCCGACGCGCTCCCCGGCCTTCGTGGCCGGGGAGCGCGTCGGCATGTCAGGAGCCGAACCCCGTCCAGGCGACGGCCGCGGCGCCTCCCAGCACGATCACCTGAACCGCTGCGGCGGCCCAGGCCCGTGCGGCGGCGGCGATGCCGCCGGAGACCAGCAGAGCAACCAGACAGACCAGCGCGGCCCGGGACGCCTCACGGCCGGCCGCGGCCCGGTCCGGGCTGCCCGTCAGGCCCCCGGACACGACCACTCCGAGGAGCAGGACCACCAGCAGGACGGCGTCCAGCAGGAGCAGCAGCAGCGCGGCCCCGATGTCACCACGGCGGGAGACCCGTCTCATCGCTCACCTCTTCCGGGGGCCCTCCCCGCGTGAGGGAGGGCCCTGTCGGGTGTACGGGGTCAGAGGCCCATGCCCTGCATGGTCCGCTCCAGGGAGTCCGCGTAGAGCCGGGCTCCTCCGACCTTCGGGTGGAAGGACTGCGCGGAGGCGCCGAGTTGCAGGATCGGCCAGTCGATGGCCGGCTCGTCGCTCTCCACCAGGTCCAGCACGATGCCGTGGACCTGTTCGGGGTCTCCGCAGACTGCCTTGCCCGCGAAGTTCTGGGCCGGGTTGGAGTACCAGGCCTTGGTGCCCGCGGCCTTGGCGTCGTTCACGGCGCCCTGCATCTCGGTGGCGAGGGTGCCGGCCATGCTGTTCAGCCAGGGGGCCTCCTCGGTGCCGACGCCGATGATGCACTGGCCCGACGCCTCCAGCAGCGGCGGGTAGCCCATCAGGACGATCTTGGCGTTGGGTGCCTTCGCCTGGATCTTCTTCAGGGCCGTCGTGATGGCGGGCCTCACCCGCTCCTTCGCCAGGCGTTCCGCCGCCACGCCGATGTCCAGACCCTGGTAGGCCGCGTCGTCCACGTGGGAGTCGTCGTCGTCGAACGTCTGGTTCTGACACAGCGTCGGCCAGCCGATGCCGCCGAAGATGCACTTCTGGATGATGTAGGCGAACCGGGCGTCGTTGCCGCCGATGGAGAGGGTCACCAGCGTGGTGTTCTGATCGAGGTAGCCCTTGGAGAGCTGGGGCAGCTCGCCGTTCTCACCGACGTCGGCGATGTTGTACGTCCGGGCGCCGGAGCACGCGACCAGGTGGTAGTCCATGGCCGCGGAGCGGCTGTCGTCCATGGATCCCACGGACGCCGTGCGGCCCGGGATCGTCGCCTGACGGGACCACGCCTTGGTCGAGCGGTGGCAGGCGTCGCGCGTCGAAGGGTTGTTGGGATCGCGGTAGTTGGACTCCTTGTAGTAGTCGACGCCGCCCGCTGCCGAGGCGCCCTCACCCGAGGAGTAGGAGTCGCCCATCGCGACGACCATGTCCCTGGGCTTGGCCGACAGCGGCTGGAAGCCCGCCGCGTCCCACGCCACGTCCTCGGACCCGCTGCCGTCGGCCGCGTGCGTGGAGAGCGCGATCTTCGGGGTGGAGGTGAACTGGAACACCCCGAGGGAGACCCACTTGTTCTCCCCGACGCGCTGCGGCGTCACGCGTACCGGGCTGGTGCTGTTGGTCCCGGAGACGGTGTACGAGGCCTGCCGGGTGTGGGCTCCGTGGTCGGGGAGGTGCACCCAGACCCGGGCCCAGCCCCTCATGCCGTTGGTGAGGGTCCAGGTGCCGGTGGTCTTCATCCGGGCGCCCTCTGCGGTCGCCTGGTTCCTGGTGTGCGAGAACCAGAAGTGGTTGCCGTATCCGGCTCCGATCTGATGGGTGTCGATCTTGCCCGGGTAGGTGGCCCCGTCGGCCGTGAAGGTGAAGCCGAAGGTGCCGGGCGAGTTCGTGGCGCCGCAACTGCGTCCCGACGAGCCGGTCGGTGTGACACCGGAGGCCACGTCGTCGATCACGTACGTCCCGGAGGGCAGGCCGCTGGAGCACCGGGGTGGGTAGGCGTTGCCGTCCGGCTGTTCCGGGTAGGTGGCGTCGAAGCGGTGCAGCGCGTACCCGCAGGCGCCCGCCGCGCAGCTCTTCCAGCTGGTCTTCTTGTTCCACCAGCAGTGCAGGAAGAACTCGTCGGCCGGGTTGTTGAGCTGGCAGGCCCCGTTGGTGCTGGTGTCACCCTCCTTGATCTTGCTCGGGTCGCAGTTGTTGGAGCTGTCGCAGAACTGTCCGACCGGCGGCTTGGCCAGCGTCCGCTGGTCCACGGCGGTCCACCAGGCAGCGCGGTAGCCGGGCTGGAAGTCACCGGGGGCGAACATCGCGGAGATCGGACGGGCGGCCCAGCCGATCACCTTCTCCTGGTAGGGCCAGTCCTGCGGGTGCGCGGCGTGCGAGTAGTCGTCGGAGCCGGCGGCGTTCTCCAGGAAGGGGGTGCGGTTGGCCTTCCACAGTGCGTTGGCCGGGTTGTTGGTGTAGCCGACACCCCAGTGGCCGCCGTGCGAGCCTGCGGTGGACTGCGGGTAGAAGCCGGAGTTGTACGCCCAGAGCGCGAAGAACCAGTTCTCGATGAACTCCGGGCCGCCGTCGTTGACGGTCATCCCGGCGTTGTACGTCTGATTCCACTTGTCCACGAGGATGTTGACGCCCGCCGCGATGTTGGCGGTGTAGTCCAGGGCCACGGCCTCCTGCTTCTGCACGGAGAGCGCCGTCTCGCCGGGCTTCTCGTGCCCGGCCTTGCGCATGCCGTCGGTCACCTGGACGATGCCGTAACCGCAGTCGGCGGAAGCCCAGTTGATGGCCCAGGGGTCCGGGGTCTCACCGTCGGAACCGTGGCTGATGCCGTAGTAGTTGCCGATCAGGGTGTTCGCCGTGACACCGGGGACGGCGAAGCGGGTGGCCTGCCACATGTTGGATTCCTGGGCGGTGACACCCAGCATCACCTGCGCGGGAATGTGGTAGTCATCGGCCGCGTCGGGCGCTCCGTTCGGGTCGCCCGCCATGGTCTTGAGGGGGAAGAGGGACTGCGGCTGGTAGGCCGACATCCCGGTGTTCTTCCAGTTGGCGGCGCGGGAGACGTGGGAGTTGAGCTTCCCGACCACGGCCTGGTCCACCGCCCACTCGACCTGGCGCGGGGTGGGCTGGAAGGCCTGCTTCTTGACGTCACCGCGCGGGACCGAGCAGTAGCGCTCGGCCTCGACCGGGTTGGTCGGCGAGGCGGCGGCGAGCTTCGGGGCCGCCGCACCGGTGCCGGAGGTCAGCGCGGGAGAGGTGGCGAGCCCGGCCGCGGTCCTCGCGGTGGATCCGACCGTCGTCCCGGGCAGCGAGTCGAGGGTGACGGTGCGCCCGGTGTCCAGGATCTTCATCTCGGTCCTGGCGGCACGTGCGGAGGCGGCCTCCTGCGGGGAGATCCGGGAGTCCTTGCCGTCGGCCCACGCGGTGGTGACGGCGGCCTCGCCCTTCGTGGACAGGACGGCGTCCTTCGCCAGTCCCGCGGGCATGCGCACGGAGGCGGGCAGCGTGCCGGTTGCCTTGGCCTCACCGGTGACGTACACCGTGCCGGTGCGGGCGGAGCGGGCCAGGTCGAAGTCGGTGAGGGCGCCGGTGGCCAGGCGCTGAGTGGTGCCGGTCGCCTTGGCGGCGCCGAAGAGCGTGGCCGGGGCGCGCCTGACCTCGGCCCGCTCGGTGGCGGCCGCGGCCTTCGTGGCCTTCGCGCCGGTGCCGGGACGGTCGATGTAGACGACGGACCCGTCCGCGGCGGCGGTGAGCTGGAAGGGGACGGCAGAGGTGCGGGCGGCGACGCGCACCGCGCCGGAGGGCGCGACCCGGACCAGGCGGGCACCCTGCGCGGCGGCGTAGCCGTCGGCGAGGGGGACGGCTGAGGTGACCTGGCCGGGCAGCTTCAGCGGCTTCGCCGCCTTGCCGCTCGCGGTGTCGACGCCGATGAGCCGGGTCTCGTTCCGCTCCGACTCGTCGTCGGAGAACTGCGAGAAGACCGCCTTCTCCGTGGAACCGCAGCCCGGCGAGAAGTAGCTCAGGCTGGACTGGACGGGGAGCTTGGTGACCGCGCCTGTCGTCAGGTCGACGATCGCGGTGAAGGCTCCGCGGGTCAGCAGCGCGGGCTTGTTGGTGAAGGTGCGGGGCGCGTAGGTGACGGCGGCGCGCTTGCCGGAGGCCGTGAGGCAGGCGTTGCCGATCCAGGTGTCGGTGTCGAAACCGGGTTCGGACAGGGTCGCCGCGGTCCGCCAGTGGTAACCGTCCCCGGCGGCGGCGACCATGACGTGGAAGCCGGTCGCGTCGCCCGAGGTGGTCCAGGCCACGTCGCCGGAGGTGCGGTAGCCGGAGCCCAGCACCTTCGCCCGGTCACCGGCGGGCACGGCCTGGGGGCGCTCTGCGGGGCCGGGCTTCGCGGCATCCGCCTGGTCCTTCTGGGACCACCCCTGGGCCGAACCCGGGGGAGGGGTGGGAGCCTTGGCCATCGACACCGACGGGTAGCCCGCCAGCAGAGCGGTGGCGGCGACAGTAATGACAGGTATATGCCATTTTCTTCTTCGGGGCATGTTCTTCTCGCCTCTCGTACGGACGCCCGTGTCGCGCGTGGGGGGAAGCGGCGTCCGCTTCGCGCGTGGGGGGACGCGAGCCAATCAGCCAGGGCTCTTCACCCCCTCTCACCCTCCTCTTCCGCTATACCGACCCGCCGTCGGCTATGCGCCCGCACCCTCCGCCCCGCCCCAGGGCGCCCGCGTCCACGCAGAATGGCGCGGAAATCACCGCGAGAAGGGCTGGGACATGGAGACCGAACAGTCGGGCACCACCGGCTTCGACGCCGCCGTCGACGGCGTGGTCGCCCCGACCGAAACGCTGGGCGGCACCCTCCGCCTCGTGCGCACCGACGACTTCGACTCGCTCGACCCCGGCAATACGTACTACGCCTACACCTGGAACTTCCTGCGCCTCATCGGCCGGACCCTGGTCACCTTCGACACCGCGCCCGGCAAGGCCGGCCAGCGGCTGGTCCCGGACCTGGCCGAGTCGCTCGGTGAGGCGTCGGACGGCGGACGGACCTGGACCTACCGGCTGCGCCCGGGACTGCTCTACGAGGACGGCACCCCCGTCGTCGCGGCGGACGTCAAGTACGCCATCGCCAGGAGCAACTACGGTACGGACGTGCTGGGCGTCGGCCCCACCTACTTCCGCCACCTGCTGGGCACCGACTACGGCGGCCCCTGGCGCGAGCCGGAGGTGGACGGCCCGGTCACGGTGGAGACGCCCGACGACCGGACCCTGGTCCTGAGGCTGACGGAGCCCTTCGCGGGCATGGACCTGCTGGCGACCATGCCGAGCACCACCCCGGTCCCCCGGGACCGGGACACCGGCATCGGCTACCGCCTCGGCCCCGTGGCGACCGGCCCCTACCGTGTCGACTCCTACGAGCGCGGCAAGCTCGTCGTCCTGGAGCGCAATCCGCACTGGGACCCGGAGACCGACCCGGTGCGCCGGCAGCGTGCCGAGCGCATCGAGGTGCACCTGGGCAAGGACCCGCACGAGGTGGACCTGATGCTGCTCTCCGGTGAGGCGCACATCGACCTCGCGGGCTTCGGGGTGCAGCCCGCGGCCCAGGAGCGCATCCTGGCCGACCCGGAGCTGCGGGCCAACGCCGACAACCCGCTGACCGGGTTCACCTGGATCTACTGCCTCTCCAGCCGGATCACCCCGTTCGACAACGTCCACTGCCGCCGGGCGGTGCAGTTCGCCACCGACAAGGCGGCCATGCAGGCGGCGTACGGAGGGCCCGTCGGCGGTGACATCGCCACCACCATCCTTCCGCCGACCATCGACGGCTACCAGCCCTTCGACCGCTATCCGGTGGGGGAGGACGGCACCGGTGACCTGGAGGCGGCCCGCGCCGAACTGGCCCTGGCCGGAATGCCGGACGGCTTCCGCACCAAGATCGCCGCCCGCAAGGACCGCCTCAAGGAGTACCGCGCGGCCGAGGCGCTGTCGGCCGGGCTGGCGCGCGTCGGCATCGAGGCAGAGGTGCTGGACTTCCCGTCGGGGGACTACTTCGACCGCTACGGAGGCAGCCCGGAGTATCTGCGCGAGCACGGCATCGGGATCATCATGTTCGGCTGGGGGGCCGACTTCCCCGACGGCTACGGCTTCTTCCAGCAGATCGTCGACGGGCGCGCGATCAAGGAGCGCGGCAACCAGAACATGGGCGAGCTGGACGACCCGGAGATCAACGGTCTGCTCGACCGGGGTGCCGTGAGCGGCGACCTGGCGGAGCGCGCGGCCATCTGGCACCGCATCGACCGGCTGACCATGGACCACGCCGTGATCGTGCCCTACCTCTACCCGCGCTCGCTGCTCTACCGCCACCCGGACGCCCGCAACGTGTTCGTCACCGG
>NZ_NEUF01000012.1 GCF_002910915.1 Streptomyces sp. SM10 | reverse complement strand
CCCGAAGGCGGCTACGCAAACCGGGACTACAGCTACTTCACCGGCATGATCACCCACGCCGTCGACGAAGCCCTCCACGACCACGACGGTGACATCACCGCCGCAACCGAAGCCCTGGTGAAAAAGGCAGTACCGAACGCAATGGCCTTGTTCGAAGCCACCCGCGTCGGCGGAAATTACGAACACACCGTCTACCCGGAAACCCTCGAATTCCTCCGCAAGAAAACCAAGGACGGCGCCGACGAAATCTGGGAAGGCCGCCACAACTGGACCAACACCCACCTCATGGAAGCCCTCCAAAACGGCACCCACCCCCCGATCACCGTCAACGCCCTCGACACCAACGCCAGCTTCCTGTCTGCCTTCAAGACCCACCTGCCCATCGGCGCCCTGATCCACGAACCCAACGGTGGCTTTGACCCCAAGCGTTCCGGCATCTACCACCTTCCCACCCGCCCCACCTGGCACCATCCCCACCTGCCCGACCCGATCGGCAACCGCCGCGAAGACGGCCCCGTCCTCCTCGACGACGCCACCATCCGCCTACTGATCCGCTGCGCCCGCCTGGGCCTGTGCGAGGCCCCACACATCACCGAGTGCTGGACCTCCGGCGCCAGCGAAGGCCTCCTGGAAAAATTCCGCCGTATCCTGACCGAGGCCCGCACAAACGCCCTCAAAGCCGACGACACGGTGACCATCGAATACATCAAAGCCATGTATTCAAAATTCACCTCCACCATCGGAGAATCAAGCGTCAACCGCGACATCCGCCGACCCGACTGGATGCACATCATCCGCTCCCAGGCATTCGCTAACCTCTGGTATAAATCCCACCGCGCCCACAGCAACGGCCTGACCGTCGTCCGCGTCCGCGGCACCGACGAACTCCACGTAGCCGGCGACTGGCGCACCGTATTCACCGAAGGCCGCCTCACCACCCAGATGAAACAAAAAGACCAATACCCCCTGCCAAGGAAGAGCGCTCGATAGATGTCGACCGACGGATGGAAAAACTTCGGCAACTACGGCGCAGACCGCGACCCCGGAAACGTCCACGGCAAAATCGCCCTCGCCCGCGCCCTCGAAGACGCCCTCGAACGCATGATCATCGACGGCGGAATCAAATCCCCAGTCGACACCCGCCGCGGCCTGAAAGCCCGCATGCGCTACCTCACCACCACCAAAAGCGGCCCCCAAGCCCTGACCGACGCCGGCATCCACGCCGCCCCCGCCACGATCCGCGCCTGGACCCGCGGCACCCAGCGCCCGCGCCCAGCCAACCTCGAAGCGATCGACACCGCCTACTGGAACCTACGAGCCCACAACGTGCTCACCAACCCCGGCGCCCTCAAGCAACACCTCAACCGCAACGGCCGCGGCACCCGCATCGAGATCCACCCCGTCAACCAGACCACCGTCGACGAGCCACGCCGCCGCGACAACCTGAGGATCCAACACCGGCAGGTCCGCTACATCTGGGACGACGCCGTCGACGCCCTCGTCGCCAGCGACCTGGACACCATGGAAGACCTCTGGGACGACATCATCGCCGAACTCGACTCCGACTGGGGCGCCTACACCTACGTCTCCTACATCGGCATCGGCGCCTGACACGACCGCCCGCAGCCGGCCTGACCGGCCCAAAGCGGCGCTCGGCGCCCCGTAAGACTGATGGTCTGCGGGGAGTGTCAGTTGGACCTCGTCGTCTGAGCGTCAGTGGCGCAGGTGCGGTGACCTGGTCGTTGACGCTGACGGGTGATGCTCACTCGTTGCTGGCATGAGTGACGAAGGACCATGTCATTTTCACGCCGACCACCACAAAGAAACTCGAGCACAAGAAAAATGAGCCCCAAATTAGGTCCTGATATTCTGCTTCGCGACACAACGATTCACCCCTTTGGAGAGCACCATCCGTAGAGAATCGGTACAGAATACCCAACGCCCCACCAGAAAACAGATAATGTAACGCGAGTGAATGCACCAGAAATGTGTGCCGCTCTCTCAGTGAGTTTACAGAATCTCTCTGGGGAGGTTTCTGTAACTCCTTTCAGGCATCTAGTGTTTCGTAAGAGGTCCAGACCACTACTTATAAACACGAAGAGTGATCGTTACGTAATTGTGCACCGTTACCCCGAGAGCGTTACATAATGGGTACACATCAGGTGCAGGAGGGGTGCCCGGAGGGCGCTTCAACGCAAGTCAGCTCCACCTCGCCACCAGCAGTCGAGCGCCGCCGCTCTACAATTATGTAACGGCTAGCGAGGGCCGGCGCTTAT